>DASVDF010000051.1:0-15023 GCA_036381215.1 Woeseiaceae bacterium | reverse complement strand
GAGGTAGACGTTCATGAGGAGCTCGGCGTCGACCAGCGCGCCGTGCACCTCGCGCTTCGACGCATCGACCTGGTAGCGCTTGCACAGCGCATCCAGGCTGTTGCGCTGCCCCGGGTGCAGCTCGCGCGCGAGCGTGAGCGTATCGATCACCGTGGCGTGCTGCGCGATCTTCGGCGCCGCGTGGCTCATGAGCCGGAGCTCATGCTCCAGGAAACCGATGTCGAACTCCGCGTTGTGGATCACGAGCTCCGCGTCGCGAATGAAGGCGAGCAGGTCCTCGGCGATGTCCGCGAACACGGGATGGCCGGCGAGCTCCGCGCGGCTGATCCCGTGCACGCGCTCGGCACCCGCGTCGATGTCGCGCTCGGGGTTCAGGAAGCGGTGGAACTCGCGGCCGGTGCGCCGCCGGTTGACCAGCTCGATGCAGCCGATCTCGATGATGCGGTGCCCGTCCGCGGGAGACAGGCCCGTGGTTTCGGTATCGAGGACGATCTGTCGCAATGTTCTCCCCTCGTTCTTCGTTCTTGCCCCCGTGGGCGCGCGCATCGCGCGCGACCGGGCGCGGCCTGCGCGATGTCTGCCGCCATGCGGCGGCACGCCATTCCGCGCCCGGTCGCGCGCTCCTACGGGGCGCGCGCCCGCGCGCCCCCCAGCATCTCGTCGATCGCACGATTGGCGAGCGCGTCGGCGGCCTCGTTGCCCGGATGGCCGGAGTGGCCGCGCACCCACTTCCAGGTCACGTCGTGCCGCGACGCGACCTCGTCCAGCGCCTGCCAGAGATCCTGGTTCTTGACCGGCTTCTTCGCCGCCGTCTGCCAGCCGCGGCGCTTCCAGCCGGGCAGCCACGCGCGGATGCCGTCCATCAGGTACCGGGAATCGGTGTGGAGGTTGACGCGCTGGCGGCCGCGGAGCGCCCGCAGGGCTTCGATCGCGGCCGTGAGCTCCATCCGGTTGTTGGTGGTCAGGCGCTCGCCGCCGTAGAGCGTCTTCTGGCGCTCGCCGGCGCTCAGCACCGCCCCCCAGCCGCCCGGCCCCGGGTTGCCCCGGCAGGCGCCGTCCGTGTAGATCTCAACTGTTTCTATCAAAGCGGACGCGGATCACTCGGGTCGTGGGCTTGACCAGGCTGCCGACGACTTTCGGCCGCGCCAGCCACGGCTTCCTCACCGGCGTCAGCGTGAGCAGCCGTTTCTGGGCCGTGAGCATATAGCAGGCCGCGAGCTCCGGCCACCAGCGCTCGCCGCGGCGCTCCCAGTCCGGCGACTGCAACCTGCGATTGCCCGACACGGGCCAGCGGAAGAAGTAGCGGTGCTGGCGATGGATGCGCATGTCGAGGAGCTGCAGCCAGTCGCTCAGGCGGCGCTCCGAGATCAGGTTCTCGACGCCCGGCGGCAGCCCGGCGCCGGGCACGAGCCGGCGCAGGCCCCAGATGCCGCCCGGCTTGACGCCCAGGATCACGACGTGCCCGTCCGAGCGCAGCACGCGCTGCACCTCGCGCAGGATGGCGTGCGGCCGGTCGCTGAATTCCAGCGTGTGCGGCAGGACGGCGACGTCGATGGAATCGGT
The DNA here is from genome assembly GCA_036381215.1 of Woeseiaceae bacterium. GTDB lineage: Bacteria > Pseudomonadota > Gammaproteobacteria > Steroidobacterales > Woeseiaceae > IDS-8. The sequence goes on along the minus strand of DASVDF010000051.1, from coordinate 13,460 downwards.
GGCCACCGGCAGGCAGTGCAACTGGGCCCAGGCGTCGGGTGCGCCCTCGCCGGCCACGTTGTCCGGGTGGGCAATGACCGAGCAGCGCTGCGTGCGGGCGAAGCGCACGAAGCCGCGCGGTTCGCCCCATAGGCCGAGCTGCAGGCACTGCTCCCCGAACACACCGTCGAGCGCCTCCTCGACGACGCGCGCTTCGCATTGCAGCAGCGCCGCGCCCAGTGGCGACTGTAGCCACCTGGCGACAGCGGCGAACGCCTGACTCGACCGGCTCTGGAGCATCGTCTGCAAAATGGACCCGGGATGTGAACCGTGTGCTTGGGTTTCGGTTGCCCTGTTGTTTAGGATAGCCCGATGCAGCGTCCGTCAACCAGTCTCCCGTCCGCGGGAGCCGGCCAGAATCGTCGTTCATTCGCCGAGAAGTGGCGCCGGCTCGCCGCTTCCGCGGCGTTCGGCACGCTCATCGCCCTGTCCGGCGCCGTCCACGCGGGCGTCTTTGACGCGGCGGCGGGCGGCGCCGCGCTCGCCACCGATCTGCCCGATCCGCTGCAGCGCGCCGACGAGGACGCGCTCTGGCTGGAGCTCGACGGCTTCCAGCCGCCGCCTCCGGAGGTGCTCGCGCCGGTCGGGCTGCTGGAGCGCCTGCCGCGCGGCTTCGCGCTCGAGCCGGTGATGAACGGCGAGGTCAAGGCGCAGCTCGACTGGTACGCGCGTCATCCTGAATACATCGCGCGCGTGCTCACGCGCGCGCAGCGCTACATGCCCTATATCGTGAGCGAGCTCGAGCGCCGCGGCATGCCGCTCGAGCTCGCGCTGCTGCCGATCGTCGAGAGTGCCTACGATCCGTTCGCCTATTCGCACGGCCGCGCCGCCGGGCTGTGGCAGTTCATTCCCGGCACGGCGAAGCGCTTCGGCATCCGGCAGAACTGGTGGTACGACGGACGGCGCGACGTCGTCGACTCGACCAGGGCCGCGCTCGATTACCTCCAGTACCTGCATGACCTGCTCGACGGCGACTGGCTGCTCGCGATCGCCGGCTACAACGCGGGCGGCGGCACGGTGACGCGCGCCGTAAAGCGCAATCTGGCGCGCTCGAAGCCGACGGACTTCTGGCACCTGTCGCTGCCGCGCGAGACGAGCGGCTACGTGCCGCGGCTGCTCGCGCTGGCGGAGCTCGTGCGTAATCCCGCCGCGTACGATCTCACGCTGCCGCAGCTCGTGGACGCGCCGCAGTTCGCGACGGTGGACGTCGGCGGCCAGCTCGATCTCGCGCTCGCCGCCGAGCTCGCCGGGCTCGATCTCGACACGCTGTACGCTTTCAATTCGGGCTTCAACCGCTGGGCCACGGACCCGGACGGGCCGCACCGGCTGGTGCTGCCGATCGACGTCGTGGATGCGTTCGCGGATGCGCTCGCGGCGGTGCCCGACGGCGAGCGGGTGCGCTGGCAGCGGCACAGGGTGAAGCCGGGCGAAGCGATCTCGCAGATCGCGGACCGCTACCACACGACGGTCACGGCGATCCGCGAGGCGAACGGCTTGTCCGGGAACCTGATCCGCGCCGGCAGCTGGCTCACGATCCCGGTCGCGACCAGGCCGCTGAACGCCTACAGCAAGAGCGCCGACGCGCGGCTCGCGGCCACCCAGAACCGCGAGCGCGACGGCCAGCGCATCGAGCACGTGGTCCGGGCCGGCGAGAGCTTCTGGTCGATCAGCCGGCGCTTCGGCGTGGGCGTGCGCGAGCTCGCCGCCTGGAACGGCGTGGCGCCGGGCGACACGCTGTCGGTGGGCCAGAAGCTCGTCGTGTGGGCACGGCAGGACGCGCCGGGGGCGGGGCCGGCAAGCCGCGACCTGACGCGCAAGCTGAACTACACCGTGCGCAGCGGCGACTCGCTCTACGAGATCGCGCGGCGTTTCCGCGTCACGATTACCGACCTCGTCCGCTGGAACGACATCGAACGCGACCACATCCTGCGGCCCGGCCAGCGCCTCACGATGTACGTCGACGTGATGCAGCAATCGAGCTGACCCCGCCGCCTCTGCGCGACATCCCGTGGCTGACGGCCGCTCGCACGTCCCTGGCTGGCGGCCGCTCGCACGTCCCTGGCTGGCGGCCGCTCCACGCCCCCCCCGTAGGAGCTCGCATCGCGCGCGATCGATCCTGGCACGAGCCACCGTGCCCGGACAAAAGAACGTGCCGTCGTTTCGCGAGGTGACTTCGCTCGATCGCGCGCGGTGCGCGCTCCTACGGGCAGCGTCGCGGCGCATTGCCACGTTCGGTCGCGCGCGGTGCGCGCTCCTACGTTAGAATCGGCGCGACATCCGGATCCGAGGACAGCGCATGGGTTTCATGGCCGGCAAGCGCGCCCTGATCGTGGGGCTCGCCAGCAACCGCTCGATCGCATGGGGCATCGCGCAGGCGTTCCACCGCGAGGGCGCCGAGCTCGCGTTCACCTGGCAGAACGAGAAGCTCAAGCCGCGCGTCGAGGAGATGGCCGCGGAGGTCGGATCGAAGCTCACGTTCCCGCTGGACGTCGCCTATGACGAGCAGATCGACGCGCTGGTGGCGAGGCTCGGCAAGGAATGGGACGGGCTGGAGGTGCTGGTGCACTCCGTCGGTTTCGCGCCGCGCGACCAGCTCGCGGGCACCTATGTGGAGAGCGTGACGCGCGAGGGGTTCCGCATCGCGCACGACATCTCGAGCTACAGTCTCGCGGCGCTCGCCCGGGCGTTCCAGCCGATGATGGAAGGCAGGAACTCGGCGATCCTCACGCTCACGTACCTCGGCGCCGTGCGCGCCGTGCCGAACTACAACGTCATGGGACTCGCGAAGGCGAGCCTCGAGGCGAACGTGCGCTTCCTCTCGGCCGATCTCGCGCCGCGCGGCATCCGCGTGAACGGCATCTCGGCGGGCCCGATCAAGACGCTCGCGGCGGCGGGCATCGCGGGCTTCCGCAAGATGCTCGCGCACGTGGAGCAGGTCGCGCCGATCCGCCGCAACGTGACGCCGGAAGACGTCGGCAACGCCGCGGCCTTCCTCTGCTCCGACCTTGCCGCCGGCATCACCAGCGAGATCCTCTACGTCGACGGCGGCTACCACACCATCGGCATGCACCTCGACGAATAGGCCCCGCCACCCGCCCGAACGAAGGCACATGCAACAAGCGAAGGCACGTTAGCCCTCAGCAGCGTTCACGCCCCGGTCGCGGCTCCGCCCGAGCCACCGGCCGCAAACGTGCGTGAACGATGCGGTCCGAAGAGTGGGAGCCACGATCCACATCGCCCGCATGGCGGGTTCCTACGGGGTTGCACGTGAGTCGAGGAGGGAGCGATAGATGGCTTCGTAGGCGTCCGTCATGCGCGCGGCGGTGAAGTCGGCGGCGCGGGCGCGGTTGGCGCGGCTCATGGAGGCGCAGAGCGCCGGATCGTCCAGCAGGCGGACGAGCGCGCTCGCGAGCTCGTCGGGTCGCTCCGGCGTCACCAGGAGACCGTTGACGCCGTCCTCGACGATTTCCGGGATGCCGCCGACCCGCGAAGCGACGATCGGTAAACCGAAAGCCATGGCGTCGAGCAGCGCGGAGCCGAGGCCTTCGTGCAGCGAGGGATAGACGAACAGGTCGAACGCGGCGAGATAGTCCTCGACGTTCTCCACGAAACCGGCGAACCGCACGTTGCGGAGCCCCGCGGCCTGCGCGCGGAAGCGGCCGGCGTCACGGCCCTCGCCCGCGAGCACGAAGACGAGCTCCGGGCGGGACGCCTCGAGCGCGCGCGCGGCCTGGATGATCGTGCCCTGACCCTTGTGGCTGTGATCGAGCTCGCCGAGGTGCCCCACGATCGTCCTGCCCTCGAGGTCGGGCAGCACGCGCCGGGCCGCGCCGGCGCCGTTCAGCAGGCCCGCCTGGGCGTCGGGCACGACGCGGCACGCCACGCCGGGGTGGCGCGCCTCGACGGTGCGCGCAACCCATGCCGAAATCGCGATCACGCAGTCGGCGGAGCGGTAGGCCCACGCGCGCGCACGCGAGCGGTTCTCCGCATGATGCAGCCGCCGCGTCATGACGAAAGGCATGACGTTCGCGCGCCTGAGGAGCCAGCCGGAGTAGACGGCGCGCGCCTCGTGGGCGTGCACCAAGGCGCAGCCCCGGGCCGCCAGCGCGGCGCTCAGCGGGTTCGGCGGCACTTCTGCGATCTCGAGACCCGGGAGTCCCGCACAGCGCCTGGCGAGCGCACGGCCCTTTCGTGCGACCAGCCGCTGCGGCCAGCCGCGCGCAGCGAGCTCGGCCACGAGCAGCTGTGTCTGGCGCTCGCCGCCGCGAAATCCGGGAGCGAGATTGATGTGGCAGATGCGGCTTGGCGCGTGCGTTGCCGCCCGCGGCTCGCCAGCGTGCGCCGATGACGGCGACGGATCGCGCGGTGCTCGGGAACTGGCTGCGTCCGGGGTCGGGGTCATGGGATCAGGCGGTGGCGATGCGACCGCCGGTGCCGATTTTACCAGCCCGGGGCACCGCTGCACGCGAGCCGTCGGAGTGCCCGCAGAAGGCCGCCAGGCGGGCGACCACGAGCTCCGCATGGCGGGCCTGTGAACGATCGTGCCCCATGGCTTCGGGCCGCACGGCGGGTTCCTGCGGGAACGGCGGCGGTGTGCGCGCGATCACGTGGCCCGCAGGGGCTGGAGCCTGGTCTGCTCGCCGTCCATGCGCGCGACGATCACGGCGCAGACGCCGTCACCGAAGATGTTGACGCTGGTCCGTGCCATGTCGAGCACGCGATCGAACACGAGCAGCACGCCGAGCGCCTCGAGCGGCAAGCCGATGGCGGTCAGGATGACGGCTATCGCGACCAGCGACGCCGCCGGCACGCCGGCGACGCCGATCGACGTGAGCAGCGCCATGAACACCACGGAAAACTGCGTGCCGAAGCTCAGGTCGAGCCCGTAAGCCTGCGCGAGGAAGATGGCGGCGGCGCATTCGTACAACGCCGTGCCGTTCATGTTCACCGTGGCTCCGAGCGGCAGCACGAAGCTCGAGATCTTGTTCGACACCCCGGCATTCTTCTCGATGCATTCCATGGTGACGGGCAGCGTCGCCGACGAGGAGGCAGTCGAGAACGCGGTGAGCATCGCGGGCGCCATCGCCGGATAGATGCCCCAGGGCCGGACGCGGCCGAACACGCCGAGAAACAGCGGCATCACGATGAACGTGTGGATGACGAGGCCTGCGAGCACCGTCAGCGCGAAGATGACGAGCGGCTCGACCGCCTTGAAGCCGGTCTCGGCGACGACGCCGGCCACCAGGCCGAACACGCCGATCGGCGCGAACAGCATGATCCACTCCGTCATGCGCATCATGACGTTGAATACGCCGTCCCAGAACTTGTAGAGCACATCGGCGAGCTCGTGCCCGATGCGCGTCATGAAATAGCCGAACAGGAGCGCGAAGAAGATCAGGCCGAGCATCTGCCCTTCCGCGGCCGCCTGGACGACGTTTTCGGGGATCATGCGCAGGAAGAGATCGGCCACGTCGCCCGCATCGCGATCACCGACGCGTGCGGCGATGTCCTCGCTCGATGCGTGCAGCGCCAGCAGGTCGCCCGCGGGCTGACCATCGACGATTCCGGGCGAGACCAGGTTGATGAGAATGATTCCGAGCAGCGTGGCGGCGAGCCCCGTGCTGACGTAGAAGAGCAGCGTGCGGCCGCCGAGCTTGCCGAGATTACCGCTCGAGCCGATCCCGGCCATGCCGACGATGATCGAGGAGAGGATCAGCGGCACGATGATCATTTTGAGCGCGTTCAGGAACATCTTGCCGATGTAGTCGAACACGCTGAGGAAGGAGACGCCGAAGAGCCCCGGCGCCGACGGGTCGCCGTGTCCGGCGTAGTTCACCGCCCAGCCGGCACAGCCTGCGAGTAGGATCGCGATCAGGATCTGCCAATGCAGCGCGAGCTTGTTCATTCAGCCGTCCCCCCCGTATCGTTCTTCCCTGTTGGAGCCCGCCATGCGGGCGACCCCAACCGCCCACGATCCAGGCATCCCGACGCTCGATGTCGCCCGCATGGCGGGCGGGCTCCTGCGGGGTGCCGCGGACAATGCGGACAAGCGATGCGTCAGAACGCGGGCTCTTGCAGCGCCTCTTCGGAGCGCACGATCTCGGCGTTCCGCTCCAGGTCGAGCAGCAGCGCGGCGTAATCGGCGCGACCGGCCTCGGCGGCGAGCTCGAGCTTGCGCGCGTCGCGCTGCTCCAGGGGAATCGCCTCCGGCCGGCCCGGCTGCACGGCGGCGACGCTGAACACGGCCTGGTCGCCGGAGCCGGTCACGGCGGTGCCGATGCTCGGCTTGCCCTCTGCCGCGGGCTTCGGCGCCCGGAAGATGGCCTCGAGCACGCGCGCGTCGACCTTGTCGTCCTGCCGGCGCAACAGCGCGGGCCCGGTGACCTCCGCGCCCGCGGCTTGCGCGGCCTCGGCAAAATCCGCGCCGCCTTCCAGCGCGGCGGCGAGCTCCTCCGCGCGCTCGCGCACGATCTCGCGCGCCCGCTCGTTGCGCAGCCGCTCGGCGATCTGCTCCTTCACCTCGCCGAGCGGCTTCAGCTCGGCAGGATGGTGCTCGCGCACCGCGAACACGGCGGCGCGGTTCGCATCGAGATCGACGATCTCGCTGATCCGGCCTTCGTTCAGCACCGCGGGATCGAATACGGCATCGATCGCCGCCTGGTTGTTGCCCAGCGGCTCGCCGCCGGAGCGCGTGAAGCCGTCGGCGGTCTGCACCTCGAGTCCGAGCGCCTTTGCCATGTCGTCCAGGCTCTTCGCCTCGAACAGCGCATCCGACATCCGCCGCTCCAGGGCGTTGAACGCCCTCCCCGCCTTGTCGTCGCGCAGCTCGCGCTCGATTTCGCCGCGCACGTCCGCGAGCGGCAGCGGACCGCCGGGCTGGACGTCGTCGACGCGCACGATGTGGAAGCCGAATTCGCTCTCGACCGGGCCGACGATCTCGCCCTTTTGCGCGGCGAAGATCGCATCGCCCAGCGGGCCCGGCATCTGCGACTTGAGCACGAGACCGAGGTCGCCGCCTTGCTCCGCCGTGCCGGTGTCGTCCGAGTGCTCGCGCGCGAGGTCCTCGAACGGCTCCCCGGCCCGCGCGCGCTCGGCGACGGCGGTTGCCTCCTCGCGGGCGGCCTCCTTGTCGTCGCCGAACGCGACCAGGATGTGGCGCGCCTTGCGCTGCTCGTCCTGCTGGTAGCGATCCGAGACCTGGCTGTAATACTGCTCGACCTGCTCGTCCGTGAGCTCGACCTTCGCGGCGAGATCGCGCCGGTCGATCTCGATCCACGCGATGTCGGCGGATTCCTCGGCCTGGAACTCGTCCGGATGCGCGTCGTAATAGCCGGCGACCTGCTCGTCCTCGACCTCGACCTGCTCCGCCGCCGCCGCGGTATCGAAGGTGGCGACGGCGGCGCGGCGCTGCTCGCCGTAGAGATTCAGGTAGCGGCGGTACTCCGCCGGCGTCACGAACGCCGTCGCCGCCACGCCGCGCTGCAGCTGCGACTCGCGCAGGGCCTGGCGCCGGCCCTCCTCGAACTGCCGCGGCGCAAGCGACTGTGAAGCCAGCCAGTCGTAGTAGAGCTGCTTCGAGAACTTGCCGTTTTCCTGGAACTGCGGCACCTGCCGGATCAGGTCCGCGATCATCGCGTCGGTGACCTGGTAATTCTCCCTGGCGAGGTGCTGGCTGACGAGCGCGTCGCGGACGATGTCGGCGACCACCGCCTGGCGCACCAGCCCATACATCTCCGGCGGAATGTCGTTCCCCTGTTGCGCGTAGCGCGCCAGCGTTTCCTGGAACGCCTGCTGCACGCGCTCCGGCGGGATCTCGAGGCCGTCCACCTTGAGGGCGTAGCCGCCGCGGACCAGGCTGCCCTGCTGGACACCGAAAAACGCAAAGGGCACGAGCAGCAGCGCAAAAATCGCGATCGCGAGCTTGCCGGTGAACCGTTCTCTCAGTTTCTGGAGCATGTAAGTCGAGGGTCAGGGGCGATGCGTTCGCGCCAATGGACCGAAGCACTGCCGAAAGGTTCGTGGAAATCGGCGTCGGATGATAGCCGACGCGCGGGGGGAGACCAAGGCGCGATCAGCGCGGGAAATGAAAAAGGCCCCGCGGTGGCGGGGCCTTTTCCGTTCTGGCGGAGTGGACGGGACTCGAACCCGCGACCCCCGGCGTGACAGGCCGGTATTCTAACCAGCTGAACTACCACTCCCGTAACTGGTGGGTGCTGAGGGGATCGAACCCCCGACCCTCGCCTTGTAAGGGCGATGCTCTACCAGCTGAGCTAAGCACCCCGCAAAGGCGGTGGAAACGGCAAGGGACAGTGACCGTAACGCCGCTGACCCGCCGTGCGATGAGCGCTTCGCGGGGCGCTACGGTCACTGTCCCCGGTCTTTCCCCCGTTTTCGGGGCGCGCTAGTTTACGGCATCCTTCAGGGCTTTGCCAGCCTTGAACCCCGGTACGTTGCTCGCCGAAATCTGGATCATTTCGCCGGTGCGCGGGTTGCGGCCCGTGCGCGCCGAGCGCTTCTTCACCGTGAACGTGCCGAAACCAACGAGCGACACGCTGTCTCCCCGCGCCAGCGATTTCGTCACGCAGTCGATGATGGCATCGACGGCACGCGTCGCTTCGGCTCTCGACAGCTCCGCGGCGCCCGATACGGCCTCGATCAGCTCTCCCTTGTTCATGCACTCACCTTTGTGAATTGATGTTTGGAATCCCTGTGCGCTCGACCGCACCCCCGGGTAGCGTTCGACGCAGCTTATACCAAGGGGCCAAAACACCGTCAACAAACAACGGCTTCGCGGATCGCGAAAGCGCCTCTAGTGCGGCCGCACGAACGCGGTGGCCTTCTCCTCTTTCTCGGCCGCCGCGGCCTCCGGCCGGGACGGCTTGCCGCCGGATTCGGGCACCGGCATGTGCTGCAAGGCGATCTCCAGCACACTGTCGATCCACTTCACGGGAACAATGTTCAGCTTGTCCTTGATGTTCTTCGGGATTTCCGCGAGGTCCTTTTCGTTCTCCTCGGGAATCAGCACCGTGCTGATGCCGCCGCGGTGCGCGGCCAGGAGCTTCTCCTTCAGGCCGCCGATCGGCAGTACTTCGCCGCGCAGCGTGATCTCGCCGGTCATGGCCACGTCGCTCTTCACCGGCACGTTGGTCAGCGCGGACACCAGCGCGGTGCACATGCCGACGCCCGCGCTCGGGCCGTCCTTCGGCGTCGCGCCTTCCGGCACGTGCACGTGCACGTCGTACTTCTGGTGGAAGTCGTCCTCGACGCCGAGCAGCTTGGCGCGGCTGCGCACCACGGTCATCGCGGCCTGGATCGATTCCGTCATCACCTCGCCGAGCTGGCCCGTGTGCGTGAGCTTACCCTTGCCGGGCACCACGGCCGCCTCGATCGTCAAAAGCTCGCCGCCGACCTCGGTCCAGGCGAGGCCGGTGACCTGACCGACCTGGTCCTTCTCGTCGGCGCGGCCGTAGCGGAAGCGGCGCACGCCGAGATATTTCTCGAGGTTGCGCGGCCCGATCGTCACCGTCGACTTGCGCGGCTTGAGCAGGAGCTCCTTCACCACCTTGCGGCAGATCTTGGAGATCTCGCGCTCCAGGTTGCGTACGCCGGCTTCGCGCGTGTAGTGCTGGATGATGTCGAGCACCGCGGCCCGCGAGATCGAGAGATCGCTCTCCTCGAGGCCGTTCTCACGCATCTGCTTCGGCACCAGGTAGCGCTGCGCGATGTTCAGCTTCTCGTCTTCGGTGTAGCCCGGGAGGCGGATGACTTCCATGCGATCGAGCAGCGGCGCCGGGATGTTCAGGCTGTTCGCCGTGCAGACGAACATCACGTCCGACAGGTCGAAGTCGACCTCGAGGTAATGATCGTTGAAAGTCGAGTTCTGCTCGGGATCCAGAACCTCCAGCAGCGCCGATGACGGGTCGCCGCGGAAGTCCATGGCCATCTTGTCCACCTCGTCGAGCAGGAACAGCGGGTTGCGCACGCCGACCTTCGAGAGGTTCTGGATGATCTTGCCGGGCATGGAGCCGATGTAAGTGCGGCGATGGCCGCGGATCTCGGCCTCGTCGCGCACGCCGCCGAGCGACATGCGCACGAACTTGCGGTTCGTGGCGCGCGCGATGCTCTGGCCGAGCGAGGTCTTGCCGACGCCGGGCGGGCCGACGAGGCACAGGATCGGGCCTTTCAGGCGCTTCACGCGCTGCTGCACGGCAAGGTACTCGAGGATGCGCTCTTTCACGCGCTCGAGACCGTAGTGATCCTCTTCGAGCACCTGCTCGGCGCGCGACAGGTCGCGCAGCACCTTGCTGCGCTTCTTCCACGGCGCCTTCACGAGCCAGTCGATGTAGTTGCGAACGACGGTCGCTTCCGCCGACATCGGCGACATGAGCTTAAGCTTGTTGAGCTCGGAGGTGGCCTTGTCGCGCGCCTCCTTCGGCATCCCGGCCTGCTCGATGCGCGCTTCCAGGTCCTGGAGCTCGTTCGGGGCGTCCTCCATCTCGCCCAGCTCCTTCTGGATCGCCTTCATCTGCTCGTTCAGGTAGTACTCGCGCTGGCTCTTCTCCATCTGCTGCTTGACGCGGCCGCGGATGCGCTTCTCGATCTGCAGCACGTCGATCTCGCCCTCGATGATCCCGAGGATCTGCTCGAGGCGCACCTTGACGTCGCGGATCTCGAGGATGCGCTGCTTCTCCGCGAGCTTGAGCGCCATGTGCGCGGCGACGGTATCCGCCAGCCGGCCCGGCTCGTCGATGCCCGACAGCGAGGTCAGGATCTCCGGCGGCACCTTCTTGTTCAGCTTCACGTACTGCTCGAACTGCGCGATGATCGAGCGCACGAGCACGTCGATCTCGCGCTCGTCGTGCTCGTTCTCCTCGTTCAGCACCGCGATCTCGGCGGAGAAATGGTCGTCGACGAGCATTTCGAGCACGCGCGCGCGGTCGCCGCCCTCGACCAGCACCTTCACGGTGCCATCGGGCAGCTTCAAGAGCTGCAGGATCGTGGCGACCGTGCCGACCTCGTAGAGGTCGTCGGCGGCCGGGTCGTCGAGCTCGGCTTTCTGCTGGGCGATGAGGAGAATCTGCTTGCCGGATGCCATGGCGCGGTCCAGCGCGACGATGGATTTCTCCCGGCCGACGAACAGCGGGATCACCATGTGCGGATAGACCACGACGTCGCGGAGCGGCAGCACGGGGATGCCGCGGACGTTGTCGGTCCGCGGATTCCGGTCCTCGCCGGCGTCCGTTTCGGTGTGCTCTCTGGCTTGCTTTTCAGACACGAATTCTGGCCCTCGTCTGTGTGAATTTAGCCCCGTATCCGGCCGCCCGTGGGCATGGCGGCGGGTTGGATCACTCCCGGGGACGGCGTCTTCGTCGAGGTGCGTCCCCTTCGCCTGAAATCAAGCGCTCCTCGCGGGACCGCGCAGTGCGCGCGACCGTCCTCGAAATTGCCCCCAAGGTCCCCCGCGCATGACGGGATGAACCTCGGCGGCCGCGCCCGCGGCCGGGTCGCGCGCAATGCGCGCTCCTACCGGTCGGAGCCCGTCGGCCGGCGCTGCTGCTCGATGGTGACGGTCGGCGGCTCCTCGTTCTCGTAGATCACGTAGGGCTTGGTCTCGCCGGTCACGACCGCCTCGTCGAGCACCACCTTCTTCGCGCTGCGGGTGGAGGGGAGATCGTACATCGTGTCCAGCAGGACGTTCTCGAGGATCGTGCGCAGGCCGCGCGCGCCGGTCTTGCGCTTCATGGCCCGTTTCGCCACGGCGCGCAGCGCATCCTCGCGGAATTCGAGGTCGACGCCTTCCATGTCGAACAGCTTGCGATACTGTTTCGTCAGCGCGTTCTTCGGCTCGAGCAGGATGCTGACGAGCGCGTCCTCGTCGAGCTCTTCCAGCGTCGCGACGACCGGCAGGCGCCCGACGAACTCCGGGATCAGCCCGAAGCGGATCAGGTCCTCCGGCTCGACGTCATGCAGAAGCTCGCCGATCGAGTGCTCGCCTTCCCCCGATTTCAGCTCGGCGACGAAGCCGATGCCGCTCTTCGACGAGCGGTTCAGGATGATCTTCTCGAGCCCCGCGAAAGCGCCGCCGCAGATGAACAGGATGTTCGACGTATCCACCTGCAGGAATTCCTGCTGCGGGTGCTTGCGCCCGCCCTGCGGCGGGACGGAAGCGATGGTCCCCTCGATCAGCTTCAGAAGCGCCTGCTGCACGCCCTCGCCCGACACGTCGCGCGTGATGGACGGGTTGTCCGACTTGCGCGAGATCTTGTCGATCTCGTCAATGTACACGATGCCCGTCTGCGCCTTCTCGACGTCGTAGTCGCACTTCTGCAGGAGCTTCTGGATGATGTTCTCGACGTCCTCGCCCACGTAACCGGCCTCGGTCAGCGTGGTTGCGTCCGCGATCGTGAACGGCACGTTGAGCAGCCGCGCGAGCGTCTCGGCGAGCAGCGTCTTGCCGCAGCCCGTCGGGCCGATCAGCAGGATGTTGCTCTTGGCGAGCTCGGTGTCGTCCTTGCTGCGATCGCTGTTCCTGTCCTCGAGCCGCTTGTAGTGGTTGTAGACCGCGACCGAGAGCACCTTCTTGGCCCGGTGCTGACCGATCACGTACTCGTCCAGCACCGCCTTGATCTCGTGCGGCTTCGGCAGCTTGCTGCGCCCGGTATCGGTGGAATCCTCGAGCTCTTCGCGGATGATGTCGTTGCAGAGCTCGACGCACTCGTCGCAGATGAAGACCGACGGCCCCGCGATCAGCTTGCGAACTTCGTGCTGGCTCTTGCCGCAAAAAGAACAATAGAGGAGCTTGCCGTCCTCGTTCTTGCCGCGGGTGTCATCGCTCATTGCGGGGTGGCCTCTGTATCTCGTAAATCTCGCCGGGCGCGAAGTTTATATAACACGCGCCCCATGGCGGGTGCAAAGCAGCGGCCGGCATTTTTTCCGGTATTGCGGCGCACGTCTCACCCGGGCAATTTTCACTTCACTCTCTTGAAAACTAACGATTTATCCCTTCGGCTTGGGGCGCATGTCGCTGCGCCGTTCCAGCACGTGGTCGATAAGGCCGTACTCGACGGCCGCCTCGCCGCTCATGAAATTGTCGCGGTCCAGGTCCCGGTCGATTTTCTCGAGCGTCTGCCCGGTGTGCTTCGCCATGATCTCGTTCAGCCGGCGCTTCAGCTCCAGGACCTCGCGCGCGTGAATGTCGATGTCGGCCGCGGTGCCCTGATAGCCGGCACTCGGCTGGTGCACCATGATGCGCGAATGCGGCAGTGCAAAACGCTTGCCCCTGGTGCCGCCGCCGAGCAGCAGCGCGCCCATGCTCGCCGCCTGGCCCACGCAAATCGTGCTCACGTCACACTGGATGAACTGCATGGTGTCGTAGATCGACAGCCCCGCGGTGACGGAACCGCCGGGTGAGTTGATGTAGA
>DASVDF010000050.1:0-121156 GCA_036381215.1 Woeseiaceae bacterium | reverse complement strand
GGAGTAAAGCGTGCGCTCCGCGAAGTTCGAGATCTGGAAGCGGTCTGCCCGCGACTTCACCTGCGAATAGACGACGCTGCCGAGGACGCCGAACTCGCCGGCGCCAGTCTCCCAGCGCGTGCTCGCGAGGAAGGACCCGGTCGGCGACGATTCCTCGATGAAATCGCTGTAGTTATTCTCGAGCGAGAACGCGAGAATGGTGCCGTCGCCGTCGAACGGCTTGCGCGTGCGCAGGTTCACCGTACCGGCGATTCCACCTTCGATCTTGTCGGCCGACAGTGACTTGAACACGTCGACGCCGATCAAAAGCTCCGGCGGCACGTCGGCAAAGCTCAGGCCCCGCCCGTTGTTCGCGGTGAACGAATCGCGTCCGTTCACTTCGCTCCTCACGTACGTGAGGCCGCGTACGACGACGCCGCTGCCTTCCACCGAGAAATGGTCGGGATCGCGACCCGCGGCGAAGCGGTTGATCGCGACGCCCGGCACGCGTTGCAGCGTTTCCGTGACGGAGCGGTCCGCGAGCGCGCCGATGTCCTCCGCGGTCACGGAGTCGACGATCACGTTCGAGTTCTGCTTGATGTCCTGGGCGGACTGCAGGCTCTGCTTCACGCCGCGGACGACGATTTCCTCGGGCCGGCGATCGCCCTCGGACAGGCGCATGTTCTGCCCGGCGTTATCGGTATCATCTTCCTGCGCATACGCCGGCGCTTCGATGGCCAGCGCGCCGAGCGCGAGCAGCGGTATGCCCGCGCGCACGGCGGATGCGAGCGCCGTCAGACGGTGAGTCTTGAGCGGATTCTCCCCCGGCATGTGTCCATCCCCCGATGGTTTTTTTATGCGTTAACGTTAGCGCTAACATCCTTTATCATAGACCTCGCCGCGGTGTTGTCAAGGGGGACTCGAGTGGCGTTCGAAGTGCTGATCGTCGGGGGCGGGACGGCCGGCTGGATGACCGCCGCCGCGCTCTCTCGGCTTCTGCCGCGCGGCACGGCGGCGCTCACGCTGGTCGAGTCGGAGGCGATCGGCACGGTGGGTGTGGGCGAGGCCACGGTGCCGCACATCCGGTTCTTCAATGCCAAGCTCGGCTTCGACGAAGCGGAGTTCATGGCCCGCACCTTTGCCACCTTCAAGTTCGGCATCGAGTTCCGCGACTGGGCGCGCATCGGCGACAGCTACATCCACCCTTTCGGCGCTTTCGGCGAGGACATCGCGGGGGTGCCGTTCCACCATTACTGGCTGCGTGCCCGCGGCGCGGGTGATGCCCGCCCCCTCGAGACGTATTCGCTGCCGATCCTCGCCGCCCGCCAGAACCGCTTCGCCCGTCCTTCGGCCGACCCGGAGGACACGCGCTCGACGTTCTCCTATGCCTTCCAGTTCGATGCCGGCCGCTATGCCGCGTTCCTGCGTGCCTTCGCGGAAGCGCGCGGGGTCACGCGGCGGGAAGGCCGGATCATCGAGGTGACCCGCGCGGGCGAAAGCGGACGCGTCGAATCCGTGACCCTCGAAAGCGGCGAGCGCCTGCGCGCGGATCTCTTCGTCGACTGCTCCGGTTTCCGCGCGCTGCTCATCGGGCAGACGCTCGGTGAGCCTTACGAAGCCTGGAGCCAGTGGCTGCCCTGCGACCGCGCGCTCGCGGTGCCCTGCCCCACGGCCGGACCGCTCACGCCGTATACCCGCGCGAGCGCGAAGGAAGCCGGCTGGATCTGGCGCATCCCCCTCCAGCACCGCGTCGGCAACGGGCACGTCTATGCGAGCGCGTTCGCAAGCGACGAGCGCGCGGCGCAGCTTTTGCTCGACCAGCTGGAGGCGCCGCCCGTCGCCGAGCCGAAACCGCTCCGCTTCACGGCCGGCATGCGCCGCCGCCACTGGTCGGGCAACGTGGTCGCGATCGGTCTCTCCGCGGGCTTTCTCGAGCCGCTCGAATCGACCAGCATCCACCTGATCCAGCTCGCCATCGGTTACCTCGTCGAGCTGTTCCCATTGCATCAGCCCGATGCCGCCGGCGAAGCAGAGTTCAACCGGATCATGGCGCTCGAGTACGAGCGCATTCGCGACTTCATCATCCTGCACTACCATGCGACGGAGCGCGACGACACGGAGTTCTGGCGTTACTGCCGCGCGATGACCGTGCCGGACACGCTCGCGCACCGCCTGGAGCTGTTCCGCGAGCGCGGTGTGATCGCGCGTTACCGCGAGGGCATGTTCCTCGACCCGAGCTGGCACGCGGTGCTTCTCGGGCAGCGCGTGGTCCCGCGCCGCTACGACCCGGCGGCCGACGCGCCGCCGAACGGCGTGCTCGCCGGGCACCTGGATCACCTCGCGAAAGCGTACGCAGACGCCGCGGCGACCCTGCCGCCGCACGAAACCTTTTTGCGCGAGATCGGCGCCCATCACGAGGCAGCCGCGGCATGAGCGGGCAGGCCGGGCTCGAGCGCGTGCAGCGCATCGTCATCGTGGGCAGCGGCGTCGCGGCCTGGGCGGCGGCGGCGAGCCTCGCCAAGGTGCTCGGCCCGGCCGGGCGCCTGCGGGTGGTGCCCGCGGCGGAAACCGCGGACGCCGGCTACGGCGGCGCCGACTCGCTGCTGCCGCTGCACGACGAGCGGCTCGGATGCCTGCGCGACGCGGCCGCGATGCTCACCGCCGGCGACGGCAGCTGCGGCTGGGGCGTCGCGTTCGACGGCTGGTCGCCGCACGCCCGCCCGTGGTTCCTGCCGTTCGGCTCCATCGGAGCTGGCCTCGGACCCGTGCCCTTTCACCAGATCGTGCTGCGCCTGCGGCGGGAAGGGCGCGCCGTGCGGCTCGCGGACTACTCGCTCCCCGCCCTCGCGGCGCAATCAGGCCGCTTCGCCTGGCCGGGCGGCCCTGCCCGTTCGGTGCTGTCGACCTGCCGCAACGCCCTGCACCTCGACGTCGCCGCGCTCGCGGATGCGCTGCGCGAGCGCGCCGGGGCGGCCGGGGTCATGTCTTCGCGTGCACCTTTCGCCTCGGCCGAGCGCGCCGGCGACGGCCGCATCGCCGGCATCCACACGGCCGACGGCACGAGGCTCGGCGCCGACCTCGTTCTCGACTGCAGCGAAACGGCGGTGCTTTCCGGGCGGGACCCCTGGGAGGACTGGTCGCCGTGGCTCGCCTGCGATCGCGCGCTCGCCGCGCGCGTGCCGCGCGCCGCGGATCCGCCGCCGTATGCCCTCGCCGAGGCGCACGCGGCCGGCTGGACGCGCCACTTGCCGCTCGCGCACGCGACGTCGCTCGTCGCCTTCTTCAATGCCGCCCGCGGCGGAGAAGCCGCGGCCCTCGCCAGCCTTGAACGCGCCGGCCTCGCCGCAGAGCCGGACAACGTGCCGCTGCGCTTCGGCCGACGCCGCGAGCCCTGGCGCGGCAATTGCGTGGCGCTCGGCGCGGCTGCCGCGCGGCTCGATCCGCTGGTCGTGGGCAACCTGCACTTCCTCCTGACCGCCCTCGCGCGCCTGCTCGAGCTCCTGCCCGCGGAGCCGCGCTCGCCGGCTTGCGCGCGGGAGTACAACCGCCGCACCGCGGCGGAGCTCGACAACGCGCGCGACCAGGCGATCGCGCTGTACAAGACGAACGGCCGCCGCGGCGAGCCGTTCTGGGATGAGTGCCGCGCAATGGCCGTGCCGGATTCGCTGGCGTACCGGCTCGACACGTATGCGAGCCGCGGCAAGGTCGTGCTCTACGACGAGGAGCCGTTCGACGAGGCAGCCTGGATTGCGCTGTTCGACGAGCAGGGCATCGCCCCGCCGCGCAATCACCCGCTGGCCGACGGGTTCCCGATCGCGGATCTCGAGGCGCATCTTGCGCGCATTCGCGCCATCCTGCTCGACGAGCTGAAGCGCATGCCGGCACATGCCGATCACCTGGCGCGGGTGCGCGCGGCAGAGCGGCGGCCGGATAATGCCGCGCGGGAGGCCCTGCCGTGAACGGCGAAGCCATCGGCCAGAAAGGCGAGCCGCAGTCGAACCGCATTCGCAGCATCCTGATCGTCGGCGGCGGCACGGCCGGCTGGATGGCTGCCGCCGCCCTCGCCCGCGTGCTGGGCCGCGATTACGCCCGTATCACGCTGGTGGAATCCGAGCAGATCGGCACAGTCGGCGTCGGCGAAGCGACCATTCCGCAGATCGGCATTTTCAATCGCCTCCTCGGCATCGACGAGGACGACTTCGTGCGTCGTACCAAGGGCAGCTTCAAGCTCGGCATCGAGTTTTTGAACTGGGGCCGGGTCGGGCATCGCTATTTCCATCCCTTCGGCAGCTACGGCCTCAACATGGAGGGCCTGTCCTTCCACGCTTTCTGGCAGCGCTTGCATCTCGCCGGCCGCGCGGCTCCGCTCGCCGATTACTCGCTCATGGCGACCGCGGGCAAGATGAACAAATTCACGCGACCGTTCGACGCCGGCAACTCGCCGCTGTCGAAGATCGCGTATGCGTTCCACTTCGACGCCGGCCTGTACGCGCGCTTCCTGCGCGATCATGCTGAGCAGCGCGGCGTGCTGCGCCGCGAAGGCAAGATCGTCGCGGTGCACCAGCGGGGCGAGGATGGCTTCATCGAATCGGTGCAGATGGAAGACGGCGAACGGCTTTCCGCCGACTTCTTCATCGACTGCTCGGGTTTCCGCGGACTGCTGATCGAGCAGACGTTGCACGCCGGCTTCGTCGACTGGTCGCACTGGCTGCCCTGCAACCGTGCACTCGCCGTGCCGTGCGAGAGCGTGCCGGCGCTCACGCCGTACACGCGCTCGACGGCGCTCACGGCCGGCTGGCAGTGGCGTATCCCGCTGCAGCACCGGATCGGCAACGGGCATGTCTACTGCAGCGAGTTCCTGAGCGACGACGAAGCCGCCGCCATGCTGCTCGGGAACCTCGACGGCCCCGCGCGCGCGGACCCGCGCCCGATCCGCTTCACGACCGGGCATCGCCGCAAGTACTGGGTCAGGAACTGCGTGGCGCTCGGGCTCGCGTCCGGCTTCCTCGAGCCGCTCGAATCGACAGCCCTCTGGATGGTGCAGAACGGCATCTCCCGCCTGCTGTCGAATTTCCCCGACCGCTCCTTTGCGCAGGTCGACATCGACCGCTACAACCGGGTGCTGATTGAGGAGACCGAGCACGTGCGCGACTTCATCATCCTGCATTACAAGGCGACGGAGCGCGAGGACACGCCATTCTGGCGTTACTGCCGGCACATGAGCATCCCGGAACGGCTCGAGGAGAAAATGCAGATCTACCGAAACAGCGGCCGCACGTTCCGCGAGCACGAGGAGCTTTTCAACGACACGAGCTGGTTCGCCGTGCTGACCGGCCAGTGCGGTGCGCCGCGCACGTACGATCCGGTCGCCGACCTGATGAGCTTCGAGGAGACGGAGCGGCGCCTGCACCAGATCCGTACCGCGATCGCGAATTCCGCCGAGTACATGCCGGATCACCGGCAGTTCATCGCGGAGCACTGCGCGGCGTGACGTCCCGGAGGCGCGCATCGGGAGGGCGGCATCGCGCCGTGCTGGCGGCCGCGCTTTGCGCGGGCGCCCTCCTCGCCGCCGGCCACGCCGGCGCGGCGTGCACCGGGCAGGTGTTCCTGAACCAGGCGGGCTTCTATACACAGGGGCCCAAGCTCGCCGTGGTCGCGACCGATGCGCCGCGACCCGTCGCATGGCAGCTCGTGGATGACACGGGGACCGTCCGCGCGCGCGGGCGGACACGCGTGTACGGCGACGACCGGCTCTCCGGCGAGCACGTGCACCTTGCCGATTTCTCCGCTTTCGGCGAGCGCGGCGCCGACTACCGCCTCGTCGCCGGCTGCGCGGCGAGCCGGCCGTTCCGTATCGGCGCACGGCCTTTCGCGGCGCTGAAGCTGGACGCGCTGCGCTACTTCTATCTCAGCCGGAGCGGCGTCCCGATCGAGGCCGAATACGCGGGCAGCGATGCCCTGGCGCGCCCGGCCGGGCACGCGCCGGACGCCGCGACCTGCCGCACCGGCAAGGACAGCCAAGGCAACCGCTGGCCGGGCTGCGATTACGAAATCGACGCGACCGGCGGCTGGTACGACGCGGGAGACTACGGGAAGTACGTCGTGAACGGCGGCATCGCTGTGTGGACGCTGCTCAATCTCTACGAGCGCCAGCGGGTGTTCGGCACGACGGAGCCGTTCGCCGACGGCCGCATGCACCTGCCCGAATCCGGCAACGGCGTGAACGACCTGCTCGACGAAGCCCGCGTCGAGCTGGAGTTCCTGCTCGCGATGCAGGCGCCGCCCGGCAGCACCGCGCGCGTGCCGGTGGGCGTGAAGGAGACCCGGCCGGGGCTCGAGTTCACGACCATCGACGCTTCCGGCATGGCGCACCACAAGATCGCCGACAAGGATTGGACGCCGATTCCGACGCCGCCGCACGAAGACGAGCAGCCGCGCGTGCTGTACCCGGTGAGCACCGCGGCGACGCTCAACCTCGCGGCGACCGCCGCGCAGTGCGCGCGCATCTGGCGCGGTATCGACGACGCGTTCGCGGCGCGCTGCCGCGCTGCGGCCCGGCGGGCCTGGGCCGCCGCGCGGCGCAACCCGGAAGTCTGGTTCATAGCGACTTTCAGCGGCAGCGGCATGTATGGCGACCGCGACGTGTCCGACGAGTTTTTCTGGGCGGCGGCGGAGCTCTGGGTCACGACGGGCAAGGCGCAATACCGCAAGGCCCTCGTTGCCTCACCGCACTGGAAGGCTCCCATCGATTCCGAGCCGGGTTGGGCGCGCGTCTCGCCGCTCGGCTTCGCCTCGCTCGCGCTCGCACGCGCCCGGCCCGAGGCGGCCACCGTCAACAAGGCGCGCGCCCGGATCGAGGACGCCGCGCGCCGGTTCGCGGCGCAGCGTGAACGCTCCGGTTTCCACGTGCCGTACGCCACCGAGAACTACCGCTGGGGCTCGAACGGCAACGTGCTGAATCGCGCGATCCTGCTCGGGCTTGCCTACGATTTCACCGGCGATTCGGCGTATCGTGATGCCGTGGTCGACGCGATGGATTACCTGCTCGGACGTAACCCGCTGGACCGTTCCTACGTGAGCGGCTACGGCGAGCGGCCGTTCGAGCAGCCGCATCATCGCTTCTGGGCACGCGCCGCCGACGAGCGGATGCCGGCGCCTCCGCTCGGCGTGCTGTCCGGCGGACCGAACTCTGCGAACCCGGCCGAGCCCGTCGCCCGCGCGCTGGTGGCGAAAGGCTGCGCGCCGCAGGCCTGCTGGGCCGACGATTTCCACGCCTACTCGCTGAACGAGGTGGCGATCAACTGGAACGCTCCGCTCGTGTGGGTCGCCGCGTTCCTCGACGACACCGCGCGATGACGGCGGGTGGGCGGATCGAACGCATCGTCATCGTCGGGGGCGGGACGGCCGGCTGGATGGCGGCGGCCGCGCTCGGGCGCTTCCTGCGCAATGGCCGCACGCAGATCCGGCTGATCGAATCGGAAGCCATCGGCACCATCGGGGTGGGCGAGGCCACCATTCCGCCGATCCGGAATTTCCTCGAGCTGCTGCGCATAGACGAGAACGATTTCGTGCGCCACGTGCAGGGCACGTTCAAGGTCGGCATTGAGTTCGTGGACTGGATGGCGCCGGGACATCGCTACATGCACCCCTTCGGCGCGTTCGGCGCCGACATCGAAGGCGTGCCGTTCCACCAGTTCTTCCTCAAGGCGCACGCGGCGGGACAGGCCGATTCCATCGAGCCCTTTTCACTCACGGCCATGGCGGCGCGCGCGGGCAAATTCGGCGTCACGCGCGAGTCGGGATTCCCGTTCGATCACTGGGCATACGCGTACCATTTCGATGCGTCGCTGGTCGCGCGCTACCTCCGGCAGTACGCGGAACGCCTCGGCGTCCTGCGCACCGAAGGCCGGATCGTCGACGTGCAACTGCGCGGCGAGGACGGCTTCATCGAGGCGGTGAGCCTCGCGGACGGGCTCTGCATCGAAGGCGACCTCTTCATCGATTGCTCGGGATTCCGCGCGCTGCTGCTGGGCGACGCGCTCGGCGTCGGCTACGAGGACTGGACGCACTGGCTGCCGTGCGACCGCGCCGTCGCGGTGCCCACGGAGACGATCGGCACCCCGCTGCCGCACACGCGCTCCACGGCGCGCGCCGCCGGCTGGCAATGGCACATCCCCCTGCAGCACCGCACCGGCAACGGCTACGTGTACGCGAGCCGCGAGATCGGCGACGATGAGGCGGCGGCAACGCTGCTCGCCCATCTCGAAGGGGCGCCGCTTGTCGAGCCGCGGCATCTCACGTTCACCACCGGCCGGCGGCGCGAGCTGTGGCGCAGGAACTGCGTGGCGCTGGGACTTGCCGCGGGTTTCCTCGAGCCGCTGGAGTCGACGGCGATCCACCTGACGCAGGCCGGGATCTCGAAGCTCATCGCGCTGTTCCCCGACCGGGATTTCGCTCCGGACGAGATTGCCGAATACAACCGGCAGATGTGCGCGACCTTCGAGCAGGTACGCGATTTCATCGTGCTGCACTACAAGGCGGCGGGCCGCGACGATTCCGAGCTCTGGCGTTACTGCCGCGACATGGCGGTGCCCGACTCGCTCGCGCACAAGCTGGAGCTGTTCCGCGTGCGCGGCCGCTGCTTCCGCTACGAGGACGAGCTGTTCTCGGTGACGAGCTGGGTCGCGGTGCTGCTGGGCCAGAACGTCTGGCCGCGCGGTTACCATGCGGTCGTCGACTCGATGAGCGAGCCGGAGCTCGCGAGCGTGCTGGCGCGAATGCGCAGCCGCATCGAAGAGGTCGTGCGGGCGATGCCCGCGCAGGCCGACTACATCCGCGCCAATTGCGCGGCGCCCGGTCCGTAGGAGCGCGCATCGCGCGCGACCCGAAAGTCGCGCCCGATGCGGCCTCTGCAGATCACATCCATTCACGGAACGCGCCATGGACATCAACGACAAAACGGGAAGCACGGTCTGGCTCGCGAACCCGGAGCGCTACGCGCACATGCGCTACCAGCCTGCCGGCGCCGCCGGCCTTCGGCTGCCCGCGATCTCCCTCGGCCTCTGGCACAACTTCGGCTTCGTCGACGACCTGCACACCGCGCGCGCTATCCTGCGCACCGCGTTCGATCTCGGCATCGTGCACTGGGACGCGGCCAACAACTACGGGCCGCCGTACGGCTCGGCTGAACAGAACCTCGGCGCCTTGCTCCGCAGCGACTTCGCCGCGCACCGCGACGAGCTCCTCATCGCGACGAAAGCGGGCTTCGACATGTGGCCCGGACCGTACGGCAACGGCGGCAGCCGCAAGTACCTCGTCTCGAGCCTCGACCAGAGCCTCGAGCGCCTCGGGCTCGATTACGTCGATGTCTTCTACCATCACCGCCCCGATCCCGACACGCCGCTCGAGGAAACGCTCGGCGCCATCCGCGACGTCATACGCCAGGGCAAAGCGCTGTACGCCGGCGTCTCCAACTACGACCCGGCGCTCACGCAGAGCACGATCCGCTACTTCCGCGCGGAGGGCGTGCCGTTCGTGCTGCACCAGGCGCGCTATTCCCTGCTCGAGCGCCGCGTCGAACAGGGCCTCCTCGACGTGCTCGTCGCAGGCGGAGTCGGCTGCATCGCGTTCTCGCCGCTCGCCCAGGGCCTGCTGACGAATCGCTATCTCGACGGCATACCGCCGGGTTCCCGCGCGGCCAGGCCGTTCACTTACCTGTCGGCCGAAACGGTGCAGGACCGCCTGCCGGTGCTGCGGGAGCTCGCGGCGCTCGCGTCCGCGCGCGGCCAGTCGCTCGCGCAGATGGCGCTGGCCTGGCTGCTCACGCGCCCCGCCGTGTGCTCCGTGCTCATCGGGGCGAGCTCGCCGGCGCAGCTCGCCGAAAACGTGCGCGCGCTCGAAGCCGTACCGTTCTCGCCGGACGAGCTCGAGCGCATCGACGCGGCGCTCGGATCACCGCCATGAGCTGGCCGCTTCGGCTTGACGCCGGCCCCGGAAGGCGTACACTGCGTCTAGACTGACCGGTCTACTCATACGCGGATGATCGCCCGTCCCACACGCCAGCGCCTGCTCGAAACCGGCATGGCCATGCTCCTCGAGCGCGGCTACCACGACCTCGGGGTCCAGGCCGTGCTGACCGAGGCTGAAGTTCCCAAGGGCTCCTTCTACCATCACTTCCGCAGCAAGGAAGAGTTCGGCATCGCCTGCATCGATCTCTACATGGAGGCGGTCCACGAAGGGCTCGACCAGTGCCTGCAGGACCCTGCCACTCCGCCGCTGCAGCGCATCCGCAATTTCTTCGAGGGCACGGCCGAAAAATATCGCGGCCAGGGCTATCTCGGCTGCCTGCTCGGCGGGCTGGGCCAGGAGCTCTCGGGTGTCAGCGAGACGTTCCGGGCCAAGGTCGAAGAGTGCTTCGGCGTGATCGCGAGCCGCCTGGCCCAATGCCTGGCCGAGGCGCGGGATGAGGGAGCGCTCGCGCCGGAGACCGATCCGCAACAGCTGGCCGAGCTGCTCGTGAACTGCTGGGAGGGCGCGGCGTTACGCTGCCGGCTAGCCCGCAGCCCGGCGCCGCTGCATGCCATGCTCGATTTCTACTTCGCTGCCGCGGCACCCCGGTGAGGCGCTGCCCTGGCCACACTTTTTTTTTGGTCACGCGACCGGACCGACCGGTCTGTTAGAGGAAGGAGACGACTCATGCAAACGGCAGCCCTGGACAGTGAAGCATCACTCTACGAGCGCCTCGGCGGTGCGAGCGGAATCAGCGCGCTGGTGGACGACATCGTCGAGGCGCACCTGGCGAACCCGCACATCCGGGCCCGCTTCGTGCCCTTCCTCAGTGACCCGGAAAGGGTCGCAAGCGTGAAACGGCACCTGCGCGACTTTTTCGGCGCGGGCAGCGGCGGGCCGGAGCGATACCAGGGCCGCAGCATGCCGGACGCGCATCGCGGGATGAACGTCAGCGCCACGGAATACATGGCGGCCGTCGACGACATCCTGCGCGTGCTGGGGAGCCACGGCATCGATCCCGCTACGCAGAAGGACGTGCTCGCGATCGCCTGGTCGCTGAAAGCCGAGATCATGCACCTCTGACGACGGGCGGTCGCTGCGCCACTGCGCGCAGCGATCAGCGGCCGCTGCCGGCGTCCTGCCCGGAGAGGTTTGCTTCGAAGGGCGAGGCCGGCAGGCCCGCGCGGTTGTAGAGATTCGCGCGGACCGGGTTGTCGGCCCAGGCGTAGCGCACGGCCACGGGCTCGGGGACCGCCTCGCTCGAGACGATGACCGTGTCCCCGGCGATATGCGCGCTCGCCCAGTGCCATCCGCCGCTCACGTCTTCGATCGCGAAGCCGTCGAGCGGGCCTTCCCGTGCCACGAGGCCACCGCCGGTATCGGCGAACGTCACGATGAGCCGCCCGTCGGATCGCTCGAGCGACCGCAACGTCGGTCCCGACGCGACCAGGTCCGTTTCGCCGTACGCGAGCTTGCGTGCGGCGAGCGCGAGCCGGTGGCCGACGGTCTTCTTGTCCTCGGGATGGATGTCGTTCCATGCGCCGACGTCGATCGCGACCGCCATCGCCGTCTGCCGCACGGCGAGCGAAGCGCGCTGCGCCTCGCGCAGCTCGGCCCACGCGCTCTCGACCGGCGCGTGGGTCGGTGCGAGGAAATTCGCGAGCTGCACGAACAGGAACGGGAAGTCGCCCTGCCCCCACTGCCGGCGCCAGTCGCCGATCATCGCCGGAAACAGGCGCCGGTACTCCGCCGCGCGCCCGACGTTCGATTCGCCCTGGTACCAGATCACGCCTTTGATCGTCATGTTCGTGATCGGCGCGAGCATGGCGTTGTAGAACCCGAGCGGCTGTTTGTACTCGACGAACTCGAGCGGCGGCAGCGGCGGCACCGCGGCCCCGGCGCGGTAGCGCCAGGTGCCCGCGAGCTCGATGCGCTTGCCGTCGACGCGCAGCTCGTAGGGCTTGTCCCGGACGAACCCGCCCGGCTCGGCGCCGTTCACGACGAGGCGCACGGCGATGACGTTGCGCCCTGCCTCGAGCACGCCCGGCGGCACCTGGTAGCGCCGCGGCGGATACTGGTAGGTCGTCTCGCCGACCTTGACGCCGTTCACCCACGCGACGTCGGCGTCGACGAGCCGCCCCAGCTCGAGCTCGGCCGCCTCCCCCGCCAGCGCAACCGGAATGTCGACCTCGCGCCTGAACCAGACCGCGCCGGAGAAATCGCCGAGCGTCGTGCCCTCCGCGAGCGTTCCGGGCACCTGCGTCTCGTCCCAGCCGGCATCGTCGAGGTCCGGCCGCTGCCATTCGGCCGCGAGCCCCGCGTCCCGCTCGTCGAGCCGGGCGCGCCACGTCTCTCCGTTGCGCCGGTCGGTGTCCAGCAACGACTGCAGGTAGTCGTCGTCACGGAACCGGCGGGCGATTGCGAGGTGCTCCGGAAACGCTTTTAGCGCCGCCTCGCTCATCCATCCTTCGGCCGTGCTGCCGCCGTAGTTGCTCGACAGGATCCCGATGGGGACGTCATAACGGTCATTGAGCTCGCGGGCGAAGAACCAGGCGACGGCCGAGAAATCGAGCACCGTCTCGGGCGTCGAGGCGACCCAGGCACCGCCTTCGAGGTCCTCGTGCGGCGCGTCGAAATCCCAGGCGCGCGGCACGTCGAACTGGCGGATGAGAGGATTGTCCGCGCGCGCCACGTCGTCGGCGAAACGCTCGCGGATGCGCGCCATCGAGAGCTCCATGTTCGACTGGCCGCCCGCCACCCACACGTCGCCGAACCACACGTCGTGCACGGAGACCGTGTTGTCGCCGCGTACCGTGAGCTCGTGCGGGCCGCCGGCCGGCTGCTCCGGCAGGAAGGTGCGCCAGCGACCATCCTCGGCGCGGGTGTCGGCGACGCGCTTGCCGTCGAGCTCCACGGTGACGGATTCGCCGTCCCCGGCGAAGCCCCAGACGGAAACGCGCGCGTCGCGCTGCAGGACAACGCCGTCCGACAGCAGCCGCGGCAGCCGCACGTCGGCCGCGGCCGTGCTCGCAGCGAGCATCACAAGCAGGAGGGATATGCGCATCATCTTCGTCTCCTTCGTCCCTTCACGCGAACGGGATCGCCCAGGTTAAGAGCAACGTCATGGTCATCCCGACGCAGCCCATCAGCACGAGCAGCACCGTCCAGGTCCTGAGCGTCTGCGCCTCCGTCAGCCCGCCCATGCGCGCGAAAATCCAGAAGCCGCTGTCGTTCATCCACGAGCCGACCAGCGAGCCGCTGCCGATCGCGGTCGCGAGGTACACGGGGTGGAAGCCGAGCGTGTCGAGGTCCACCATGGCGACGAGCATCGCGGATGACACGATCATCGCCGCCGTGCTCGAGCCCTGCGCGAACTTGATCAGCGCCGTCACGGTGAAACCGAGGACGAGCACGCCGATTCCGGCCGCTGCCGAATCGCCGGTCAACCCCTGAATCGCGGGTGCGAGCTGCGCCGCTCGCAACGCGGCGCCGAAAGCGCCACCCGCGCACGTGATGAGAACGATGATGCCGCCCGTCATCAGCGCGTCTCCGATGCCTTCCGAGAACCCGCTGATGCCCGGGCGCCGGCGCCGCCACCACGTGAAGAGCGCGAGGGCCGCGGCGAGCAGCAGCGCGAGATCGGGACTGCCGAGCACGTACACGGCGTGCACCCAGGCGCGCGCGTCGCCCTCCTCCACGCCGAGTGCCCCGAGCACGTTGCTGCCGGTAATCAGCAGGACCGGCAACAGGATCGGTGCGAGCGATTCGAAAGCGCCCGGCAGCGAGCCCGAGGCTGGCGTGCCGACCGATTGCTCGGGCGGCGCCACATCGGGCAGGCGGCGATCGCTCCACGCGGCGAACCACAGACCCGCGAGCGCTGCCGGGATGCCGGTCGCGAGCCCGGCGAGCATCATCGTTCCCACCGCGATGCCGAGCGTGTCCGCGACCAGGAGCGGTCCCGGCGTGGGCGGCACGAGCGCGTGCGCCGCCGCGCACGTGCCGGCCGCCACGAGGTAGCGCACATAGTGGCGCCCGCTGCGGCGGTACATGGAGCGCACGAGCGGCACGAGCAGGAAGAACACGGTATCGAAGAACACCGGGATCGCGAGCGTGAAGCCGCTCGCGGAGAGCGCGCCCGCGCCGCGCTCCTGGCCGAAGAGGCGCAGGAATACCTGCACGACGCGATCCGCCGCGCCGCTCTCGGCCATCGCCATGCCAATGATCGCGGCGAGTGCGATGATGATGCCGATCCCGCCCGCGGTATCGCCGAAAGCTTCGGCGACGCGCGGCACTTTCTCCGCCCACTCGCCCGGCGCGAGCAGGCTGACGACGATGGCGGCGGTGATCAGCGACAGGAAGGCGTGCAGCCGAAGCACGATGATGCCGCCGATCACGATCGCGAGGCCCGCGGCCAGCACGAAGAACGGCCAGGCAGTGCTCACGACGCGCGCTCCCGGTATATGCTCGGCAGGCCACGAACGCTACGAGGGACCGATGATTTTGTATCGAACCGAAGCCGGCGCGGTGATCGCGACCGAAGACGGGCTCTTCCCGATCGACCGTGAATGGCACGAGCTGGTGAACGACGACGCGCTGCACGCGACGCTGGCCGCGCATTGCGCCGCCATCCCGCCCGTTCCGGCGCTTGCCCCGGCGGTGAGCCGCCCGCTCGCGCCAATCGGCGTGAAGCAGGAGCTGTGGGCCGCCGGCGTGACCTGGTTCCGCAGCCGCGCGGCACGCATCGAGGAATCGGAGAGCGCCGGCGGGGGCGACTTCTACAGCCGCGTGTACGACGCGGAACGCCCGGAGCTGTTCCTGAAAGCGACGCCGCAGCGAGTCGTCGGGCCGGGTGAATCACTGCACCTCCGCCGTGATTCGGCGTGGATCGTGCCGGAGCCCGAGCTCGTGCTGGCCATCACCCGCCGCGGGCGCATCGTCGGCTGGACGATCGGCAATGACCTGAGCTGCCGCGACATCGAGGGTGAGAATCCGCTGTACCTGCCGCAGGCCAAGACGTTCGCGCGCTGTGCGGCGCTCGGCCCCGGCCTGCTGGTCTCCACGGCGCCGCCTCCGGCCACGACGGAGATCCGTCTCGCGATCGAGCGCGCCGGTGCGCGCGTCTTCGCAGGCGCCGCTCGGCTCGCCCGGATGAAGCGCCGACCGGAGGAGCTCGTGGATTTCCTGTTCCGCGACAACAGTCACCCCGAGGGCTGCCTGCTGATGACGGGCACAGGCATCGTGCCGCCGTCCGGGTTCAGCCTCCAGGCGGGCGACCTCGTGTCCATCGCCATCGACGGCATCGGCACACTCGAAAACCCGGTGCGCTGACACCCGGCAGCCTCAATCGATGAGACCGAGCGCGCGCGGCAGCCACTCGCTGATCCCGGGCACGTAGGTCACGAGCATCAGCGCAACGAACATCGCGACGTACATCGGGATCAACGGCCTTAAAATCCGCGACATCGTCGTGTTCGCGATCGCGCAGCTCGCGAACAGGATGCTGCCGACGGGCGGCGTGCACAGCCCGATGCACAGGTTCAGCACCATGACGATGCCGAAGTGCAGCGGTGACATGCCGAGCGCGGTCACGACCGGCAGGAAGATCGGCGTGAAGATCAGGACCGCGGGCGTCATGTCCATGAACGCGCCGACGACGAGCAGCGCGAGATTGATGATGAGCAGGATGACGAACGGGTTGTCGCTCAGGTCCAGCAGCGCGGATGCGACCTGCGACGGCAGGCTGTGGTAGGCGAGCACCCACGACATCGCCACCGAGGCGGCAATCAGGAACATGACGATGGCGGTCGTTTCGGCCGACTTGAGCAGGATCGGGTACAGGTCCTTGAGCGAGATCTCGCGGTACACCGACGACAACGCGAGCGCATACAGAACGGCAATCGCGCCGGCTTCCGTGGCGGTGAAGATGCCGCCCAGGATGCCGCCGATGACGACGACGATGAGCAGGAGGCTCGGCAGCGCCCGCAGGCCGCTTCGCGCAGTTTCGGAGAACGTGCTGCGGGCGGCGCCACGCAGGCCTTTCCTGCGTGCGTAGACGAGACACACCACAGCGAGCAACAGGGCGACCAGCAGCCCCGGCAGGTAGCCGCCGACGAACAGCGCGGCAATGGACACGCCGCCGCTCACCACGGCATAGACGATCATGATGTTGCTCGGCGGGATGAGCAGCCCCGTGGTCGAGGCGGCCGCCGTGACGGCGGCGCCGAAGTCCCGGCCGTAACCCTCCTTCTCCATGGCGGGGATCATGAACCCGCCGACGGCCGAGTTGGCGGCGATGGCGGAACCGGAGATCGCACCGAACAGCGCGCACGAGATGACGTTCACGATCGCGAGGCCGCCCGGCAGCATCCCGACCAGGCTCTTCGCGAAATCGATCAGCCGCCGGGCGATGCCGCCGTGGCCCATGAGGATGCCGCTCAGGATGAACAGCGGTATGGCGAGCAGCGCAAAGCTGTCGAGCCCGCTCAGCATGCGCTGCGCCATCGTCGTGATCGCAGGGCCGGGATCCAGAGACAACAGCAGGGCCGCCAGCGTCGAGATGCCGATACAGAACGCCACCGGCACGTCCAGCGCGAGTAGTCCGAAGAACAGCAGGATCAGGACGAACGTGACCACGTCACGGCTCCCCTGCCGGGGCCGCTGCGAGGGCGAGCACGGCGTACAGGATCAGCATCAGGCCGCTGATCGGCAGGCTGAGATAGACCAGGGCCATCGGCACACCGAGCGCGGGCGAAAGCTGTCCCAGCTCCAGCTCCAGCCAGACCAGGCGCAAGCCGCCGCCGACCAGCGCGGTCGCTGAAAAGAAGATCACCGCGCAGTGGATGAAGCGCGCCTGCACGCGACGCGCGCCGGCGGACAGCCGCTGCGTCAGGAGATCCAGGCCGAGATGCATCCGGGCGTGGTAGGCGTAAGCGCCCCCGAGCAGTCCGATCCAGATCAGGAGGTAGCGCGCGAGCTCCTCGGTCCAGGAGCTGGGATCGCCCAGCACGTAACGCGAGACGACCTGCCAGGTGACGCAGGCGACCATGAACGCCATGAGCGCGGCGAGCAAGCCGCGGAACGCCTTGTCGATCGCGTGCACCACCCCCGTCATGGCTGTTCGAACGCCCTGATGCGCTCGATCAGCTCGCCGACCTTCGTGCCGTCATAGTGCGCGTAAAGACCTTCGACCTTCTTCGCGAACAGTGATTTGTCCGGGCGGATGACGCGCACGCCGGCGTCCAGGACGGCGTCCAGCGCGGACTGCGTTTCCTTGCGCCACAGCTCGCGCTCGAAGGCCACCGACTCGTCGACGGCCTGCTGCAGCCACTCGCGCTGCTGCGGCTCGAGCCGGTCCCATACGTACTTGCTGATGAGCAAGATGTCGGGCACGGCCGTGTGCTCGTCCAGCGTGTAGTACGGCGCCACCTCGTAATGGCCGGAAAGATAGTAGCTGGGCGGATTGTTCTCGGCGCCATCGACGACGCCCTGCTGCAGCGCGGTATAGATCTCGCCGAAGGCGATAGGGGTGGGCGCCGCTCCGAAGGCCCTGATCATCTCGAGAGCCGTCTGGCTCTCCTGCACGCGGAACTTGAGGCCGGCAAGATCGGCGGGCGTCTCGATCGGCCGCGCCACGGTGTAGAAGCTGCGGCTGCCGGCGTCGTAGTAGCCGAGTCCATGCAGGCGCACGCGCTCCGGCGCGAGCAGCAGCTCCCGGCCGATCTCCGAATCGAGCACCGCGTGACGATGCTCGGCGTCGCGGAACAGGTAGGGAATGTTGAAGATCTTCATCTCCGGCACGAAGCCCTCGAGCGGGCTCGCCGAGACCTTGGTCATCGCAATGCTGCCGATCTGCAGGAGCTCGATCAGCTCGCGCTCGCTGCCGAGCTGGCCGCCGGCAAAGACCTCGAGGTGCATCGTGCCGTGCGAGTGCTCCTCGAGACGCCCGGCCATGTACAGCATGGCCTTGTGTACCGGGTGCGTCGCCGACAGGCTGTGCGCGAGCTTGAGCTCGACGACGTCGCTCTCGTCACCGCAGCCCGAAAGTGCGAGTACGCCGGCAGCGAGTGCCGCCAGCGCAATGCTCCCGCGCGTCCGGCGCCGCTTACGGCCGGTGCGCAACGTTCACCTGCGGGCGCAGACGCGGCGGCGCGTCCGACTGCCTGCGTATCAGCGTGAAATCGAGCAGCACCTGCCGCGACTCCGGCTTTTGGCCCTCGCGCTGCGCCCGGATCTTCTGCACGAGCAGCTCGACCGCCGCACCCGAAAGCTCCACGATGGGCTGGCGGATGGTCGTCAGCTCCGGCCAGATCGTCACCGCGAGCGTCGTATCGTCGAACCCGCACACCGTGAGATCCCCGGGAACGTCGAGACCGCGGCGATGGGCGACGGCCACCGTGGCCGCGGCCATGTCGTCATTGCTCGCAAAAATCGCGGTCGGCATCGGGTCCAGGTTCAGGAGCTGGTCGGCCGCATCCAGCCCCGAGCGGTACGTGAACAGGCCCTGCACCTCGAGCTCCGGAGCGTGCGGCAGGCCCGCTTCCTCGAGCGCCGCGCGATAGCCGGCGAGGCGCCGCTCGCTCGCGAGCTGGTTCGGGTGGCCGATGATGAAGCCGATGCGCTTGTGGCCGAGCGAGATGATGTGCCGCGTCATCGTGAGCGCCGCCTCGTAGTCGTCGATGCTCACGACCGACGTGTTGTCGCGCGGGCAGCTCGAGGTGACGATCACCGCCGGAGTATCCGTGCTCTCCAGCACGTGCAGCACTTCCGGCGAGTCCGCGAGCGGCGGCGAGAGCAGCACGCCGTCCGCTCCGCCCGCCCGCAGGCTGCGGATCGCCTCCTCGGCGTCGGGACCGTCGCTGCACTTCTCCACCACCAGCTGAACATTGAGCGCGCGCGATTTCTCGAGACTCCCCACCAGGAACTCGCTCAGGTACGCGGCGCTCGGGTTGGTGAACAGGAGCGCGATGTGGATCTGCGTCGCCCCGGCGAGGCTGCGCGCCGCCTCGTTCGGCGCATAGCCAAGCTCGGCGATGGCGGAGTTGACCAGCTCGCGCGTCTCGTCGCGGACGTTCGCTTCGTTGTTGATGACCCGGGACACCGTCATCGGGGACACACCCGCGTGGCGGGCGACGTCACTGATGGTGGGAGCGCTGCGCCGCCGCCGGGGCCGGCGTTTGGATGGCTGACTCACGGCTGCGTTCGGTGCGTTTTATCCATTGTTGTGTCGCTGACCGCGGCTCTCGCACGGCGCCTCATCATAACCCGTTCCGGCGGCGCACGCAGGGCCCGCCCTCAGGTGCGCCGGATGTAATCGTTGACGATGTTCTCCAGCCATTCCTGCTTGCCGCTGCGTATCTCGGGCTCTCCGTTGGCGGCGGCCAGGGCAGCGAGATCCGCGAGGGTCAGCTTGCCCGCCTCGAAATCGCGGCCGCGCCCGGCGTCGAAGCTCGCATAACGCTCCTTGCGGAAGCCCGGGAGCGGCGAATTCGTCAGGAGATCGTAGGCGATGACCAGGCCGCGGGCGAACGTGTCCATGCCGCCGATGTGGGCGATGAAGATGTCCTCGAGGTCGGTCGACTCGCGGCGCACCTTCGCGTCGAAGTTCAGGCCGCCGGTCCCGAAGCCGCCATTGCCCAGCACGACCAGCATCGCCTGCACCGCGTCGTACAAGTCGGTCGGGAACTGGTCGGTATCCCAGCCGTTCTGCGGATTGCCGCGGTTCGCGTCGATCGAGCCGAGCAGGCCCGCGTCGGCGCACATCTGCAGCTCGTGCGCGAACGAATGCCCGGCGAGCGTCGCATGGTTCGCCTCGACGTTCACCTTGAAATCGCCGGCGAGGCCGTAGTGGCGCAGGAACCCGATCACGATCTGGGCGTCCGAATCGTACTGGTGGTACATGGGTTCCATCGGCTTCGGCTCGACCAGGAACGTGCCCTTGAAGCCGATCGAGCGGCCGTAGTCGCGGGCGAGCGAGAGGAACATCGCCAGGTGGTCGAGCTCGCGCCTGGTCAGCGTATTGAACAGGTATGCGTACCCTTCGCGGCCGCCCCAGAAGACGTAGTTCTCTCCACCGAGGGCCACGGTCGCATCGAGCGCCGCCTTCACCTGCGCCGCGGCGTGCGTGACGACGGCGAAGTCCGGGTTCGTCGCCGCGCCGTTCATGTAGCGCGGATGCGAGAAGAGGTTCGCGGTGCCCCAGAGCAGGCGCACGCCGGTGTCCTTCTGTCGCTGCTTCGCCATCTCCACCGTGCGCGCGAGGAGCTGCTCGCTTTCCGCGACGGTCGCGCCCTCCGGGGCCATGTCACGATCGTGAAAGCAATAGAACGGCACGCCGAGCTTCGAGAAGAGCTCGAACGCCGCGTCCATCTTGTCCTCGGCGCGCGTCAGCGGATCGGTGGCCGCCTTCCACGGGCGCGGCTGCGTGCCGGGGCCGAAGGGGTCCGCACCCTCGGCGCAGAACGTGTGCCAGTAGCAGACGGCGAAACG
This sequence comes from Woeseiaceae bacterium, assembly GCA_036381215.1. Taxonomy (GTDB): domain Bacteria; phylum Pseudomonadota; class Gammaproteobacteria; order Steroidobacterales; family Woeseiaceae; genus IDS-8. The sequence continues at coordinate 100,684 of DASVDF010000050.1, read as the reverse complement.
CAGGTGCTCGCGCAGGGTCTTGCCGCCGACGACGCGGTTCTCGTCGTAAGCCTTGAAGGCGAGCGGGTTGTCGGATTCCGGACCTTCGTAGGCGATCCTGCCGATGCCGGGGAAATATTCCCGCCGGCCGATGTGGATTTGCTGGCTCATTGGGGTTCCGATTCTCGTGTATAAAGGGGAGTCACCTGCCGGACCGCGTCGCGGTAGGCAGCGTAGCGTTCGACGTAGACGGCAGCCGCCGGTCCCGGCTCAGCGCACTGCGTTTCCTCGCGGCTCAGGTGCTCGGCAACGAGCTCGCGGATGGAGAGCGCCGCGCCGTTTTTCCTTTCCAGAGCCCAGAGCGCCTGCAGCGCGGCGCCGAAGGAGGCACCCTCGCATCGCGAGAGGACGGTGACGGGCAGCGCGCAGGCGTCGGCGACGATCTGGCGCCACGCGGCGCTGTTCGCGCCGCCGCCCGTGAGCACGATGCCTTCGGCGGCCACACCGAGCTCGCGCAGCCGGTCGAGCCCGTAACGCAGGGCGAAGGTCGCGCCTTCCGCGGCCGAGCGCAGCAGGTGTCCCGGCGTGCAGTTCTGCGACGAGAGCCCGAGCAGGCAGCCGCGCGCGTGCGGCAGGTCCGGCGTGCGCTCGCCGTTGAAGAACGGCAGCGTGATCAGCCCGCCGGCGCCAGGCTCGATCGCGGCGATCTCGCGATCGAGATCGCGCGCGGATCGGCCGACCAGTCCGCCGATGAGCTCGGTGCCGAGAGTGCAGTTCATCGTGCAGACGAGCGGCAGCCAGCCGCCGGTCGAGCTGCAGAACGCGGCGATCTCGCCCTGCGGGTCGACGACCGGCGCATCCGCGTACGCGAAGATCGTGCCCGAGCTGCCGAGGCTCATCGTGAGCTTCCCGGCCGTGACGTTGCCCGTGCCGATGGCCGCCATCATGTTGTCGCCGCCGCCGGTCGAGACCGGCACGCCGGCCGGCAGGCCATAGGCGCGCGCGGCGGCCTCGCTCGTTGCGCCCGCGAGCTCTTCGGGCCCGAGGAGCGGCGGCAGGCACTCCGCGAGATCGCGGTCGGGATCGACGGCGCTGAGCAGCGTCTCGCTCCAGCGGCGCCGGCGGACGTCGAGGAAACCGCTGCCCGAGGCATCGCCGTACTCCATCGTCGCGCGGCCCGTGAGCTCGCGATTCAGGTAGTCGTGCGGCAGCAGGATCAATTGCAGGCGCGCGTAGCGGTCCGGGTGCGTCTCCTTGAGCCAGCGCACTTTCGAGGCGGTGTAGCCGACGAGCACGGGATTGCCGGCGGCCTCGATGCAGGCCGCGCGACCGCCGGCCGCCTGCTCGATCGCATCCGCCTCTGCCTGCGTCGACGTATCGCACCACAGCTTGACCGGCGCGAGCACCTCGCCGTCGCGGTCGAGCGGGACGAAGCCGTGCTGCTGTCCCGACACGCCGATCGCGGCCACGCTCTCGCGCACCTCGCGCGGCACGCGCCGCAGGCAGTCCGCGAGCGCCGCCGTCCACCATTCCGCGCGCTGCTCGGCGCTGCCGTCGGCGCGCCGCGTGAGCTCGAGCGCGGCCGAGCAGCTCGCCGCGATCTCGCGCGCGTCGGGATCGTAGAACAGCGTCTTCAGGCTTTGCGTCCCGAGGTCGATGCCGAGCACCGTGCGCCGTTTGTGGCCGCTGTTCATCGTCAGGTCACCAGTCGTGCATCGTGCCGTCTTCCAGGCGGTTGACCGGAAGGTACGCACGCCGGTAGGGGTACTGTGCCGCGAGCGCGGCGTCGATGTCGACGCCGAGCCCCGGCTCCTCGCCCGGATGGAGCAGGCCGTCTGCGAAATACCACGCGTGCGGGAACACGCGGTCGGTGTCCTCCGTGTGCGGCATGTATTCCTGGATGCCAAAATTTGGCACCGACAGGTCGAAATGCAGCGCTGCCGCCATCGCGACGGGCGAAAGATCGGTGGCGCCATGACAGCCGGTGCGCACGTTGTACAGGTCGGCGAGAGCGGCAATGCGCTGCAAGTGCGTGATGCCGCCGGCGTGCACGACGGTTGCGCGGATATAGTCGATGAGCTGTTCCTCGATCAGCTGCCGGCAGTCGTGGATGGAGTTGAACACCTCGCCGACGGCAAGCGGCACGGTCGTGTGCTGCCGGATCAGGCGGAAGCTCTCCTGGTTTTCGGCCGGCGTCGGGTCCTCGAGCCAGAACGGGCGCCAGCGCTCGAGGTCGGCGCCGAGCCGTGCCGCCTCGATCGGCTTCAGGCGGTGGTGCACGTCGTGCAGCAGGTGGACCTCGTCGCCGAGCGCCGCGCGCGCCGCCCCGAACAGGTCCGGCACGGAGCGCAGGTACTTTTCAGTGGACCAGACGTTCTCCGTCGGCAGGTCGGCGTCGGCAGGTTCGTAACTGATCTTGCCACCGCTCTTGCCGCCGCCGACGCCGTAGGTCGAAGCGAGCCCGGGCACGGCGGACTGGAGGCGAACCGCGCGATAGCCGCGCGCGACGAAGCCGCGCGCGCTCTCGACCGTCTCCTCGACCGTCTCGCCGCTCGCGTGGCCGTAGACCAGCACGCCTTCGCGACTGGCGCCGCCGAGCAGCTGGTACAGGGGCAGGCCGGCGAGCTTGCCCTTGATGTCCCACAGCGCCATGTCCACGGCGGCGATCGCCGTCATCGTCACCGGTCCGCGCCGCCAGTAGGCGCCGCGGTAGAGGAACTGCCAGGTGTCCTCGATCTGCTGCGCGTCGCGTCCGATGAGGCAGGGCACGACGTGCTCGCGCAGGTAGCTCGCGACGGCGAGCTCGCGGCCGTTCAGGGTCGCGTCGCCGACGCCGGTCGCGCCGCTTTCCGTCGTCACTTTCAGCGTGACGAAGTTGCGCCCCGGGCAGGTGACGATCACATCGGCGGCGGTGATGCGCTCCGCGCTCATGCGGCGACGATCTCTGGCAAGGCGCCCGCGACCGGCGTGCCGGCCGGCCGGCACGGCACCTCGGGTCGCGACGCCTTCGCGTGCTTCATCCGGCCTCCCCGGACGCCGCGACGGTCCCGCCGCCGGTGACCGTGAGAACCGTGCTCTGCAGATCGACGGAGTTGGGACCGGTCATGATCTCGAACTCACCCGGCTCGATCACCTCGCGCATATCGATGTTCCACAGTCGGAAGTCCTCGGGGCCGAGGCTGAAGGTCACGATCCGCTGTTCGCCCGGCTCGAGCGTCACCCGCTCGAAACGTTTGAGCTCCTTGACGGGCTGCGTCACGGAGCTCACGCGATCGTGCAAATAAAGCTGCACGGTCTCGTCGCCGGTACGGTCACCCGTGTTCGTGACCGTGACCCGCACCTCGACGGTGCCGTCGGCGGGAATCTCCGCTGCCGAAAGCTCCGGCGGCGACAGCTCGAAGGTTGTGTAGGAAAGCCCCCAGCCGAACGGGAACAGCGGCCCGGTGCTCGCGAAGAGATAGCCGCGGCGCGCCGACGGCTTGGCGTTGTAGAACATCGGGAGCTGCCCCACCTCGCGCGGGATGGTGACCGGCAGCTTGCCGCCCGGGCTCACGTCGCCGAACAACACGCGCGCGAGCGCGTTGCCGCCCTGCTCGCCCAGGTACCAGCCCTCGATCAGCGCGTTTGCTTCTTCCGCGATCTGCACGGTAGCGAGCGGACGGCCGTTGATCAGCACCACGACGATCGGCTTGCCGAGCGCGTGCAGCGCGTCGAACAGCTCCTGCTGCTGGCCGACCAGCTCGAGGCTCGCGCGGTCGCCCAGGTGCGAGTCCGCCCAGCCCTCGCGGCTCGTCTGCTCGTTGCCGCCGATGGCGAGCACGATCACGTCGGAATCGCGCGCGACTTCGACGGCCTCCTGGATGAGCTTGCGATTCTCCTGGCTGTCGGCGAGATCCACCTCGTCGGCCCACCAGTCGTCGTTCTCCGTGATCTTCACGCCTTTCGCGAACACCACGTCGGCGCGGTCGCCGACGCGTTCGCGCACGCCTTCGAGCAGCGAGACCGTGATCGGAGGAACGCCGTAATAGCCGCCGAGCCTCGCCACGTCCGCATTCGGTCCGATGACCGCGATCTTGTTCAGATCGTCGAGCGCCAACGGCAGCACGCCGTCGTTGGCGAGCAGCACCATCGAGCGCTCGGCCGCGCGGCGCGCGAGCGTACGCGCCTTGCGCGTGTTCGTGACCGCTTCGGCGTGCTCCGCGTCCGCGTACGGCGCCTCGAACAGGCCGGCGCGGAACTTGACCTCGAGCAGCCGCCGCACGGCCTGGTCGATGTCCGCGCGGGTGATGAGCCCCGCGTCGAGCGCCGCGGGCAGGTGCACGTACGCCCGTCCGTCCGGCAGGTCGACGTCGACGCCGGCGCGCAGGGCCGCCGCCGCGGCGTGCGTCAGATCGCCGAACACGTGGTGCAGATCGACGAGCTGCTCGATGGCGTAGTAGTCGCTGACCACCATGCCCTCGAAACCCCACTCGCCGCGCAGCACGTCCCCGAGCAGCCACGAGTTCACGTGACTCGGCACGCCGTCGATCTCGTTGTAGGACGGCATCACCGCGCGAATGCCGGTGCGCTGCACCACGGCACGGAACGGCGGGAAGAAGTTTTCGCGCAGCTCGCGCTCGGAGATCGGCGCGGGACCGACGTTGGTGCCGCTCTCGGGCTGGCCGTGGCCCGTCATGTGCTTCAGCGTCGCGAACACCTTGCCGGGCCCGAGCCGCTCGAACCTGCCCTCGCCCTGCAGTCCCTCGACCGCGGCCACGCCGAGCTCCGACACGAGATACGGATCCTCGCCGAACGTTTCCTCGAAGCGGCCCCAGCGCGGATCGCGCGCGATATCGACGACCGGCGACAGCACGAGATGCGCACCGCGCGCGCGAATCTCGCGTGCGGTGACCGCGTTCACCTGGCGCACGAGGTCCGGATCCCAGGACGAGGCGAGCGCGATCGCCTGCGGGAAACTGGTCGCGCCGACCGCGGCGTAACCGTGCAGACCCTCCTCGTGGAACAGCACCGGGATGCCGAGTCGTGTCTCTTCGATCGCGTACCGCTGGATCGCGTTCACCAGCGCGACGGTGTCCGCGATGCTCCGCCACGGCACGACGCGCGGCGAGGCGGGGCCCTGCGTGTCGTTGGGACGGGCGAACCCGCCGAAGCCGTCCGGCCAGAGCTTGCGCGCGCGCTCCGGATCGAAGCGGCCCTCGCCGTCATACAGCTGCACCTTGCTGTCCCACACGGTGCGGAGCTGCGCAACCTTCTCGTCCAGCGACATGCGGCCGAGCAGATCGTCGACGCGCTTTTCGACCGGCGCGGCCGCATCGCGATACACGACTGTGTCCGCTGCAAATCCGGGCACGGACGTCAGCGCGAGCACGGCGGCGACGGCCGCAAGACGGATCGCACCGCGCGAGGCGGGCTCGTGGTTCGGCAGTCGGCGCACGGCATGTCCCCCTGGCAGGACAGCGGGTCTCGAGGCCCGCGATGGATGAAGACGCGGATGGTAGCGATACCATGCGCTGCCGGAAAGCGCCTGTCAACCCGCCTCCACGCCCGCCCGGAACGCATCCGTCACTCGAGGCAACGTGCGCAAGTGCTCGATCAGCGAGACGATCTCGACGGCCCGCCGAACCCGGGTCCCATGCCGTCGACGAGACCGCGCTCAATCGCCCGTGCGACAGGAAAGAGCCTCGAACCGCGGCGGCGTGCCACGAGCGCCCGGTTTTCTGGACAGGGTTGGCGCGGCGCGGCATCATGCCGATGGTAACGCTATCATTCGGGGGCGAGCGGCTCGATGACACAGACCAGCGACAACGCGACGCGCTCGAACACTGCCCGAACGGCGGGATTATCGGTGATTGCCGGGCTCTCCTTCCTGGTTGCCGCTGCCAGCTGCAAGGCGCAGACGCCAACGGAAGACTACAGAAACCCCGATCTCCCGATTGCGGAAAGGGTCGACGATCTCGTCGCCCGCATGACCCTCGAAGAAAAAGTATCCCAGATGCTGGACGTCGCCCCGGCCATTCCGCGGCTTGGAGTACCCGAATACAACTGGTGGAACGAGGCACTGCACGGCGTGGCCCGTTCCGGGCTCGCGACGTCCTTCCCGCAGGCCATCGGTCTCGCCGCGACCTGGGACGAGGACCTGATCTTCCGCATGGCCACGGCGATTTCGGACGAAGCCCGCGCGAAGCATCATGAGTACGCGCGCAGGGGAAAGCGCCTTCGCTACCAGGGATTGACGCTCTGGTCTCCCAATATCAACCTCTTCCGGGATCCGCGCTGGGGTCGCGGGCAGGAAACCTATGGCGAGGACCCCTTCCTGACGGGCAGCCTCGCGGTGCAGTTCATTCGCGGCCTCCAGGGAGACGATCCGGACTACCTGAAGACGGTCGCGACCGTGAAACACTTTGCCGTGCACAGCGGCCCCGAACCCGACCGTCACACCTTCAATGCCGTCGTCAGCGAACGGGATCTTCGCGAAACCTATCTGCCGATGTTCCGCGCAGGCATAGAGGAAGGCGGTGCTTATTCGCTCATGTGCGCTTACAACCGGGTCGACGGCGAACCGGCTTGCGGCAACAGCCATCTGCTCGAGGATATTCTTCGCGATCAATGGGATTTCGGCGGCTACGTCGTTTCCGACTGCTGGGCGCTGGACGACATCTACAAGAATCACAAAGTGGTGCAAACGCCCGCCGAAGCCGCCGCCTTGGCCCTGAAGGCGGGCACCGACCTGGATTGCGGCGCAAAGGTCTATCCGCACCTCGTCGAGGCGGTGCAAACGGGATTGATCGACGAGTCGCAGATCGACGGTGCGGTAAAGCGGCTCTTTACCGCCCGCTTCAGGTTGGGAATGTTCGATTCCGCGGAACGCGTGGAGTATGCGCAGATTCCCTACGACGTGGTCGACAGCAGCGCCCACAAGAAGCTGGCGCTAGACGTAGCCCGTAAATCGATGGTGCTTCTGAAGAACGACGGCGTTTTGCCGCTCAGGAAGGATCTGAAAACACTCGCGGTGATCGGCCCCAACTCCGACCAATGGCTGATGTTGCTGGGCAACTATAACGGCGTGCCTTCCGACATCGTGACGCCGCTGCGCGGGATCCGTGAAGCCGTGTCGCCAGAAACGAAGGTCCTGTTTGCCAGAGGGTCGGAACTGGCCGATGGCTTCCCGCTATTCGACAGCGTCCCCGGTGAGGCTTTGTTTTCGCCCGATGGCGAAACTCCGGGATTGAAGACGGAATACTTCGGCAGCCGCGACATGCAGGGGCAGGCCGTCTTTGCCGGGACGACAAAGGTTGTTGACGCCAACTGGCACGACAAGGCGCCCCGCGAGGGTATGAACGATGACGATTTCGGCGTTCGCTGGACCGGTGTGCTGAGACCCGGGAAGAGCGGCCTGTACCGCCTCGGCGTCATCTCGACGATGAAATTCGAGTTCTACCTGGGCGATCGGGAGTTGTTCCGGTCGAGCTACAACTATCGCGACGAGCTGGGCGACCCGCGCGTCGTGGCAACGCCGCCGATGGAGCTCGAAGCCGGACAATCCTACCCTGTCCGCATCGAGGCTCAGGAATCCTATGGCGATGCGCAATTGCAGTTCGTCTGGAGCACACCCGAGGCGGGCCTGGAGGAGGAAGCGCTCGAAAAAGCCGGCCAGGCCGATGCGGTCATCCTGTTTCTCGGCCTGACGGCTCGCCTCGAAGGCGAGGAGATGGACGTCGACATCGAAGGCTTCCGCGGCGGGGACCGCACCCGCCTGGACCTGCCGAGGCCGCAACGACACCTCCTGCAACAGGTGATGGCAATCGGTAAGCCGACCGTGCTGGTACTGCTGAACGGCAGCGCGCTCGCCGTCAACTGGGCCGATGAGAACGTGCCGGCCATTCTGGAAGCCTGGTATCCGGGACAGGCGGCCGGCACTGCAATCGCCGACGTCCTGTTCGGCGATTACAACCCGGCCGGGCGGCTTCCCGTCACCTTCTACAGGAGCGTGGACGATCTGCCGCCTTTCGAGGACTACTCGATGGAAGGCCGTACCTACAGATACTTCGAAGGCGAACCGTTGTACCCGTTCGGCTACGGTTTGAGCTTCACGGACTTCCGCTACGAAAACCTCCGGACCAGCACCGCTTCGCTATCGGCCGGAGATGCGCTGACCGTGAGCGTCCAGGTGACCAACACCGGCGATCGGGCGGGCGAAGAGGTCGTCCAGCTCTATGTCAGCTACCCGGAATCGGCCGTCGCACGGCCGATCAGGGACCTGAGGGGATTCAGGAGGATCGCCTTACAGCCGCACGAAACGAAGACGGTCGCAATGAAACTGCATGCGGATGATCTGCGCTATTGGAACCCGCACGAAAATCGCTGGGTACTGGAAAACCGCCCGGTGAAAATCGAAGTCGGTGCCTCATCGGCCGACATCCGTCTCGCGAAAACGGTCGATGTCGGTTCGTAGAAAGCCTCCGCGGCGGTGACGTCCGCATGCGTGCTGTCGTGGATGGTGCTGCGGAGTTCCCGCAAACGCCTGTGCGCCCTTGATAGCGGCCGTGTGGCGCGAGCTCATCCGTCACCCGAGAAGAGGTGCGCAAATGCTTAGAAATAAAGCTTTTTGCCTGCTGTTATCCCTGGTGCTCACAGGACTCGCCCCGGCGGGCGCCGCGCAGGCGGAGGACGGCTACGCACTATGGCTCCGGCATGCACCGCTCGCGGAGCCGCCGCGAGTCACTCGCGTGGTCGCTCCGGCCGCACCCTCGCCCACGCTCGCGCTCGCGCGCGATGAGCTGCGGGCGGCGCTCGCACGCCTGCAGGGCGCTGACGTGCCCACGGCGACGGCGACGGCAGATCGGGCGGTCGTGCTCGGCACGCCGGATGCATCGGAGCTGGTGCGCCGGCTGGCACTGCCGCTCGAGGACGTCGGCAACGAAGGTTACGTGATCCGTGCGGCAGATCTCGACGGGCGTACGTTCACAGTCGTCGCGGCCAACCGCGACGTCGGCGTGCTGTACGGTGTCTTCGCCCTGTTGCGGGCCCTCGAGACCGGCGCTTCCCTGGCGGATATCGATATCGTGAGCGCGCCGCGCGTCGAGTTGCGCGTGCTCGATCACTGGGACAACCTCGACGGCACGGTCGAGCGCGGCTACGCCGGCCGCTCGATCTGGGACTGGTGGAAGCTCCCGGAGCACGTGGATCCGCGCTATCGCGACTACGCACGCGCGAATGCCTCGATCGGCATCAACGGCGCAGTGCTGAACAACGTCAATGCCGACGCGCTGTCGCTCTCCGCGCGCTACATCGAGAAGACGGCGGCGATTGCCGATGTACTGCGGCCGTGGGGCATCCGCGTGTACCTGTCCGCGCGCTTCACGGCACCGATGGAGCTTGGCGGGCTCGATACGGCGGACCCGCTCGACGAGCAGGTGCGCGCGTGGTGGCGGGCGAAGGCGGACGAGATCTATGCCGCGATCCCGGATTTCGGCGGCTTCCTGGTGAAAGCGAATTCAGAGGGCCAGCCAGGGCCGCAGGATTACGGCCGCACGCATGCGGACGGGGCGAACATGCTGGCGGAGGCACTCGCGCCGCACGGCGGCGTGGTGATGTGGCGCGCGTTCGTCTATTCAGCGGACAATCCGGAGGACCGGGCGAAGCAGGCTTACGACGAGTTCGTGCCGCTCGATGGCCAGTTTGCCGGCAACGTGCTGGTACAGGTGAAGAACGGGCCGATCGACTTCCAGCCGCGGGAGCCGTTCCATCCGCTGTTCGGCGCGATGCCGCAGACGCCGCTCATGCTGGAGCTGCAGATCACCAAGGAGTACCTGGGCTTCGCGACCCATCTCGTGTACCTCGGGACGCTGTTCGAGGAAGTGCTGGACGCGGACACTTTCGTGCAGGGCAAAGGCTCGACTGTCGCGCGCGTCATCGACGGCGAGCTGCACGGGTACGGCGTGACGGGCATGGCGGGCGTCGCGAATATCGGCGCGGACCGCGACTGGAGCGGCTCGATATTCGACCAGGCGAACTGGTACGCCTTCGGCCGGCTGGCATGGGACCCGGCGCTCGCGGCGCGCGACATCGCGGACGAATGGCTGCGTATGACGTTCTCGCGCGATCGAGAGTTCGTGGAGCCGGCGCTCGCGATGATGATGGGGTCGCGCGAGGCCGTCGTGAACTACATGACGCCGCTCGGGCTCGCCCACCTGATGGCGACCGGACATCACTACGGACCGGGCCCGTGGGTGTCGGACCTCGACCGGCCGGAGTGGAACCCGGTGTACTACCATCGCGCGGACGAGCACGGCATCGGTTTCGACCGCACAGCGACGGGCAGCAACGCCGTGGCGCAGTACGCGCCGCCGGTGGCACGCGAGTTCGCGAGCCTCGAGCACGTGCCGGACGAGCTCCTGCTCTGGTTCCACCACGTGGCCTGGGATTACCGCATGCGCTCCGGCAGGACGCTCTGGGAGGAGCTCGTCGCGCACTACGACGCGGGCGTCACGCAGGTGGCGCAGATGCAGGCGACCTGGGACTCGCTGAAAACCTACGTCGATGCCGAACGCTGGCAGAAGACGGCCGATTTCCTGCGCATCCAGCACGAGGAGGCGCGATGGTGGCGCGACGCCTGCCTCGCCTGGTTCCAAGCCGTCTCCGGCCAGCCGTGGCCCGAAGGCGCCCGCCTGCCGGCGCACACCCTCGAGTACTACCAGAGCCTCGAATTCCCCTACGCCCCCGGCCACTGAAGCTTTACAGGGGACGTTCCGTCGCGCGGATGCGCAGGCACCCGCGGAAACGAGTGCACAAGCGGCGCCCGGTGAGCCGGATCAGGCGCGGCGCCCCGTCTCCCAGCTCGCGACATCGCCAGGTACGACCCGGAACAGCGGGTGCGGTTCCGGCAGCGTGACCTCCTCGAATTGCGCCAGCCACCGCGCATCCCGCGCTTCGAGCTTGTTCCTGAGATGGGTCCACTCGTGCTCGAGCTGGCCGTCGGTGATGGGCAAGGAGCCCGCGGCGGCGGCGCCCGGACCGATCAGCCGCTGGTCGAAGCGGTAGCCGCGGCGCGCGGCTTCCGCGTGGATCCACTCGAGATACGCCGCGACACAGGCTGCGGGCGCCGGCGTTTCGCTGAAGCGCCGAAGCTGCGGGTGTCGCCGGTAGCCGCGCGTCCTGCCCGCGAGAACCGCCTGCGCCAGCAGGCCCTCGCGCCAGACGGCGACGAGACCTTTGGTGTCGAGATAGCGCGGATGCAGAGACCACAGGCGCACGAACGGAGCTCCGTCGATGGTGCGCGTGGGTTCTACGAAAGCCGGCGGGTGCTTTCGCGGACCACCAGGCGGTGCGGGAGTAAGTGGCGCATCTTTTCGGGCTGCTTGCCGTCGATGATATCGAGCAGAAGCGTGGCGCAGGTGGTGCCGATGGCTTCGACCGGTTGCGCAATCGTGGTGAGAGGGGGTGCAAAGTATTTCGCGAACGGGATGTCGTCGAAGCCCATGACCGAGATGTCGTCGGGCACGGTGAAGCCGTGCTGGCGCAGGGCATACATGCAGCCCAGGGCGATTTCGTCGCTGAAGCAGAAGATGGCGGTGGGCCGTGTTTTGCGCACGAGCAGCTTCTCGACGCCCTTCTCCCCGGATTGCACGCTGTATTCGCCGTAGACGACGCGGCTTTCGTCGAACGCGAGCCCGGCCTCCTCGAGGGCGCGCCGGAAGCCAGTGAGCCGGTCGCGGCTGCTCATGGTCTGCATGTCGCCGGTAATGCATGCGATCTGCCGGTGGCCGTAGTCGAGAAGGTGCTGCGTGGCGTCGATGGCGGCTTGCACGTCGTCGACCGAGACGGTGGGGAAGGCGTCGCAGCCGGTGAACTCGCCGCCGTTCACCAGCGGCGGCAAGGTCACGGGCGACCTGCCGTCCATGTCGAACGGAAGGCGATGCGACATGAGGATGATGCCGTCGGCCTGCCGCGAGCGGGTCATCGCCGCGAACTCGCGCTCGCGCTCCGGCGAGCCCTGGGTGTCGCCGAGCAGCACGGAATAGCCGCGGCTGTGCGCGACTTTCTCGATCGCTTTGATGATGCCGGAGTTGAAGCTGTCCGCCACGTCCGGAATGATCGCGACGATGTTACCGGAGCGCGCGGTCCGCAGGCTGACCGCCAGGTTGTTCGGCGTATAGCCTACGGCCGCGGCCGCGGCGAGGACCTTGTTGCGGGTGCTTTCCGAAACGCGGCCGGGATTCCGTAACGCGTGCGAAACGGTGGCAATGGAGACACCCGCCCGGGCGGCGATGTCCTTTATACCGACTTTGGCCATGGTTCTCGGCCGCAGTATACCGCGATGTAAAACGTTTAGCTCGTGGCAAATCAGCCTTCTGCGGCCGTCGCGAGGTCGCGGGCGGCGTTGGCGAGGAAGATCCAGGAAGCGGCCACGGAGATGACGTACTCGTTCTCGCCCCACAGGAACGGCCAGTCCTCCTTGTTCTCCGGGAGATCCGGCTGGACGATCAGCACGCCCGGCACGACGCCGCCCGGGATGAACGCGAAATCCGCGCGGTTCATGCCATAGGCGACCTCCTTCGAGCGCGCGCCGACGCCGGAAACGAACGACAGGCTCGAGGCCGGGTGCGTCCCGAGGATGTAGTCGACGCCGCGGTACACGTCTTCGGGCCGGATCACGTCGGGAAACGCGCGGTGCAGGTACCAGTTCGCGATCGCGAGGCCGATCACCTGCCCGTTGCCGGCCCAGCCGCCGTCCGCGATCGGCACGCCGTACGGATTCTTTTCCTGCAGCGCATCGAGCCAGCGGCGGTGCGCGAGCGCGAGCTCGCGGATGCGCTGGCGGTAACCGTCGTCGAGGTATGGCAGCGCCCGCACGGCGAGCACCGCATGCGGCGCGAAGCTCTTCTCGATCACGGGCACGAGCTCGCGGAACCGCGTCGCGTAGCGCTCGTCGCCCGTGGTGACGAGCAGCTCGAGCGCGGCTTTCAGCTCCTCCGATTCGAGCGGTCCGCCGGTGGTGTTGCCGTGGCTGAAGATCACCGGTCCGCGCGCCTGCTCCGCGTTCCAGGCACGCACGGCGATGTCGAGAGACTCCCTGGCGAGCACGTCGTCGTAGCCGGCCAGGGCGCGGCTCGCCGCGGCCAACGCCGCGATGGAGCCGAACTCGAGCGCCGACGAGCGGCTCGTGAATGCCCAGCGGTCGTCCGCCACGCCGCTCTTTCGCCCGTCGGCTTCCGTCTCGCCGAGCGCCGGGTCATAGACGAGGTTGTCCGTCTTGGTCGAGCCGTCGCCGAGATGCGTGTACTGGCCGAGGTCGGGGGCGACGATGCCGGGAATGGCGTGGCCGACCGCACGGTGCTGCGCCACGAGCTGCCTGACACCGTGCTCGATCTGCTGCAGCAGGTCGGGTTTGCCGTCCGCGACGTGCAGGTCCACGTAACGGCGCTGGTAATCGACGCTCGTCACGTCACGCTCGAGGCCGAACTCTTCCCAGGCATTCACGAGCGTGTTCACGACGTAATACTGCGTCTGCGTGCGGATGTCGTAATCGCCCGCGTCGTACCATCCGCCGACCGCGAGGCCGGGAATGTGCTCGCCGGGTGCGTACGGGCTGTCGGTGGTCGGCCCCTGCGCGTACAGGTCGAAGTGCACGTGGTCGACCGGCGCCTGGCGCGCGTCTTCGAGATGCGAAGCGCCATGCCACACGCGATAGGCCTCGTTCACCATGACGTGATCCATCTGCACGGGCAGGTACACGTCCAGTGTCGGCTGCCAGGCGTGATCGTACACGTCGTCGGCGATCCGGAACGGCGCCGTCCGCTGGCCCGCGTACTCGAGGTAATAAATGCCCGGCTCGCGAACGGCGGAGAAATCGAACACCCGGTACGTGTAGCGCAGATAGTCGCCCCACGGATCCGGTACGCGCTCGAGCACGAGCTCCGCTCGGCCGTCCGCGCCGACCCGGTACAGGCGCGCCGGCGCGTCGCCTGCGGCCCGCGGGTCGAGCTCGATCACCGCCCGCTTTTCCTGCGCCGGCAGATAGCCTGCCTGCGAATGCGCGATCACGGGCGTCCGCGTCCAGCCGTCGATGCGCGAACCCTCGAGCCGCCATTCCAGCACCTTGCCGGTGCGCCCGGCCGGCAACAGGCTGCGCACGACGAACCAGCCGTTCTGCGCCTTGCCGCGCCCGTCGTACAGCTGCAGCGCGGCGTCCTTCGACGTGACGACGATGCGCCGCTCGGGATCTTCGGGCGCGAGCACGAGACGATGGCCGCGGGCGAGCGGCAGGGGCGCCACGACGTCCTGCTCTTTCACCCCGACGGGATGCAGCGGAAACAAACCGGAGCGCTCGTCCATGAGCCAGGCGTGCCCGAAGTACGCCGACGGCAGGAACTCGAGGTTGAAGCCCGCGCGGCCTTCGAGCGCGCTGGGCAGCGGCTCGTCCAGGTGCACCGAGAGGAGCAGCGCGGCGCCGTCGGCTTCGGCCTGCAGCGTGAACGAGAAACGCTCATCCGGATACTGAAGTCTTGCCGTTATCTTATTGTTTTGACTGTCTACTACTCGCTCGACGAGCTCCGGAATCGGATCCCACTGCTCCGGCGTCGCGTGCAGGCGCACATCGCCGTTGGTCGCCGTGCGCGCCCCGTGCTGCACGATCTCGACGCCGCTGATCTTGGAATCGCTGAACAGCCCGCTGTAGGCGTTGCTGTAGACCAGCACGTCGAAGCCGGGCGAAGCGAAGTACCCGTGTTCATTCAGCGTGAACGCGGAGTCATCCGCCGCAAAGGCGGCGGTCGCAAGCAGCAGGGGAAGGATTACGAGATTTCGTATGCGCATGTCAGGTCCCGGGGTCGATGAAGCTGTTGATGCTGAGTCGGCCGGTGAGCGGATCCGCATCCGGCACAAAATCCTTACCGATCGAGCCCGAGTGCAGGGCGTTGCGGCGATAAAAGAGGATCCGGTTGAACCGCCCGCTCTCCGCGTGCACGCGCTCGAAGAGCGCGGTGTCGCCGTCGATGTAGGCGGCAGGCGGTGCGTCGCGCCCCGCGAGCTCCGGCTCGAGCGCCGCGAAGTAGGCATCGCGCCGGCTCTCGTCGACCGATTCGAAGCCGGTGCGCCGGTGGCGGTAGAACGCCGTGCCGCCGTGCGGTGCCCGGAAGAGGTAATGGATGGAAGCAATGCCGTCGCTGCCGAGCGAATCGAAGTGCGGTATGCGCTGCGGCATCGCGAGCCGGTCGGCGGGCGTCGTGATCAGCGAGTAATGGCACATGCTGAATCCGAGCGAGCACCTGCCAAGGCCGAAGAACTGGCGCAGGAGGTCACCGAGCTCACCGACGACGAGCCGGCGCCAGGCGAGCGGTGCGCGCGTGCGGATGCCGGGGAACCAGCGCCAGCGTTCGGTGAACAGGCGGCCGGCGGCGTGTTGGACCAGCGCGTCCGGATCGCTCACGAAATCGTCGATGACGAGCAGAGGCAGGGCTTCGTGCCCGACGGTGGTGCGCCGGACTCGTGCCGACGGGTTCAGCTTCATCTCCACCGTATCACTGGTGTCCTTTCTGCAACGGTTTGCGGCTGGCGCTTCCCCGCTGACGTCACAAGGACCGTCAGCGGGCATTCTCCGACCGGCAATAGCGGTCGAGGAACTCCTCGTGCGGCGGCAACTTTGCGACCGCCTGGCCGATCGTGCTCGCGATGCCGCGTAACAGATCGGCGATCTCGACGTCGCTCATCGTGCGCGCGAGGTGATGGAAACGCTTCGGCATGATTCCCTGGCCCAGCATCACCTGCGTCCAGGAATCCACCCGGAACAGCTCGCTGTCGGCCTGCCACGCGTGCGCATTCTCGCGAAACAGGGCGATGCGGTGCGCGAGCGTTTCTGGAATTTCCATGCCCCTGCAATGGCGCCAGAACGGCTCGTCCCGCTCCGTCACGTGGTAATGCAGCACGATGAAATCGCGTATCTTCTCGATTTCGTCCTGCGTCAGCCGGTTGTACTGGTCGATGAGCGGAGGGGTCGGCCCGTCGAACGGAAAGAGCTGCATCAGGCGGACGACGCCCATCATGATGAGGTGAATGCTGGTCGATTCCAGCGGCTCGACGAAGCCGCTGGCCAGCCCGAGGGCCACGACGTTCTTGTTCCAGCACTTGAGGCGGCGGCCGGTCCGGAACCTGATGACCCGCGGCTCGGTGATCGGCGTGCCGTCGATGTCGGCCAGGAGTCGTGCCGTGGCTTCGTCATCCGACAGGTACCGGCTGCAATAGACCATGCCGTTGCCGGTACGGTGCTGCAGGGGGATCTGCCAGCGCCAGCCGGCAGCATGGACAATGGCCCGGACGTACAGCGCCGCCGGCCCGGTCTTCTCCGTCTGCACGGGAACGGCGCTGTCGCAAGGAAGCCAGTGTGACCAGTCCTCGTACCCGGAGTGCAAGGTCTGCTCGATCAGGAGTCCGCGGAAGCCGGTACAGTCGATGAACAGGTCCCCTTCGACCACCTCGCCCGAAGCCATCACCAGGGATTCGATGAAGCCCGATTCCGCATTCTGGTTGACCGCGGCAATCCTGCCCTCGACACGCCGGACGCCGTGACCCTCGCTGAGGCGCCGCAGGAATTTCGCGTACCGGCCGGCATCGATGTGGTACGCAAAGTTGATGGAAGCATCGGGCGCCGTGGCGAAGCGGCCGGCTTTCGCCGCCTGCAGCTCGTAACAGTAGTCTCCGATCGAGCTTTCGATTCCCGCCTCCAGCCCGCGCAGCCAGAAATGCTGGAAGTCGCACAGCCATGATTCCGTTCCGTTCCTGCCGAAGGAGTGTATGTAGGTATCGCCCGGCCGCTTCCAGCCCTCGAACAGGATTCCCAGCTTGAAGGTGGCTTCGGTCGCGCGCATGAACTCAGGCTCGTCGATACGCAGCAGCTTGTGAAAGACCCGCATCGGCGGGATCGTGGCCTCTCCGACGCCAACGGTGCCGATCTCCTCCGACTCCACGAGCGTGATGTCGAGCACGTCACCCAGCTTGCTCGAGAGCGCCGCGGCCGCAATCCAGCCGGCCGTCCCGCCGCCGGCAATCACGACTTTCGTCGACCTGGGTGCCTTCATTCGGTCGCGCCCGCTGATCTGTTCACCGATTGAGCCTGTTCAGCAGTTCCGCGCGCAGCCGGCGCGCCTTCATCTCGTCCATCTTTTCGAGGTCGCCGTGCGCGTGCCCCGGCAGGTGCTCGCGGGGACGCTCCGGGTCGCCGAAGACGTAGTAATCGAATATCTGCCGCCAGCCCCGCTTTTCGTGCTCCGGCCGATCGCGCAAGGTGAGGAGCGCGTGCTTCAGCACGTTCATCGGCGTCCCCATGAACTTCGGCGAGGTGTTCCACCAGTAATTCAGCATGACGTTGAACGGCGCGAACGCCTCCACCTGGTGCCACCACAGGCTCGGATAGAAGAGCGCATCGCCGGGCTCCAGGTCGGCAACCTGCGCGGCCTCGATGGCGTCGCGAAAGCGCGGGTACTTCCCGAAATCGGGGCTCGCGAAATTCACCATGCTGACGGCCTGCCCGCCCGGCGTGGGATCGAGCGGCCCGGGATAGAGGTTGGCGATCTGCTCCGGCGGAAACAGCGTATACCGCCGCTGGCCGACGGCACAGCAGGCGAGGTTGTTCGGCGCGTCGTAATGCGCGGACGCGAGCGAGCGATTGCCGATCCAGATGCTGGCCAGCGGCTCGTTGCCGGCGAACATGCCGTCGTTGAAAACGACGTCGTTTTCGGCCCGTAAGCCCGGCAGGCAGGCGTCGACCGTCGCCGAGCCGACGTAGATCGAAGGCGGCCGGTCGTCTTCGAGATGCTGCTCAATCGTGGAGAGCACTTCGGACAGCGGCGAACGGCGACTTTCGAAGTTGAGGCCGGAGAGGTCGTCGTTGTAGAAGTAGCGACCCCCGATCTCCGGCACGCCGTAATAGGCGCCCACCGTCCTGCCGTTGTCGAACGACCTCATGTAGGCGATCGCCTCGCCTGATGATTTCCGGCCGGCGTTGACCAACGGCCAGTCCGTCAGCAAACCTTTCAATACGACGGGCTCGCAGCCCTCCATGAGATCCTGCCAGGGGATCGTCTCGGGCCGGCAACCGCCGAGGACCTTCGTTCGTCTGCCCGTAATGGTCCTCGTTCTTGTCATGGTATTTGTTTGCGCCCCGTGTCGCGCGCGGTGCGCGCTCCTGCGGCCCGCGACATTCGCCGGTTCTTCAGATCGATCAGCTTGCGGATGTTGCCGAGCGATGCGAGGACCAGGAAGGCGCCCTCCAGGAAGCCCGCCCTGTTCAGGCTCTCCAGCGCGCCGCCGTCGAGCGCCGCGAGCCGGTCCCGGCTGATGGTATGAAAGCCCCGCAGGACATAGCGGACATCGGCGTGCACTTCCATTTCGATATTGGCCGGCTCGATCAGCCCGTGAGACTCGAGGGCCGCAAACATCGGCTTGCTCACGGCGATGCCCTCCTGTATGCCTCTCAGGATGGCCGCGATGCGCTGCAGGTAAGGCGTGTTCCCGCCGTGCTCGAGGAACACAGGTTCCCCTTCGAGCTCATTGACCCTGGGATCGTCGAGGTCGACGTGTACGACCGGCTCGCGACGCTCGGCACCGTCGATCTCCTGCCGTTGAAAGCCGATCAGGAAGGGCCCGCGTGCCACGATACCGGGCACGTAGTGCGCGTTCCACCGGCCGTCGTCGAGGAAGAGGTTCTCGCCTTCCTCGAGCCCCAGCAAGACCACGGACTGCCACGAATCGCCCTGCCTGCGAAAGAGAATCGGGTACTCCCGCTGGATATCGGCGTATTCCGTCGGAAACGTCAGAACGGCGTGCACGCCGTCCCCATACTCGGCCGAATACCGGGTAACGACCTTCAGGTCCTTGTGCTCGACGTTGTTCAGGAGAACGTGACGGGTCATACGTTGCCGGGCGACCGTGGCTGCGAGTCGGCCTTTGACGATTCTACCGTCTCGTGCGCAAAGGAAAAGGCCGCTCGAACGGCGGCCTTTTCTGCTGACATTGAAGGCGCGTCCCGCACGCCCCTGCTATGCGTCACTCGAAGTTGTAGCGGACGCCGACCTGGTAGCGCGCGCCGAGATCCTGCAGGTACCACAGCATCCTCTCGGAACGGCCATAGTGACGAATGTCTTCTCCCGTGATGTTGAGTGCCTCGGCGGATACCGAAAGGTTATCGTTGAAGAGATACGTGAAGCTGGCATCGAGCTGTTGGTATGCGTCGACGAACACCGGGTTATTGGAGTTACCCTTGTTGGTCTCGTTCAGGTAGCTATCACGCCAGTTCCACGCCACGCGCGCCTGCATGTTCTCGTTTTCGAACACCCCGACCAGATTGGCGGTATCGCTGAGGCCGAGCAAAGCGAACTGCTGGGCGGCGGGATCCGCGAGCACGTCGAACCCGATGTCGCCTTCCACGACGGTGTAATTGGCTATGATTCCGAAGCCGCTATCGCCGAAGAAGTGCTGCAGGTTGAGCTCCGCGCCGTAAATCTGGGCTTCCTTGTTGTTGACCGGAGTCGCCGTCCGGAAAATCATGGTCGGGTCGCCGTCAACCGGCACGAGATCGAAGTCGGTGGCGACGTCCACGGCGAAATCGGCATCGACCACGTTGCCGTCGGCAACGAAATCGGCTGCCCCGCCCGGGAACGCCTGCGGGTTGTCGAGCACCGCCATCATGACGAACAACGACGTGTCGTCGACGGCGACGCCCAACTCTTCGAGCGCTGCCTGTGCCTGCCGGGCGCGCGGACCGTTCGTCTGGTCCAGCACGCCGAAATGCGGCTCGTCTATCTGCTCGGTACCGATGAAGTTGCTGACCCGCTTCTCGAAGATACCTACGGACGCGTAGCTCGCGTCGTCGTAGTACCACTCGAGAGACAGGTCGAGGTTGTCGGACTCCAGCGGCACGAGGTGCGGGTTCGACGCATCGGCCGTCGGCATCGTACCGAGGAGCGTCGAGCCCACCGTGCCGAACGGACCGACGGCAGCCGCGAGGTCGCTGTAGCCTGCCCTGGCGATGGTCTTGCTGTATGAGAAGCGTCCCTTGAGATCTTCCCTGAGGTTGATGTCGAAGTCGAAGCTCGGCAGCACGTGATCGTAGTGCGCCTTCTCGGAGACCGGCGTCTTCTCTTCGGCCTCGATCGTCCGAAAGTCGTTGTTGTCCTCCCACAGCAGGTAAAGCGGCACGCGCATCAGCGAAAGGGAGGTGACATCCGTCCTCTCGTAGCGGACCCCGGCCCGAATGTGTGTGTCCATGCCGCCCAGCTCACCGTCCATTGCGACCTGGAAGTACCCGGCCCAGGTATCCTCCTCGATATCGTTGTCCGTCGTGAAGTTCGGATCGTAGGCGAAGACGTACCCGTTCTCCGGCGTCGCATAGGTATCGATCGCCCACTGCATCAGCGCCGGCACGTCATCCGTCCGCACGCCAAACTGCTGTGCATCGGGGATGTGGAAGTCGTCGAAGTGCGCGGCCAGGTTGAACTCGTGGATCAGGCCGTCCGGAATCGCGCCCGGATCCGACACACCCCAGTTGCCGAACGTCATCTGCCGGTTCGAGTTCTGCTGCGTCGTGTCCATCGCACGGCTTTCCACGCCGAAATCGATGCGACCCTGGTCGAGGAAGAGCGATCCGTCCAGCCTGATCTGCGTGATCTCGGTCTCCTGCGCGGCGTACCAGATGCGGCCGATCTGGGTGCCGAAATCGTCGAGATCGAAATGACCGTTGGCGTTGGTGTTCGCATCATTGACGGTCGTGGAAACGCTCGGGAGATCGCCGCTGAAATCCGCTGTCTGGCCGGAGTGGATGGGAGCGGCGATGCTCATGGCCAGCTCGCCGGCGTTCGCGGGAGCGTCGGGAACGCTCTCCATGGTGGAATGGTGCGCGTCGAAGCTGAACGACAGGCTGTCGCTGGCGTCCCAGGCAAGATTGAACCCAAGGGAATCGAGCGTGTTGACCTGTCTCCGCAACTGCTGCTCGAAGCCGTTGTCCTTGTTGGTGAGCGTCTCGCTGTAGATGAGCGGCGCCGCCACCGGGCCGTCGTCGAACTCGACCCGCGTGGCGGAAGTGCCGTTCGCGAACCAGAAGGTCGCCTCGCCCCGCTGCTCCTCGAGATCGTTCTCCGCGTACAGGTAATCCAGCGTCGCCGTCACGTTCTCGACCGGCTGGTACTGCAATGTCAGGAGGCCGTTGGTGCGCTCGCGATGCCGGTCGGAGAAGCTGTAGCGCACGTCGTTGGGGCGGCCGTACAGTTGCCCCACGTCGGGCGCGTTGTCGATCTGCGGGTCGTCCACGAACGAGTACAGGCTGTCGTGCGGGTCGGCGGGCCATCTGCCGATGTTCCAGTCGTTGATCGACGCGCCGGCGGCGCCGGAGTCCCGCTCCTGGTAGCTGGCCGAGAGGGCGACGCCGAATTTCCCGGCGTCGTCGGTCCAGCTGAAGATGCCGGACAGCTCGGGGGTGACGCCGCTGTCGATCTCGTCCGTCGTGTCGCTGACCGCCTTGACGCCGAAACTCCCGTGCATCCCGGGATTCTGCAGCGGCTTCGCGGTGATGATGTTGATGGTCGCGCCAATGCCGCCGGTCGTGAAATCCGCGCGGCCGGTCTTGTAGACCTCGACACCTTGTACGCTTTCCGAGGCAAGATTCGCGAAGTCGAACGCCCGGTTGGCGTCTCCCTCCGTCCCGCCCGCGCCGCTGCCGCCGCCGAACACGCCGCCCGCGGGCATCATCCGGCCGTTCAGCGTGACCACGTTATTGATCGCGCCGAACCCGCGTACCGTCACTTCCGAGCCTTCACCGTTCACGCGGCTGATGGAGACGCCCGAGATGCGCTGCAGCGACTCGGCAAGATTGGTGTCGGGGAACTTGCCGATGTCCTCGGCGGTGATGGCGTCCACGACGCCGGTCGTAGTGCGCTTGATGTTCATCGACGTCTGCAGGCTGCCCCGGATGCCCGTGACGACGATCGTTTCCAGGTTCGAATCCCAGCTCGGGTTTCGTGTGCCGTCGTCTTCGTCCTGGGCGAGGGCGGCATCGGCCGCGCCCAGCAACAATGCGGCGCTCACGGCGGCCGCAATGGGACTGACCTTGAACTTCGGATTCGCATTCATCGAAATTCCCCCTGTGGCTTCGGTCCGGCGATGGAACCGGCGGGGTCGCTCGCCCCGCGGCCCTGCTAAACGTTTTACATCTTGGGAGGGTCCGCGCGGTTTGTCAACGAAAAAATGGTAGCGCTCGCATGCTCGTCGGCTATGAGCCGCTTTCGAGTCGGCCCGAATCTTGCTGTGCGCGCTAACATGGGATTCCGTGAACAGGGGTATGGCGGGCCCGCCGGCGGGCCTGCCCGAATGGCCGGCGCCGGCGGCCGTTTCCGGAACAGGAGCTTGAATAAGCGACTGTAAAACGTTTAGCATTCCGGGCTGCGATCCGGGGAGCACCCGCATGGACGAGCCTCAACAACTCGGCGCGCTCGATCTCGCCATCATCGGCTCCTATCTCCTCGGCACCGTGGCGATCGGTCTGTATCTCAAGCGCCGGGCGGCCGCCAATCTCACTTCTTATTACCAGGGCGGACGCACCCTGCCCTGGTACCTGCTGAGCCTGTCGAACGCCTCCGGCATGTTCGACATCTCCGGCACGATGTGGCTGGTGACGCTCTGCTTCGTGTACGGCCTGAAGAGCATCTGGATTCCCTGGCTCTGGCCCGTCTTCAACCAGGTCTTTCTCGCGGCGTTCCTCTCGGCCTGGCTGCGCCGCTCGAACGTGCTTACCGGCGCGGAGTGGATCCGCACGCGCTTCGGCGAGGATCGCGGGGCGCAGCTCTCGCACATGATCGTCGTCGCGTTCGCCGTCGTCAGCGTGATGGGCTTTTTGGCCTACGGCTTCATCGGCATCGGCAAATTCATGGAGATCTTCATTCCGTGGGAAGCCGTGGCGCCGTGGGTTCCGTTCGACGTCCCGCCCGAGTACGTCCCGCACCTCTATGGCGTGTTCTTCACGGGCATCGCCACCTTCTATGTCGTGATGGGCGGGATGTGGAGCATCGTCTGGGCCGACGTGCTCCAGTTCAGCATCATGGCGGCCGCCTCGGTCGTGATCGCCGCCATCGCCATCGGGAACGTCTCGCCGGAGACACTCGACGCGGCAGCCCCCGCCGGCTGGGCGAACCCGTTCTTCGGCTGGAGCCTCGGCCTCGACTGGAGCGGCATCATCGACGAGGTCAACGACAAGATCCTGTCCGACGGCTATACGCTCTTCAGCATCTTTTTCACCATGATGCTGTTCAAGGGCGTGCTCGTGAGCCTCGCGGGGCCGGCGCCGAACTACGACATGCAGAAGATCCTCTCCACCCGCTCGCCGCGCGAGGCCGCGCTGATGAGCGGCTTCGTGTCCATCGTGCTGAACCCGGTGCGCTACCTCATGATCGCCGGCTTCGCCGTGCTCGCGATCGTGTACTACCGCGATCTCGACCTGGTGTCGGGCGGCAGCCTCGATTTCGAAAGCATCCTGCCCGCGGCGATGCTGCGGTTCGCGCCGGTCGGCATTTTCGGCCTGCTGCTCGCGGGCCTGCTGGCCGCGTTCATGGGCACGTTCGCGGCGACGCTGAACGCCGCCTCGGCCTACCTCGTGAACGATCTCTACCGCCGCTGGCTCGACCCGCGCGCCTCCGAGCGGCGTCTCGTGCATGCGAGCTATATCGCGTGCACGCTGGTGGTGGTCGTCAGCACGTGCATCGGCTGGTTCGTCGAGAGCATCAACAGCGTGCTCCAGTGGCTCGTGTCGGGGCTCTGGGGCGGCTATGCCGCCGCCAACGTGCTCAAGTGGTACTGGTGGCGGCTGAACGGCATGGGCTATTTCGCCGGAATGCTCGCCGGGATCGTCGGCGCGCTCGCGCTGCCGCCGTTGTTCCGCGGCGTGTTCGCGGGCACGGCGCCGGACGTGCTGCCGCTCTACCTGTTCCCGCTGCTGCTCGCGCTATCGACACTCGCCTGCGTGTGGGTGAGCCTTGCGAGCAAGCCGCAGGACTTCGCGGTGCTGAAGGGCTTCTACCGCAACGTCCGCCCCTGGGGCTTCTGGGGGCCGATCCACCGGCTGGTCGTGGCCGAGGATCCCGAGTTCCGCGCGAACACGAGCTTCCGGCGCGACATGTTCAACGTGGTGATCGGCATCGTGGCGCAGACCTGCCTCGTCGCCGCCCCGGTGTTCCTCGTGATCCGCGAAAACGCTTCGCTCGTGGTCAGCCTGCTGGTGTTCGGGGCGTCGGCGGCGATCCTCAAGAAGACGTGGTACGACCGCCTCGAGACCACCGACGCGCCGAAGCGCGCGCAAAACGGCGAAGGACGCGCCCTGCATGCCACCTGACGGGAGCATCGACGCGCGGCGCTACGGCCATTTCGACGACGTGCGCCGCGAGTACGTCATCACGGAGCCGCGCACGCCGCACCCCTGGATCAATTATCTCGGCTCGCGGGATTTCTTCTCGCTGATCTCCAACACGGCAGGCGGTTACTGCTTCTGGCGCGACGCGCGCTTCCGCCGCCTGACGCGCTGGCGCTACAACAACGTGCCGGCGGACGACGGCGGCCGGTATTTCTACATCCAGGACGGCGATACCGTCTGGTCGCCGGGCTGGAAGCCGTGCCGGACCGAGCTCGACAAGTACGAATGCCGGCACGGCCTCGGGTACACGCGTATCACCGGCGAGAAGAACGGCCTGCGGGCGAGTGCGCTGTTCTTCGTGCCGCTCGACGTCGACGCCGAGCTGCAGGTTTTGCGTATCGAGAACCTGTCCGGGCGCCACCGGCGCGTGCGGCTCTTCTCGCTGGTCGAGTGGTGCCTCTGGAACGCGGAAGACGACATGACCAACTTCCAGCGCAACCTGTCGCTGGGAGAGGTCGAGGTGGACGGCTCGGTGATCTTCCACAAGACGGGCTACCGCGAACGCCGCACTCACTATGCGTACTACGGCGTGAACCGCGACGTCGTCGGGTTCGACACCTGCCGCGACACGTTCCTCGGCTCGTACAACGGCTTCGACCAGCCCGCCGCCGTGCAGCGCGGCCGGGCGGCGGGCTCGATCGCGAACGGCTGGGCGCCCATCGCCTCGCATTGCATCGAGCTCGGCCTGCAGCCCGGGGAAAGCGAGGAGCTCGTGTTCCAGCTCGGCTACGTCGAGCTGCCGGAGGCAGAGAAGTGGAGCGCGCCCGGCCGGCTGAACCAGACGCCGGCACGCGAGCGGCTCGCGCGCTATGCGGACGGAGCCGCGGTGCAGACCGCCTTCGAGGCGCTGCGCGAGCACTGGCACGAACGGCTCTCGCGGTTTGCCCTGCGCTCCGGCGAGGCGCGGCTCGACCGCATGGTGAACGTGTGGAATCCCTACCAGTGCATGGTGACGTTCAACCTGTCGCGCAGCGCCTCGTATTTCGAGGCGGGCATCGGCCGCGGCATGGGCTTCCGCGACTCCAACCAGGACCTGCTCGGGGTCGTGCACATGGAGCCCGAGCGCGCGCGCCGGCGTATTCTCGACCTCGCCGCGACGCAATTCGCGAGCGGCGCCGTCTACCACCAGTACCAGCCGCTCACGAAGCGCGGCAACGCCGCGATCGGCGACAATTTCAACGACGACCCGCTGTGGCTCATCCAGTCGACGACGGCCTGGATCAAGGAAACCGGTGACTTCAGCGTCTTGGATGAGATCGTGCCGTTCGCCGACGAAGACGCGCCGCGTTCCGGCAGCCTGCTCGATCACCTCGCCGCGTCCTTCGAGCGCGTCGCCGCCAATCTCGGCCCGCACGGGCTGCCGCTGATCGGGCGTGCCGACTGGAACGACTGCCTGAATCTCAACTGCCACTCGATGAATCCCGACGAATCGTTCCAGACCGCCGGCAACGGCGACGGCAAGGTCGCCGAATCCGTGCTCATCGCGGCCATGTTCGTGTACTACGGCCGCGAGTACGCAAGACTTTGCCGGCGCATCGGCAGGAGCGACGACGCGGCGCGCGCCGCAACGCGGGTCGATGCCATGCTCCGCGCCATCGACCTCGCCGGCTGGGACGGCGAATGGTTCCTGCGCGCCTACGACGCGCGCGGGCGCAAGGTCGGCAGCAAGAGCAACGAGGAGGGCCGGATTTTCATCGAGCCGCAGGGCTTTGCGGCGATGGCCGGCATCGGCCTCGACGACGGCCGGCTCGAGGCGGCGCT
This sequence comes from Woeseiaceae bacterium, assembly GCA_036381215.1. Taxonomy (GTDB): domain Bacteria; phylum Pseudomonadota; class Gammaproteobacteria; order Steroidobacterales; family Woeseiaceae; genus IDS-8. The sequence continues at coordinate 74,499 of DASVDF010000050.1, read as the reverse complement.
CGACGCCGTCGCCGAGCATCTCGGCACCGAGTTCGGCCTGGTCCTCAACTACCCGGCGTACACCCGTTACTACCCCGAGTACGGCGAGATCTCGAGCTACCCGCCGGGCCAGAAGGAGAACGGCGGCGTCTTCTGTCACAACAACCCATGGATCATCATCGGCGAGACGGTGCTCGGGCGCGGCGATCGCGCTTTCGACTACTACTGCCGGATCGCACCGGCGTGGCAGGAGCACGCGTCCCTGCGCAAGCTCGAGCCCTACGTGTACGCGCAAATGGTCGCGGGCAAGGAAGCGTCGCGGGCCGGGGAAGCGAAGAATTCCTGGCTCACCGGCACCGCGGCGTGGAACTACCACGCGATCACCGAGCACATCCTCGGCATCAAGCCCGACTACGACGGTTTGGCGATAGACCCCTGCATTCCGTCCGCGTGGCGCGAGTACCGCGTGCTCCGCCGCTTCCGCGGCGCCACCTTCGACATCCGCGTCAGGAATCCCGAAGGGGTCCACAAGGGACTCCGCTCCCTCACCTGCGACGGCGCCCGCGTCACGGGAAAACTCCTCATCGCCCGAACGCCGGGCGCGGTGCACCGGGTCGAGGCGGTCCTCGGCGCCCCCACCGGCGCCTGACCGGGACCGCCGAAGCAGCGCGCGCATTGGCATTGCCGCGCATCGTGAAACGCAATTCCACATGATGGGACCGCGGCTGGCGCCCGCCTCCGGCGATTGCCTACACTTCGCCGCACTCCACCGAGAGGCGTGAGATGTCGCAGCAGAACGAAGACGCCGACGACCTGGTCCTCGCGGACCTGCCCGACGACGAGCTGGTGCAGCAGATGTGGGACGATCTGTACGACGGGCTCGCCGACGAGGTCGTCGAGGGCACGAACATCCTGCTGTCCCGCGGCTGGCCCGCGACCAAAGTGCTGGACGACGCGCTGGTCGGCGGCATGAACATCGTCGGCGAGGATTTCCGCGACGGCATCCTGTTCGTGCCCGAAGTGCTGCTCGCCGCGAACGCGATGAAGGCCGGCATGGCCGTGCTACGCCCGCTGCTGGCCGAGACCGGCGCGAAGCCCGTCGGCAAGATGGTGATCGGCACGGTCAAGGGCGACATCCACGACATCGGCAAGAACCTCGTCGGCATGATGATGGAGGGCGCGGGCTTCGAGATCGTCGACCTCGGCATCAACACGGATGCGGACGCGTATTTGGCGGCGCTCGAGCGCGAGAAGCCGGACATTCTCGGCATGTCGGCGCTGCTCACGACCACGATGCCCTACATGAAAGTCGTCATCGACACGATGCGGGAAAAGGGCGTGCGCAACGATTACATCGTGCTGGTCGGCGGCGCGCCGCTGAACGAGGATTTCGGCAAAGCCATCGGTGCCGACGCGTACTGCCGCGACGCGGCGACCGCCGTCGAGGTCGCGAAACAGCTCGTCAGAGAGCGGCGCGCCTCGTAAGTCTGGTGGCATGGCCGAGACACTGGTCATCGCCTGCGGCGCCCTCGCGAAGGAGCTCGTGCTCGTCGCCCGCCAGAACGGCTGGGACTACCTGAAGGTGCAATGCCTCCCGGCAGACCTGCACAACACGCCGGACAGGATTCCCGGTGCCGTCGTGGAGATGATCGAGGCGTACCGCGACCGTGTCGAGCACATCTTCGTTGCCTACGCCGATTGCGGCACCGGCGGGCTGCTCGACAAGGCGCTCGCGCCCTATGCAATCGAGCGTCTCCCCGGCGCGCACTGCTACGAGTTCTTCGGCGGCGCTGACGCTTTCGCCGCGCTCGCCGATGCCGAACCCGGCACGTTCTATCTCACGGATTTCCTGGTGCGCCATTTCGAGCGCCTTGTCATCAAGGGCCTCGGCCTCGACCGGCACCCGGAGCTCCGGGACGAGTACTTTCGCCACTACCGGCGCGTCGTCTACCTCGCCCAAACGCAGTCCGCGGAGCTGGAGGCCCTGGCGGAGGCGCACGCGCGCCGCCTCGCGCTCCCGCTCGTCACGCGTTTCACGGGGCTTGCGCCGTTCCGCGACGCGCTCGCCGGGCACGTGATTCAATGGCGAAACTGATCAGCATCTACTGGCGCGATATCCCCGCCCAGGTGGTAGGCCGGGAAGGCCGGCGCAACGTGAAGAAGGAGCTCGCACCGCGCTTCCTCCAGGCCATCGACCGCGCGGCAATGCGCGCCGGGCGCGGATCGAGCGAGCATTATCTCGCGGACTGGCGCCGCGAGAGCGAGCCCGTGAGCGGCGACATCGAGCAGAAGGTCGCCGAGCGGGTCGCCGAGCTCGAAAGCCGCTTCGACGAGGCATTCCTCGAGGCTTGCGTCAAGGCGGGCGGGCGCCTGCCACAACCGTAGGATCGCGCGTCGCGCGCGACCGACGAGCAATCGATCCATGACCGACACCGTCATCAGCTCGAAAACCCGCGAAGTCGTCATCGGCTTCGGACGCCCGTTCGTCGTCATCGGCGAGCGCATCAACCCGACGGGCCGCAAGCAGCTCGCGGAAGAGATGAAGGCGGGCGACTACAGCCGCGTGCAGACGGACGCGCTCGCGCAGATCGCGGCCGGGGCGAGAGTGCTCGACGTCAACGCCGGCATTCCGCTCGCGGACGAGCCGGCCATCCTCGCCGATTGCGTCAAGCTCCTCCAGTCGATCACCGACGTGCCGCTCTGCATCGACTCCTCCGTGCTCGAGGCACTCGAGGCCGCGCTCGCCGTGTACGAAGGCAAGGCGCTGCTCAACTCCGTGACGGGCGAAGACGAGCGCCTGGAGCGCGTGCTGCCGCTGGTGAAGAAATACGGCTGTGCGGTCGTCGCGATCTCGAACGACGACACCGGCATCTCCGAGGACATTGACGTCCGCTTCGCGGTGGCGCAGAAGATCGTGGAGCGCGCGATGGATCACGGCATTCCCGCGAGCGACGTCGTCGTCGATCCGCTGGTGATGCCGGTCGGCGCGATCAACACGGCGGGACGCCAGGTGCTCGAGCTCGTGCGGCGGCTGCGCACCGAGCTGAAAGTGAACACCACCTGCGGCGCCTCGAACCTGAGTTTCGGCCTGCCGAACCGCAACGGGCTCAACGCCGCGTTCATCAGCATGGCGATCGGCGCGGGCATGACGTCGGCGATCACCAACCCGCTGCACGCCGACCTCATGCAGGCCGTACGCGGTGCGGACGTCGTGATGGGACAGGACCCGGAGTGCGCCGCCTGGATACGCGCGTTCCGCGGGCCGCCTGCCGCGGGCGCCGAAGCTCGTGGCCGGCGCGGCAACCGGCGCCGCCGCGAAGTCTCCGGGTGATGCCGTGGCAGGCCCGGCGGAAAGCGATGCGCTGATCGTCTTTTCCCCGTCGGGGCGGCGCGGGCGCTTCGCCCACGGCACGCCGGTCCTCACCGCCGCGCGCGCACTCGGCGTCGACCTCGATTCCGTGTGCGGCGGCCGCGCGATCTGCGGCCGCTGCCAGGTGGTCGTCACCGAGGGCGAGCTCGCGAAACACGGCATCGTGTCGCGCGCCTCGCACCTCTCCCCGCCCGGCGAAGCCGAGGAGCGCTACAAGGCCCGCCGCGGCCTCGCGGAAGGCCGGCGCCTCGGCTGCCAGGCGAGACTCTGCGGCGGCGTCGCCGTCGACGTGCCGCCGGAAAGCCAGGTGCACCGGCAGGTCGTGCGCAAGCCTTACGAGGCGCGCGACATCGAGATCGACCCGGTCGTGCATGCGCATTACGTCGAGGTCGATCCGCCGGACATGCACCACCCGAGCGGCGATCTCGAACGGCTCGCGAAGGCGCTGGCGCGCGACTGGCAGATCGAGCGCGTCGACGCCCCGCTGCCCGTGCGCCAGTCGCTGCAGGCGACCTTGCGCCGCGGCGACTGGAAGGTCACCGCCGTGCTGCGCGAAGGCCGCGAGATCGTCGCGCTGTGGCCGGGCTTCCACGATCGCCTGTACGGCGTCGCCGTCGACGTCGGCTCCACGACCATCGCGGCGCATCTCTGCGAGCTCACCGGCGGGGAGGTGCTGGCGAGCGCGGGCTGCATGAACCCGCAGATCCGCTTCGGCGAAGACCTGATGAGCCGCGTCTCCTACGTGATGATGAACCCGGGCGGCGACATCGAGCTCACGTCCGTCGTGCGCCACGCGCTCGACGCCCTCGTCCGCGAGGTCGCCGAGCAGTCGGAAATCGCGACCGACCGCATCGTCGAGATCACGCTCGTCGGCAACCCGATCATGATGCATCTCGTGCTCGGCCTGAGCCCGGTCGAGCTCGGCACGGCGCCGTTCGCGCTCGCGAGCGACGCGGCCTTCACGGTGCCGGCGCGCGAGCTCGGGCTTTCGATCGCGCCCGGCGGCTACGTCTACGCCCTGCCCTGCATCGCCGGGCACGTCGGGGCGGACACGGCGGGCGTCATGCTCGCCGAAGCGCCGTACGAGCGGGACGAGGTGAGCCTCGTCGTCGACGTCGGGACGAACGCCGAAATCCTGCTCGGCAACCGCGAACGGTTGCTGGCCGCGTCCAGTCCCACCGGCCCGGCGTTCGAGGGCGCGCAGATCAGTGCCGGGCAGCGCGCGGCGCCGGGCGCGATCGAGCGGGTGCGCATCGACCGCGAGACGCTCGAGCCGCGTTATCGCGTCATCGGATGCGAGCTCTGGTCCGACGATCCGGAGTTCGCCGCGCAGCAGCCCGCGGGCGGCGTCACCGGCATCTGCGGCTCCGGCATCATCGAAGTGGTGGCCGAGCTGTTTCTCGCGGGCGTCGTCAAGGCCGACGGCACGATCGACGGCGCACTGGCCGCCCGCTCGCGACGCATCCGCGGCGACGGGCGCACGTTCATGTACGTGCTGGAGGGCGGCGAGCCCTTCATTGCGATCCAGCAGAACGACGTCCGCGCCATCCAGCTCGCGAAAGCGGCGCTGTACGCGGGCACGCGCCTGCTCATGGAAAAGCTCGGCGTCGACAGGGTCGATCGCATCCGGCTCGCGGGCGCCTTCGGCGCGCACATCGACGTGAAGTACGCGATGGTGCTCGGCATGATCCCGGATTGCCGGCTGGAGAACGTTTCATCCGCCGGCAACGCGGCCGGCACCGGCGCGCGCATCGCGCTCCTGAACCGGCAGGCGCGAGCCGCCATCGAGCGCGAGACGCGCCGCGTCGAGAAGATCGAGACGGCCGTGGAGAACCGCTTCCAGCATCACTTCGTTTCGGCGATGGCGATCCCGCACGCCGCCGACGGCTTCGACGAGCTGCGCAAGGTCGTCGAGCTGCCGGCACGCGCGCCGGTCGCGCAGCAGCCGGGCCGCCGCGGCCGCTCGCGGCGGCGGCGCGCATGACGGAGGGCACTCGCGTGACGCGGCGGCGGCACCGGCAGCGGCGCAGCGTGGCCGCCGTGCAGCAGCTGCCATGGCAGCGCGTGCGCAACCCGTACCCGCCGCTCGAGGTGCTCTCCGCGGACCAGGTCGAGACGATCCTCGACGCCGCGCTCACGATCCTCGAGACCAAGGGTTTCCGTTTCCTGGAAGACGCCAGCCGCGAACGCCTGCGCAGCGCCGGTGCCGACGTGGACGATGCCACGCGCATGGTGCGCTTCGAGCGCGGGCTCGTGCTCGAGAAGCTCGCGGCCGCGCCCGCCGAATTCCCCTTGCGTGCGCGCAACCCGGCGAAGGACCTCGTCATCGGCGGCGAGCACGTCGTGTTCGCGGCGGTGGGCGGCCCCGCGTTCGTCAGCGATCTCGACAAGGGCCGGCGGCCGGGCACCTACGCGGAGCTGTGCGACTACTTCCGCGTGATCCAGGGGCTCGACGTCATCCACCAGGAAGGCGGCGGCGCCTTCGAACCGCTCGACCTGCCGCCGGAGTCGCGCCACCTCGATCTCTATCTCGCGCAGCTCACGCTGCTCGACAAGAATGCGCAGGCCTACGCGCTCGGGCGCGCGCGCACCCGCGATTGTCTGGAGATGACCTGCATCGGGCTCGGCATCGACCGCGCGGAGCTGGAGCGCGCGCCTGCCGTGCTCGCCATCGTCAACACGAACTCGCCGATGCAGCTCGACGTCGCGATGACCGAGGCGACGATCGAGCTCGCCGAATCGCTGCAGGTCAACTGCATCACGCCGTTCACGCTGTCGGGTTCCATGAGCCCGGCGACGCTCGCCGGGACGCTGGCGCAGCAGACGGCGGAGGTGCTCGCGGTGGTGACGCTGGCGCAAATCGTGCGCGCGGGCGCGCCCGTGATGTACGGCGCGTTCGCCTCCAACGTCGACATGCAGAGCGGCGCGCCGGCGCTCGGCACGCCCGAATACACGAAGATGGCCTGCGCCAGCGGACAGATCGCGCGCCGGCTGGGCCTGCCGTTCCGCTCCAGCAACACGACCAGCTCGAACTGCGTGGACGCGCAAGCGGCCTACGAGAGCCAGATGTCGCTGTGGGGCGCCCTTTTGGGGCACGCGCACCTGGTCAATCACGCCGCCGGCTGGCTCGAAGGCGGGCTCACCGCGTCGTTCGAAAAGCTGATCGTCGACGCAGAGATGCTGCAGATGCTGGTCGAATGCATGCGGCCGCTGCGCGTCGACGACGACGAGCTCGCGATCCAGACCATCGCGGACGTGCCTCCGGGCGGCCATCATTTCGGGACCCCGCACACCCTCGCGCGATACGAGACGGCGTTCTACCGGCCAATGCTCTCCGACCGCCGCAATTTCGAACGCTGGCGTGAAGCCGGCAGCCAGGATGCCGCCGTCCGCGCGAACGCGATCTGGAAACGGCTCGTGGCCGACTACGAGAAGCCGCCCATCGACCCGGCGACGGAAGAAGCGCTCGCCGATTACGTCGCGCGCCGCAAGCTGGAAATCGCCGCCGCCGTCAGCTGAACGGCGGCTTTGACCCGGAGTGAAACCGATGCGTCCCAGGCTACAGGTACTCGAAACGGAGCTCATCGAGCGGATCCTCGAGGAGGCGAAGCGCCTCATGGCCGAAATCGGCATGGAGATCCGCGGCCCGAAGCTCAAGCAGCGGTTGCTCGATCACGGGCTCCCGACGGACGCGAGCGGCAAGCGCGTCCTGTTCCCGCCGGACGTGGTCGACAAGGCGATCGCGGCGGCGCCCTCTTCCTTCACGTTGTACGACCGCGACGGCAACCCGTACACGGAAATCGGCGGCGACAACGTGCATTTCGTGCCGGGCTCGAGCGGTCTCAAGATCCTCGATCACAGGACCGGCGAGACGCGGCTTGCGAACTCGACGGACTTCATCGAGTACGCGCGGCTGTGCGACACGCTGGAGCACGTCGCGTACCTTGCCACCGCATTCTCGACCAACAAGGACATCGAGTCGCAGGTCTCGGACGCCTGGCGCCTCTACATGACGCTCACGACGTCGAAGAAGCCGGTCGTCTCCGGTGCGTTCAGCGAGCACGGCGTGCCGCGCATGGCGCAGATGCTCGGCATGTTCCGCGCGAGCCGCGAGGATCTGGTCGCGAAGCCGATGTCGATCTTCACGATCACGGCGACCGGCAATTTCCGCTACGGCGAGGACTCGTGCCAGAACCTGCTCGACTGCGTCGACGCGGGCATCGCCATCGAGGTCGTGCCGGTCACGCTCATGGGACTCATCGCACCGGTGACGCTGGTCGGTGCGCTGGTATTCCACTGCGTCGACGTGCTGACGGGCATCACGATGGCGCAGATCGTGCGGCCGGGCACGCCGGTGCTGTTCGGCGGCGCGCCCGCCACGTTCCACATGAAAGCCGCGAGCTCGCCGATGGCCGCGATCGAGGCGCAGCATCTGAACGTCGGCTACGTCGAGATCGCGAAGCACCTCGGGCTGCCGACGCAGGCGTACATGGCGCTTTCCGACGGCAAGTTCCTCGACGCGCAGGCGGGCGGCGAGACGTTCTCGAGTGCGCTGCTCGCGGCCATCGCGGGGGTGAACTCGGTGTCCGGTCCGGGCATGCTCGACTTCGTGCTGACGTTCAGCCTGCCCAAGCTCGTGTTCGACAACGAGGTCTGCGGCCAGGCGCTGCACTTCGTCCGCCCGATCGAGGTGCTAAACGATCTTCCGATCGACGACATCGTCACCGACCTGCGGCGCGACGATCACCTGATCACGAGCCCGCACACGCTGAAGCACTGGCCGAACGAGCTGTACCTCACCGACAGGGTCATCGACCGCGAGAACCGCGAGGCCTGGCAGAAACAGGGCTCGAAGGACCTCGTCACGCGCGCGACGGAAGAGGTCGAGCGGCGCCTCGCCGCTTACCGGCCGATCGCGACGGACCCCGCGATCGACCGCGCGATGCGCGAGCTGATCCTCGCCGGCATGCACGAGCAGCAATCCCTGCCCGAGCTTCCGCCGGCCGCCGAACCCGCGGCTCCGGCCGCCGCCGGCCGCCGCGCCCGCGCCGGCCGCCGCCGCCGGTAAAACCGCCCGCGATCACCCACGGCCTGCAACCATCGTCGGTCGCGCGCGATGCGCGCTCCTACCGCAAATCGACGCGCAGCACCCGATCGTCGGCCGTGATGTACAGCGTGCTCTCGTCCTCGTCGAAGGCAACGTTCGCGGCGGCCGCACCCGTGACGATGCGTCCGAGCAGGTCACCGGCGGGAGACAGAACGAAGATGCCGCCCGGCCCCGACGCGAACAGGTTGCCGCTGCTGTGGACCTCGAGCCCGTCCGGCAACCCCGAGGCGCGCGCCACTTCCGCCGTCGCATCGAACAGCAACCGGCCGTCTCCGACAGTGCCGTCCGCGTCGATCCGGTACGCCATCCAGGCCGCCCGCTCCGGATCCGAGTTGGAGACATACAACGTCGCTTCGTCGGGCGAGAGCCCGATGCCGTTCGGCCGCGTCAGGTTGCCGACGACGAGCTCCGCCTCGCCGCCCGGCGCCACGCGATAAACGCCGAGCGTGTCGAGCTCGCGCCCCGGGCCGTCCGGCCCGCCCTCGAGCCCGTACGGCGGATCCGTGAACCAGATCGCGCCCTTCGAGTCGATCGTGAGGTCGTTAGGGCTGTTGAAGCGATGCCCGTCGTAGCGCGCCGCAATCGTCTCGAACTCGGGCGCGGGCTCGTCGAGGCTCGCAGCCATGCGGGCGATGCGGCGATCGCCGTGCTGGCACAGGATCAGCCGGCCCCGCGCATCCAGCGCGAGCCCGTTCGATCCCGGCTCACCGCCGCGCGGCCGTTCCCCCGTGTACCCGGACGGTTTGAGCCAGGTGCTTACGCCCTCCCCTTCGCGCCACCCGAAGATCGTGTTCGCGGGCGGATCGGAGAACACGAGCATGTGCTGCTCGGGCAGCCAGAGCGGCCCTTCCGCCCAGTCGAAGCCGGTCGCGATGACGTCGATGGCGGCATCGCGCGGCACGATCGCATCGAGCGCCGGACTGAGCCTCTCGACATACGGCGGCTTCGTCTCCGCGGCCCCCGCCGCAGCCAGCAACAACAGCACCACCCCCGTAGGAGCGCGCACCGCGCGCGACCGGAACCTCACCCCTGTCCTTCGCATATTCACCGCCTCCGCGTAGGAGCCCGCCATCGCGCGCAACCCGACCTCAATACCCGCGCTGCGGATCATACCGATTCCTCATCTCCTCGATCCTGCCCTCGAGAAAAAGCCCCAGGTTGTGGCAGAACAGATCGGTGAGCCGCTCGTTCTCCTGAACCACCGTGCTCGCCGAGTGCGGACTCACCAGCACGTTCTCCAGATCCCAGAGCGGGCTCCTCGGCGGCAGCGGCTCGGTGCGAAACACGTCGAGCGCGGCGAAGGCGAGCTGCCCCGAGAGCAGGGCCGTGACCAGCGCGCCTTCGTCGACGAGCGAGCCGCGCGCGATGTTCACCAACACCGCGCTCCGCTTCAGCGCGGCGAGCGCGGCGCGATCGATCATGCTGATCGTCTCTGGCGTCTCGGGCGCGCACAACACGAGTGCGTCCGTTTCGCGCAGCATGTCGTGCAGCTCCGCGCGCCGGAACACGCGATCCACGCCGAGCTCCGCGGCCGTCGCCTGTTGTCCCTCGCGCACGAGCCCATAGACGCGCATGTCGAACGCCTTGCCGGTCGCCGCGATGCGCCGCCCGATGCCGCCCAGGCCGACGATCGCGAGCGTCTTCCCGGCGAGGCTGTCGGTACAGTAGAGCTGCCACCGTCGCATCTCCTGCTCACGCTTCAGGTACTCGTACCCTTTCGCCCGCGCGAGCAGCACCATGAACGTGAACTCCGTGAGCGGGCCGGCATGCAGCCCGCGAGCCGTAGTGACGATCACCCCGCGCTCGGCGAGCCCGAGCCGCTGCACGCGCGGCCCGACCCCCGCGCTCGTGGTCTGCACCCAGCGGAGCGCCCGCGCGCCGTCCACGACGTTGCCGCCTTCGGACCGGTCCGGCGGGATGTCCCAGAGGATGTCGGCCCCGGCGATCAGCTCCTCCCAGCGCTCCTCGGCGTCCGGCGCCCGGCGGAAACCCGGGTCGCCTCGGTGGTCGCTCGGATAGCGCACGGGCGGCAAGAGCTCCGGCTCGTGCAGCACCTCGACCTGCCGGGGCGCGACCGCACGGATCCGCTCCACGAACTCTCCCTCCAGAGGAGTGGCGATGACGAGCCGCAATTTCTGCTTTCCACGCAGGGGCATAGGTCTGCCGTAGGAGCGCGCATCGCGCGCGACCGGGCTAACCTACCGCACCGGCCCAAGCGGTGCGAGCCGCGGTTTCGAATCGCACCGACCCGGGGAACAATCTGGCCGCAGGCCCCTCGGATGTGTATGATTGCGCGCTCGTTCGGGGTGTAGCTCAGCCTGGTAGAGCACTGCCTTCGGGAGGCAGGGGCCGTAGGTTCAAATCCTATCACCCCGACCAGTCCATTCAGCTACTTGCGCTCCCTCGCCGTCTCTCTGCGTCGGCCACGCCTGTTCGTGTACCCGATGGCTGCGCGAGTCTGCAGCCGGCTTGCGCCGCGAACTCGCTTCGGTCGCCACAGCCATGCGTTGAGATAAATAGTGGGCTGTACGCGCGTTGCCACGGCGGAATCGGTCCGCGGGGTTCCTTGGTACCAATGGTATATTGCAGCGGCCCGCCGCCTTCGGGGAGGAGCGACGAAGCCCATGCGCGACCCGATCTTCGTGCTGGCGGCGCTGTGCCTGTTCACCGCGGTCTCCGAGTGGCTGGTGCGGCGCACCTGGCTCCGTCACCTCGGCACCGCGCTGCTGGTGATCCTCATCAGCGCGGCCGCGGCCAATCTCGGGATCGTTCCCGCAGGCTCCACGGCGCAAGCACCGGTGGCGGTCTACGACGCGATCTTCGCTTACCTCGCGCCGCTCGGTATCTTCTGGCTGTTGCTGCGCGTCAACCTGCGCGACATCTTGCGCGCGGGAATTCCCATCGTCGCGCTGTTCCTGATCGGCTCCGCCGGCATCATGCTCGGCGCCTTCGTCAGCGCGCTGGTGGTGCCGCTCGAATCCCTCGGCAGGCTGCACGCCGCGCTCGGCGGCATGTTCGTGGGCACGTACACCGGCGGCAGCATCAACTTCAACGCGATCGCGCTCGAGTACGGCGTCATGCGCGAAGGCGGCCTGTACACCGGGGCCGTTGCCGTCGACAACGTGGTCACGACGGCGTGGATGGCCGCGACCATCGCCCTCCCGCGCCTGCTCGGACCCCTGTGGCGCAGGGTGGCACCGCGCAACGCCGGCACTCTCGACATGGACCGTGACATCGCCGAGGACACCGAAACCCTGCATCCGTTCGACCTCTTCGTGCTCGCGCTGCTCGGGTTCGCCACGCTCTACGTTTCCGGCCTGACCGCCGATGCCACCGGCATCCCCGCGATCCTCATTCTCACCACCATCGCTCTCGCGCTGGCGCAGATCCCCTGGTTCGGGCGGCTGCGCGGCGCGCGCCTGCTCGGCATGGTCGCCGTGCTGCTGTTCCTCGCCGTCATCGGCGCGTTCTGCGACCTGCGCCAGCTCGGCGAGCTCGGGCGCCTTGGCCTCATCCTGCTCGGCTTCGCCACGGCCATGGTCCTCGTGCACGGCTTCGTCGTCTTCGGCGCCGCCCGCCTGCTGCGCATCGACGTCGACATCGCCGCCGTCGCGTCGCAGGCCAACGTCGGCGGCAGCACGTCCGCGCTCGCCCTCGCACGCAGTCTCGGCCGCACCGACCTCGTGCTCCCCGCCGTGCTCATCGGAGCGCTCGGCAACGCCATCGGGACCTTCCTCGGATTCTGGGTAGCCGGCATGCTCGCCTGAGAATCGGGCGACGCCGCCGGGCAGCCATCCGCACGCACGCGTGATCGTGTTCCGCGGCACCGGGCGTATCGGTCCCCGGGATGTTCCCGGCTAGCCGGCCAGCGAGCCGCCGTCGACGGGCAACGCCGCGCCGGTGACGAAGGACGACTCGTCCGAGGCGAGGAACAGCGCCGCGCGCGCGATCTCGATCGGCTCGGCCATGCGACCGAGCGGCCGCTCCGACGCGCTCGCCACGTAGTCTTCCCAGCGCATGCCGAGGTTGCGCGCATCCTCGCGCTCCATCGGCGTGACGGTATCGCCCGGGCAGAGGCAGTTGACGCGGATCCCCTGTCGCCCGTGATCGAGTGCCAGTGCCCTGGTCAGCGTCACCATGCCGCCCTTGGCGGCGCAGTAAGCGACGGCGCGCTCGCCGCCGACGATTCCCCAATCCGAGCTGTTGTTGATGATGGAACCGCCGCCGCCACGGAGCATGTGCGGAACCGCGAACTTCGTCATCAGGAAAGCGCCCTTCAGGCTCGTGTCCACCTGCAGGTCCCATTCCTCCTCGGTACAGGCTACGACGTCGTTCGCGATGAACACGCCGGCGTTGTTGAAGAGCACGTGCAGCCCGCCGAAGGCAGCGACCGTCTCCTCCACCGCGCGCTCGCAGTCCCGGGCGAATCGCACGTCCGCCTGCACGAACAGGCACTCGAATCCCCTTCCCTCGAGCTCCGCCTGCACTTCCCTGCCGCGTTCGCGGCTGCGTCCCGTGATGGCCACCCGGGCGCCTTCCCCGGCGAAAAGCACGGCCGTTGCCCTCCCGATCCCGGAAGTGCCGCCCGTGATCAGTGCCACCCGGTTGTCGAGCCGCATGCGCCCTCCGTGTCCGCCGCCGTCACCGACGTTACTTCAGCTCGGCCGGCAGCTCCAGTGGGCGAGGCGCCACAGCTGTGACCCCCGCGCCCGAACGGAATGTGCGCCGGATCACAAAAAACGGAAACCAGGTCACGGACGGCCGGATCCCCAGCACGCTATGGTCATCTCTCGCCCGGGACAGGAGGGACGATGGAGAGCGATACCGATTGCCTGCCGCAGCTGGATCCGGCCGACTTCGTCGAGACGATCGTGCTGGAGGATTCCGACATCATGGCGACGCGCGAGATGCGCCTGCTGCTGGACCCCAATGCGGGGGCGCCGGAAGACGGCGCTCCCGCGGAAAACGACGAGGACTAGCGGTCAGGCGGCCCGCTTCCTGGTCCCCGGGCGCATGGCGAAGACCAGCGCCCGGTTCTCGCCCTGCTGCACGATTTCCGCTTCCCCCAGGGCAACCAGCACATACAGGACGTTGAGCGCAATCAGGCTGGTCGGTGCATGGGCGGTGCGGCGCGCCCGGTGAACCACGTCCTTCGCGGTGACGGCCCGCTTGCCGGCAAACCGGCTCCGCACGTATTCGACGGCCTCTGCATCCACGACGTTGAAATACCCGGAGCCGGGTTTCGACTCCGAGCGGGCAAATGACAATACGAAAAAGGACCCTTCGGCCTCGAAGATGTAATAGGTCTGACGGACCCCGCTGACTTCGCCGCGGTAAACGAGGCCGCCCTGCAGTCGCGCAATATTCGCTTTCACCTGTCTTTTTGTGAGCATCGTCAGGTGCCTCCGCTCGTTGTCATGAACCGTCGTCGCTGACCTTCGCGCCGGCGACAGGCGTGGCCCGGATCAGGCGTGATCCGCCCAGGCCTTTTCGCCCGGCGCGTACGGCACGCAGGGATCGTAACGGCCCGGTGTCTCGGCGTAGCGCAGTGCCTGCTCGTAGCCGATTTCCGACGTGAAGTAGCCGAGCAGCGTCAGCTCCTTCAGCATGCGGAACCAGTGCGCGGGCTGGTCTTCCTCCAGCCCGTGCATGTATTGCATCTGCTCGGCGTCGAGCTGCCCGGCCAGCGCCAGCCGCTGCTCGGGCGTCGCCGCGAGGAACGCCACGTCGTGCATCGCCCGGCACCGGTCGTCCACTGTCGCGAGCCCTTCACGGAACACCTGTTGCTCGCGCGGAGCGTAGCAATCGGTCACCATCTTCGCGACGAACGGCCCGACACCGGCGGCCTTCGCGCCCGGTGTATCCGTCTCCGGAAGTATCGCCTCGGTGAGCTCATCGAGCAGCGCGACGGCGTCCTTCCCGAATGCCTGCGGCGAAGCGCCCGCGTCCGCCGTCCCGCCTGCCTCCGGCGTCGGCACCCGCCGCTCGCAGCCCGCGAGCAGCGCGCCTTGCCCGACCAGCGCCACGCCGCCGAGCAGCGCGCTCACGCGCAGGATCGCCGCGCGGCGCGTGATGAGGTCGCGGTCTTCCGTCTCCTTCGGCATTCCCGGGTCTCCCGACATCACAGGTTGCGCCGCTTGAGCTCCTGCACGGCGTAATCCGCGGCGCGCGCGGTGATCGCCATGTAGGTGAGCGACGGGTTCTGGCACGCGGAGGACGCCATGCAGCTGCCGTCCGTCACGAACACGTTGGGTGCGTCCCAGACCTGGTTCCAGCGATTGAGCACCGAGGTCTTCGGGTCGCGCCCCATGCGCGCGGTGCCCATCTCGTGTATGCCGCGGCCGGGGAAATACTGGCCGTCGAAGGTGTCGACGTCCTTCGCCCCGACCGCCTCGAACATCTCGGCCAGGTCGTTCGCCATGTCCTTCCGCATCAGCCGCTCGTTCTCGCCGATCGCGCAATCGATCGCGAGCACCGGCAGTCCCCACTTGTCGCTGCGGCTCTCGTCGATGGTCACCCGGTTCTCGTGGCGCGGCAGCATCTCGCCGAAGGCGCTTCCGCCGATGCGCCAGTCGCCCGGCTCCGAGAGCGCGTCCTTGAAGCTCTTGCCGACGCCGAGCTCGGCCACGCCGCGCTGCCAGTCGCCGCGGCTCGCCGACCCCTGGTAGCCGAAGCCGCGCAGGTACTCGCGCTTGTCGCCGAACAGGTTGCGGTAGCGCGGGATGTAGAAGCCGTTCGGGCGCCGGCCGAAGTAGTACTTCGCGGCCAGCGCGGGATCCGTGAGATTGGCCGATGCCCCCACCTCGAAGTGGTGGTCCATCAGGTTGTGCCCGAGCTCGCCGGAGCTGCTGCCGAGCCCCTCCGGCCACACGTCCGTGGCCGAGCGCATCAGGATCCACGTGGAGTTCAGCGTCGATGCGCAGAGGAACACGATGCGCGCCTTGTACTCGGTGGTCTGCTCGGTGACCGCATCCAGCACGCGCACGCCGCTCGCCCGCTTCTGGTCGCGGTCGTACAGCACTTCGGTCACGATCGAGAACGGCCTCAAGGTCAGCCGCTTCGTCGCCATGGCCGCGGGCAGCGTGGACGCCTGCGTGCTGAAATAGCCGCCATATGGACAACCGAGCCAGCAGGCGTTGCGGTACTGGCATTTCGCGCGGCCCGGCAGCGCCTGCGTGAGGTTGGCCACGCGGCCCGGGATGATGCGCCGCCGCCCGTCGAAATGGCCGCGCAGGCGCTCCGCCGCCCATTCCTCGCCGCAGTTCAGCGGCATCGCCGGCTGGAACTGCCCGTCCGGCAGCTGCGGCATTTCCTCGTGCGAGCCGGAGATGCCCGCGTGCCGCTCGACATGGTCGTACCACGGCGCGAGGTCGGCGTAGCGGATCGGCCAATCGACCGCGATGCCGTCGCGCACGTTGCCTTCGAAGTCGAAATCGCTCCAGCGGTAGCTCTGCCGGCCCCACATCAGCGAGCGGCCGCCGACGTGGTAGCCGCGGAACCAGTCGAAGCGCTTGATCTCGGTGTAGGGCGAGTCCTGGTCGGAAGCCCACCAGGACAGGTTCGTCTCGTTCAACGGGTAATCGCGCTTCAGCACCGGGTAGGCTTCTTTCATCGCCCGGGTCGGCCGGCCGCGGTGCGGGTATTCCCACGGGCCCTTGCGCGCGTTGACGTAGTCCTTGATGTGCTCGACGTTCTCGCCGCGCTCGAGCATCAGCACTTTGAGGCCCTTCTCGGTCAGCTCCTTGGCCGCCCAGCCGCCGGAAATACCGGAACCGACCACGATCGCATCGAATTCTTCCGCCGCCACCGTCACCCTCGCTCGCTCGCCCGTGCCGGCATGATACCAGCCTCCTGCGACGACGGCGGGAACGCCTTGAGCACTTCGCGCAGCAGGTCCCACTCGTCGAAGCCCTGCGCGCCGTAATCGAGGCCGCGGCGCACGATCACGAGGTCGTGCGACGGGACGACGATGACGTACTGGCCGCGGTTGCCGGCCGTCGTGTACGCATCCCGCGGCACGTCGCGGCGGTCGTCGGGCACCAGCCACCACTGCCCGCCGTAGAAGCTGCCGTCCTTGCGCGTCGCCGGTGCCGGCGTACGCACGAACTCGATCCACTCCGGCGAGAGCAGGCGCTCGCCCTGCCACATACCGCCGTTCAGGTATAAAAGGCCGAAGCGCGCCAGGTCGCGCGCGTTCGTGTACACCTGACTGCTCAGGATGAAATCGCCGAAGCGGTCGACGCCCGCCAGCGTGTTGCGCATGCCGATGCGGTCGAAGAGCGCCTTGCGCGGAAACTCGAGCCAGGTCCGTTCGTCGGCGAGCGCGCGCTTCATTGCGTACACCGCGAGCAAGGTATCGTAGTTCTCGTAGTCCCAGAACGTTCCCGGCGCGCGCACCAGCCCGCGGTCGAGTGCACCCGCGACCGAGCTCGCCCCGGCCCAGTACGCGAGGCCGGAGCCGGTCGCGTATTCCAGCTCGAAATCGTCGACCGGGTACAGCCCGCTCGACATGTGCAGCAGGTGTCGCAAGGTGATGGCGTCACGCGGGTCCGGCGCCGCGCCGGGGAGCGCGGGACGCCAGTCGAGCCCGAGCGGCTCGTCCAGGGCGAGCCGGCCTTCGTCCACCAGCATGCCGATCAGCGTCACCGCGAGGCTCTTCGCCGTCGACCACGTGCGCGTGCGCGTCGTCATGTCGAAGCCCGGTGCGTAGCGCTCGAGCACGAGATCGCCCTTGTACACGACGAGCAGGCTGACGGTGACCTGCTCGGGTGAGGGGCGCTCGAACGCCCAGTCCGCGGCCGCGGCAAGTGCGCGGTGATCGACGGCCTCATGCCGCGGCGCGTTCGCGACGAGGTCGCCGTCGGGCCACGGAATCTCCGCGGGATCGCCCTCGGGCGGCGGCAGCTCGAGCTGCGGCAGCGCCTCCACGTCGCCCCAGTCCTGGTCGGGCGCCATCACCACGCAGCCCAGTCCCTCGCGGAACACGGCACGCAGCACGGGCGGGTCGTCGGGCGTACCCACCGCGACGCCGCGCAGGTCGCGGCGCACCGTGTAAGCGCCGCCCTCCGCCGTGCCGATCGGGTGCTCGAGATAAGCGAGCTCCTGATCGAACACCTGCTCGAGCGTGCGCTCCGACGTGAACAGGCCGTTGCACATCAGCATCGCCTGCACGCCGCGCCGGATCGTCTCGCGGCTCGCGGCGAAATAGTCGTAATCGGCCGAAGACACGAGCGGCCACAGCGAAATCAGCACCGCGAGCGAGATGAGCCGGCGCTTCATGACTACCTCCCCGATCGCCAGAACCGCCCGACGATATCAGAGTGTCATCGCCGACACGAACGAGCTGCTGGCGACGGCTGCGCGTCGTCGCCCGCGCCGATATACACGACCAACGTCAGTCGCTCTTGTGCTCGACGAGCGCCTGCAGGCGGCCGATCGCGTCGTCCCATTGCGCGGAGATCTGGTCGAGGCAGCGGCGTACCTCGTCGAGCTTGCGGGCGCGAATGCGCCAGATGCGCTCGCGGCCGCGCCGGTGGTCGCGGATCAGCCCCGCACGGGCAAGCACGCGCAGGTGCTTGCTCACCGCCTGGCGGGTCAGCCGCGTGCCGTCCGTGAGTCGCGAGATCGACAGCGGACCTTCGCGGCTGAGCCGGCCGACGATCTCGAGGCGCGCTGCGTGGCCGAGTGCCATGAAGACGGGCAGAGCGTCAGACAGCCCGCCGGCGCCGTGTTTGCCCGGCATGGCGGCCGGCTCAGGTATCCCGCGCCAGGTAACTGGCGATGAGCGTGGCCTGGATGGCCCAGCCCTGCTCGTTGGACGCGAACGCCTCGGCGCGCTTTGCGAGCGGGATGCGGTCGAACCCGGACTCGGTGATCGTCAGCAGCGTGCCCTGCGGATGGTCCTCGAGGACGAACTCGACCAGCGTCGTCGGCGTGCTCGTGAAGTCCGCCTCGCCCTCCGCTTCGTAGGGCTGCCAGCGGAAGGAGAGACGCGACATCGGCTCCACGCGCTCGACCTCGATGCGGAACGCTTTGCCTGCGTGCGGCTCCTGCTTTTTCGCCACCTCCGGGTCCACTTTCGTGGGGACGATGCGGGCCGGGACGATCGTGCCGGCCACGAACGGTGCGTCGAGCTCGGCGCCGAACCACGTGCCGAATTCGCCGGCGTTGGCGATGGCGCGCCAGACCTGCTCGCGCGGCGCGCGCAGGATCACCTGCTTCTCGATGCGATCGGTGTTCGACATGTCGGTAGTCCGTGTGATCAGCAACCCTGAGGTTGCGTTTACGGTAACCGTGCGGCCCTCGAAATGCAACCGTGAAGTTGCTTTTCCCGGGAACCCGGGCGCGGTACCCGCCCGTGACCACGAATCCGCAACGCGCCGGAGCGGCGGAACCGAACCGGCTTCAGCCTCTGCCGGCGTTGTACACTGACGGCATGCCTCATCGCTCCGGCCAAGCGGACGACGGCGTCCTCAGGATCGCCATGTGGTCCGGGCCCCGCAACATCTCGACCGCCATGCTGCGGGCCTGGGAAAACCGGCCGGATACCGAAGTCGTCGACGAGCCCTTCTACGCCTGCTATCTCGCCGCGAGCGGCGCGGATCATCCGCTGCGCGAAACGGTGCTCGCCGCCGGCGTGACGGACTGGGATGCCGTCGTCGAGTCGCTGTTCCAGCCGCTGGCTCCGGGCCGGCGCATTCACTACCAGAAGCACATGACGCATCACATGCTCGATGAGGCGCCGCTCGACTGGCTGGAACGCGTCGCCAGCGTGTTCCTGATCCGCCATCCGCGCGAGGTCGTCGTTTCCTATGCCCGCGCGCGCGGCGGCGTGCCGCGGCTGGACGAGCTCGGGTTCGCGCGCCAGCACGAGCTCTTCGAGCGCGTTGCCGACAGGTCAGGCGACGCTCCGCCGGTCGTGGACGCCGCGGACGTGCTCGCCGATCCGCCGCGTGCCCTGACGGCGCTCTGCGGAGCGCTCGGCATCGGGTTCGACGAGCACATGCTGCGCTGGCCGCCGGGCCCGCGCCCGACGGACGGCGTGTGGGCGCCGCACTGGTACGCGTCGGTCGAGCGCTCCACGGGCTTCGCGGCTCCCCGGCCACCGGCGGAGCCGCCGGCCGAGCTGCTGCCGGTCATCGAGGCCGCCTTACCTTTCTATGAACGGCTGCTGCCGTACCGCCTCGGCGTGCAGGAGACCTGATGGTCGGCTCACAGGGATTCGCTCCGGACCCGCGCAACGAGCGGGTGCAGATCTGGTTGAACGGCGAGCTCGTGCCGCGCGCCGAGGCGCACGTCTCGGTGTTCGACGCCGGCTTCGTGCTGGGCGACGGCGTGTGGGAAGGCCTGCGGCTGGTGAACGGCCGTTTCGCATTTCTCGACTTGCACCTCGATCGGCTGTTCGCCGCCGCGCGTGCGCTCGCGATCGCGCTGCAGCTCGATCGCGCCGCGCTGACCCGGGCGCTCTACGACACGGTGCGCGCGAACGGCATGACGGACGGCGTGCACGTCCGCCTGATGGTGACGCGCGGCATCAAGATGACGCCGAGCCAGGATCCGCGGTCGACGGCGGGCAAACCCACCGTGGTGATCGTCGCCGAATACAAGGAACCGCCGGCAGAGATCCGCAGCCGCGGCCTCACCCTGGTCACCTCGACCTACCGCACGAGCACGCCCGACGTGTTCGACATGCAGCTGAACACGCACAGCCGCCTGAACTTCATCCAGGCGCTGCTGCAGGTGGCCGGGGTCGGCGCCGACGAGGCGCTGATGCTCGATACCAGAGGCTTCGTCGCCAGCTGCAACGCGACCAACTTCTTCGCCGTGCGCGGCGGCGAGGTCATCACTTCGAGCGGCCGCTATTGCTTCAAGGGCATCACCCGCGGCCAGGTCGTCGCGCTCTGCCGCGCGAACGGCATTCCGGTGAGCGAGCGCGACTTCACGCTGGCCGAGGCGTACAACGCCGACGAGGCCTTCGTGACCGGCACCTTCGGCGGCGTGATGCCCGTGGCCGCGCTCGACGGACGCCGGCTCGGCAAGGTGCCGGGGCCGGTTACGGAGCAACTCGCCGGCCTGTACCACGATCTCATGTCCGCGGAGTGTGCCGCCGGGCCGCCGGCCGGGTGAGACGAAGGCCGCCGCTCGTCTGGCGGCATGCCGCGGCTCGCGCACGCCGTCTCCAGGCCGCTCGCGAAAGTCTTCGCCATCCGCTTCACGCAGCGCTGCCCTTGACGACGGGCCGGTCCGCCGGCGTCTAATGCGCACCCAGCGGGCGCCCTGCCCGGCCGGAGGACCGAGCGCTCGACTTCATCCTTCTCGCCCTCTCGGGGTTCGTCGCGTGGATCGTCTCGACGATCGCCGGCGGCGGCGGTGCGATGCTGCTGGTTCCGCTCACCGGGTTCATCGCCGGGGCGCAGGCGGTGGCGCCGGTCGTCACCCTCGCCTCACTCATCGGCGACGGCGGCCGCCTGCTCGTGTTCCGCAGGAGCGTCGACTGGACGGTGGTCGGCTGGGGCATCCCCGGCGCGATCGTCGGCGCGCTGCTCGGTGCCGTCTCGTTCGCGCATGCGCCGGCAGACTGGCTGCAGGTCCTGTCCGGCCTGGTGATGATCTGGCACCAGCGCGCGACGCTTGCCGCGCTCTTCTGACGAGCAACAAAGCCGCGGCCGCGCGAACGCCGCGAAACGGGCGAGGCAGTCAGTCCGGCCGCTCGAGCGTCAGCGGCTCTCCCCGGTACGTGACCGTCGCATCCGGCGCAGCGTCGAAGTTCGCGGCCTGCGGGTCCGGTCCGTCGATCCAGCGCACCGTGATGCGCCGCTCGTTCGCCATCTCCTCGAACCCACCGACGCGCGCGCCGATCGTGAGCTCGCCGCGCACCTCGTCCCAGCGCAGCGGAATGCGCGACCACTCGCCGCGCTCGTAGTCGTAGCTCGTGCCGTCGTCCTCGTAGATGTCGAACGTGCCGTCTGCTCCCGTGTACACGTTCAGCGTGAGCGGCGCGTTCAGGCTCTCGCCCGTGTGTTGAATCGCGGGCCCGCTGGGCACGATGGCTCCCGCGCGCACGAAGAGCGGCAGTCGTGTGAGCGGGGCAGCGGCGGCAATCGCCTGCCCGCCCGCGTGCTGCTCGCCCGTGTAGAAGTCGTACCAGTCCGCGCCGGCCGGCAGGTACAGCTCGCGGCGGCGCGCGCCCGGCTCGTACACCGGTGCGACCAGGAAGGCCGGGCCGAACAGGTACTCCGTCGCGACGTCCCGCGCTTGCGGATCGTCAGGGAAATCCATCACCAGCCCGCGCATGAGCGTGCCGTCACGCTGCCACGCATCGCCCGCGAGCGTATAGATGTAGGGCAGCAGCCGGTAGCGCAGCTGCGTGTAGTAGACGAGGCTGTCGTAGACGTCGCTGCCCTCTTGGGAGAGGTTGAAGATCTCGCGATACGGGCTCTGTCCATGGGAACGGAACAGCGGTGCGAACGCCCCGAACTGGAACCAGCGCAGGTTCAGCTCCTGCCATTCGTCGCGCAGCTCCGGTGCCATGCCGGCTATGGACAATGCGTCGCCCGACGCGGCCCAGCGGAAGCGGTCCTCGGGCGTGAAGCCGCCGATGTCGAACGTCCAGTACGGCATCCCGGACAGACCGATGCCGATGCCTGCGGCGATCTGCTCGCGCAGGTTTCCCCAGCGCGAGCCCACGTCGCCGCTCCAGACCGCGGCAGCGGCGCGCTGGATGCCGCCGAAGCCCGAGCGCGTCAGGATGAACGCGCGGCGGTCGTCGCCGGCATCGCGCTCTCCGGCATACACGGTCTCGGCGTGCGGCAGCGCATAGGCGTTGAACACTTCGGCGCCGGTGCCGCGCGCATTCGGCGTCATCAGGTCCTTGCGCTCGCCTGGCGAGAGATTGGAATGCATGTCCGGCTCGCTGGCGTCCAGCCACCAGGCGTCGAAGCCGAGCACGTCGAGGCTGTCGTGCACCTGTTGCCAGTAGAGCGCGCCGCAGTCCGCATCGAACGCGTCGTAGAACGCGTCCGCGTAGCCGGGTCCGACCCAGTCGAGGTTGCCTCGCTCGATGTTCTTGTTGAACATGCAGCCCCGGTCGTTCAGCGCGCGGTAGTGCTCCGTCGCGGGATAGAACTTCGGCCACACCGAGATCATCACGTGCGCATCGAGCGCGTGGACTTTCTCGACCATCGCCTTCGGGTCGGGGAAACGCGCTGCGTCGAAAGCGTGACTGCCCCACGCGTCTTCGGGCCAGTAGAACCAGTCGAGCACGAGGTTGTCGATCGGGATGCCGCGCCTGCGGTATTCCTCGAGCACGCCGACGAGCTCGTCCTCCGTCCTGTAACGCTCGCGGCTCTGCCAGAAGCCGTATGCCCATTTCGGCAGCATGACCGCCTTGCCGGTGAGCCGCCGGTAACCGGCGATCGCCGCATCCGGGTCCGCGGCGGCGACGAAGTAGTAATCGACGGCCTTGCCGGTCTCCGAGGCGATAGACAGGCGCCGCGCCTGCCCCGGGGTCGGCGGCGAATACTGCAACAGGCGGAAGTAGCCGCCCTGCGCGGTCCATTCCACGCGCAGCGGATAGCGCCTGCCGGCCGCGAGCTCGACCCGGGTCTCGTGGAACCAGGGATTCCAGTTGACGCGCCAGCGGTCGAGCAGCGTCTTGCCGTCCAGCGCGAGCTTCGCGTAGCCGCTCGAGTACATCTCGAGGTCGTACGCGCCGCTCCGGCGCGGCACGAGCGTGCCCTCCCAGACGACGCGCAGCGTCGCAGGGTCGCCGGCGGCCTCGGGAAAGGCATGCTCGCGCACGCTGCCGTGGTCGAGGAACTGGTAGTCGGGATCCGTTTCACGCTGCTCGAGCACGAGCTCGTTGCCCTGGTAATAGCGCGCGGTCAGCGCGCCCGGCTCGCCGTCGGCGTCGACGAGCTCGAAGCCGGCCGCGAGCGGCTGTGCGGGCTCGGGCGAACCGACGCGCGTCACCGACGCGTTGTTCCACAGGAGCCCCCAGCCGCGTGTCGATACGAGGAACGGAATGCTGATCACGAGGTTATGTGTCGTGAGCGTCACGTTGTCGCCGGCGTGGTTCACGTCGCCGTCCTGCTGCTGGCCGAGGCCGTAGAGCCCCGCGTCCGCGCCGCGCGTGAACTGCTGGCGGACGGCGAACGAGTCCGCATCGACGGTACCCGGATCGCGGGTGACGGGCGCGAGACTCCGCGCCGCTTCCGCGAGCAGCAGCTCGCCGCGGGCGTCGCGGAACGTCACCGCGCCGGTGTCCAGCGCGACTTCCGCCGTCAGCTCATCCGTCCGCAGCCGGACGCTGCCGTCCACCTCCGCCGTCTCGAACGCGGCGCCGCCGGGCCCGGCGACCACCATGAGCGGTTCCGGCAGGTTCGAGAAATCGGCTTGCGGCGTGGCGGTGACGCGCACGATGGCCGGGTCGATCACCTGCAGGCGCAGGCGCCGAAAGTCGCCCTCGTCGAGATCGACGACGAGGCCGTCGGGCGTGGCCTGCCAGCGGCGTGCGGCGTCCGGCGTGCCCTGCGAGCACGCGCCGAGCACGAGCGCGAAAAGGAGAGCCATTCCTTTCCTTCGCGTGCCTTCGCACGGCCGCCGGAAATACGCTGCAGGAGCGCGTATCGCGCGCGACCAACGATCCCGGGCGCGCGCGATGCGCGCTCCTGCGGCGATACCATTCATCGTCACGCCTGTATCCGTCGCAACTCGTGCCGAGCCGGATGATATAGGTCGTAGCGCTGACGCACGAGCCCCGGTGGTCGCCGAGCTGGTATTGGTGGCAGGCCGCGCCCTGCGGCAACTGTGACCCTGCTCCGGGCGCGGCGCCGGCCGCCTCCCTAGACTCGGGCTCCATGGCTGTTCGCTACCGCGGACTCGCGGTCTATTCCGTGCTGCTCGCTGCCCTGACGGCCGCGTGGCTCGCTCACGATCTTGCCGCGGCGCCGGACTTTCCGGCCGCGTGGGTCGTCGCGCTCTGCATCGCCGCCTCGCTCACCGTATTCCATTTCGGCGTGCCCGCGCCGCGCGTCGGCCTGGCCTCGATGGAACGGCTGCCGCAGATCGGCCTGCTGCTCGTGCTCGATCCCGCGATCGCCGCCACGATCTGCGGCGCCGCATCGCTGGTCTGGCCGCTGATCAACCGCCGCTACAGCCAGGGATCGCCGCGGGTGGCGGTATTGCGGGGCGTGCACAACGCGGCAATGACCGCTCTCATGCTGCTCCTGGCCGGCGATGCTTATCTCGCGCTCGGCGGCGAGCATCCGCTCACTGGCATCGGTATGCCCGACCTGCTGCCGCTGGTCGCGATGGCGCTCGTCGCGCAGGGCGTGAACGTCGCCCTCCTGGCGTTGTACTTCCGGCTCGACCGACGCGACGTACGCCGCCTGATCAAACCGATCTATTCCCTGATCGACCTGATGTTCGTTCCCGCCGGCGTCCTTGCAGCCGTGCTCTTCAATACCGCCGCGCCGCCCGTCTTCACGCTGTTCGTGGTGCTGATGGCGATATTCGTGCTGAGCTTCAACCGCCTGCATCGTGCTCCCGGCGGCCGCAGCATGTCTCAACGGCCGCTCGTCAATCTCGCCGCCACTCGCACGTCGTTGTTCGGCGCGCGCCGGCTGGACGAGCTCGCGTCCCGCATCCGCACCGAGATCGCCGCGCTGTTCCGCTTCGACGAGTTGACGCTTTGCCTCGTCGATGCAGAAGCCGGCGTGCCCGACGTGCGGCTGCACGAGAAGGACGGACGCCGGTCGAGCGGAGGCGAATGCCCGCTCCCGGCCGGCCTGTTCCGCTGGATCGTGGAGCGGCAGGAGGCCGTGCTGATCGAGGACTGGGCGCTCGCGCCGGAGCCACTGCGCCGGGAGGCCGACGCCACGGAGCGGGACTCCGGCTCGCTGATCGCCGTCCCGTTGATCGAGGACGGCACGGTGATCGGCGTGCTCTCCGTGAGCCATGCGCGGGCCGGCACCTGGTCGGACGCGGACCTGCACCTGCTGCGCCAGGTCGCGGGGCAGGTGAGCGCTGCCGTCGCCGATGCGCGGGCGTTCGAGGACCTGGAGAGCTACCGCAAGGATCTCGAGAAGCGGGTCGCGGAGCGCACCGCCGAGCTCGAGCGGGCGAACAGCGAAAAGGAGCGGCTCATCGCCGCCTTGCGTGAACGCAGCCGCGTGCTGGAGCGCGAGACGCAGGAGGATCCGCTGACCGGCATTGCGAATCGCCGCCACTTCGCCCAGCGGCTCGAAGACGAGGTCAGGGTTGCCGCATCGGTCGGCCAGCCGCTGACACTGGCGGTCGCCGATCTCGACGACTTCAAGGTAATCAACGACCGCCTGGGTCACGCCGTGGGGGACGAAGTGCTGCGGCAATGCGCGAAGCTGATGCGGACGCTCTGCCGCTCGACGGACCTGGTTGCCCGCATCGGCGGCGAGGAGTTCGCGCTCATCCTCCCCGGGATGTCCCGCGATGCGGCTCTGGTATTCTGCGAGGCCGTGCGCCGTGCCGTCGAAGCGCACGACTGGACCCGGATCAACCCCAACCTGCGGGTGACCCTCAGCATCGGCCTTTATCAGTGGGACGGCGCCGGAGCGACGGCCGAGCTGCTGCGGGAAGCCGACGGCCGCCTGTACAGCGCGAAGCGCGCGGGGCGCAATCGCGTGGCGTGAGCGACGGTTCCGGAGGATTCGCAGGGCGCGGCTTCTACGCCGCCAGCATTCTCCGGATGCCGCTCACCGCCTGGCGGATACGCTGCTCGTTCTCGACCAGCGAAAAGCGCACGTAGCCCTCCCCCGCCCGGCCGAAGCCCGCGCCGGGTGACACCGCCACGCTGGCATGCTCGAGCAGCGCTTTCGCGAAACCGAGCGAACCGAGATGCCGGTGCGACTCGGGGATTGGCGCCCACACGAACATCGTCGCGCGCGGTTTCTCGATCCGCCACTGTCCCGGGCCGGGTTTTGCGAGCCCGTCGACGAGCCGGTCGCGGCGCGCCGCGTAGATCGCGGCGTGCTCGGCGACGC
This sequence comes from Woeseiaceae bacterium, assembly GCA_036381215.1. GTDB lineage: Bacteria > Pseudomonadota > Gammaproteobacteria > Steroidobacterales > Woeseiaceae > IDS-8. Next base: position 48,026 of record DASVDF010000050.1, on the reverse strand, counting down.
ACTCCTGCGTCCCGCGCAGCGCCTGGATCGCGCCGACCTGGATCGGCGTCGGGATGCCGTAGTCGAGATAGCTCTTCATGCGCGCCAGCGCGCGGATCAGGGAGCGATTGCCGCAGGCGAAGCCGACCCGCCAGCCGGCCATCGAATGACTCTTCGAGAGCGAGGTGAATTCGATCGCGACCTCGCGCGCGCCGGGCACGGACAGGATGCTGGGCGGGCGGCAGCCGTCGAACGCGATCTCGGCGTAGGCGAAATCGTGCAGCAGCATCACCCCGAAGCGGCGCGCCGCCGCCACGATGCGCTCGAAGCCGCCGTCCGGCGCGAGAGTCGCCGTCGGGTTGTGCGGGAACGACAGCACGACGAGCTTGGGACGGAGCCGCCCGATCGCCTCCTCCAGCGCGTCGACGAACAGCGCGGCGTCGGTGAGCGGCAGCGTGTGCAGCTCGCCGCCGGCAATCGCGACGGAATACTGGTGGATCGGATACCCTGGATCCGGGCACAGCACGACGTCGCCGGGACCGACCGCCATCAGCACGAAGTGCGCGAGGCCTTCCTTCGAGCCGATCAGCGCGATCGCTTCCTGATCGCGGTCGAGAGCGACGTCGTGGTTGCGCGCGTACCATTCGCAGATCGCCGCGCGCAGGTTCGGAATGCCGCGCGAGCTCGAGTAGCGATGCGTGCGCGGGTTCGCCGCCGTTTCGCGGATCTTCTCGACGACGTGCGCCGGCGTGGGCAGGTCGGGGTTGCCCATGCCGAGGTCGACGATGTCGCGGCCCGCGCGGCGCGCGGCGAGCATGAGCTCCGTGACTTCCGCGAAGACGTACGGCGGCAGTCGCTCCAGGCGATGAAAATCGAACGTCCCGTCGGTGGCGCCGCCCGGCGCCGTGGCACTGCTGTCCATGATCCCCTCGAACGGCGGTAATCCGCCGGCACCACCAGGGTGTTTTAGAGGGTCTCCCCGCAGCCGTCAACCGGGATCAGGAGCGCCGTGTCGCGCGTTTCCGGAGCTCGTCCATCTCGTTGCGCGTCACGGTGTCGCAGCGGTGACCGGCGAACTCGTGCACGGTGAGCCCGGCCGTGCGGCAATGCTCGAGCACGCGCTCGCGGATCCGGCGGCGCGCGCGATCTTCGCGATGCGCGCGAGCCAGAGCGCGAGCGCTGCGGCAGCCCGGCGCGAAGGTTTCCGCCGAGGGTAAAAACGACTCTCTTATATAATGGCCATCGCCCCCTCAAACACCGGGACTGCCATGAACCAGCCGGCGCCGTGGCCGACGGCGGACGACCTCGGTCTGCTGACCGACCGCTACGAGCTCAGCATGCTCCAGGCCTACTGGGCGGCGGGCCTCGACGGACGCGCCACCTTCAGCCTGTACTTCCGCAAGCTGCCGCCGGCGCGCCGCTTCATGCTCGCCTGCGGCCAGCAGCACGCGGCGCACCTCGTGTCCCGCCTGCGGTTCCCGACGGCGGCGCTCGACACCATCGCGAGCCTCGGCGGCTTTCGTGACGGGTTCCTGCGCTGGCTGGGCGAGTTCCGCTTCAGCGGCGACATCGTCGCGCTCGCGGAAGGCACGCCGGTGTTCCCGGAGGAACCGTTGCTCGAGGTCACCGCGCCGATCGCGGAGGCGCAGCTGCTCGAAACGCTGATCATGAATTACGTGCACCTCGAGACCGTGCTCGCGTCGAAGGCCGTGCGCATGGTGCTCGCCGCAGGCGGCCGGCCGGTGGTCGATTTCGGGATGCGGCGCATGCACGGCCTGGACGCGGCGGTGCGCGGAGTGCGCGCGTACCGCACGGCCGGCATCGCCGGCACCAGCCACGTCTACGCCGGCCTGCGCTTCGGCCTGCCGGTGAGCGGCACGATGGCGCACAGCTACATCCAGGCGTTCGACGAGGAAGCGGAAGCGTTCCGCCGCTACGCGGAGCTCTACCCCGGCACCACGCTGCTGGTCGACACCTACGACACGCTCGCGGCGGTGGACAAGGTGATCTCGCTGCGCCGCGAGCTGAAGGAAGCGTTCCGGGTCGGCGCCGTGCGCCTGGATTCCGGTGACATGGCCGCTTTGGCGAAAGCGGCCCGCGAGCGCCTCGACGCCGGCGGGCTCGGGGACGTGCGGATCCTCGCCAGCGGCGGGCTCGACGAGCACGCCATCGCGAAGCTGCTCGCGGCCGGTGCACCGATCGACGGCTTCGGCGTGGGGACTTCACTCGGCACCTCCGCGGACGCGCCTTTCCTCGACCTCGTCTACAAGATGACGAGTTTTGCCGGCATACCCAGGCTCAAGAGCTCGCCCGGCAAGGCGATCTGGCCCGGCGCGAAGCAGGTGTTCCGTTATTGCGATGCCGGCGGCAGGTACGCGCGCGACGAAGTCACGCTGCGCGACGAGCACCGCGACGGCGCCGAGGCGCTGCTCGCGCCGATCGTCGCGGGCGGCGAGCCGCTCGATGCGCCGACGCTCGACCCCGCGGCTGCTGCCGCGCACGCGCGCGCAGCCGTCGGGCGCTTGCCGGCTCCGCTCCTCACCGTTGACGACGGGCATGCCGATTACCCGGTGAGCATCAGCGCGGCCGTGGCGCGGGAGCGGGATCGCGCGCTCGCCCGCGTTGCGCACGGCTGATCCCCCGCGCCGGTCGCTGGCGCGAAACTTGCACCAGCTCCGGGTACGCGTTTGGTCGGAGGCCCCACCATGGGCGGCAGAGACGGCAGCAGCCACTCGCCTCGGGACCATTGAGCCGTCCGGCCCCCGTCGCGGGCGGCGGCTTCGGCGACGCCGGTAACAGGGAGAGCACCGCCCGGCAGTTGCGGCGGGCGCTCGCGTTCACTGTCCCGCACCGGTTCTCGATCGCCATCATCCTCGTGCTCACCCTCGCGGTAGCGCTGGTGAGCTCCATCGAGCCGCTGGTGCTCAAATTCATCATCGATGGCCTGACCGCCGGGCGCGGACTCGAGGCCGTGGGCCTCGGCCTCGTGTTCCTCGGCATCATGTCCGTGTTCCGCGAAGGCGCGAGCGGCACGTCCAACTGGCTGACCTGGCGCATGCGCATCGGCCTGCAATACGCGCTGCTCCAGGCGACCGTCGAGCGGCTGCACCGCATGCCGCTCAAGCTGCAACGCAGCGAAGGCGTCGGCGCGGTGCTCACCCGCCTCGATCGCAGCATCCAGGGCTTCGTCGCCGCGGTCACCCAGCTCCTGATCAGCGTGCTGCCGGCGGTGGTCTTCCTCGTCATCGCCGTGTTCGTGATGCTGGACCTCGAATGGCGCCTCGCGCTCGTCGTCCTGCTGTTCGCGCCCATGCCCGCGGTGCTCGCGGCACTCGCCGCGCCCGAGCAGGCGCGGCGCGAGCGCAGCATGCTGGACCGCTGGGCGCACATCTACTCGCGATTCAACGAGGTGCTGGCCGGCATCGTCACCGTGCGCAGCTTCGCCATGGAAGAAAAGGAGAAGGAGCGGTTCCTCAACGACGTGAGCGCCGCCAACCGCATCGTCGTCCGCGGCGTGGCGACGGACACCGCGTTCGGCACGGCCAGCAACCTGGTCGTCGCCCTCGCCCGCATCGCGGTGATCGGCTTGGGCGGCCTGTTCATCGTGCGCGGCGCCATGACCGTCGGCACGCTGATTGCGTTCCTGGGCTACGTCGGCGGACTGTTCGGGCCGGTGCAGGGCCTGTCCGGCACCTGGGGCGCGCTGAAGCGGGGCACCGTCTCGCTCAGCCAGATCTTCGCAATCCTCGATCTCCAGGAGCACCTGGGCGACGCGCCGGACGCGCGCGAGCTCGAGAGCGTGCACGGCGACATCGTGTTCGAGGACGTTCACTTCTCCTACGGCCCGGGCGAGCGGCCCCTGCTCTCCGGCATCACTCTCGAGGTGCGCGCGGGCGAGAAGGTGGCGATCGTCGGCCCGAGCGGCTCCGGCAAGACCACGCTGATGGCGCTCCTGATGCGCTTCTACGACCCCGACTACGGGAGAGTGCTGCTCGACGGCCGGGATCTCCGGACATTGAAGCAGCGCTCGCTGCGCAGCCACGTCGGCGTGGTGCTGCAGGATCCGCTGCTGTTCAACGACACGATCGCCGCCAACATCGCTTACGGCTATCCGGACGCCACCCGGGAGGAGATCGAGGCCGCGGCCCGCGCGGCATCGGCGCACGATTTCATCACCGCCATGCCGGAGGGTTACGGCACCGTGGTCGGCGAGCGCGGCAGCCGCCTGTCGGTGGGCGAGCGCCAGCGGGTGTCGATCGCGCGTGCGCTGGTCAAACGGCCGTCCATCATCGTGCTCGACGAAGCCACCGCGTCGCTGGATGCGGACTCGGAGGCCGCGGTGCAGGAAGCGCTCGATTCGCTGGTGCGCGACCGCACTACCTTCATCATCGCGCACCGGCTCAGCACCGTGGTCAACGCCGATCGTATCGTCGTGCTGAAGGACGGGCGCATCGCGGAAACCGGCACGCACGAGGAGCTGCTCGCGAAGGACGCCTATTACGCGCGCCTGGTGCGCCAGCAGACGCGCGGCCTCATCCGGAACGAGGGCGAATAGCTCGGGCTGCGGACAGCGCGCCCACGCAGAATTTCCTGCCCGGGCTTACAAAATTACAATCGCGAGCCCGATTTTTACATCCCTCCCGGCGCATTCTCGCCCGGCAGACCGGCCTTTCATGCGGTGCTCCGGTTTCACAAACGGAACTCTGCGACGGCGGCTTCTTCCAGCTTCCGACGAACAGGTTCCATGGCATATGTCTTGCATGATTGAGCTCACCTGCCTCTACGTGCGGCCCCGTGTCGGAGGCACCGAACTGACCACACGGAGAGGACCTCCCTATGAAGATTCTCGTAGCAGGTGGCGCGGGGTTCGTGGGCTCCCACCTGTGCCGGCGCCTCATCCAGGGCGGGCACACCGTCGCCTGCCTCGACAATCTCATGACCGGACGCCGCGAGAACATCGTCGGTCTCCTCTCCTCGCCGCGCTTCTCCTTCATTCAACGCAGCGTGCTCGAGCCGCTCTGGCTGCCGGTCGACGCCATTTTCAATCTCGCGAGCCCGGCGTCGCCAGTGCACTACCAGTCGGAGCCCGAGCTCACGCTGCGCACCAATGTCGACGGCAGCCTGAACCTGCTGCAGCTCGCGGAGCAGACCGGCAGCCACTATATCTACGCGTCGAGCAGCGAAGTGTATGGCAATCCCGCGCAGCACCCGCAACAGGAGGATTACCTCGGCAACGTGAAGACGATGGGACCGCGCGCTTGCTACGACGAGGCGAAGCGCTGCGCCGAAACCGTCTCCTATCTCTATCAGGACCGCGGCGTGCGCACGTCGGTCGTGCGCATCTTCAATACCTACGGGCCGCGCATGCGCATCGACGACGGGCGCGCGGTCTCCAACCTGCTCACGCAGGCGCTCTGCCGTGAGCCGCTCACGATCTACGGTGACGGCTCGCACACCCGATCCTTCTGCTATGTCGATGATCTCGTCGACGGGCTCGTCCGCTTCCTCGACCTGAAGGAGCCGCCCGCGGGTCCCGTGAACCTCGGCAACCCCGAAGAAGTCACGGTGCTGGATCTCGCCCAGCTCGTGCTGAAGCTGACCGGCTCGCCGTCCAGCATCGTTTTCCGGCCGCTGCCCGTCGACGATCCGACGCGCCGCTGCCCGGACATTACGCTCGCCCGCAACGTGCTGGGATGGCAGCCGCGGACCCGGCTCGAAGATGGCCTGACGCGCACGATGCATTACTTCCGAAGAACGATCAGCGATCGGGACGTCACGCCGATCCCGGCCGCCGCCGTGCAATGAAGAGGGTGCTGATTACCGGGGGAGCCGGCTTCATCGGAGGCCATGTCGCCGAGGAGTTACTCGCGCAAGGCTACGACGTGCGCGTCCTCGACGCGCTGGTGCCGCAGGTGCACGAGGATGACGCGTTTCCCGAGTGGCTGCACGATGCCGTCGAGCGTGTGGAAGCCGACATGCGCGACACCGACGCCGTGGCGCGCGCGTTGTCCGGCGTGCACGCCGTGGTGCACCTCGCGGCCGCAGTCGGCGTCGGCCAGAGCATGTACCAGCTCCGCCGCTATGTCGGCGTGAACGCGCTCGGCACGGCGACGCTGCTCGAGGCGATCGCGGCCCAGCCGGTCGAGCGCCTCGTGGTCGCCTCGAGCATGAGCGTCTATGGCGAGGGTGCGTACCGCGACGGAGGCCAGCGGCTGCTGCACCCGCAAGGCCGCTCGCGCGAGCAGCTCGCACGTCACGAGTGGGAGATCCTCGGGCGCCGCGGCGAGGCGCTCACGCCGGTGCCCACGCCGGAGGACGTGGTGCCGGTGCCTTCCTCACCGTACGCGCTGACCAAGTACGACCAGGAGCTGCTTTGCCTCATGTTCGGCGCGGCCTACTCGGTGCCCACGCTCGCGCTGCGGCTGTTCAACGTCTACGGGCCGCGCCAGGCGCTGTCCAATCCATATACCGGCGTCATGGCGATCTTCGCGTGCCGTTTGTTGAACGACCGGCCGCCGATCATCTACGAGGACGGCGCGCAGCTGCGGGATTTCGTCAACGTGCGTGACGTCGCGCGCGCGTTCCGGCTCGCGCTCGCGCGGCCCGACGTTTCCGGCCGCGCGATCAACGTCGGCAGCGGCAGCCCGGTGAGCATCGAGGAGGTTGCGCAGACGCTCGCGGACGTGCTGGACCGTGACATCGATCCGCAGTTCGAGGGCAAGTACCGCGTCGGCGACGTGCGCCATTGCTTCGCCGACATCTCACGCGCGCGCGACGATCTCGGCTACACCCCCGAAATCCGCTTCAAGGACGGGATCGAGGAGCTCGCCGGATGGCTGGCCCGCCAGACCGCCACCGATCGCGCGGGAGTCGCTGCCGCCGAGCTGGCGCGGCGGGGGCTCACGCTGTGACGCGGCCCGGCAACGGTCGCGGGCAGGTGCTGATCACCGGCGGCGCCGGCTTCATCGGCGCCAACCTCGCCGACCGCCTGCTCGCAGGGGGCGAATCGGTGGTCGTCCTCGACGATCTGTCGCGACCGGGCGTCGAGCGCAACCTCGGCTGGCTGCGCGCGCGCCACGGCGACGCCGTGCAGCATCTCGATACGGACGTTCGCGATGCGGGCGCGGTCGACGCGGCGGTAACGGCCAGCGCGTTCGTCTATCACTTCGCGGCGCAGGTCGCCGTCACGACCAGCCTGCGCGATCCGCGCACGGACCACGCGATCAATGTCGGCGGCACGCTGAACGTGCTGGAGGCGATGCGGAAGGCGAGCAAGCCGCCGGGTCTCATGTTCGCATCGACCAACAAGGTGTATGGCGCGCTGCCCGGCGTCGGCGTCCGGAAGGTGGAACGCCGCGTCGAGCCCGCCGATCCGGCAATGGCCGGGCGCGGCGTCAACGAGACGCAGCCGCTCGACTTCATCAGCCCGTACGGCTGCTCGAAAGGCGCGGCGGACCAGTACGTTCTCGATTACGCGCGGAGCTTCGGCCTGCCCGCCGTGGTGTTCCGCATGAGCTGCATCTACGGGCCGCATCAGCAGGCGACCAGCGACCAGGGCTGGGTCGCGCATTTCCTCAAACAGGCGCTCCAGGGCGAGCCGCTCACGATCTATGGCGACGGTCACCAGGTGCGCGACCTCTTGTACATCGACGACTTCGTCGGCGCGCTGCTCCTGCTGCGCGAGCGCATCGACCGCCTCTCCGGCCAGGTGTTCAACATGGGCGGCGGCATCGCCAACACGCTGAGCCTGCTCGAGCTGATCGAGACGGCCGAGCGACTCTCGGGGCGCAGCCTCGACGTGCTGTTCGCCGGTCCCCGTCCCGGCGACCAGCCCTGGTTCGCGGCGGATCACGGCCGATTCTCGTCACTGACCGGATGGGCGCCGCGCATCGGCGTCGCCGCCGGAATCGACCTTCTCTGGGGCTGGCTCGCGGAAGACCGGCAGGCTCCGGTCGACATCCCGACACGGCCGAGCGAGAGCCGCGTGTGAAGGCCGCGGTGCTGCACGGCAACGGCCGCTCGTCCATCGAGCGCTGCCGTGAGGTGACCCCGGGCCCGGGCGAGGTGCTGATCCGGCTCGAGGGTTGCGGCGTGTGCGCCTCGACTTTGCCGGCCTGGCAGGGGCGGCCCTGGTTCGGCTACCCGCTCGACGCGGGTGCGCCCGGGCACGAGCCGTGGGGGCGTGTCGTGGCCTGCGGCGAAGGCGTCGCCTTCCCCGAGGTCGGCGATCGCGTCACCGGCCTCACGTACCGCGCCTACGCCGAGTGCGACATCGCGGACGCGGCCCACGTGGTTCGGCTGCCCCAGGAGCTCGATGGCCGGCCATTCCCCGGCGAGGCGCTCGCGTGCGCAATGAACGTGTTCGAGCGCGCCGACATCGCATCCGGGATGCCGGTGGCGGTGGTCGGCGCGGGTTTCATGGGCGGCCTCGTCATCCAGTGCGCCGCCGCCGCCGGCGCGCGGGTGACGGCATTCTCCCGGCGGGCCTGGTCGCTGGAGTGCGCCCGCGAGCAAGGCGCGGTCGAGGCGCGCCCGCTGGACGACCCGGCCGCGCTCGAAGACAACTGGCCGCGCGTCATCGAGTGCACCGGGACGCAACAGGGTCTCGATGTCGCGAGCCGGCTCACCGGCGTGCGCGGCCGACTCGTCATCGCCGGCTATCACCAGGAAGGTCCGCGCAGCGTCGACATGCAGGAATGGAACTGGAAGGGCATCGACGTCGTCAACGCGCACGAACGCGAGCCTGAGCGCTATGTCGACGGCATGCGCGCCGCCATCGATGCCATCCGCACGCGCCATCTCGACCCATGGCCCTTGTTCACGCATTCCGTCCCGCTCGCGGAGATCGACCGGGCTTTCAGGCTCATGGAGGAGCGCCCGGCCGGCTTCACCAAAGCACTGCTATGCCTGTAGCGCTGCCACGAGACGATTCCGTCCGCGCGCGTCCGCGCCTCGGTTTCGCAGGGCTCGGCTGGATCGGCGGGCAGCGCATGCGCACGCTCGCAGGCTCCGGGGTCGCGCACGCGGCGGCCGTGTGCGAGCCGGACGCGTCGCGCCTCGACGCGGCCTGCGCGGAGCTCGCCTGCGCGCCCGCGGTCTGCCCGAGCTTCGAGGAGCTCATTGCACAGCCGCTCGACGGCATCGTGATCGCGACCCCGAATGCGCTGCACGAAGCGCAGGCCCGCGCCGCGCTCGCGCGCGGCCTCCCCGTGTTCTGCCAGAAGCCGCTCGCCCTGTCGCGCGCCGGCATTGAGCGGCTGGTTGCGCTGGCGCAGGAAAAAGGCGTCGCGCTCGGCGTCGACTGGTCTTATCGCTGCCTGGCCGGCATGCGTGAGCTGCGCCGGCGGATCCAGGACGGTGCGATCGGCGACGTCGTCGCGGCCGAGCTCTGCTTTCACAATGCGTACGGGCCGGACGCCGCCTGGTATTACGACGTCGAGCGATCCGGCGGCGGCTGCCTGCTCGATCTCGGCTGTCATCTTCTCGATCTCTGTCACTGGCTGCTCGGGCTCTCCGGCGCCGACGACGTGCACGCGCGCTGTTTCCACGCAGGCCGCAGGCTCGAGCCGCCGGTGCAGGCGGCCGAGGACTGCGTCCTGGCGGCCATCGAGTACTCAAGCGGCGCGCGCGTGCACCTCGCGTGCTCGTGGCGTGCGGCTGCCGGGCGCGGCGCGGTGATCGGCTGCCGCGCGTTCGGCACGCGCGGCGGCGCGGAAATCGCGAACGTCGGCGGCTCGTTCTACGACTTCGAAGTGGCGATCACGCGCGGCACCGAGCGCGAGCTGCTCGGCGCCCCGCCCGATGCCTGGCCGGGCCGCGCGCTCATCGAATGGGCGCACGCGCTTCCCGGGAGCGGCGCAGGCGAGCTCGACGGGCTCGCAGAAACCGCCGGGGTGATCGACCGCATCTACGGCCGCCGCGTGCAGGGAGCACGCTGATGCGGATTTTGATGACGACGGATGCGGTCGGCGGCGTGTGGTCCTATTCCGTCGAGCTCAGCCGCGCGCTGGCCGTGCACGGTTGCGAAGTAGTACTCGCCTGCCTCGGCGGCCCGCTGCGGGCGGAAGCGCGCGCGGAGGCGGCGGCGCTCCGCAACGTGGTGCTGTACGAGGCCGACTACCGGCTCGAATGGATGCAGGATCCGTGGGACGACGTCGAGCGCGCCGCCGACTGGATCGGCAGCCTCGTCGAGGAGAGCGGCGCAGAGCTTTTGCACCTCAACTGCTACGGTCCGGCCCTGCACCGCTTCGATGTGCCGGTGCTGGTGGTCGCGCATTCCTGCGTGCACACGTGGTGGCGGGCGACCCGCGGCGGCGACCCGGACGGGAGCTGGCGGCGCTATCGCGAGTGCGTGATCCGCGCGCTCGCCGCCGCCGACTGCGTCGTTGCGCCCACCAACGCCCACCTGCACGCCACCGCCGAGTGCTACGACGAAGTGAACCTGAACGGGCGCGCGACGGTGATCGTGAACGGCATCGACGCATCGCGCTGGCCCGCGGACCGGCTGCCGGGGCGCTTCGTCCTCGGCGTCGGGCGGGCGTGGGACGAAGCGAAGAACCTCGGGCAGCTGGCGACGCTCGCGCCGACGCTCGACTGTCCGACGCTGCTCGCCGGCGATCTCGGCTCCGCACCCCCCGGCAGTCCCAATCTCGTGCGGCTGGGCTGCCTCCCGCGCGACGACCTCGCCCAGTATTTCCGGCGCGCGGCGGCATTCGTGCACCCCGCGCGTTACGAGCCGTTCGGCCTCGCCGTGCTGGAAGCCGCGGTCTGCGGCTGTCCGCTGGTGCTCGGCGACATCGCCACGCTGCGCGAGCTGTGGCAGGACGCCGCCCTCTTCGTCAGCCCCGACGATGCCGCGGGCCTCGGCCGTGCCCTGGAGCGGCTGCTCTGCCGGCCGGGCGAGCGGCTGCGGCTCGGGCGCGCCGCGCGCGCACGGTCCCGCCAGTACAGCGCCGCGCGCATGGCCGCGGCCTATGCGAACCAGTACCGACAACTAACAGGGCCCTTGATGCGGGTCCGAGAAGAACCGAGGGAGAACGTCGCATGAAATTCGTCTTTTTCTGTCATTCGCTCACGTCCGACTGGAACCACGGCAATGCCCATTTCCTGCGCGGCGTCACTACCGAGCTCGCCGCGCGCGGGCACGGCGTCAAAGTCTACGAGCCCGCGGACGGGTGGAGTCTCAGGAACCTCGTGCGCAACGAAGGCGTCGCGGTGATCGACGGGTTCCGGCGTCACTATCCCCTGCTGCAGCCGCGCCGCTACACGATGCAGACCCTCGACCTCGATGCCGCGCTCGACGGCGCCGACGTGGTCATCGTCCACGAATGGAATCCGCCGGAGCTGTTTGCGCGCATCGGCATGCACCGGCGGCTGACGCGCTCGCGATACCGGCTCTTGTTCCACGACACGCACCATCGGACCGTCAGCGCCCCGGACGAGCTCGCGGCGCTGCCGCTCGACGATTTCGACGGCGCGCTCGTGTTCGGCGAGGCGCTCGCGGCGGTGTACCGGCAGCGCGGCTGGGGTGACCGGGTGTGGGTGTGGCACGAAGCCGCCGACACGCGCGTGTTCACGCCGCGCGACCCGGACGCCTCGCCGCAGGACGACCTCATCTGGATCGGCAACTGGGGCGACGACGAGCGCACGCGCGAGCTGCACGAATTCCTGGTCGAGCCCGCGCTGATGGCCGGCGTGCGCGGCTCCGTCTACGGCGTGCGCTATCCCGAAACGGCGCTGGCGGCACTCGCGCGCGCAGGCCTCAACTACCGCGGCTGGCTGCCGAATTACGAGGTGCCGCGGCACTTTCACCGGCATCGCTTCACCTTGCACGTACCGCGGCGCTTTTACCGGGAAACGCTGCCCGGCATCCCGACGATCCGCGTGTTCGAGGCGCTCGCGTGCGGCATCCCGCTGATCTCGGCTCCGTGGTCGGATACCGAAAACCTGTTCCGGCCGGGACGCGATTTCCTCGTCGTCGGCGACGGTCGCGAGGCGACGCGGGCGATGCGTGACTTGCAGGGCGACAGGGCCATGGCGGACGAGCTCGCCGCCGCCGGCCGCGAGACGATCGAGCGGCGCCATACCTGCGCGCATCGGGTAACCGAGCTGCTCGACATCTGCGCCAGCCTGGACCAGCCGGTCGTCGCCCTGCTCACGAGCGCCCCACGCAAGCAAGGTGACGGCGCACTGCCGCTCGCCCACGGAGCCGGCTCGCTGGCATCGCCCGCGCCGTGAGCGTCGAGCCATGAGCCTCGACGTCGCCTTCTTCGTCTCGAGCATCCTGTCCGCCTACTGGAACGGGGCGGCCACCTACTATCGCGGACTGGCGAGCGCGCTGCATGCCCGCGGCCACCGACTGCGCTGGTTCGAGCCCGACGCCTTCGGGCGCCAGCAGCACCGCGACCTGGACGCGCTGCCGTGGGGCGAGGTCGTCGTGTACGACCCGGAGGACACCGCCGCCGTGCGGCGCTGCCTGCGGCAGGCCGCGAGCGCCGATTTCGTCGTCAAGGCGAGCGGCGTGGGCGTCGGCGACGAGCGGCTCGAAGCCGAGGTCGCGGGCAGCAAAGGCCCCGGCAAGATCTTCTGGGACGTCGACACACCCGCCACTCTCGCCCGCCTCGAGGCCGACGCGGCGGACCCGCTGCGCGCGCTGCTGCCCGAGTTCGATTTCGTCTTCTGCTACGGCGGCGGGGAGCCGGCGCGGCGCCGCTACCACGCCCTCGGTGCGCGTCAGTGCGAGGTCATCTACAACGCGCTCGATCCGGCGACGCACTTTCCCGTAGGGCCGGATGCGCGCTTCGCCGGCGACCTCGGCTTTCTCGGCAACCGCCTCCCCGATCGGGAGCACCGCGTGGAAGAATTCCTGTTCGCGCCGGCGCGGCGGCTCCCGCGGCGCACGTTCGTGCTCGGCGGCGCGGGATGGGACGACGCGGCGAGCAGACTGCCCAACCTGCGCTGGGTCGGACACGTGTACACGAGCGAGCACAACGCGTTCAACGTGAGCGCGAAGGCCGTGATCAACATCAGCCGCGACGACATGGCGCGCATGGGCCATTCGCCGGCCACCCGGTTGTTCGAAGCCGCCGGCGCCGGCGCGTGCGTGATCTCCGACGCCTGGGAGGGCATGGCGCACTTCCTGGAGCCCGAGAAAGAAGTGCTCATCGCCGCCGACGGCGCGGAGGTCGCGCGGCGCGTCGACGAGCTCGGCGGAGCGGAGGCACGCGCCATCGGTGAGCGCGCACGCCGGCGCATGCTGGCGGAGCACACCTACGCGCACCGTGCGCTCGACGTCGAGCGCCTGCTGAACGGCGCTCCGCGCAGGCAGGTGCGCACGGGATGAATTTCGCGTTCATCGGCCTGACCTACAGCTCGTCCTGGGGCAACGGACACGCGACGACGTACCGCGCGTTGCTGAAGGGGCTGCGCGAACGCGGACACGAGGTGGCGTTCTACGAGCGTGAGCAGCCCTGGTATGCCGCGCATCGCGACATACCGGACTGCGATTTCCTGCACTTCTATACGCATGCGCGGGAGCTGTGGCACGCGCAGCGCACGGCTCTCGCCGCCGCCGACGTCGTGGTCATCGGCTCATACGTGGCGGAGACGGACACGCTCGTAAGCGAGCTTCTGCGCTGCGATGCGCTGCTCGCGTTCTACGACATCGATACGCCGGTCACGCTCGCCGCCCTCGCGGAGAATCGCTGCGAGTACCTCACGCGCGACCTGCTCCCGCATTTCGACCTGTATCTCAGCTTTTCCGGCGGCGCCGCGCTCGATGCCCTGCGCGCGCTCGGCGCGCGGCGCCCGGTGCCGCTGTACTGCTCCGTGGATCCCGAGACGCACAACCCCGTCCCGGTGCCGAACGGGGTGGATCTCGGCTATCTGGGCACGTGGTCCAAGGACCGTCACGACGGCGTGCGCAGGCTGCTGCTCGAGCCGGCGTCGCGGTGGAATGACGGACGCTTCGTCGTCGCCGGCGCGCAATATCCGGACACCGTCGCCTGGCCGGCGAACGTCGAGCACGTCGATCACGTGGCGCCGGGCGAGCATGCCGGCTTCTACTGCAGCCAGCGTTTCACGCTCAACGTCACCCGCGCCGACATGCGCCGCATGGGCTGGTCACCGAGCGTGCGGCTGTTCGAAGCTGCCTGCTGCGGCACACCCGTCATCTCCGATGCATGGCCGGGGCTCGACACGTTCTTCCGCATCGGCGAGGAAATCCTCGTCGCGGAAGGACCGGACGAGGTCCTCGCGTGGCTGCGGGCAATGCCCGACGAAGAGCGCCGCGCGATCGGCCGGGCCGCGCGCGCACGCGCGCTGTCCTCGCACACGGGGCAGACACGCGCGGCCGAGCTCGAAGCGTACATCGAAGGCAAGGAATGAGGACATGGAGGAGACCGGCACCGTCGTCGCGGAAGTCCGCAGGCTCGGCGAATGGTTCCACAACCTGCACCTGCCCGGCGGCATCGAGACGGCGCCGGCGCATCCGCTCGGTGACTTTCCCGCGCGCAAATGGGAGCGCATCCGCCACGTCGTGCCGGACGATCTCTCCGGCTGGCGGGTCCTCGACGTCGGCTGCAACGCGGGTTACTACAGCTTCGCGCTCGCCGAGCGCGGCGCCGAGGTGGTCGGCGTCGACATCGACGAGCACTATCTCGCCCAGGCGCGCTGGGCGTCGTCACTGATCGGGCCGGAGCGGCCGCCGGTGTTCCGCCGGCTGTCCGTCTACCGGCTGCCCGAGCTCCACGAGCACTTCGATCTCGTCTGGTTCATGGGTGTCGCCTATCACCTGCGCCATCCTTTGCTCGCGCTCGACATCGTGCGCTCGCTCTCGCCACGTTATCTGATGTTCCAGACCATGACCTTCCCGGACGTGGCGGCCTGCCGCGTACCGCGCGATTTTCCGCTGGACGAGCGCTACCGCATCGCGCGGCCCGGCTGGCCGAAGCTCGGCTTCATCGAGCACAGCCTCGCCGACGACGCCACCAACTGGTGGGCCGCCAACGAAGCCTGCGCGCGCGCCATGCTGCGCAGCAGCGGCTTCGAGGTGCTCGAGTCGCCCGAGCACGAGACGTTCTGGTGCGAGAGCGCCCCGGTCGCGCCCGCCGTCAGGGCCGAGCTCGCAGAAGTCGCCACGAGCGCCGCCGCCCGCCCGTAGCCGCGCCGCGTTCCGCCAACCCGCCGCCGCTCGTCGGCACGGCCGGATAGCCGTGGCGCGCGCCCTTCGCGGTTTCCGCCGACCATAACCGGCGCCCTCCCGTGTCTCTGCCGGATTGGTCTATGCTGCCTCTGCACGTTTTTTACCGTATACAATGCCGTCCCATGAATCGACGTGAAATGCGCATCACGGGAATGTCACGCAGCGGCAACCACGCCATCATCCACTGGATCCTCTCGCAGGCCGCGGGCCGCACCTGCTTCGTCAACTGCGCGGAACCGCGCTGCAATCCTTTCACCACCGCGCGCCCCATGGCCGACGGCCGGGCCGTCGTCGCAAGCTACCGCCCTTTCTGCGAAGCGGCGGAGCGCCGTGGCGCGCACTCGCGCAAGGATCTCCTCGTCGTGAGCTACGAGGATTGTTTTCTCGGAACGGTCACGAGCGGTGAATTCGAACGCCGGCACGATGAATGGGTCGGGAAATCGCTTCGGCGGACCGACCTCATCATCCTGAGAGACCCGTACAACCTGTTCGCCAGTCGGATGCGCAGCGGCATCGGCGGAGTCACGCAAGGCGCCGTGCTGCGCATCTGGAAACAGCACGCGCGCGAAGTGCTCGGTATGCGCCGCTATCTCGACAGCGGGCGCGTGGCGATCAGCTATAACCGCTGGGTCGCAGACCGGAGCTATCGGCGCAGGCTCGCCGCGGCGCTCGGCCTCGCGTTCACCGACGCGGGCCGCGAACGGGTCCCGGCGACCGGAAACGGCAGCTCCTTCGACGGCCTGAGTTACGACGGTCGCGCACAGGCCATGCGCACGCATGAGCGCTGGCGACATTTCGAGCACGACCGGGATTTCACAGCGCTCTTCGACGACGAGGTCCACGAGCTCTCGCGGCGCATCTTCGGCACCTGTGAACCGGAGGCCGACGTGACCTGCTGGCGCTGTAAGGCTTACACGGCGGCGTAACAAGTTACCGCACGAGCCGGGCGTGCTTGCGGACACCGGCCGTCCGGCAGGGTACGGAGCGACGTGCGGTCCGCGTCGTGCCACGGCACGGAATTTGTATGCCTGCCGTGCTTTCCCGAAGACAAGCGCAGTCAAGGAGTATTGCAGTGGAAAGGATCGAGAAATCCGTCGAGGTCAACTGCCCGATCGACGTCGTCTACAACCAGTGGACGCAGTTCGAGGACTTGCCGAAATTCATGTCCGGCGTGAAGGAGGTGCGGCAGATCGACGATACGCACGTGCACTGGCGCGCCGAGGTGTGGGGCAAGGACAAGGAGTGGGACGCTGAGATCGTCGAGCAGGTCCCGGACCAGCGCATCGCCTGGCGCAGCGTCTCCGGCGACGCGCCGAATGCGGGCGAGGTCCGCTTCGAGCCGCTGTCCGAGGAAAGCACCCGCGTGCGGCTTGCGATGGAATACGAGCCGCAGGGCGCGATCGAGAACGTCGCCGACGCCCTTGGTGCGATGGAGACGCGCGTGCAGAGCACCGTCGAAGACTTCAAGCAATACATCGAAAGCCGCGGGCGCGAGACAGGCGGCTGGCGCGGCGAGGTGCACGGCGGACAGAGGACGTCCTGATCGGCACCCGCTCGCGCCGGTCGGCCGACCCGCTCAGCGCTTCCCGGCGAGGACCTGCGCGACCTTGCGCAGGTCCTCGACGAGGGTTTGCAGCAGCGCGGCGCGGGCCGCGGAATCCCGCGCGCGCAGCACGGCGGAAGGATGCTGCGTCGCCGTCACAAAGGGCGCGAGGTTGGAACGGACGAAGCGGCCGTGCTCGCGGCTCACGCGGAACGCGGGCCCGAGCAGCTCCTTCGCGGCGGTCGCCCCGAGACACACCAGTACCTCCGGCTCGACGACCTCGAGCTCCGCATCGAACCACGGGCGACACGCGTCGACCTGCGCGGCATTCGGCTTCTTGTGCAGCCGGCGCTTGCCGCGCGGCTCCCAGCGGAAGTGCTTCACCACGTTCGTGACGTAGGCGTCGCTGCGCTCTATCCGCGCTGCGGCCAGCGCCTTGTCGAGCACACGGCCGGCCGGACCGACGAACGGATGACCCTCGAGGTCCTCGTCGTTGCCGGGCATCTCGCCGACCAGCATCAGCCGGGCTCGCTTCAGCCCTTCACCGAAAACCGTCTGCGTCGCCTCGCGCCACAGGTCACAGCCGCGGCAACCGCGCGCAGCCGCCGCCAGCGACGTGAGCGAAAGACGCGCCGGCAGGAAATCCGCGGCGCTGGTGGCGGCTGCGTCCGGGGTCATTGCTCTCAGGCGGGGTCCGGCCGCCGCTCCGCCTCCACGAAAATCCTCTTCACCTGAGGATAGACGCTGCGGATGCGCTCCTCGATGCGCGCCACCGTCGTCTCGAGCTCCGTCGCCGTTACATCGTCGGCAAATTTCACCGACAGGTTCAGGAGGATGAAATCCGGCCCCATGTGCATGGTGAGGATCTCGTTCACGTGCCGGACCTCTTTGAACCCGAGCAGGATATTGCGGATGCCGTCCGTCACGCGCCGCCCCGCGGCTTCGCCGATCAGCAGGCCCTTGGTCTCGTAGGCAAGCCAGGTCGCGGTGGCTGCGAGGATCACACCGATCAGGATCGAGGCCGTGCCGTCGAACCAGGCGAGGCCCGTCGCATCCGCGAGCGCCACGCCGGCGAACGCGACCAGCAGCCCGAGCATTGCCGCCGTATCCTCGAACAGCACGACGAAGAGCGTCGGATCCTTGCCCCGGTGCACGGCCTCGAAGTAGCCCAGCTTGCCACGCGTCTTGTTGAACTCGAGCAACGCAAACGTCCAGGCCGCGCCCTCGAACACCATCGCGATGGACAGCACGACGTAATTGACGAGCGGATCGGTCATCGGGTGCGGCTCCATCAGGTGCCGTATCCCTTCGTAAATCGAGATGCCGGCGCCGACGGCGAAGATCAGGATGGCGACGACGAAGCTCCAGAAGTACACCTCCTTGCCGTGGCCGAACGGGTACAGCGGGTCGGGCGGCTGCCGCGCGCGGCGCAGGCCGTAGAGCAGCAGCACCTGGTTGCCGGTGTCGACGACGGAGTGAATGCCCTCCGAGAGCATGGCCGAGCTGCCGGTGAACAGCGCGGCGGCGAACTTGGTGACCGCGATCAGCGTATTGCCGAGGAGCGCGGCGATGATGACTTTCTTCGAGCCCGATGCCATCGGGCCATGATACCGGCAGGTGCGCTCCCGCGGGCCATGACGAGGCGCGGCGCACTATACTGGTCGGAACGCGGGACGCGGGACGCGGGGCAGGTACGTGGATCCACCGGCATACGCACAGTTGCTCGGTCTTTCGGGGAAAGTGGCCCTCGTTACCGGCGCGAGCCAGGGCATCGGCGCTGCGATCGCGCGACGGTTCGGGGAGGCCGGTGCTGCCGTCGCGGTGCACTACCGCGGCAACGAGGTCGCCGCGCGTGAGGTCGTGAGCAGCATCGAGCAGCGCGGCGGGCGTGCCGCCCTCTTCCACGCCGAGCTGGCCGGCGCGGAGGCGGCCCGGCAGCTCGCCGGCGACGTAGTGGCGGCGCTCGGCCGGCTGGATGTCCTGGTGAACAACGCGGGCAGCTTTCCCAACCGCCCGCTGCTCGAGATCTCCGAGGCGGACTGGCGCGACATGTACCGCGCCAACGTCGATACCGCGTTCTTCTGCCTGCGCGCTGCGGCGCGGCACATGCAGCTGGCCGGTGGCGGCGCCATCGTGAACATCGCTTCCATCGCGGCGCTCGCTCCAGGGCCGGAACATGCGCACTACAACAGTGCCAAAGCGGCCGTGGTCATGCTCACGCGCTCGGCAGCGCAGGAGCTCGGCCGCTATAATGTCCGGGTCAACGCGGTCTCGCCCGGGCTCGTCGCCCGTCCCGGCATCGAGGAACAATGGCCGGAAGGCGTGGCGCGCTGGCTCGCAAAGGCGCCGCTCGCGCGGCTGGGTGAGCCGGAAGACGTGGCCGACGCCTGCCTGTTCCTGGCTTCCTCCGCGGCCCGCTGGATCACCGGGCACAATCTCGTCGTCGACGGCGGCGTGCTGTCATCGCAAATCTACTGAGGAGGGCACATGCGCCTCGGAATGATCGGGTTGGGGCGAATGGGCGCGGCCATGGCCGAGCGCCTCATGGCCGACGGCCACGAATGCGTGGCCTTCGACCGCAAGGAAGCGAGCGTCGCAAGGCTTTCGGAGCACGGTGCCGTCGGCACCACCAGCATCGACGACCTGGTGGCAAGCCTCACGCCGCCGCGCATCGTGTGGCTGATGGTGCCGGTCGCGGTGGTCGGCGACGTGATCGCCTCGCTGCAGCCGCTGCTGTCGGCGGGCGACATCGTCATCGACGGCGGCAACTCCTTCTATCGCGACGCGATCTCGCGCGCGGAAACGCTGCTCGAGGACGGCGTCCATTACCTCGACGTCGGCGTGAGCGGCGGCGTGTGGGGCCTCGAGCAGGGTTACTGCCTGATGATAGGCGGCGATCGCAGCGTCGCCGCGCGCCTCGCACCGATCTTTGCGTCGCTGGCGCCGCGGACCGCAGGCGGCGATCAGGGCCACGTGCCTTCCATTTCCGAGCCCGCGCGCGGCTTTCTCTATTGCGGGCCGAGTGGCGCCGGCCACTTCGTCAAGATGGTGCACAACGGCATCGAGTACGGGCTGATGGCCGCCTACGCCGAAGGATTCAACCTGCTGAAGCACGCGGATGCCGGGAGCACCGAGACGGCAAAGGATGCTGAAACCGCACCTCTTGCCGATCCGCGCATGCTGCAGTACGACCTCGACGTCGCGGCCATTGCCGAAGTGTGGCGCCACGGCAGCGTCGTGCGCTCCTGGCTGCTCGATCTGACGGCCGAAGCGCTGGCCAAAGACGCGCGCCTTTCCGACCTGCGCGGCAACGTCTCGGATTCCGGCGAAGGCCGCTGGACGCTGCAGACGGCGATCGATGCCGCCGTGCCGATGCCGGTGCTCTCCGCCGCGCTCTTCGGCCGCTTCACGTCGCGCGAGCGTGACGACTACGCGAACCGCATCCTCTCGGCCATGCGCCGCCAGTTCGGAGGGCACGAGGAACGATGAGCAGGGAAGCGGATACCCTGGTGCTTTTCGGCGCGACCGGCGATCTCGCCTACAAGGACATTTTCCCCGCGCTGCAGGCGCTGGTGAAGAAGGGCAGCCTCACGGTGCCGGTGATCGGCACCGGCCGCGGCGGCCGGACGCTGGAATACCTGAAGCAGCGGGTAAAGGACAGCATCGCCGAGCACGGTCATCCGGAAGACACGGACGCGACGGAGAACCTGCTCGGACTGCTCGACTACGTCGACGGCGATTATGCCGATCCGGACACCTTCGAGCGGCTGTGCCGTGCCTTGGGTAAGGCCAAGGCACCGCTTTACTATCTCGCCATTCCGCCCGACATGTTCGGCACCGTCGTGCGCAGCCTCGACGCCGCGGGCTGCGCCGGCGAGCACGCGCAGGTCGTAGTCGAGAAGCCGTTCGGCCGCGATCTCGAATCGGCGCGCGCCCTCGGCGAAACGCTGCACGAGGTGTTCGACGAGCATGAGATCTACCGCATCGATCACTACCTCGGAAAGGAGTCGGTGCAGAACCTGCTCTATTTCCGCTTCGCCAACATTTTTCTCGAGCCGATCTGGAACGCCGACTACGTCCGTAGCGTGCAGATCACGATGGCGGAAGACTTCGGCGTCGAGACCCGCGGCGCATTCTACGACAGCGTGGGAGCGATCCGTGACGTCGTGCAGAATCACCTCTTGCAGGTCGTCGCGCACGTCGCGATGGAGCGGCCCGGCCACATGACGGGCGATGCCGTACGCGACGCGAAGGCCAAACTGCTGTCGCAGGTGCAGCCGCTGCGTCCGGAGCAGATCGTGCGCGGCCAGTACTCCGGCTATCGCGAGGAGCGCGGCGTGAATTCCCGCTCGAACGTCGAAACCTATGCGGCGCTCCGGCTCGACATCGACTCGGCGCGCTGGCGCGGCGTGCCGTTCCTCATCCGTACCGGCAAATACCTTGCGACGACGCTCACGGAGGTAGTGGTGGAGCTGAAGCGCGGACCGGGCGTGCCGGAGTATCGCCTCACCTGCGCGCCCAATTACTTCCGCTTCCGGCTCGGCCCGCGGCGCGTCGCCATCGCACTCGGCGCGCTCTCGAAGAAGCCCGGCACCGAGATGGTCGGGGAGAACGTCGAGCTCCTCGTGCGCGACGAGGCGCGCAATCACATGAGCGCCTACGAGCGCCTCATCGGCGACGCCATGCGCGGCGACCATACGCTGTTCGCGCGCGAGGACACCGTCGCTCACTCGTGGTCGATCGTCGAGCCCGTGCTCGATTTGCCCGACCCGGTGCTGCCCTACGAGCGCGGCAGCTGGGGACCGAAAAAGGCGCAGGATCTCGCCGACTCCGTCGGCGGCTGGCTGTTCCCGGGCTGCGAATGAAGATCCACATCGAGCCCGATGCCGACCGCCTCGCGCTCGAGTGCGCCGGGTGGATGGCCGGCCAGGTGCGCCTCGGCCTCGCCGAGCGCGACACGTTTTCGCTCGCCTTGAGCGGCGGGCGCGGCCCGCACGGGATGTTCGAAGCGCTCGCGCGCGAGAAGGTGCCGTGGTCGCGCGTGCACCTGTTCCAGGTCGACGAACGTGCTGCGCCGGCGGATTCGCCCGACCGCAATCTCACGGCCATCCGCTCGCTGCTCGCCGAGCGTGTGGCGATTCCCCCCGGCAACGTGCATCCGATGCCGGTGGAGCAGGACGACCTCGAAGCGGCGGCGCGGGAGTACGCGGACACCCTCGCGCGCGTGCTCGGCCCCGGCGCCATCCTCGACCTCGTGCACCTGGGGTTGGGCGAGGACGGCCACACCGCCTCGCTGCTGCCCGGCGATCCGGTCGCCGGGTCCGAGCGGACGGTGATCGTTTCGCGTGAGTACGGCGGCTTCCGCCGGATGTCGCTCAACTACACCGTCCTGTCCGATGCGCGGCAACGCGTGTGGCTCGTCACCGGCACCGCGAAAAGCGAGATGCTGCTGCGCGCCATGGACGGCGACGTCACGATTCCCGCCGGCCGCATCCGCCGCGAAGACACCCTCTTTTTCGCCGACCAGGCCGCGGGAGCGCTGCTGGAGGGCTGAGACCGGTCGCGAATGCCTCCCCGCGTTGACCGCCGCCAAGTGCAACGGAAGTAGAGGGCATCCCGGCTTCAGCCGAGCGAGCGGTCGCAGCCCCCTCCGTCGGAAGTCCATAACAGCATCCAAAGGCGCGTTGCGTCAAACATTCAATATGCTGATTTTATGGACTTTTCCGGTTGCTTTGAGGCGATTAAACTGGATATACTTACAGGTACTCTTCGAGACCCTCCGGGAGTACCTCACATGGCCGCACCTCCCCCCGCCGGCTCCGCTGCCCTGCCCGATCGGCGCGCCTCCATCGACGAGCTCGACCGCGCGATCGTCAATCTCGCCGGCCGTATCAACGCCGCCACGCACGACTTTCTCGTGCTGGTCCGCCGCTTCGACGAGCGCGCCGGCTGGCTTGGCTCGCACTGCGACTCCTGCGCCCAGTGGCTGGCCTGGCGCTGCGACATGTCGCAAAGCGCCGCACGCGAGAAGGTCCGGGTCGCGCACGCGCTGAAGACCCTGCCCGCGATCGGCCGGACCTTCGCCGAAGGCCGGCTCTCCTATTCCAAGGTGCGGGCACTGACGCGCGTGGCCGGACCGGCGAACGAAGACGAGCTGCTGGCCTTTGCGCTCACGACCACGGCGGCGCACGTCGAGGAGCGCTGCCGGGAGCTGCGCTGCGGCACCGCGGCCTCGCTGAGCGAGGCCGTGCGGGCGCACATGCGGCGCGGACTGTCGTTGCGGCGGGATCCGGAGCGCGGGGTGGTGACCCTCACCGTGGAGCTGCCGTACGAAACCGGGGAACTGGTGGACAAGGCGCTCGATCGCGCGCTGGAAGCGGAAGTGGCCGGCGTCTCGGAGCCGGAAATCGCGGAGGAGAGCTGGGCGGCGCAGCGTGCGGATGCGCTGGTGGCGATGGCGAAGGCGTATCTGAGCGGCGGTGACGGGTCCCGTGCTTCCGCCACGCCGGACCATTACCAGGTGACAGTGCACGTGGACGAGGCGGCCCTCCGCGGAAGCGCGGGGCGCTCGGCGCTGCCGATCGAGACCGTGCGGCGCCTCGCCTGCGACAGCGACGTCGTCGTGATCACCGAAGATGCCGCGGGCAACCCGCTCAACATCGGGCGCAAGACCCGGGTCGTTCCCGCGGCCATCCGCCGGGCGATCTACGCCCGCGACCGCCACTGCCGATTCCCGGGCTGCCGCAACACCCGCTTCTTGCACGTTCACCACATCCGCCACTGGAAGGACGGCGGCGAGACTAGCGTCGAAAACGGCCTGCTGCTCTGCCCGCGGCATCACTGGCTGCCGCACGAGGGCGGCTACACCATCGAGAAGGACTGGCGCGGGCGCTGGTTCTTCCGCCGGCCGGACGGGCGAGCAGTGCCGGCGTGTGGCTACTGCCCGGAAGACGTGACGGACGACGGGGCGGAGACCGCGGGCGCGTACTTCGAGTGCGGCACCGTCGTGGCGGAGCCGCACGCTTCCGCGGAAGCGCCCGACACCTCCGCGGAAGCAACCAGCACCTCCGCAGAAGCGGTCCACGCCTCCGCGGAAGCGTCCCGCACGTCCGCGGAAGCGCCACGCACCTCCTCGGAAGCGCTCCGCTCCTCGGGTTCATCCCCGCTCTGCGGCATATCGGACGTCGGCGATCGCCCGGCCGACGGCTGGAGTGTGAAGGAGCCCCGGCCGGCGCCGTACTGCATCGTGGACCCGCTCGCAGAGACGCACTTCCGCGGAGGTGTTCCGCTCCATGCCGAAGCCCGCGTTTTCCATCGCTCCGCGGACGGATATCCGCTTGGCCAATGCTCGACAGGCCGCATCGGTACGAGACGGCACTGTCCGGCTGAACCCGCGCCGGCTCAGGTCACGCGGAACACCTTCATGACCTCGTCGCCGAGGTGATTGATCACCTTCACGGCGATGCGGCCGCTTTGCGGTTTTTCGAACGGCCGTGACGTGTCGCTGTGGAGGGTCTCCCAGGCTTCCGGGTCGATTTCGGCCTTGAGGGTCGTCTTCAGCGACTTGTAGGGATCGTTGGCGCCGAGGAAATAGGCCTGGCGGACGAAGAAGCTCTCTTCGTTGTAGTCGGTGTCGATGAACCAGCAGGCGATGCCCTCCGGCCCATCGCTCCGCACCTCACCCGTCTGCGGGTGGAACACGTCGACGCCGTTGACCTTGACCCGGATCTGGCCGTCCTCGGCGTCGAGTATGCTGATGTCCGGCTCGCCGAAGATCACGAACAGGTTGCCGTTGCCCGTGTTCTTCAGGTCCTCGGCCATGTGCAGGTCGGCGTTCATGCGCGCCTTGAGGACGGGGATGCGACCGATGTTGCTGAGCTCGGAGGCATGTGCCTCGTAGTTGAACGCGCAGGCGATCAGCACGTCGAAACCGGCCTACGCCGCTTCCCGCGCGGCTTCGACCAGGTCCGGCCGGCTGACGGTGCCGAACTCGGGCCCGATGAAGATTGCGGCGCGCTTCTCCGTGCCTGATTCCGGATCGCCCTCGATGTATCGGCCCTCCGCGCAGACGAGATCGCCGGGCCAGGGCGTCAGCGAGGTGAACGTGATGCGGTCTTCCTTGTGCGCCTGCTGCACGCCGGCCGTCCGGAGGTTCTCGAGGATCATCTGCGGGAAGCTCTGCTTCGCCGTGTACTCTTCGGGATGCTCATCGGCCGCGGCCGCAAGTGGATCGATCAGCTCGTCGTTTTCGTCGAGGCCGAGCACGGCCGTTCACCGTCGAGAGCCTCGCGCCGTACCTTCCGGATAACCCGAGCCGCGCAGGAAGAATGGCGTGGCGGAGAGGTCAATCACACGATTGAGGCCGATTTTTCGATTGGCTGCTTCGAGACCGGAGATCCACAGTCGAGCGGCCTCGTTATTCTCCTCGGCCGCTTTCCTGTCATCACCCTTCAAATCCTCGAGCTCGGCCGATTCGGCGCTCCCGATAGCAGTGGTGAGCTTCATCGTTCAGGACCAGTACATTCTTCATGCCCATCAGCTCAGGCATGACCCGCTGCAAGCGTCACCCCGGAAACCGCATCCGCGGGATTCTCCAGCCGTCGCCAACGATCGAAACACTGGTACGGCGAGTTCAGAATCGGCTGCAGGCGAGCCTGACGGAAGGCCCGCAGCTCGTCACGATGCGCGGCAAGGAGACTGCCGTGCTCGTCCCTGTCGAGGAATGGCGCCGCCTGAGTGAGCGCGCACGACCGGGCCTGAAAGAGTTGCTGCTGGCTCCCGAGCCGCGGGCGGAAATTCCGATTCCCGAGCGCGGCAGGCTGCGGCGCCGTTCTTCGCCCGCCTCGGGTTGAATGTCCTTTCTCGTCGACACCAACGTCATTTCCGAGCTGCGCAAACCGGAGCCGCACGGCGGTGTGCTGGCCTGGATCACACGCGTTCCGGAAGAGGCGCTCTACCTGAGTGTCGTTACGCTTGCCGAGATTCAGAGCGGAATCGAGCTCACGAGGGAGCAGGACCCGTCGAAGGCCGAGGCGCTTGAATGCTGGTTGGACGACGTTGCCGCAAGCTGGAACGTGCTGGACATCGATGCCGCCGTCGCCCGGCGCTCGGCCCGGCTCATGCACCGCCAGCCTGACCATCACCTGGAGGACGCGCTCATTGCGGCGACGGCGCTGGTGTTCGATATGAAGGTCGCGACGCGCAACGTCGCCGATTTCCGGCGGTTCGGAGTCCAGCTGGTCAACCCGTTCAGCAGCCGCTAGCCCGGTCCGCAAGCGGCCCTGCGCAAGTTCCCCGAATTCTGGTCTATATGACACGCCTGAAATGGCGAATATACTGAGAGTCTCCATACTATTCGCCGACTTTGGCGGTTAAATAGCTTTCAAGACAGCGCGCTAAGGTGATAGAATTCGCCGCATTGGACGATTAACCACCGGCTTCCGGCCTTTCATCCTCCGTTCCGGCGAATATGCACATCACCGCCCAACTCACCGACCAGGCGCTCCTCGAGGAACTCGGCGCGCGCCTCAAGGCACACCGCATCGAGGCGGGGCTCACCCAGGCGGAGCTCGCCTTCGATGCCGGCATCGGCAAGCGCACGCTGGAGCGCCTCGAGGCCGGCCAGGGGGCGGATGTCGTCATGCTGATCCGGGTGCTGCGCATCCTCGGGCGGGTGGACGGCCTCGACCGCCTCCTCCCTCCGGTGGAACCGGGGCCGATCGCGCAACTCGAGCGCAAGCAGAAGCCGCGCAAGCGGGTCGCGCATCCGCGCAAGCCGCGGCCGCAGCGACCGGAAGGCGGCCGCACGGCCTGGACCTGGAAGGAATAGCGCGTGTCGACCATTGCCGAGGTGCGGCTCTGGGGCCGACGCATTGCGGCCGTCACGCTGGAGGACGGCGACGCATATGCGCGCTTCCAGTACGACCCGGAATTCGCGGAGAGCGGCATCGAGGTGTCGCCCCTCGTGATGCCGCTCGGCACGCGCGTGTACACGTTCCCGGCCCTTCCGCTCGCCCCTTTCCACGGGCTCCCGGGGCTGCTCGCGGATTCGCTGCCCGACAAGTTCGGCAACGCGCTCATCGACGCCTGGCTCGCGACGCAGGGTCGCGCACCGTCCGAATTCAACGCGATCGAGCGCCTTTGCTACATCGGCCATCGCGGCATGGGGGCGCTCGAGTACGTCCCGGCGCTCGGTCCGGATCGGAAGTCGAGCAAGGTCCAGGTGGACGCGCTGGTTGCTCTCGCCTCCGAGATCCTGACCCAGCGTGCGGCCGTCCAGGGCTCCTTCACGCTCGACCAGCGGCACACCACCATCGAGGACATCCTGCGCGTCGGCACGTCCGCCGGCGGGGCGCGGGCGAAGGCCATCGTCGCGTGGAACCCGCAGACGAACGAGGTGCGCTCCGGCCAGGTAAAGGCCGGCGCGGGCTTCGGCTATTGGCTGCTCAAATTCGACGGCGTCAGCGGCAATCGCGACAAGGAGCTCGAGGACCCGCGCGGCTACACGGTGATCGAGTATGCGTACTCGAACATGGCCCGCGATGCCGGCATCGAGATGGCCGAGTGCCGCCTGCTCGAGGAGGGCGGCCGGCGGCATTTCATGACCCGGCGTTTCGACCGCCAGGCGGACGGGGCCAAGCTCCACATGCAATCGCTCGCGGCGCTCGCGCATTTCGACTTCAACGCCGCCGGCGCCTGGTCCTACGAGCAGCTGTTCGACGTGATCCGCCGCCTCGGGCTTTCGATGCGCGACCTCGAGCAGCAGTTCCGCCGCATGCTGTTCAACGTCGTGGCGCGCAACCAGGACGACCACGTGAAGAACGTCGCCTTTCTCATGAACAAGGCCGGCGAGTGGTCGCTCGCGCCGGCGTTCGACCTGACCTTCGCGTACAACCCGCAAGGGCTATGGACCGCGCGCCACCAGATGACGCTGAACGGCAAACAGGACGGCTTCGAGCGCGCCGACTTCCGCGCCTGCGCGAGCGTCGCCGGCCTGAAGCGCGGCCGCGCCGACACGATGCTCGACGAGGTGCTCGAGGTGGTCTCCGCCTGGCGCGGCTACGCGGAGAGCGCGCAGGTGCCGCCGCAGTGGATCGAAACCGTGCAGGCCAATCTCAGGCTGCGATTCCCGCGCTGACCCTCAGGGGCGCAGCTGGCCCGCCCCGCGCACGACGTACTTGTAGCTCGTGAGCTGCTCGGCGCCGACCGGGCCGCGCGCGTGGATGCGGCCGGTCGCGATGCCGATCTCGGCGCCCATGCCGAACTCCCCGCCATCGGCGAACTGGGTGGAGGCGTTGTGCAGCACGATGGCGCTGTCGACGCCCGCGAGGAACGCCTCGGCCGCCGCCGCGTCGTCCGCGACGATGCTCTCCGTGTGGCCCGAGCCGTGGCGGCGGATGTGCTCGATGGCGTCCTCGACGCCGTCCACCGCGCGCGCGGAGATGATCGCGTCGAGGTACTCGGTCGACCAGTCCGCCTCCGTCGCGGAGACGACGCGGTCGGCCGCGCTCCGGATCGTCTCGTCACCGCGCACCTCGCAACCCGCCTCGACGAGCGCGGCGACGATCCCCGGCACGAGCCGCTCCACCGCCTCCCGATCGACGAGCAGCGTCTCGGCGGCGCCGCAGATGCCGGTGCGCCGCATCTTCGCGTTCAGCACGATCGCCTTCGCCATGTCCGGATCGGCCGAGGCGTGCAGGTAGACGTGGCAGATGCCCTCGAGATGCCCGATCACCGGCACCCGCGCGTCCTCCTGCACGCGCCGGATGAGGCTCTTGCCGCCGCGCGGCACGACGACGTCGATCCACTCGCGCATGGCGAGCAGGTGGCCGACCGCCGCGCGGTCGCGCGTCGGCACGAGCTGCACCGCGGCCCCCGGCAGCCCGCACGCCTCGAGCGCGCCGGCGATCGCCGCGTGGATCGCGCGGCTCGATTCGAAGCTTTCCGAGCCGCCGCGCAGGATCACGGCATTGCCGGACTTGAGGCACAGGCCGGCGGCATCGGCGGTGACGTTCGGCCGGCTCTCGAAGACCATGCCGATGACCCCGAGCGGCACCGAGACGCGCTGGATGCGCAAGCCGTTCGGCCGCGTCCACTCGGCGAGCACGCGCCCCAGGGGATCCGGCAGCTCGACGATCGCCTCGAGCCCGGCGGCGATGCCCGCGAGGCGCGCGGGATCGAGCGCGAGGCGATCGAGCATCGCCGCCGCAAGCCCCCGCTCACGGGCGCTCGCGAGATCGCGCTCGTTCGCGGCGAGGATAGAGTCGCTCGAGCGACGCAGCGCTGCCGCCGCGGCGGCGAGCGCCGCGTTGCGCTCCTCGCCGCTGGTGCGCGCGAGCGTGCGCGCGGCGTCGCGGGCCGCGCGGCCGAGGCCGTCCATCATCGCGGCGATGTTCTGCTCCGTCATGCGCTGCTCCCGAACAGCACGAGATCGTTCCGGTGCACCATGGTGGCGCGCCCGGGATAGCCGAGGCGCGTGGCGATGTTCTCCGAGCGGCAGCCCGCGATGAGCGCCGCTTCATGGCTGTCGTAGGCAACGAGACCGCGGCCGAGCTCGCGCCCGTCCGCACCGGCGATTGACACCGGATCGCCGCGCGAGAACGTGCCCGTCACGTGCGTCACGCCGACCGGCAGCAGGCTGCGGCCCTCGGCGAGGGCGCGCACGGCGCCTGCGTCGAGCGTGAGCGTGCCGCGCACCTCGAGCGCGCCCGCCAGCCACTGCTTGCGTGCGGCCGCCGGCGTGCCGCGCGCATGGAAAATCGTATGCCGCGCCCCGGAGATGAGGGCGGCGATCGGCCTCTCGACCGTGCCATTTGCAACGATGGTCGAGCAGCCCGCGTGCGTCGCGATGCGCGCCGCGAGCAGCTTGGTGGTCATGCCGCCGGAGCCGTGCGCGGATGCCGTGCCCGCCGCCATGCCCATGATCTCGTCCGTCACGGCCTCCACCTCGGGGACGTGGTGCGCGCCGGCGTGGCGGCGCGGGTCGGCCTCGTACAGGCCGTCGACGTCCGAGAGCAGCAGCAATCCGTCCGCCAGCACCATCTGCGCCACGCGCGCGGCGAGGCGGTCGTTGTCGCCATAGCGGATCTCCTCGGTGGCGACCGTGTCGTTCTCGTTGATCACCGGCACGACGTCGTGCGCGAGCAGGCGCGCCAGCGTGCCGCGCGCGTTCAGCCAGTGCCGCCGGTTTTCCGTGTCGCCGAGCGTGAGCAAGACCTGCGCGACCGCGACGTCGTGGGCAGCCAGCGCCTCCGCCCATGCGTGCATGAGCTGCACCTGTCCCGCGGCCGCGGCGGCCTGCAGCTCGTCTAGTCGCGCGCGCCGGCGCGCGATGCCGAGGATGCCGCTGCCGAGCGCGATCGCCCCCGAGGAGACGACCAGCACCTCCCCGCCCGCTGCGCGCAACGCGGCGAGGTCTTCCGCCACGCCCGCGAGCCAGCGGCGGTTGACGCGGCCGTCGGCGTCGGTGAGCAGCGCCGAGCCGATCTTGACGACCAGCCGGCGGAAGCGGACGGCAGCGAATGCGGGCATGGCAGAGAAGGTGCGGAGCTCGGGCCAAAACTATCGCAGCCCGCCGCCCGCGGCGCAATCGGCTTCCCGCTTCAGGGCGGCGTGTCGAGGGTCTCCCGCACCTTGCGCGCGAGATCGTTCGGCGCGAACGGCTTCTGCACGAGCACGATGGTCTCATCGACCTGGATGGCGCCGCGCGTATAGCCGGACATGTACACCGGCTTGATGTCGGGGTGGATCTCCTTCAGCCGCTGCACCAGCTCCGGGCCGTTCATCTCGGGCATGACGATGTCCGTGAGCACGGCTTCGATCGGTTTGCCGAAGCTCTGCGCGAGCGCGAGCGCCTCCGCGGCATCTCCGGCCTCGAGGATGCGATAGCCGAGCATCGAGAGCAGCCGCACGACCAGGCTGCGCACGGGCTCCTCGTCTTCCACGACCAGCAGCGTCTCGTTGCCGCGCAGCTTGTCGACCTGGGTCGGCTCGCGCTCGGCCTCGGCCTCGGCCGCTTCCTGCGGCAGCAGCACGCGAAACGTGGTGCCGTGGCCCGGCTCGCTGTACACCCAGACGAAGCCGCCCGCCTGCTTGACGATGCCGTAGCACGTCGCGAGCCCGAGCCCGGTGCCGCGTCCCGGCTCCTTGGTAGTGAAGAACGGCTCGAACAGGCGCGCCTTCGTTTCCTCGTCCATGCCGACTCCGGTATCGCTCACCGAGATCGCGACGTAACGGCCGGCGGGCACGTCGCGCCCGCGCGCCGTCCGGAACTCGTCACCGACGTGCACATTGCGGGTCTCGATGGCCAGTCGGCCGCCGTCCGGCATGGCATCGCGCGCGTTCACGGCGAGATTCACGAGCACCTGCTCCAGCCCGCCGGCGTCGATTTTGACGTTCCACAGATCGGGCGCGAGGTCGGTCCTGAACTCGATGCCGTCGCCCATCAGGCGGCGCAGCATCTTGTCGACGTCCTCCACCAGCCCGTTCACGTTCAGCACCGTGGCGGCGACCGGGCGCTTGCGCGAGTACGCGAGGAGCTGGCTCGTCAGCTTCTCCGCCCGGCGTGCGGCCTTCAGCACCTCCTGCATGTCGTCGTGCTCGCCGCTGCCGGGCCGCAGCCGTTCCAGCACGAACTCGCCGAAGTTGCTGATGACGGTGAGGAGGTTGTTGAAGTCGTGGGCGATGCCGCCGGCCAGCCGCCCGATCGCCTCCATCTTCTGCGCCTGCCGGAACTGCTCCTCGAGGCGCTTCTCCTCGGTCCGGTCCACGAGCACGCCGATGAGCGCAGCGACCCGGCCGTCCGGCGTGCGCGCCGAGGCCGCCGCGTGGCAGGTCACGTGCCGCCAGCCGCCGTCCTCGTGACGGATGCGGAACTCGGCCGCAAAGTCGTGGCTCTCGCCGCTGATGAACCGTTCGCGCATCGCGATCGCCGCATCGCGGTCTTCGGGATGGACCTGCTCGAAGAACCAGTCGCGGAAACGCGGCGGCCGGGGGATCTCGTCCGGGCCGAGGCCCAGGATCTCGCCGAAGCGCTCGTTGAAATACGCCTCCTCGCCCTCGGGCACGCTGTACTCGAAGACGCCGGCGCCGGTCGCCTGCAGCGCGACGGCGAGCCGGCGCTGCTCGCGCGCTTTCGCCGCTTCCGCCTCGCGGCCCTTGCGGCGCGCGGCCGCCTCCGCGAGCTCGCGCTGCACCGCCGCGTTCAGGCGCCCGAGCTGGCCCTTCAGGATGTAATCGCGCGCGCCCGCCTTCATCGCCTGCACGGCCCGTTCCTCGCCCATCGCGCCGGACACGAAAATGAACGGGATATCGAAACCCCGGTCGCGGAACAGCGCGAAAGCGCGCAACCCGTCGAAGTGGGGCATGGAGAAATCGCTGATGATCAGGTCCCATTCGGCCGTGGACAGCGCGTCGAGGAACGACTCCTCCGTGTCGACGCGCCGCGCGTGGACCGCGAATCCGCCGCGCGCGAGCTCACGGCACACGAGCTCCGTGTCGGGCTCCGAATCCTCGACGAACAGGACGCGCAGCGTGCTCATCGCGCCGGCAGGCGGTTGATGGCGAGCCAGTAGTAGCCTGCGCGGCTCGCGACCTCCGCCAGCGCCCCGAAATCCAGCGGCTTCACAATGTAGCTGTTGACGCCGAGGCTGTAGGATTCCGTGAGGTCCCGTTCCTCCTGCGAGGACGTCATGATGACGATCGGAATGTGGCGCGTCTTCGCGTCGCCTTTCAGCGCGCGCGTGACCTCGATGCCGTCGACCTTGGGCATCTTGAGATCGAGCAGGATCAGCCGCGGGCCCGATCCTGCGCGGCCCGTGTATTCGCCCCGCCGGTAGACGTAATCCAGCGCTTGCTCGCCGTCCTTCACCCACACGACGTTGTTGGCGAGATTGTGCTGCTCGAGGCCCCGCATCGCGAGCTCCGCGTCGAGCGCGTTGTCGTCCACCAGCAGGATCTCCACTTCCTCGAACTCACTCATCGGCACTCTCCCTCGGCAGGCTGAAATGGAACGTAGCGCCCTCGCCCGGCTGGCCGTCGGCCCACACGCGCCCTCCGTGGCGGGTCACGATCCGCTGCACCAGCGCGAGACCGACGCCGGTGCCGGGAAACTCGGTTTCGTCGTGCAGGCGCTGGAACACGCCGAACAGCTTGTGCCGGTAGCGGGGATCGAAACCCGCACCATTGTCGCGCACGTAATAGATGTTCTCGCGCTCCTCGGCGATGGCGCCCACCTCGACCACCGGTTGCTCGGTCTTCGACGAGAACTTGACGGCGTTGGCGAGCAGGTTCGCCCAGACCTGCTCGATCAGGTTGCGATCGGCGGTCGCCGGCGGCAGGCGCCCGATGCGCAGCTCGGGCTCCGGGCCCGCGCCGTCGCGCGTCAGCCGCTCGAAAGACGCGCGCGCCATCTCCGACATGTCGATCGCAACCGGCTCGATGGACTTGCGACCGAGCCGTGAGAACGCGAGCAGGTCGTCGATCAGCGCCCCCATGCGATCCGCCTGGCCGCGAATGATGCCGATCTTGCGCTGGCCTTCCGCGTCGAGGCGGTCCTTGTGATCCTCCCACAGCAGGTTGGCGAACCCGGTGATCGCCCGCAGCGGCGCCCGCAGGTCGTGCGAGACCGAGTAGCTGAAGCTCTCCAGCTCGCGGTTCGCGGCCTCCAGCTGGGCGGTGCGCGCCTCCACGCGATCCTCGAGCTCGGCATTGAGCTGCCGCAGCTCGTCCTCGGCCCGTTGCTGCTCGCGTACCGAATGCTCGAGCCGCTCCGCGCGCCGCCCCAGCTCCTCGAGCATGCCGTTGAAGGCGTCCACCAGCAGGCCGATCTCGTCGCTTGTCGTCTTCGGCGCGCGCAGGCTGAAATTGCGCTCCTCGATCACGCGCCGCGCGACCGAGGTCACGGTCGAGATCGGCTGCGTGATGGTGCGCTGCAGCCGGCCGGAAATCATCGCCGCCGCCGCAAGGCTCACGAGCATGACGCCGCCGAGGATGCCGAGGTAATCCAGCAGCCGGCCGGCGACGTCGTAGCGGGCTTTGATCCCCACCGTGCCGATGATCTCGTCGCCGGCGACGATGCGCCGGAACAGGATCAGCTCGTTGCCCTCCACCCGCTCGCCGTCGATCTCGGGAAGCTCAGGAAAGCTGACGGCTCTGCCATCGGCCGAGTAGCTCGCGAACAGCGTGCCGTTCGGCGTGTAGATCGCGGCGCTGGTGATGTTGCGCTTGGCCTTGAGCAGCGACAGGTAGGCGTTCGCGGCATCGGGATCGAGGAATTGCAGCGCGGGGGCGGCCGCGAGCCCGATGACTTCCGCCTGGGCGGTAAGGTCGGCGACGCCGGCGCTGCGGAAATCGCGGAGCTCGTAGATGAGCAGCACACCGCCGCTGATGAGGAGCGCGCAGGCGGCAGTCACGAGCGTGATGAACAGCAGCTTGCCGCGTACCGAGCCCGTCGGCAGGGGATTCATCCTTGCGACCTCGGCAGCACGTGCTCGGCGACGGCGAGCAGGCGGGAGCTGATCGCGAGGCGGCTGGCGTCGGCCGCGTCCAGCGAGACCTCGAAGCGGATACGCTCGTCGACCAGGACGAAGTTGATGACGCCGCCCTGGCGCAAGCCCTCGCCGGACTCGGTGATGACGAGGACCGAGCGCGCGCGCGCCGCCGCGGTCAGGGCCGGAAGCTCGGCCGAGCCGTCCGCACCGACGAACAGCATCTGCACGCCCTCCAGGGATTCGCCCGGCGTGAGCCGCCGCACGCGCACGGCGCGCCCGTTCACGCGCCGGTCGCGCGCAATCTGCTCGAGGGCCGCCGCGACCGGCTCGTTCTCCAGGATGGCGATCGTGAGGGGCGCATCGGGCGGCAGCACCTCCGCCGGCCAGTCGACGTAGGCGCCGAAGTTATACAGATACGCCGCCTTGATGTTCTGTTCGGGTGCCGTCGCGACCGCCTGGGCGCCGGCCGGGGCGGCGCAAAACAAGAGCGCGAAAGCGACCATTCGGAGCAGGCCAACGCCTCGGACCCTCCCGGCGCGTTGCTGCGGCGCTGCCCCCATCGCGACTCGCCGCCCGCTCAGGCGGTGCGGTTCCAGTTCTTGACGATGCGCGCGAACTGGTCCGCGGCGACGGCAGGGCTGACCAGGTAACCCTGTGCCCGGTCGCAGCCTACCGATTCCAGGTATTCCAGCGCGGAGCGGGTCTCGACCCCTTCGGCGCACACCTTGATGTTGAGCGCGTGCGCCATATCGACGGTGGCGCGGACGATCGCGCGTGCTTCCTCGTCGCCGGGCAGGCCGCCGACGAACATGCGATCGATCTTCAGCTCGCCGAACGGCAACTGGTAAAGCTGCTTGAGCGACGAGAACCCCGTGCCAAAATCGTCGATCGAGAGGCTCACGTCGTTCACGCAAAGGCGCAGGAAAATGTCCATCGCCTTCGTCGGATCGCTCATCGCGCTCGATTCGGTGAGCTCGATGGTCAGCGACCTGCCGGAGACGCCGTGCCGGCGGAGCATCGCGGCCACGCGGTCGGGAAAATCGAGATCCCGGACGAGGCTCGCGGACAGGTTCACGGCCACCCCGACGTCAAGGCCGCCGGCCTGCCACTCCGCCACCTGGGCCAGCGCGGTGTCCAGGACATACTCGGTCAGCTGGTTGATCAGCCCGTAATCCTCGACCAGCTCGAGGAAGTCGCCCGGGGCCAGCAGCCCGTGCTCGGGATGCATCCAGCGCACGAGCGCTTCCGCGCTTTCGACCTTCCAGCTGCTGCCGTTGCGCGTGATCTTCGGCTGGTAGTGAACGACGAACTGCCGGTCACGCAACGCCGACGTGAGGTCGCGATACCCGAAGCTGCGATTCGCCTCCAGGGCTTCCCTGAGTCGTCCTTCGAGCTCGGTGCGCTGCAACGGTTTCTGCAGGACGCCGAGCATGGACAGGCCCCGCGAGCGGCCGAGCTTCTCCGCGGTGTTCAGCACGCGCTGGTCCATGCCGCTGATGACGATGACCTGCGCCGCGACGCCGGTCTCCTCCACCTGCTGCAGGAGCTTGACGCCGTCGCCACCGGGGATTTTGAGATCGAGGACCAGGACGGAGGGGCGGAACTCGCGCACGGTCGCGAGGAACTCGCGCGAGTGGTTCAGCGACTTCACCTGGAAGCCCAGCGGTTCCGCGACGCGCTGCACGACCGTGCAGATAGCCGGCTCGTCGTCGACGACCAGCAGTCGATTCCTTGCGCCTGTCATCGCCGACCTGTCATCTGCCGCGGCTCGCGGTCCACGCCACCGGGCATTGTCGCCCGCCGGGACCTGTGGGGTCTGTGGTCTTGCTCACACAATCAGCCCGCCCGGACGGGAGTCATGTGCAAAAATTTTACCGGCAGGAGCGCATCCGCTCAAACCGGCCGCCGTCCTTGGCCCCCGGCGCACGCCGGCCCGCCCGTTCAGCGGTCCACGTACACTCCGCTGGCCGGCAGGCGCGTCGTGCGCGTCTTCGGGCTGTAGGGCAGGACCTCGATCGCCTCGCCGCGCGCGAGCTTCTCCTGCAGGCGCGCCCACCAGCGCCACGACAGGAGCTCCGCGTGATAGCGCCGGAAGACGGCCTCGAGCGCCTCGCCCAGGCCCAGGAAGCGGATGAACTCCTCCGGAAACACGTCGTGCGCGCCGACGAAGAACCAGGGCTCCGCGGACATTTCGTCCTCCAGCTGCCGGCTCTCCGGCAGCGGCCGGAACCGGCAATCGGTTACGAACGTAACTTCGTCGTAGTCGTAGAAGATCACCCGGCCGTGGCGGGTGACCCCGAAGTTCTTGAGCAGCAGGTCGCCGGCAAAGATGTTGCTGAAGGCGAGGTCGCGTACCGCCTGGCCGTAGTCGATCACCGCGTTCCTCGCCTCCTCTTTTCCCGCGTCCGCGAGCCACACGTCGAGCGGGACCAGCCGCCGCTCGATGTACAGGTGCTCGATGAGGAGAGTGCCCTCGTGCAGCCGGCAATTCCTCCGGCAGGTTCCCAGCAAGGCATCGAGCAGGGCCGGCTCGAAGCGCGCGGCCTCGAACGACAGGCGCCGGAATTCCTGCGCGTCCACCAGCCTGCCGGCCCGGTCGTGGCGGAACACGAGCTCGTATTTCTCGCGAACCTCGTCGCGGCGGATGGTTTTGGCATGGCCGAAGTCGTCGCGAATCACCTTGAACACGACGTGAAAGGACGGCAGCGTGAACACCTCCATCACCATGCCGCGCGCGCCCGGCGCCTGTACGAACCGGTCGCTCGAGCGCTCGAGATGGCGCATCAGCGCGCGGTAGCGCTCCGTCTTGCCCTGCTTGGCCCGGCCGAGGACGGTGTAAAGCTCCTCGATGGGTTTTCGCGGCATGAGCTCGCGCAGGAAGCGCACGGCGCTGCCCACGGTCTCGAGGTCCACCTGGAAATAGCTGCGCGTGAAGCCGAACAGCATGCTGACGTCGCTCTCCGAGAGAATCACGACGTCGGAAACGACACCGGAGTCCGTGTGTGCGAATGGCAGGACGAGCGGAACCTGCCAGTCCGCGCCGAGCAGCCGGCCGACGAGATACGCGCGGCAGCCGCGATAGAAGATCGAAGGGATGATCTCGACGCTCTGCGGCGCGGTGGAGAGGCGGCGCTCGCGCCGGAAGGCGTCGATCTCGGCGGCAATGAACCGGGTCTGGGCGTCCGTATCGCGGACGCGTCGGGCGAATGGCAGATCCCCGAGCAGTTCCTCGAAGAGGAGCAGGAGGGAGCCGCGGTTCACGTAGACGCGGGTCGGCAGCGGCGCCGCCATCTCGAGCGCCGGATCCACGTCGAGCGCCAGGAACTCGACTTCCGGATCGACGCCGACCGTGTTGAAGATGCGGCGCGTGAGCGAGCTGAAGAAGGTCTTGTAGAAGCCCGCGTCGGGGCGGTCGAGAATCAGCTGCGCGTACAGCTCGCGAATGCGGCCCCATGCGTCGCGGCGGGTCATGGCCTCGCCGAGCACGGGCTCGAGGCCGTGGCGGGTCGTGGCGACGGAGCGGTTGTAGAGGTCGATGCGGCTGACCGCGTCCTGCCGCGCCGCCGCCCAGTCGCGGGCGACGAAATGGCGCGCGGCGCGGCGCGTGATCTCGCGAAACGCGAGGTTGTACGCGCGAAACGCGTCGCAGACATAACGCGCCGCCGCCGGTTCGACGGCGTTGCTCTCGTCCGCGCTCGCCGTCATCGCACCGCCTGACCGCCGCGCCCCGGCAGGCTCAGCCCCACGGGCCGCGGCGCCCGCGCACGCGGTGCCAGGCCTGGCTCGCATGGTCACGCTGCTTCCAGCCGTGGTACGGATGGCGCGCCAGGAGGTCCGCGTTGCGGAACGGGAACACGAGCAGTGCGCCGGCGAGGAATCCGCCGACATGGGCCCAGAACGCGGTGCCTCCGCCGACCGCGCCGAAGGACGTGACGGCTTCGAGAAGCTGCAGCAGGACCCAGTAGCCCAGCATCGCGACGGCGGGGATCGCGAAGGTGGTGATGTAGAAACCCAGGAAGAGGAGCAGGTGCACGTTGACCCGCGGGTACAGGACGATGTACGCGCCCATCACGCCGCCGATCGCACCGGAGGCGCCGACCATCGGGATCGGCGACTGCGCGTTCGCGAACACCTGGGCCGCGGCAGCGGCCAGCCCGCAGAGCACGTAGAACAGGGCGAAGCGCACGCGGCCCATCGCGTCCTCGACGTTGTCGCCGAAAATCCAGAGGAACCACATGTTGCCGATGAGGTGCAGCCAGCTCCCGTGCATGAACATCGACGAGAGTACCGTCACCCAGTTCGACTGGCCGTCCACCGGACACGGCAGCGGGCCCTGCAGGCCGGAGCGGTCGACGCTGCCGAGCAGGTCGCCCGGGATGAGTCCGAGCTGGCACACGGACTGCGACAGCGCAGGCTCCGTGCCCATGCCCTGGAGGAACACCCAGGCGAGCACATTGAGCGCGATCAGCGCGTAGGTCGTGACCGGCACGAGCAGCTGCGGATTGTCGTCGCGAATCGGGAACATGGGGGGCCGGCACTAGCTCAGGGCCGCGTCCGGGCTGTTGCGCTGGTTCTCGAAGCTGTGCCAGACGGAGAAGAACAGCGCCGCGATGATCGGCCCGATCAGCACGCCGGACAGCCCGAACATGGAGATGCCGCCGAGAGTGGAGATCAGGATGACGTAATCGGGCAGTCCCGCGTCCCGGCCGACGAGCACGGGCCGCAACAGGTTGTCGACGAGGCCGATGATCACGGTGCCGAGCACGACGAGGACGAGGCCCTTGACCCACGAGCCCGTCGCGACCAGCCAGATCGCCGCGGGAATCCACACGAGCGGCGGACCGATGGCGGGCACGAGCGCGAGCACCCCCATGACTACGCCCCACAGGATGGGCGCACGCAGGTCGAGCATCCAGAACGTGAGCCCGCCCAGGGCTCCCTGGATCGCGCTGATGAGGAACGTGCCCTTCAGCGTCGCGCGGGCCACCGTGGCGAAGCGCCGGCCGAGGTGGTTGGCGAGCGCGTCGTCGAGCGGCAGTGCCTGGCGCACCCGCTGCATGATCGTCGCCCCGTCGCGCAGGAAGAAGAACAGGAGGTAGAGCATGACGAAGAGCTGAAGGAAGAACACGACGGTGCCCTGGCCGATGACCAGCGCATTGGTCGCGACCCACTGCCCTGCCGCCATCGCGCCGGCGGACAGGCCTTCCTGGATCCGCGCCAGGTCGATGTTGAAACGATTCAGAAGCCCGGTGACGACCGGAATGCGCTCACGCGCCCAGTTGAGGGCGACGCTCCAGCGGATATTGCCCTGCTGGATGTCCTCGACAATCGCCGCCGCCTCGTTCGCCACCGCGAGGACGATGAGAAATACCGGGATCAGCACCAGGAACACAATCGTCGTCAGCGTGATCGACGCATCGATCGACGGGCGGTCCGGAATGGCACGCAGCATGTAACGCTGCAACGGCTGGAAAAGGAGCGCGAGGACGAGTGCCCAGAAAATCGGTTTGATGAAATCGGCGATGAGGCCGTAGAACGCGAGCGTGGCGGCGATCAGCAACAGGAAGAAGAATGCCCGATCGACCCTCATGCCCGGCAAGGCCATCCGCGATCTCCTGAGCGGGGGGAATCCCCATCATAAGCGGATCAGGTCTTCAGGCGATAGCCCGTTCGGAACATCCAGCGCACCACCAGCAGGCAGGCGACGAGGAACGCCCCGGTCATCGCGAGGCTGACGCCGACGCTCACGTCCGCATTCTCGTAGAAACTCCAGCGGAAGCCGCTGATCAGGTAGACCACCGGGTTGAAGAGCGTGACCGTCTGCCAGAACGGCGGCAGCATGTCGATCGAGTAAAAGCTGCCGCCGAGGAAGGCGAGCGGCGTGACGATCAGCATGGGCACGAGCTGCAGTTTCTCGAAACCGTCCGCCCAGATGCCCAGAATGAAGCCGAACAGGCTGAACGTCACGGCCGTGAGCACGAGGAACAGCAGCATCCACACCGGGTGCGCGATCTCCACCGGCACGAACAGGCCCGCGGTCGCGAGAATGATGGCGCCGATGATGATCGACTTGGTCGCCGCCGCGCCCACGTATCCGAGCACTATCTCGATGAACGATACCGGCGCGGACAGGAGCTCGTATATCGTGCCGGTGAACCGCGGGAAATAAATGCCGAAAGACGCGTTGGAGATGCTCTGCGTCAGCAGCATGAGCATGGTGAGCCCCGGCACGATGAACGAGCCGTAGCCGACGCCGTCGACCTCGGTGATGCGCGAGCCGATCGCCGCGCCGAAGACGATGAAATACAGCGACGTCGAGATGACCGGTGACAGGATGCTCTGCATCACGGTGCGGCGCATGCGCGCCATCTCGAAGCGGTAGATCGCAGTGACGCCGCGCCAGTTCACGACGGCTTTCTCTTCACGAGGTTCACGAAGATCTCCTCCAGCGAGCTCTGGGAGGTCCGGAGGTCGCTGTAGCGGATGCCGGCCCGGTTGAGCTCGGCGAGCAGCGACGTGATGCCGGTGCGCTCGGCGCGGGTGTCGTAGGTGTAGACGAGCTCGTGGCCGTCGGCGGCGAGCTCGAGCTTCCAGTCGGAGAGCGCGTCCGGCACGGCGGCGAGCGGCGCCTGCAGGCTCAGCACCATCTGCTTGCGGCCGAGCTTCTCCATCATCTCGCGCTTCTCTTCGACCAGCACGATCTCTCCGTGATTGATGACGGCGATGCGGTCCGCCATCTCCTCGGCTTCCTCGATGTAGTGCGTCGTGAGGATGATGGTGACGCCGGAGGCGCGCAAATCCCGCACGACCTCCCACATGTCCTTGCGCAGCTCGACGTCGACGCCCGCGGTCGGTTCGTCGAGGAACAGGATCTGCGGTTCGTGCGCCAGCGCCTTCGCGATCAGCACGCGCCGCTTCATGCCGCCGGAGAGCGTCATGATGCGGCTGTCTTTCTTGTCCCACAGCGAGAGCGACCTGAGCACGCGCTCGATGTGCGCGGGATCGGCCGCTTTACCGAACAGGCCGCGGCTGAACGAGGTCGTCGCCCACACGGACTCGAACGTGTCCGTCGCCATCTCCTGGGGGACGAGCCCGATCATCGAGCGGGTCATGCGGAAGTGCCGCACGATGTCGTGGCCGTCCACCGTCACCCGGCCGCCGGTGGCATTCACGATCCCGCACACGATGTTGATCAACGTCGTCTTGCCGGCGCCGTTCGGGCCGAGGAGCGCCAGGATCTCGCCGCGCCGGATGTCGAGGTCGACGCCCTTCAGGGCCTGGAAGCCCGACTGGTAGGTCTTCTCCAGCTTCTCGACGCGAATGACGGCCGGCGCCCTGGCGGGCCCCGACCCCTCCTCCACCGTGACGGCTCGCGCATCCATCCGGCGCGATGATACAGGCTCCGCGTCCCTCCGGAGCCCGGCACCGGCGTCGATCATGACGCGAGCCAGAAGATCAGCCCGAGCAGCGATGCCGCGAAGACGATGCCGAGTACCACGACACCTGGCTCGATCTCGAGTTCGGAATGTTCGTCCATGGCGATGATATACCTTGTCTCTGGTTTACTTCGAATACGGTCCGGCCGCGACTGCCGGCGCGACTTCCCAGCCGCCGCCGAGCGCCTTGTAGATCGCGACCACCGAGGTGTTGAGGTCGGTTTCCGCCCGGGCGACCGAGTCCTCTGCGTCGAGCAGGGTCCGCTCGGCATCGAGCAGCCTCAGGAATTCGATCGCGCCCTCGCGGTAGCGGATGCGCGCGAGCTCCGCGGCACGTCCGGACGCCTTTGCCTGGTCGACGGTTGCCGAGAGCCGCGCCTGGTTCTGCGCAAAATCCACGAAGGCGTTCTCCGTTTCCTCGAGCGCGCGCAGCACCGTCTGCTCGTAGAACGCGAGCGCGCCGTCGGCCTGGGCCTCGGTCGCCCTGAGGCGCGCGCGCACGCTGCCGAGGTCGAACGCGGGCCAGCTCAGGGTGGGCGTAACGCCCCAGCCCTCGGCGGCCGATTCGCCGAGCTGGCCCGCTTCGCCGGTGATGAAGCCGATGAAACCCGTCACCGAGAGCTTCGGGAACAGATCCGCCGTGGCGACCCCGATGCGCGCCGTCGCCGCGGCAAGCTGCCGCTCGGCGGCACGAATGTCCGGACGGCGCCTGAGCAGCGCTTCCGGATCGCCGACCGCGAGCGGCTCGGCGAGCGACTCGCTGACCGGCCGCGCAGTTTTGGCATCCGGGATCTGCAGCGTGCCCGGCTGCTGGCCGAGCAGGACCGCGAGGCGGTGCTCGGCCGCGCGCTCGGCGGCGATGAGCGGCGGCAGCGTCGCCTCGGTCGCCGCGAGCTGCGCGCGGGCGCTCGCGAGGTCGAGCTCGGTGCCGCGGCCCAGCTCGTAACGCGCGCGCGTGATGCGCACCGCCTCGCGCTGGTTGTCGCGGTTCCTGACCGCGACGGCGTAGCGCCGCTCGGCCCCGCGCAGCGCGAAATAATTGCGCGCGACCTCGGCGGCGACGCTCACCTGCGCCGCATGCAGCAAGGCTTCCGCCGCCTGCGCATCGGCGCGCGCGGCCTCGACCTCCCGCCGCACGCGCCCGTACAGGTCGATTTCCCAGAACGCGTCGAAACCGAGATCGAAGGTCTCCGACAAAACGCGCGTGTCGCCGTCCGCCGGTCCGAAACCGGTGAGCTGCTGCTTGCGCCGGTCGTACGCGCCCTGCGCCGTGACGGTCGGCAGGCGGTCCAGCGACTGGTCGCGGTAGATCGCGCGTGCCTCGGCCAGCCGCGCCGCCGCCATGCGCACGTCGAGATCGGACGAGAGCGCGCGCTCGATGAGGTCGTCGAGCCCGGGATCGCCGAGCTCGCGCCACCAGGCCTCCTCGATGCGGGTACGGGCGAAGTGCTCCGCGTCCGCGCTCGCGAAACGAGGCGCCGGGGTATCCGGAGTGGTGTACTCCGGACCCACGGCGCAGGCGCCCAGGCCAAGTGCAAGCGAGATCAGAACGAGCTGTTTCACGATGCGCTCCTCAGAGCCGGCAGCCGCAGCCATCCGCGGCGCTGCGAGCGGCCCTCGGGCCGGTCCGCAAGACGCGCGGCGCCGGTCACGCGCCGCACGACCCAATAGAAGACCGGCGTCAGCAGAAGGCCGAAGAAGGTCACGCCGAGCATGCCGGAGAAGACCGCGATGCCCATGGCATGGCGCATCTCGGAACCGGCCCCGTGCGCGAGCACGAGCGGCACGACGCCCATGACGAACGCGAAGGAGGTCATGAGGATCGGCCGGAGCCGGAGCCTGCAGGCCTCGATGATGGCGTCCCAGGTCAGCGCGCCTGCCGCTTCCCGATCCTTTGCGAACTCGACGATCAGGATCGCGTTCTTGCAGGCGAGGCCGACCAGCACGATGAGACCGATCTGCGTGAAGATGTTGTTGTCACCGCGCGTGAGCCACACGCCCGCGATCGCGGACAAGAGCACCATCGGCACGATCAGGATGACCACCAGCGGCAAGCTGAAGCTCTCGTACAGCGCGGCCAGCACGAGGAAGGCGAGCAGCACGCACAGCGGGAAGATCCACGCGGCGGTATTGCCGGCGAGTATCTTCTGGTACGTGAGCTCGGTCCACTCGAATTGCATGCCGTTCGGCAGGAGCTTCGAGGCGAGCCCGGCCATGAGCGCCTCCGCCTCGCCCGAGCTGTAGCCCGGCGCGGGCGCGCCGTTGATCTCGGCGGTGAGGTAGCCGTTGTAGTGCGGCACCATGTCGGGGCCGGCCGTCTGCTCCAGCCGCACGAAGCTGCCGAGCGGCACCATCGCGCCTTCGTCGTTGCGCACCTTGAGGTCGACGATGTCCTCCGGCTGCAGGCGGAAGTTCATGTCCGCCTGCGCCTTCACCTGGTAGGTGCGGCCGAAG
The DNA here is from genome assembly GCA_036381215.1 of Woeseiaceae bacterium. Taxonomy (GTDB): domain Bacteria; phylum Pseudomonadota; class Gammaproteobacteria; order Steroidobacterales; family Woeseiaceae; genus IDS-8. The sequence continues at coordinate 3,923 of DASVDF010000050.1, read as the reverse complement.
CGGTTGAAGTCGTTCACGTACAGCGAGCCGAGATAGATCTGCATCGTCTCGTACAGGTCGTGCAGGTCCACGCCCTGCGCTTTCGCCTTTTCGCGATCGACCACCGCCCGCACCTGCGGCACGTTGACCTGGAAACCGGAAAACAGGCCGGTGAGACCGGGCGTCTGCCAGGCCTGGCCGATCAGCTTCTGCGTCTCCTCGTAGAGCGCGCGGAAGCCGTGCCCGGTGCGGTCCTCGATCTGCATGCGGAAGCCGCCGATACTGCCGAGGCCGAGGATGGGGGGCGGCGGGAACACGACGACGAACGCCTCCTGGATGGCGGCGAACTTCTGGTTCAGCGCGCCCGCGATTGCACCCGCGGACAACGCCGGGTCCTCGCGGTTCTCGAAGTCGTCGAGCGGCACGAACACGATGCCCTGGTTCGGCGCGGCGACGAAGCCGTTGATCGAGAGCCCCGGGAACGCCACGGCGTGCTCGACGCCGGGCTGCTGCATCGCGATCTCGCCCATGTGCTTCACCACATCGGTCGTGCGATCGAGCGTTGCCGCCTCCGGAAGCTGCGCGAACGCGACGAGATACTGCTTGTCCTGCTGCGGGATGAAGCCGCCGGGCACGTGCGTGAAGCCGAGCCAGGTGAGGCCGATCAGGCCCGCGAACACGACCAGCGCCACGCCGGAGCGGCGCAGCATGCGGCGGGTCACGCCGACGTAGCCGTGGGAGCCGCGCTCGAACGCGCGGTTGAAGGGCCTGAGCGCCCAGCCGAACAGGAAGTCGATGCCGCGCTGCAGGCGGTCGGGCGGCGCACCGTGCTCCTTCAGCAGCACGGCGGACAGGGCCGGTGACAGCGTCAGCGAATTGATCGCCGAGATCACCGTGCTGATCGCGATCGTGATCGCGAACTGCCGGTAGAACTGCCCCGACAGGCTGCTGATGAACGCGGTCGGCACGAACACCGCGACCAGCACCAGCGCGGTGGCGACGATCGGCCCGGTAACTTCGCGCATCGCCTGCTTGGTCGCCTCCACCGGTTTGAGGCCCGCGCGTATGTTGCGTTCGACGTTCTCGACCACGACGATCGCGTCGTCCACCACGATGCCGATCGCGAGCACGAGCCCGAACAGCGACAGCGCGTTGAGCGAGAAGCCGAAGCCGTACATCACCGCGAGCGTGCCGACGAGCGACACCGGCACGGCGGCGAGCGGAATGATCGAGGCGCGCCAGGTCTGGAGGAACGCGACGACGACGATGACCACCAGGGCCAGCGCTTCGAGCAGGGTCTGGACGACCGCGCGGATCGATTCGCTGACGAACGTGGTCGGGTCGTAGACGATCGAGTATTCCACGCCTTCGGGGAAATCCTTCGCGAGCTCCGCCATGCGCTCGCGCACGCTCTGCGAGATCTCGAGCGCGTTCGAGCCCGGGCGCTGGAAGATGCCGATGCCGGAAGCCGGCTTGTTGTCGAGCAGCGAGCGGATGGCGTAGCTGCTTGCGCCGAGCTCGACGTGCGCGACGTCGCCCAGGCGCACGATCTCGCCGCGCGGGCCGGCCTTCACGATGATCTGCTCGAATTCCTCGGGCGTCTCCAGCCGGCCCCGGGTGTCGATCAGGACCTGGAACTGCGCCGAGCTCGGGCTGGGCGGCGAGCCGAGCTTGCCGGCCGCGACCTGCAGGTTCTGCTCGCGGATCGCGTTGACGACGTCGTTCGCCGTGAGGTTCAGCGCGGCGACCTTCTCCGGGTCCAGCCACACGCGCATCGCGTACTCCCCGGAACCGAACACCTGCGCGTTGCCGACGCCGGGCAGGCGCGCCAGCTCGTCGCGCACGCGCAGCGTCGCGTAATTCGAGAGGTAGAGCGTGTCGTAGCGCCCTTCCGGCGACACGAGGTGCACGACCATGGTCAGGTTCGGCGATGCTTTCTCGGTCACGACGCCGATCTGCTGCACCTCGGACGGCAGCTTCGGCAGCGTCTGCTGCACGCGGTTCTGCACCTGCTGCTGCGCGCGATCGAGATCGGTGCCGAGCGCGAACGTGATGGTGAGCGTCATCACGCCGTCGGAGGTCGCCATCGACGACATGTACAGCATGTCCTCGACGCCGTTCACCGCCTGTTCGAGCGGCGAGGCGACGGTTTCCGCGATCACCTCGGGGTTGGCGCCGGGGTAGGTCGCGGTCACGACCACCGTCGGCGGCACGACCTCCGGGTACTCGCTGATCGGCAGCAGCCTGAGCGCGATCGCGCCGGAGAGGAAGATGATCATCGACAGCACGGCCGCGAAGATCGGGCGCTGCACGAAAAATTGCGAAAAATTCATAACCGCTCTCGTTGCAGAAATCGTTGGCGATTTCGTCGCGCGCGATGCGGGCCCCTGGAGGAGCGCGCATCGCGCGCGACCGATGTCGAAACGCTGGCGCTACGGCTGCCCGGCCGCCGCGTTCACTGCCAGCCGGTCGAGCTCGCGCGAGCCGCGCTGCATGGCCACCTGCATGGGCGCCACCGGCACGCCGGGGCGGACCCGCTGCAGGCCGTTGACGATCACGCGGTCGCCGGCCTTGAGCCCCTTCGTCACCACCCGCAGGTCGTCGACCAGCGGACCGGTCTCCACCCCGCGGTACTGCGCGACGTTCTGGTCGTCCACGACGAGCACGTACTTCTGGTCGAGATCGGTGCCGATCGCGCGGTCGTCGACCAGCGCCACGTCGCTCACCGCCGGGCTCACGAGCTTCAGGCGCACGAACAGTCCCGGCGTGAAGCGCCCGTCGGCGTTGTCCAGCACCGCGCGCCCGCGGATCGTCCCGGACTCGGGATCGACGCGGTTGTCGAGGAAGTCGAGCCGGCCCTCGTGCGGATACCCCGTCTCGTTGATCAGCCCGACATAGACCTGCGCGTTGCGCGCCGCCGCCGGGTCCTGGCCCTCGATGTAATCGAGGTAGCTCTGCTCGTCGGCATTGAAGTACGCGTAGATCGGGTCGTCGGAGACGAGCGTGGTGAGCAGGGTCGAGCTGTCGACCAGGTTGCCCGCGGTCACCAGCGCGTTCGACACGCGCCCGGCGATCGGCGCCTCGACGGTGGTGAACTCGAGATCGAGGCGCGCGGCGTCGAGCGCGGCCTGGACGGCGCCGAGCTCCGCGGCGGCGATCGCGCGCGCCGTGCTCAGGCTTTCGTATTCCTCGCGCGCGATGGCGTTCTCGGCGAGCAGGCGCTCGGCGCGCTGCTCGTTGCTGGTCGCGAGCTCGAGCTGCGCCGTCGCCCGCTTGCGCTCGGCCTCGAGCCGCTCGACCTCCGCCTTGAACGGCCGCGGATCGATCTGGAACAGGAGGTCGCCCGCCTCTACCCGGCTGCCCTCCGCGAAGCCGACCGCTTCGATGTAGCCGGAAACGCGCGGCCGCACGTCCACTGATTTCACCGCGGCGAGGCGGCCGGTGAATTCCTGCCATTCGTGCAGCGGCCGGACCGCCACGCGCGCCACCGACACCTGCGGCGGCGGGGGCGCCGCCTGCTCCTCACCCGCCCGGCTCTGGCCACATCCGGCTGTCATCAAAAGCAGCGTCGCGAAACCGGAGACCAGCGCGCCTCGGTATGCCGAATTCATGGATAACTCCTTGTTCCTTAGAGGATATTCGTTTCAGGTGTAACGCTGGCCAGCGACCCGGCCGTGGCGCCGCCGGCGGCCCGACCGGGCCTCGGAGCGGATGCGGCACGCCGCGGCTGTCGGACATTTGACACAGTGCAACAATCCTTGGATGATTAGCCGACGTTACTATACCGTTCGGTATCATTCGGGCGAGAAGATACTGACCGGTCACTCACCTGTCAAGGGGGAGATGAAGTGCCATGAGCGCAGACCCTAAGGGGAAGAAATCGGACAAGGCCGCACGGCCGAGCGCGCGCGAGCGCATCTGCGAGACCGCGCGCGACCTGTTCT
>DASVDF010000049.1:0-3840 GCA_036381215.1 Woeseiaceae bacterium | reverse complement strand
TTCTGGTGCGTCAACCAGTCGATCCTCCAGCGCGCGCTCGGGGCGAAAAACCTCGCCGAAGGCCAGAAAGGCGTGCTGATCGGCGCGTCCCTCAATATCGCGCTGGCGCAATAAGCTATCCGGGCAACGCCAATCTACGCCATGCGGCTGCAGGAGCGCGCATCTCGCGCGACGAAGATGGTCGGTCGCGCGCAATGCGCGCTCCTGCAGGCCGACTTGCACGCCAAGGCCGGAACAGCCAGAGCTGGGGGAGCCGATCTCCGGTGACAGTCGTCCGTCGCTGAATCAATCGGCGGCGATCACACCGTCTTTGGCCATCTCGCGCGTGATCGTTTTCGCCTCGTCGATGTACGCCGAATAGTCGCGTTCCATATCGGCCTTCCATACGACCCTGGAGCGCGTCTGGATCGCCCACACCGGTTCGCGTGTGTCCACGCCGATCAGCTCGACCAGCAGGGTGACATCGTGCTCCAGCCGGATCCCCGGCGGCTCGGCGTACTCCGTGAGCTCGACGCTGAACACGTTGTAGTAGTACGTCGGCCGGAAGTTGTAGCTCGCCTGCGGGCTCGCGGGCGTGGTCTTCTTCGCCGTGGTCTCGAGGTCGACCGGCTGGGTCAGCAACACCGAGTCGGCACCTGTCTTGTCGACCATGTCGACGAAGGTGCGCCGGTTGACGGGGGTCTTGCTGTCCATCATCGAAGTGCTGGCGACCGCCTCGATCCCCTGCTCCGACAGTTGCGAAACCAGCTCGGTCTCGAGATATCTGCGCATGTCGAACGATTCGAACAGGGAAACGACGAGGATTTTCCCGTACGGACCGCCGCCGGGCGGCGCATCGCTGAGACGGATGACCTCCGGACCCGCGGCGCAACCAGCGAGAACGACCGACAAGCCCCACAGGAGCCGCCAACCAAAGCAGATGTCGGTGAGTTGCATCGCGGAGCCGCCAGTCGAAGCCGAAGCTCCAGCATCGGCACAGCGCCGCGGAATTGCCAGTGGACCAAGAGGCAATACGGCCGGACGGCGGTGACCGGCCGCCTCGCTTCCAGCGGCGTCAGTCGCTCGGGGTCGCGCCGTCGTCCTCCGGCCGCGGCCGGGCGCGCTCGGCCATGAACTGGTCGAACTCCGCCTTGTCTTTCGCGTGACGCAGGCAATCGAGGAAATCGCGGAACTCGCGCTGCTCCTCTTCGAGCCGCTTCAGCGTGGCCTCGCGGTACTCGTCGAAGGCGATATTCCCGCTCGAGGGGCCGCCGCGATACCAGCGGCCGGGCGCGTGCCCCATCCGTTCATGCATCCACTCGTGCATACGCGCGTGCCGGCGGCCCATGCCGCCGTGTCTTCCACAACATCCCATGCGTCCACTCCAGATCAGGAAAGCGAGAAGAGCGAGGCCGAGCGGCCAGAACAGGATGAAGCTCAGGACCAGCAGGCCGATCCAGGCCGGCTTCCCGATCTCGTCGATTCTGCCAATGATCTCCATCCGGCCGTCCTCGAAGTTAATGTTAATAACATTTACATAGTGGTTGAGAGGCGGCCGGCTGTCAACCCCCCGCGCGCGATCCGCCGACGAAGCCCAACCCGCGCAGGTACACGAGCACCGCGGCATCCAGCAGGTCCTCGGCCGGCATCGGCAGCTTGCGGCGGCCGGCGTCGGCGCGTGCGAACAGCGATGCGATCCCGTGCGACATGGCCCAGACGTGCAGGCTCATCATCGCCGCCGGCGGCCGCTCCTCGCGCGGCAGCAGCGCGCACAGGGTTTCCGCCGCCGAGCGCAGCACGCCGAAGGCACGATCGGACGCCTGCCGGAGCTCGGGATCGGCGTCGATGTCGACGCCGGCCTCGAACATCACCGAGTAGTACGCGGGCTCCTCGCGCGCGAACGCGAGGTAGGCGCGGCCGAGATTCTCGAAAGCTGCGAACGGCTCGGGACGTCCTTCGTTCCACGCCGCGTGGAGCCGCGCGGCGAACATCTCGAAACCGCGGAACGCGACCTCGACGAGCAGCGCTTCCCGGTCCCGGTAGTGGCGGTAAGGCGCGGCCGAGCTGACGCCGGCCGAGCGGGCCGCATCCGCGAAGGTGAAGCCCGCCGGCCCTTTCTCGGCGATGAGATCGAGCGCGGCGCGCACGAGCGCTTCGCGCAGGTTGCCGTGGTGATAGCCGCGGCGGCCGTGTCCATGTCTTCTCATGTGAAGGAGTCTTACATAGACGGGGCGCGGGCGCAGCAATCGCGGTCCTGGCGCCCCAGGCCATCCCGTCAACTGCGCGCGCTCACGGAATCGGCAATGGCGCGCGGCACCGATGGCGGCATGAGCACGGGTAATGTACACACGGGTCATATGCACCGATATGATCAGGCAGGAGGAGTTATGCCCCGTTCTGTCCCGAAAGCGAAAGGGCCCAAGCGAACCGTAAGCCCTACGATCGACTCGGACATCTACCGGCAAGCCAGGGAGCTGAACGTGAACGCATCGCGAGTCGCGGAGGAAGCGCCCGCGAACGAAGTCGAACGGCGTCTTGCCGAAACGCTCGCGGCCGAGATCCGGGCCGACCTGGCCGCCGCCAACGAGTACGTCGACAAAAACGGGTCGTTCGCCGAGCTTGCGCGGGAGCATTTCGCCGCGGGCGATGACGCAGTTTTGATGTCTTCGCCAATCCGGTTACGCGCGCGCGGCATGCCTACCCGTATGTCGTCGTGCTGCAAGCGCGGGTAGCACAAGTCGCTGACGATCGATTTCGGCGAGGAGATCGGTTGCGTGTCGGCAAAGTGGCCCCTCACTGGATGTATAAACCAAGGGCGACCGCTCCGCGTACGACAGCAGGAACTCCGCCAATTGCCTCACGTTTGAAGCCAATGTCGCCGATCCTGACAATCTCACGGAGCTCTTTTCGAGAATCGTCGATAGCTGCGGAACGCTGGATATCCTGGTGAACAACGCTGGCATCGCCGAACCCAGTCCCTTCTTGGAAACATCCTTGGAACTTTGGGAGCGCCAGCTACGGATTAATGCGACCGGCACATTCCTTTGCACACAGATGGCCGCCCGAGTCATGCAGCAGGCGGGATACGGGCGGATCATCAACGTCTCTTCCCATTCAGGCTTGCTAGGGAGTTCCGGCCGAGCCGCGTATGCTGCCTCCAAGGGAGCTATCAACGCCTTTTCACGCGTGGCTGCCGTCGAGCTGGCAGAGTTCGGGATCACGGTGAATGTCGTCGCCCCCGGCCCGATCAGAACCCGCACTCGGATGCGACGCATACCGCCGAGCGAGTCCAGGCGTGGAGTCGCGCTCTACCGATTGCGCGGTATGGTGAACCAGGTGAGGTGGCTGCCGCCGTGGTGTTCCTCGCGTCTCCAGGCGCGAGCTACATTACCGGACAGTGCATCTCTGTAGATGGCGGGTTCACCATTGCAGGGCTCATGCCGGAAGGCCATCACTAAAGGCATGGGCATCGGTCCTGATCGTCGAGAGACCTGATCGCGTTGCGGAGCCCCGGCTAGGCGATGTGCCAGAGACTGCAGGCCGGGGGCGTGAACTCCGCGTTCCGCCGACGCTGTCCGGTGCCGGGAGCGAGGCCGCCATGGATTCCGGTTCCGGCCGCCGTCAGCGCTCCCACGGCGGGACGTCGCCGAATTTCTCCACCACGAAATCGATGAAGGCCCGCACGCGCGGCAGCGTCAGGCGGCGCTGCGGCATCACCGCGTAGATGCCGGAATCCGGAAGGCGATGCTCCGGCAGCACACGCTCGAGCCGGCCCGCCTTCAGGTCCTCGCAGACGTGCCAGGCCGAGAACAGCGCAATGCCGAGCCCCGCGAGCGCGGCGTCATGGATCACCTCGCCCAT
>DASVDF010000048.1:0-12634 GCA_036381215.1 Woeseiaceae bacterium | reverse complement strand
GCCGACGACGAGCTCGTCGGGGACTCGACCGAGTCGCTGGTCTTCAGCATCGGCAAATCCTTCGACATTCAGTGAGGACCGCACCATGAAGCTGATCACTGCGATCATCAAACCGTTCAAGCTGGACGACGTGCGCGAGGCGCTCTCGAACGTCGGCGTTCACGGGATCACCGTGACCGAGGTGAAGGGCTTCGGCCGGCAGCGCGGGCACACGGAGCTCTATCGCGGCGCCGAGTACGTCGTCGATTTCCTGCCGAAATCGAAGATCGAGATCGCGGTTGCCGACGAAGATCTGGATCGGACCGTGGAAGCCATCATCGATGCCGCGCGTACCGGCCAGGTCGGTGACGGGAAGATCTTCGTCGCGCATCTCGAGCACGTCGTCCGCATCCGCACGGGCGAGACCGGCGCGATGGCCATCTGAAAGCAACCAGGGGAGCTCTGCCGTCCGCAGAGCTCCCCTGTGCGCGCGGGCCACTTACCTTGCCCGGATGATGAAAAAAGCGCGTCCTGACTTTTCTTCAGCCCGTCCCTGGCGCTTCTCCGACACAGCGAAACCTGCGCCGGTCCCGCGGTAGCTGCTAAGTGAGGTTGTAGCCCTTCTCCTCGTGCAGCACGAGGTCCAGCCCCTGCTCCTCGTGCTCCTCGCTGACCCGCAGCCCGATGACGGCGTCGAGCGCCTTCAGGATCACGAAGCTCAAGGCGCCGCAGTACACGATCGTCGCGGCCACCCCGAGCGCCTGCAGCGCGAGCTGGCGCGCGACGGTCACGCCTTCGTCCAGGCCGGCGCCGCCGAGATCGGCATCGATGAAGATGCCGGTCAGCAGCGCGCCGACGATGCCGCCCACGCCGTGCACGCCGAACGCATCGAGCGAGTCGTCGTAGCCGAAGCCGCGCTTGACCTTGACGACAGCCAGGTAGCACACGAACCCGGCGACGACGCCGATGATGAGCGCGCCCATCGGCCCGACGAAGCCCGCTGCCGGCGTGATGGCGACGAGCCCCGCGACCGCGCCGGAGACGAGACCGAGGGCGCTCGGCTTGCCGTGCGCGAGCCACTCCGAGAACATCCAGGTGAGCGCCGCGCCGGCCGTGGCGATCTGGGTCACCGCCATCGCCATGCCCGCGACGCCGTCCGCCGCCAGCTCGCTGCCGGCGTTGAAGCCGAACCAGCCGACCCACAGCATGGCCGCGCCGACCATCGTGAGCACCATGTTGCTCGGCTTCATCGGCGTGTGCGGGTAACCGCGGCGGCGGCCGAGGACCAGCGCGCGGACCAGCCCGGCGACGCCGGCGTTGATGTGCACGACCGTGCCGCCCGCGAAATCCTTCGTGCCGAGCGCGCCGAGCCAGCCGCCGCCCCACACCCAGTGCGCGACCGGCGCATAGACCAGCGTCGTCCAGAGGGCCATGAACCAGAGCATCGCGGAGAACTTCATGCGCTCGGCGAACGCGCCGACGATGAGCGCCGGCGTGATGATCGCGAACGTGAGCTGGAAGGTGGAGAAAACGGTCTCGGGAATCGACCCGCTCATGGCATCGACGGTCACGCCAGCCATGAAGGCCTTGCCCAGGCCGCCGATGAGGCTGCCGCCGTCGCCGAACGCGAGGCTGTAGAGATACACCGTCCAGAGGACGGTCACGAGGCAGGTGATCGTGAAGCACTGCATCATCACCGACAGCGCGTTCTTGGCCCGCACCATGCCCGCATAGAACAGCGACAGGCCGGGAATCGTCATGAACAGCACCAGTGCGGTCGACGTCAGCATCCAGGCCGTGTTGCCGGTGTCGAGATCCGCCGCCGCGGCGGGCGCGGCCGCGGCACACAGGGCAAGCCCCGCGACGGCTTTGCTCGGGATTCTCATTCTTGTCCTCCTCAGTCGACGGTGAGCGCTCATGGCCGTTCTGCGCGTTGTTCTCGCGCCGCCGGAACGTGGTCGCCGGGCGTCATTGCAGCATCCGTGCCATGCCGGAGCGCGAGACTTTTCAGTCACTTGCAGGCGCTGGAGCCGCGCCTGCGCCCGCTTTTGGTGCAGCCGGCGCACCATCGGCGGGCATGCCGGGGCGCAAGGAACGCGCGGGCGGGATGTTGACCGGGATCACACCGCGCGGCCCGCGCCCGTGGTTAAATCGACCGGTCATGAAGCGCCTTCAGAGCTCCGCCGTCCTCGCGGCCCTGGCCGCGCTGCTCACTGCCGCGCCCGCGGTGCAAGGCAGCGACATCTACACGTGGACCGACGAGGACGGCGTCGTGCATTACGGCGACCGGCCGTCCGGCGCCACGGCCGAGCGCGTGCTGCACCTGGCCTCCGAGAGCACGTCCCCGGCACCGACCCCGCCCGCGGCATCGGCCCCGCCGGCCGCGGCCCCCGCCGCGAACGCGGCAGCCGCTCCCGAGAAAAAGGAGCTGACCGAAGCGGAGCAGCGCGCCGCGGAGCAGGAACGGGCGAAGCAATGCGAGATGTACAAGGAGCGCCTGCACACCTATCTCACCTCGCGGCGCCTGTACCGCCAGGGCGAGAACGGCGAGCGCGTCTACCTCAACGAGGAGGAGACGCTCGCCGCCCGCGCCAAGGTCCAGGAAAAGATCGTCGAATTCTGCGAGCACTGATCCCGTCCGGCGAGGAAGACTCCCGGTCTGGAGTTGCGGCCGCCGTCCTTCGTACAATGCGGGGTGACCCGGCACCGGGACGCGCCTTGGCCAGACCTGACCCTGCCGTCGACGACGCATACAAGGCCTACCTGCCCGACTTCTGCTCGGCCGGCACCGTGTTCGTGGTGCTTCTCGTCGCCGAGCTGGTCGCCATCGTGCTGACGCTCGCCGCGAAGCCCCCGCCCGGCCAGTTCCTGGTCGAGCTCGGCGAGACGTCGCTGTACTCGCTCTGGTTCGCGCTGCTGGCCTCCGCGATCCTGTGCCGCATGCGCGGGCGCGTCGAGCGTCTCGGCAAGCTCAAGGCCTTCATCGTGAGCTTCCTGCTGCTCGCGGCCCTCTGCGTGCTCCTGTCCGAAGCGGCCTGGCAGCTCACCGTGAGATTCTCCCGGTCGCCCCTCATCGAAGGCACTCACGGCGCGTTCCTGCTGCGCACGTTCGCGATCAGCTCGATCGTGATCGCGCTCGCGATGCGTTATCTCTACGTCTCCAGCGAGTGGCAGCGCAGCATCGCCCTCGAGGCGCAATCGCGAGTCAGCGCGTTGCAGGCGCTGATCCGACCGCACTTCCTGTTCAACAGCCTGAACACGATCGCGTCACTGACCCGCAGCGATCCCGCGCGCGCGGAGGAAGCGGTCGAGGACCTCGCCGACCTGATGCGCGCCAACCTGGGCGGGCCCAGGGACCGCGCGACGCTCAGGGAGGAGATCGAGGTCGCCACCATCTACGAGCGCATCGAGAAATTGCGCCTGGGCGAGCGCCTGCAAATAAAATGGGAGATCGACGAGCTGCCGATGCACGCGCTGCTGCCGAGCCTGACCCTGCAGCCGCTGATCGAGAACGCGATCTATCACGGCGTGGAGCTCGTGCCTGAAGGGGGAGAGGTAAAGGTGACGGGGACCCGCAGCAACGGCACGCTGCACATCGAGATCAGCAACCCGCGGCCGCGCGAGCCGCAGTGGCCCGACCGGCGCCGCGCCGGCAATCGCATGGCGCTCTCGAACATTCGCCAGCGGTTCGAGCTCGCTTACGGCACGCGCGGCGGCGTGCTGATCGACGAGAAGCCCGAGAGCTTCACGGTGCGGCTCGCGGTGCCCTGCGACGAGGCACCGGCATGAACGTCCTGATCGTCGACGACGAGCCGCCCGCGCGGGCACGTCTCCGCCAGCTGCTCGAGGAGAGCGGCCGGTACGCCGTCGTGGGGGAAGCGCAGAACGGGCAGCAGGCGCTGGACCTCTGCGCAAAGCTCCTGCCGGACGTCGTCCTGCTCGACGTCAGCATGCCGGGCATCAGCGGCATCGAGACGGCACACCACCTGAACGCGCTGGAGCGGCCGCCGGCCGTGATCTTCACCACCGCCTACGACGAGCACGCGGTCGAGGCATTCGACGCACGCGCCATCGGCTACGTGCTGAAACCCGTAAGGCGCGAGCGCCTGGAACGGGCGCTCGAGCAGGCCGCGCGGCTCGGCTCGGCGCTCGGCGCGATCGCCGGCGTGCCCGGCGTCGCGGCGTCGCGGCGGCAGCACGTCTGCGCGCGCGCGCGCGGCGAGCTGAAGCTCATCCCGATCGGCGACGTGGAGTATTTCCTCGCCGACCAGAAGTACGTGCGGGTGCGCCACCGTGGCGGCGAAGACCTGCTCGACGACTCGCTGAAAACGCTGGAAGAGGAGTTCGCGGACCGCTTCGTGCGCATTCATCGCGGTGCCCTGGTCGCGGTGGCGAAGATCGACTCCCTGCGGCGCGCACCGGACGGCCGCATCGAGGTGGCGCTGCGCAGCGCCGCCGGCCGGCCCTCGCCGGACCGCGACCGGCTGGTCATCAGCCGCCGCCACCTGGCCGAGGTCCGGCGCCGCATCAGGGGGCAGTAGTCTCCTGTCCCGTCTTGCCCGACCGGACACCGGTAGTGCCCTGTCCCGCAAATACCTGCACAATTCCGTCCGCGGCCGGAGTGGCGCGGCTGGTTAAGGGACGGGACGCTGAAGATAAGGATTGCAACGCGGCAGAGCGAGCTCGCGCTCTGGCAGGCGCGCCACGTCGCGGCGCTGCTCGAAAGGCTCACGGCCGTCGGCCCGGTCGAGCTCGTGCCGATGACGACGCGCGGCGACCGGAATCTCGACCGCAGCCTCTACGAGATCGGCGGCAAGGGCCTCTTCATCAAGGAGCTCGAGGTCGCGATGCAGGAGGATCGCGCGGACATCGCGGTGCATTCCATGAAGGACGTGCCGGCGCGGATGCCCGAAGGATTCCTCATCGCCGCGGTGCTGCCGCGCGGCAATCCCTTCGACGCCCTCATCAGCCGCGATGGCAGGGGTTTCGACGCGCTGCCGCGCGGGGCCGTCGTCGGCACGTCGAGCTTGAGGCGCCAGGCGCAGCTCAAGGCGCTGCGCCCGGATCTCGTGACCAGGCCGCTGCGCGGTAACGTCGGCTCGCGCCTGAAGAAGCTCGATGCCGGCGAGTTCGACGCCATCGTTCTGGCCCGCGCCGGGCTCGAGCGGCTGGGACAGGACGGGCGCATCGCGGAGACCTTCGATGCGGCGCGCGTGCTGCCGGCCTGCACCCAGGGCGTGATCGGCATCGAGTGCCGTGCCGATCGCGAGGACCTGCGCTCGCAACTCGCCGCGCTCGACGACGCCGTCACGCGCCGTACCACCGCGGCCGAGCGGGCCGTCACGGAGCACCTGGGCGCCACCTGCGAGGCGCCGGTTGCGAGCTTCGCGGTGCAGGACGGCGAGCGCATCGGGCTCGACGCGCTGGTCGCGGCCGCGGACGGCACGAGCGTGCTGCGCGAGCGCGGCGAGGGCGCCGCCGGGGACGCCGGGGCGGTGGGGCGCGCCGTGGCGGAGCGGCTGCTGGCCCGCGGGGCCGCGCGCTTCCTGCATTCGCCCGAGCGGCCATGAGCGGGGTGGACGGGAATGCCGGGCCGCTTGCCGGTCGCGGTGTGCTGGTCACGCGGGCGGTCCACCAGGCCGGGCCGCTCGCCGACGCCATCCGCGAGGCCGGCGGCACGCCCGTCCTGTTCCCGGTCATCGAGATCCAGGCACGCGACCCGGAGATCCTCGAGCGTGAGCGCGACGCGCTGCCCGCGGCGGACATCGTGATTTACGCCAGCCCGAACGCGGTGGAGCACGGGTTCGACGCGGCCGCGGATGCGGGCGCGCGCATCGCCGCGATCGGCCCGGGCACGGCGCAGGCGCTGGCCGGGCGCGGACGCCCGCCGGACATCCGGCCGGCCGAGGGCTACGACAGCGAGCACCTGCTCGCCGAGGCCGCGCTGCGCGACGTGCGGGACAGGAACGTGCGCGTGGTGCGCGGCGAGCGCGGGCGCGAGCTCATCGCGGCGACGCTGCGCGAGCGCGGTGCGCGGGTCGACTACCTCTCGGTCTATCGCCGCCTGCCGGCACGCCATACCGGGGAGGAGCTCGCCGCCGTCGAGAGCACGTGGCGTGCCGGGGGCGTGCACGTCGTGACGGTCATGAGCGTCGAATCGCTGGACCACCTGCTGACCGCGCTGCCCGTGTATTGCCGCGAGGCGCTGCCTCGGACGCCACTGGTGACGCCCAGCGCACGTGTGATACAAACGGCCGCTGACCGGATCCCTGCCGTCAGAGCCTTGCTTGCCCCGGGGCCGCTGCCCGCCGACGTGCTGAGCGCAGTGATCGTAGCCGTTCGGGAACACGGGAATGACTGAAAGAAGCGACGACGAGCACACCGGGCCGGAAGGTCCGGCGCCGGAATCGGCCGCGCCGCCGGAACCGGAGCCCGCCGCCGATCTCGGGCCTCTCCGCGCCGGGGCGCCCGCGGACGAAGCGGGCGAGCGCGGCCCGGACGAGGAACCGGGGCGTGCGGCGCCGGCCGCGGCCGACGTGCCCCGGGCACGCCGGCGCCTCGCCGGCGCCATTGCCCTGCTCGCCCTGCTCGTGGCGCTCGCCACCGCCGCCGGCCTCGGCTGGCTCGTGTGGAGCGGGCGCGGCGAGGACGCCACGGCCGCCGCCGGCCGCCGCGCCACCGATGCGGCGCTCGAGGACCTGAGCCGCAGGATCGATGAGCTCGACGCGGCGCTGGCGGCGCTCGGCGAGCGCGCCGACGGATTCGACCGGTCGGCCCGCGATCGCGCAGAGCGCGAGGACGAGCTCACGGCATCGCTCGACGCCCTGCGCGAGCGCATGCAGTCGCTGCCGCCGCGCGTCGCAAGTCTCGAGAGCGCGGTGGCGTCGCTCGCCGGCATCTCCTCCGGCTCGCGCCGGGCGTGGCTGCTTGCGGAAGCCGAGCACTACATGGAGATCGCGAATTCCGAGCTCCAGCTCGCCGGCGACCCGGAGCAGGCGCTGCTCGCACTGCGTTTCGCGGAGGAGCGCATCCGGAGCCTCGAGGATCCGGCACTGACCGGCGTGCGGGAGGCGCTCGCGAACGAGATACGCGCCGTGGACGCGATGGAGACGCCGGACGTGGCCGGCGTCACCATGACGCTCGCGAGCCTCGCGGACCACGTCGCATCGCTGCCGCTGGCCCAGGACGTCGCGCGCCGAGAGCAGGAAGCGGCAGTGCCCGGGAAACAGGCGAGCGGCTTCGCGCGCGCGATGGCCTCCGTCAAGGCCGCGTTCAGCGACGTCGTGTCGGTGCGGCGCAGCGATGAGGAAGTGCGGCCGCTGCTCTCACCCGAAGCCGAATACTTCCTGCGGGAGAACCTGGCACTGCGCCTGCAGATTGCGCGCCTCGCGGTGCTGCGCGGGGAGCAGGGCGTGCTCGACCAGGCGCTGGCCGACGTGCACGACTGGTTGCAGCGCTGGTTCGACCTCGATTCGCGCGCGGTGCAGAGCGCGCTCGGCACCATCGAGGAGATCGGGAAAGCCGACTGGTCGGTCACGCCGCCCGATATCTCGACCTCGCTTCGGCTCCTGCGTGAGCTGCGCGAGCGGCGCGACGGGGAAACGGCGCCGCCTGCGCGGACGGACGCCGAGCCGGCGCTATGAAGCTCGGCCTGGTCGTCGTCCTGCTGCTCGTCTTCGGCGCGCTGGCGGCGCACTTCCTGCTGCAGGATCCGGGCTACGTCGTCATTCACTTCCACAGCTGGATCGTGGAGATGTCGGTGCCGGTGCTCGCCGGCTTCGTGCTGCTGCTGCTCGCGGGCATCTGGCTCACGGTGCAGCTCCTGCGTGCGCCGCGCCGGCTCGGCGAAGCCGCGGGCCGGATGCGCAGCGGCCGGGCGGGCAACCGGCTGACGCAGGGCATCATTGAGGTCGCGGAGGGCAACTTCCATCGTGGCGAGCGCCTGCTCACCCGCGCCGCTCCGGCGAGCGATGCGCCGCTCCTGAATTACCTGCAGGCCGCGCGCGCGGCGCACCTGCAAGGTGCGGACGAGCGCCGCGACCGCTGGCTGCGCGAGGCCTACGAACGCACGCCGGAGGCCGCGAGCGCGGTGCTGCTCACGCAGGCGGAGCTGCAGCTCGACCAGGGCCAGTACGAGCACGCGCTCGCGACGCTGCGCCAGCTCGAGGAAAAAGCGCCGAACCACAGCCACGCGCTCAACCTGCTGGGCCGGCTGTACTACCGGCTCGAGGACTGGCGGCACCTCGGTGAGCTCTTGCCGCGGCTGCGCAAGAACGGCAGGGTGGACCCGCGGCTCTTGGAAAAGTGGTCGGTGCGGGTGCACCGCGAGGAGCTCGGGCGCGGGGCCGACGCGGAGGCGCTGCTCGCGGCGTGGAACGCGGTGCCGAAGAACCTGAAGGGGAACGTGGAGCTGCTCGAGGCCTGGTACTCGGGGCTGATGCGCACCGGGCAGCACGACCGGGCGGCGAAGGGGATCGAGCAGCAGCTCAAACGCGAGTGGCGGTCGCCGCTCGTCCGCCTGTACGGCCTGGTCGAGAGCAGCGACCCGGCGCGGCAGCTGCGGCGTGCGGAGACCTGGCTCACCGAGCACCCCGACGATCCCGACCTCTTGCTCGCGACGGCCCGGCTATGCCTGAAGAACGAGCTGTGGGGCAAGGCCCGCAGCTACCTCGAGACCGTAGTGGGGATCCGGCCGACGCCGGAGGCCTACCAGGAGTACGGCCGCCTGCTCAACCAGCTGGGCGAAGGCGACGCCGCCGCTGAAGCCTGGCGCGCCGGCCTCACGCTCGCGGCCCACCCCGACCGCCCGGCCATCCCGCATCTCCCCGCCACCCGCTGACCCCGGCGGCGCGCTGACCAGCTGCGTCTTGTAGGAGCGCGCACCGCGCGCGACCGAACGAAGGCACGTACCCCGAACGAAGGCACCACGCCCGTAGGAGCGGCGTGGTCGCGCTGCGGGTCAGGGGCGGCTGCGGGCGCTGGTGAGCCACTGGGTGAGCGGCTCCCACTGCTCCCAGTCGGGCCAGGCGAGATACTCCGGCAGCTCGAAGATGCCGAGGCCGCGGGTATAGGCGCGGACGTAGTTCTGCGCTTCGCGCAGGGCGGTGATATAGGGCGCCTTGACCTTGGTGAGGAACTCGTCGAGCTCATCGAAGATGAGGGTGTATTCGCGGACGCGGTTGGCGATGACGGCGATCTTGGCGTCCTTGCGCTCGACTTTGCCGACGGATTTGAGCTCGTCGATGAAACGCTCGGAGGCCTGCATGTCGATGGTCGAGGGCAGGACCGGCACGACGATGGTTTCGGCGTGGCGCACGAGCTCGGTGAGCTCGGAGCCGTGCGAGCGCGCAGGCGCATCGATCACGAGATAGTCCACGCTGCGCGGGGCATGGCGCAGGCCGTCGGAGAAGCCGGCGACGCCGGTGATTTCGGGACGGCTCGATGGCCGCCGCTCGAGCCAGTCGAGGCTGGAGCGCTGCGGGTCGTAATCGGCGAGGGCGACGGCGTGGCCTTCGTGGGCGAGCCAGGAGGCGATGTTGGTGGCGAGAGTGCTCTTGCCGCAGCCGCCCTTGGCGTTCATGACCATGATGTGCCGCATGTCCCGTCCCCGGAAAAGTTGTTGTTATTGAGTGTTCTCCGTTTATGTAAACTACAGTTGCCGGCGCAAAATGTCCAACCGGGCGTGATAAGCTGCGCGGCACAAGAACAAACAGGTGGGAATCGACCGTTTATGAGCACGCAGCGCAAACCGGAGTTCATCGAATCCGGTCTGTCGGAAGCCGCCGTTCACGAATACCTGCGACGCAACCCGGATTTCTTCGAGCGTCACGGCGGGCTGCTCGGCGCGCTGCGGCTGCCGCACGTCACGGGCGGCACGGTGTCGCTGGTCGAGCGCCAGGTGTCGGTGCTGCGGCAGAAGGACCTGAAGCTCGAGCGGCAGTTGAAGGAGCTGCTGGAAGCGGGACGCGCGAACGACGCGCTCGCGGCGAAGATCCACAAGCTGTCGCTGGCACTGCTCGCGGCGCAATCGTTCGGGGCGACGCTGGCGACGGTCGAAGCGGCGTTGCGCACGGCCTTCGATGCCGATCAGTCCGTCCTCGCCTGGTTCGGGGACGAAAGGCCCGGCGAAGATGCGGCCATGAGCCGCTTTTTCAGGCCGGTCGAGCGCAGCGATCCGGGCCTGCAGCCGTTCACGACCTTCCTCGAAAGCAGCCGCCCGCGCTGTGGCCAGGTCAGGGATGCGCAGAAGCGGTTCCTGTTCGGACCGGCGGCGGACGAGGTGGGCTCGGTGGCGCTGGTCCCGCTCGGCACGAACTGCAGCGCCGGCTTCCTCGCGATCGGCAGCCACGACGCGCGGCGCTTCCATCCCGCGATGAGCTTCGATTTCCTCGCGCGCATCGGCGAGCTGGTCGCCGCCGCGCTCGCCCGCTTCTAGTTCCGGCCCCGCCACCGAGCGAACGAAGGCACGTTCAGGCACTCCACATCGTTCATGCACGGCACCATCGCACACCGGCCGGAGCCGTGCCCGACCGAACGAAGGCACGTACCCCGAACGCAGGCACGTTGGCACGTCAGCATCGTTCACGCACGGCACCCATCGCAAACAGGGCGGAGCCGTGGCCGGGGGAGTCCCTCTCGGCGGCGTGCGAGGCAGGACGCCGAGCCCGCAGGACCACAGGGACGTGCTCGTGTCCGGCGCCGAGAGGGAGCTCCCCCGGTCGCGGCTCCGCCCCTGCCACCGGCGTCAAACGTGCGTGAACGATGCGGTCTTGAAGAGGGGGTGCCACGATCCGGTCGCGCGCGATGCGCGCTCCTGCAGGACGCGGCGCCGCCCGAGCCAGACGCGCATCGCAAACCGAGGTTGGAGTAGCAGGTGACGGGCGCTGAAGGGAAGTGGGTCGAGCGGTTCGTCGAGCATCTGAAATACGAGCGGCGGCTGTCGCCGCACACCTGCCTGCATTACCGCCGCGACCTCGACGCCTTCTCCGCGTTCTGCGAGCGAGCGGGCCTCACGCGCTGGGCGGAAGTGGATTCGGGCCACGTGCGCGCGTTCGCGGCGGCCTGCTTCCGTCGCGGGCTCGGCGCGCGCAGCATCGCGCGGCGGCTGTCGGCGGTGCGCAGCTTCTGCCGTTTCCTGGTGCGCGAGAAGCGCCTGCGCGCGAACCCGGCGGTGGGCGTGCGCGCACCGAAGATCGGGAAGCGGCTGCCGGGCACGCTCGATGCGGATCGCATGGCGAAGCTGCTCGACATCGAGGGCGAGGGCCCGGTGTTCGCGCGCGATCGCGCGATGCTCGAGCTGTTTTACTCGTCGGGGCTCAGGCTCGCGGAGCTCACCGGGCTCGATCTCGGCGGCATCGATCTCGATGACGCGACGGTACGGGTACTCGGCAAGGGCAGCCGCGAGCGGCTGGTGCCGGTGGGCAGCAAGGCCGTTGCCGCCCTGCGTGCCTGGCTGGCGGAGCGTCCGCAGCTTGCGGCAAAGGGCGAGCCCGCTCTCTTCGTGAGCACGCGCGGCGGGCGGCTCAGCCGCCGTGCGGTGCAGGCGCGCGTGGAGCACTGGGCACGCAAGCAGGGTATCGACACGCGCGTCCATCCTCACCTGTTCCGGCATTCGTTCGCGACCCACCTGCTCGAATCGAGCCACGACCTGCGCGGCGTGCAGGAGCTTCTCGGCCACGCCAACATCGCGACGACGCAGGTTTACACTCATCTTGACTTCCAGCACCTGGCCCAGATATACGACCGGACGCACCCCCGGGCGCGTGCACGAACCCGGAAGCGCAAGGAGCCTGCCGGGGATACCTGACGCGCAGGCGCCCGAAGGCCGCCGTCTGGCACGGTGCACGGCCGCATCCGCTGACCGGAGGAACCCACATGGAGCAGTTTCACGGGACGACCATCGTCTCGGTACGCCGCGACGGCCGTGTCGCCATGGGCGGCGACGGGCAGGTCAGCATGGGCAATACCGTGATGAAGGGCAATGCGCGCAAGGTGCGCAGCCTGGCGGACGGCCGGGTCATCGCCGGCTTCGCCGGCGGCACCGCCGACGCGTTCACGCTGTTCGAGCTGTTCGAGACCAAGCTCGAGCGTTACGGCAACCTGACGCGCGCGGCGATCGAGCTCGCCAAGGACTGGCGCACGGACCGTCGGCTGCGCCGGCTGGAAGCGCTCTTGTGCGTCGCCGATCGCGAGAGCTCGTTCATCATCTCCGGCAACGGCGACGTGATCGAGCCGGAGCACGAACTGATGGCGATCGGCTCCGGCGGGCCGTTCGCCCAGGCCGCCGCGCTCGCGCTGCTCAGGAACACGGACCTCGACGCGCGTGCCATCACCGAGAAGGCGCTGCTGATCGCCGGCGAGATCTGTGTCTACACCAACCAGAACATCGTGATCGAGGAGCTGGCGGCAGACACGGCCGGCGGCACGGGAAGCTGACATGTCGGAGATGACTCCCCGCGAGATCGTCCAGGAGCTGGACAAGCACATCATTGGCCAGGACGAAGCCAAGCGCGCCGTGGCCATCGCGCTGCGCAATCGCTGGCGGCGCGTGCAGGTAGCCGAACCGCTCAGGAACGAGATCACGCCGAAGAACATCCTCATGATCGGGCCGACCGGCGTCGGCAAGACGGAGATCTCGCGGCGGCTGGCGAAGCTC
>DASVDF010000047.1:0-6367 GCA_036381215.1 Woeseiaceae bacterium | reverse complement strand
ACGGCGGCTGCGTAACCGGCCGGACCGGATCCGAGAATCAGGACCCGGCAATGCCTGGATTTGCTCATGTATACTTCGCCTTCGATTTCGCCCGAGCAGATGTCCCGATATGCGATCGCACCGAGGCGAATCAAGGGCCTGCGCGGGTCGGCCGGTAGTATCCTGCTCCGCAACGACCTGTGCGGCGGAGGACACGCGGGCGCCGCTCACTCACCGGCTCCAGTGTAGGCAAATCGGCGACCGATAATCCACTCCACGGAATGGCAAGAGCCCAGAATTCAGTCCGCGCCGGATCGCAATTGTCCGAGCAGGTCGTGCGTACCCTGCGCGAGGGTGCGCTGTGGGTGTTCGGTGCGCTCGCGATCATTTTGTGGGTGGCGCTGTTCACCTACGATCCGTCCGATCCCGGGTTTTCCCAGGCGAGCGGGACGGGCGAGATCAAGAACGCCGTCGGCCGGTTCGGCGCGCTCGTCTCCGATCTCCTGTTCAACTTCTTCGGGCTGCCGGCGTACCTGTTCACGGTCATGGTCTTCTACTTCGGCTGGATGATCTTCCGCGAGCAGAGGACGCGCATCGAGCTGACCAGGGCGGATTTCGCGCTGCGTTTCGGCGGTTTCCTGGCCACACTGGTGACGAGCTGCGCCCTTGCGACGCTGCACTTCTCGGGCGAGGGTTTTCGCGAGACCGCAGGCGGCATCGTGGGGCAGATCGTCGGCGACAGCATGGTGTCCGTCATGAAGCTGCTCGGGGCGAGCACGCTGCTGTTTTTCCTGTGGCTCGCCTCGCTGTCGCTGTTCCTCGGCGTGTCCTGGCTCGCCGTCATGGACCGCGTCGGTCGCTGGTGCCTGGGCGGGTGGGACGCCGTGCGGGTCAAGGTCGGCGAGTGGCGCGAGCGCGCGGAGGGCAGGCGGCAGCACGCGGCGCGGCAGGAGGCCTCCCAGCTCGAGCGCAAGCAGACCCGCGAGCGGGTGCCGCCGCGCATCGAGCCCGTCGTGGCGCCGCTCGAGCCCTCGGTGCGCGCCGAGAAGGAACGCCAGGTGCCGCTGTTCGAACCGCCCGCGGCCGGCGAGCTGCCGCCGCTGTCGCTGCTCGACGATCCGCCGCCGCAGAAGAAGGGCTACTCCGAAGAGTCGCTCGAAGCCATGTCGCGCCTGGTCGAGCTGAAGCTCAAGGACTTCGGCATCGACGTGCAGGTCGTGTCGGTTTCGCCGGGCCCCGTGATCACGCGCTTCGAGCTCGATCCGGCGCCGGGCGTGAAGAGCAGCCAGATCTCCAATCTCGCGAAGGACCTCGCGCGCTCGCTCTCCGTGGTCAGCGTGCGCGTGGTGGAAGTCATCCCGGGCAAATCCTACATCGGGCTCGAGATTCCGAACGAGAACCGCGAGCTCGTGACGCTGGGCGAGATCCTCCGCTCGCGCCAGTACGACGACATGGCTTCGCCGCTCACGCTGGCGCTCGGCAAGGACATCGGCGGCAACTCGGTCGTGGCCGATCTCGCGCGCATGCCGCATCTTCTCATCGCGGGTACGACCGGCTCGGGCAAGTCCGTCGCCATCAACGCGATGGTGCTCAGCCTCCTGTACAAGGCAACGAGTGAGCACGTTCGGCTGATCATGGTCGATCCCAAGATGCTCGAGCTGTCGGTGTACGAGGGCATCCCGCACCTGCTCACCCCGGTCGTCACCGACATGAAGGAAGCAGCGAACGCGCTGCGCTGGTGCGTCGGCGAGATGGACCGGCGTTACCGCCTGATGGCCTCGCTCGGCGTGCGCAACATCGGCGGCTACAACCGCAAGGTGAAGGATGCGATCGAGGCGGGCAAGCCGCTGCCCGATCCCATGTACACGCCGCCGCCGTTCGCTGACGAGGACGAGGACGAGGACCAGGAGCCGATCGAGCGGCCGACGCTGACGCCGCTGCCCTATATCGTCGTGATCATCGACGAGCTGGCCGACATGATGATGATCGTCGGCAAGAAGGTGGAGGAGCTGATCGCGCGGCTCGCGCAGAAAGCCCGTGCGTCGGGCATCCACATGCTGCTCGCGACCCAGCGCCCCTCCGTCGACGTGATCACCGGGCTCATCAAGGCGAACATTCCCTGCCGCATCGCCTTCCAGGTGTCGGCCAAGGTCGATTCCCGCACCATTCTCGACCAGATGGGCGCCGAGAACCTGCTCGGCCACGGCGACATGCTGTACCTGCCGCCCGGCACCGCGATGCCCATCCGGGTGCACGGTGCGTTCGTCGCGGACCACGAGGTGCACGCCGTCGTGCGCAACCTGAAGAAGGGTGGCGCACCGCGCTATCTCGAGGAAATTCTGGAGACCCCGGCGGGTCCAACTCCCGGGCTGGCGGGGATCGATCCCGCGCCGGTGGAGGAGATCGACGCGGAGCAGGACCCGTTGTACGACCAGGCGGTGCAGATCGTTCTCGAGACGCGCAAGGCGTCGATTTCCGGGGTGCAGCGGCGGCTCAAGATCGGCTACAACCGCGCCGCACGCATGGTGGAGAGCATGGAACAGGCGGGCCTCGTCGGCCCCTTGCAGGCGAACGGCTCGCGCGAGGTGCTCGTGCCCGCGCCGGCGAAGGACTAGTCGTTGAAAAGTGGATCTTGCAATGCGGCGCTGCGCCGACCCTTGGCCCTGATCGCCCTGGTGGTGCTCGGAGCGCCGGCCGTGGCTGCGGCGGCCGCCGACGACGGCAAGGCCGAAGGCGAACGGCTGGTCGAGCAGTTCGTCGCCAACGTGCAAAGCATGCGCGGGCGTTTCGAGCAGCAACTCGTCGACGCGAACGACGAGATCGGCGAGACCTCGAGCGGAACGTTCGAGATCCTGCGTCCCGGCCGATTCCGCTGGGAGTACCGCGAGCCCTACGCCCAGATCCTGGTAGCGGACGGCACGAACGTCTGGAACTACGACGTCGACCTCGAGCAGGTGACGGTGAAGCCGCAGGGCGAAGCGCTCGGCAGCACGCCCGCGGCGCTGCTCGGCGGCACCGAGAACGTGCTGGACGGCTTCGTCGTCGCGGGCAGCTACGAGGACCGCGGCACGATGTGGGTGCGGCTCGAGCCAAAGAGCCGGGATACGAGCTTCGAAACGGTGCAGCTCGGTTTCAGCGATGGCGTGCTGACCCGCATGATGCTGTCGGACGATCTCGACCAGACCACGCTCGTGGCGCTCCTCGACGTGGCCGTGAACGCGGATCTCGACCCGTCGGACTTCCGTTTTTCGCCCCCCGCAGGCGTCGACGTCGTCGGCCGGCCTGCCGCCGCGGGCTCCGGCCTCTGAATGCTGCCCTTGCGTTACGCCAGGCGCTGGCAGGTGGCCGGCATCGCAGCGCTGGCCTTCGCGCTCGTCATGGCGCTCGCGCCGGTGGTCCTGTTCCCGTTTCCGATGAACGCAGGCGGCATCGGTCCCGACAAATGGCTGCACGCACTCACGTTCACGTTCCTGACGGTGTGGTTCTCCGGGCAGTATGCACCCCGCAGCTATTGGCGCATCGCGCTGGGTCTCCTGACGTTCGGCGCCTTCATCGAGGTATGCCAGCGGCTCGTGTCCTACCGCAGCTCGGAAGGTTTCGACCTCGTCGCCGACGTCGCGGGCATCGTGCTCGGGCTCGCCATCGCGCTTGCGGGCGCGGGCGGCTGGAGCGAGCGGGTCGAAGGCTGGCTGCAAGCGCGCGAGGAGGCCGGCTGAGCGGCGCGCAGGACAGCGTGGATTCGCTTCGCGGCTCGCCCGGCGGTCCGAGGAGCAGGCAATGAGCGACGACCTCTTCCCCGACGAGCCCGCGCCCGCGCGGCGGCAGCCGGCGTTGGCGCGCGCGGCGCGCCCGCTCGCCGATCGTCTGCGGCCGGCGTCGCTGGCAGGCTTCTTCGGCCAGGCGCATCTGCTCGGGCCGGGCAAACCGCTTGCCGAGGCGATCGAGCGCGGCAAGGCGCATTCGATGATCTTCTGGGGGCCGCCCGGGAGCGGCAAGACGACACTCGCCCGGATCGTCGCCCAGGCGAGCGATGCACATTTCATCGCGCTTTCCGCCGTCATGGCCGGTGTGAAGGACATCCGCGCCGCGGTCGCGGACGCCGAGCGGCAGCGCGCGCTCTCCGGACGGCCCACCATCCTGTTCCTGGACGAGGTGCATCGTTTCAACAAGGCGCAGCAGGACGCGTTCCTGCCGTACGTCGAGGACGGCACGCTGACGTTCATCGGCGCGACCACCGAGAACCCTTCGTTCGAGCTCAACAACGCGCTCTTGTCGCGGGCGCGGACTTACGTGCTGAAGGCGCTCGACCGCGACGCGCTGCTCGGCATCCTGCAGCGCGCGCTTGCGCCCGGCACCGGTGCCTTCGGCGAGCGTGCCGTCGAAGTGGACGAAGAAGCGCTCGCGCTGATGGCGGACGCCGCCGACGGCGATGCGCGCCGCGCGCTGAATTTCCTGGAGCTCGCCGCCGATCTCGCGCCGACGACGGACGGCGTGACCCGCATCGGCGCCGAGACCACCGCGGAAGTCGTGCGCGGCGGGCAGCGCCGCTTCGACAAGCGGGGCGAGTACTTCTACGACCAGATCTCCGCGCTGCACAAGGCCATCCGCGGCTCCGACCCCGACGCGTCGCTGTACTGGCTGATGCGCATGCTGGACGGCGGCTGCGATCCGCTGTACGTGGCGCGCCGCATGGTGCGCGTCGCATCGGAGGACGTCGGCAACGCCGATCCGCGCGCGCTCAGCATCACGCTCGACGCCTGGGACGCGCTCGAGCGCCTCGGCAGCCCCGAAGGGGAGCTCGCACTGGCCCAGGCGGTCGTGTATCTCGCCTGCGCCCCGAAAAGCAACGCGGTATACAAGGCCGCCGGGGCGGCGCTCGCGGATGCGCGCAAGCATGGCTCGCTCGAGGTACCGATGCACCTGCGCAACGCGCCGACGCGCCTGATGCAGGAGCTGGGCTACGGCGAGGGCTACCGTTACGCGCACGACGAGGCAGGCGCGCTCGCGGCCGGCGAGCGCTACTTTCCCGACGACATGCCGGAGGGCAGGTATTATCATCCGGTGCCCCGCGGGCTCGAGGCGAGCATCCGCGAAAGGCTGGCAGAAATTGCCGGGCGGAACCGCGCGGCACGCGAGAAGAAGAGCTGAGCATGATCGATCCCAGGCTGCTGAGACAATCCATCGAGCTCGTCGCCGCGAATCTCGCGCGCCGCGGATTCGCGTTCGACGCCAACGAATGGAGCGTGCTCGACGACAGGCGCAAGGCGCTGCAGGTCGAAGCCGAGTCACTGCGCAAGGAGAAGAACGACAGCGCCAAGGCGATCGGCGAGGCGAAGCGGCGCGGTGAGGACATCCAGCCCCTGCTGGCGGCCGTGCAGGGGCTCGGCGAGCGGCTCGAGGCCGCGGAGCGCGAGCTCGGGGACGTGCAGCAGCGACTGCAGGCGATCGAGCTCGGGTTGCCTAACCTGCTGGGGGACGACGTGCCTGACGGCAGCGACGAGGCGGCGAACGTCGAAGTCCGCCGCTGGGGTGCGCCTCGCGAGCTCGCTTTCCCCGTGCGCGACCACGTGGACATCGGCGCGCAGCTTGGCCTGCTCGACTTCGATGCCGCCAGCCGGATCTCCGGCGCGCGTTTCACCGTCCTGAAGGGCGAGCTGGCGCGGCTGCAGCGTGCGCTCATCCAGTTCATGCTCGACCTGCACGTGCGCGAGCACGGCTATGCGGAAACCTATGTCCCCTATCTCGTGCAGCCGGATGCGCTGCTCGGCACGGGACAGCTGCCGAAGTTCGAGCAGGACCTGTTCAGGACGGCCGGGGATACGCCGTTTTACCTCATTCCAACCGCGGAAGTACCGCTCACGAATCTCGTGCGCGAAAGCATCGTTGCCGCCGAGACCCTGCCGCGGCGCTACGTCGCCCACACGCCGTGCTTTCGCTCCGAAGCGGGCTCGTACGGCAAGGACACACGCGGCATGCTGCGCCAGCACCAGTTCGAGAAAGTCGAGCTCGTGCACGTGGTGCCGCCGGGAGACTCGCGCACCGCGCTCGAAGAGCTCACCGGGCACGCCGAAGCCGTCCTGCAGCGGCTCGGCTTGCCTTACCGCGTCGTCGCCCTTTGCGCCGGCGATCTCGGCTTTGCCGCGGCGAAAACCTACGATCTCGAAGTCTGGCTGCCCGCGCAGGGCACCTACCGCGAGATTTCCTCCTGCAGCAACTGCACCGATTTCCAGGCCCGGCGCATGCAGGCGCGCTGGCGCAACCCCGAGACCGGCAAGCCCGAGCTCGTGCACACCCTGAACGGCTCGGGCGTCGCCGCGGGGCGGGCGCTCATCGCCGTCATGGAGAACTACCAGCGCGAGGACGGCGGCATCGACATCCCGGAAGCGCT
>DASVDF010000046.1:0-3097 GCA_036381215.1 Woeseiaceae bacterium | reverse complement strand
ACCCCGGGTTCTGTCCCCTGCTAACCGAAGCGGCAGCTGCCAACAGGGGGTCGCTCACGCCCCGGCTGCAGGTCTCGTTTGTCCGGACGGTTTGCCACAGAGGTGTGCCCACGGCAAAGCACATGGGTGTGACGTTCCTGTGCCGCCCGTCCGCCGCCCTGGCCATTGCGGGAGAGGACCGCACGCCGGGACCGCACGCTGTCATCCGGAGGATGTCATGCCAGTGATCAAGCCGCGCACGCGCGGCAAGCAGCTCGTCAAGCATCGGACCAGACTCGACAGGGAGAACACGGAGACGCTGTACGCGTACGCGCAATTCCTGGGCGAGTCGACCGAGTACGTGCTCAATCAGCTGATCGACACCGTGCTCGCGCGCGACAAGGAGTTCGTCCAGTGGCGCGCGCTTCACCCGGGCTCGTTCGTGCCGAAGCCGCAAGGCCGGCGGCGCGCAGCGGCGGTGTCCGCCCACAGGAGCGCCCGCGGCGGCGCTTCATCCGGGGAGGCCGGAGATCAGGTGGCGGCTCGATAGGAGCCCGCCTGCGGAACGGCTGCCATGCTTCGAGTCGTCGTTGAAGCGCGGCGTCCGCTGGCCCTGTCGGCCGCCGCCGTCGTCGGGATATGGGGGCTTCAGGCGTATCCGCTGCCGCGGGACAACGTCTTTCTCGGGCTGATCTCGATCCAGGCGCCGGGCGTGTTCCGGTTCCTCGCGTACGGCTATGCGGCGCTCTGGTTCACGACGCCGTTCTTCGCGGCGTCGCTTCTCACGTCGCTGCTGGCGATCATCGTCTACCGGAGCGCGCCCAAGCCGCGCGTCCGGCTCCTGCCGCCGTATCCGCAGCCCGAGCACCGACCTACGCCGATGCTCGTCCTGGGTGAATCGCATCATCCGACGACTCCCGGACGCGCGCCGGAGCCGAGATGGCTCACGATCCCGCAGCGGGGACTCTACACGGGCGTCATGGTGCTGGGCGCGGTCGGAACGGGCAAGACGTCCGCGTGCATGTATCCGTACGTCGATCAACTCCTGCGCTGGCGGAGCGACGACCCAGCACGGAGGATTGGCGGCCTCGTCCTGGAGGTGAAGGGCGACTTCTGCGGCCAGGTCCGGGGCATGCTCGAGCGCGCCGGACGGCGAGACGACTACGTCGAGATCGGGCTCGACACCGGCGTCTGCTACAACCCGCTCCACAACGATCTCGATCCGTACGCGGTGGCCTACGCCGTGGCCACGCTCCTGAACAACCTGTTCGGCCGCTCGAAGGAGCCGTTCTGGCAGCAGGCGTACACCGACCTGCTCAAGTTCGTGATCCTCCTGCGCCGCATCACCGATGGCTACACGACGTTCTCGGAGGTGTACCGCTACATCCTGGACGACGGCCAGATCGATCGCGACATCCGGAAGCTGAAGGCGGCGCTCGCGGCGCCTCCGGACGTGCTGGTCATCCGCCGCGAAGATCACCGGCTGTACTGCGCGCAGGCTCCCTGGACCCACTGGTACGAGGAGGACCCGAACCACGTGGCGCACCCGTACGAGGCCGCGCTCGAGACCTATCTCGATCGCCGCGGCGTGCCGTATCGCGTGCAGAAGCCCCAAGCGCCTGGGTGGGCCGCGCGAAGACATCAGCTCGAGGCCGTGGAGCGCTGGTACCTGCACGGGTGGAGCAGGCTCGACAACAGGCTCCGATCCTCGATCACGGAAGGGGTCGTCGTCTTTCTCTCGCTCTTCGATGACAGTCCGGCCGTGCACCGCGCGTTCTGCCCGCCGCGCAGCGCCTATGCCGAAGAACCCGCGCCAGGCGAGCCGAAGCCGCTCGCGCCGCTCGACGCGCTGCTCGAGAGCGGCCGCGTATTGGCGCTCAACTTTCCCGTAGGCATGAACCCGGGGCTGGCGCGCATTCTCGGGGTGATGCTGAAGCTCGATTTCCAGCGAGCGGTGCTCCAGCGTATCCCGCAAATCACCGCACAGCCCGATCGCGTCTGGCGGGACCTGCTGTTCGTCTGCGACGAGTACCACGCCTTCGCCACGGTGGGTGAGACCGACCCGACGGGCGACGAGCGCACGTTCGCGCTGTCGCGGCAGGCTCGCCTCATTCCGATTGTCGCGACGCAGAGCATCAGCTCGCTGCGCTCGGCGCTTCCGGGGGAGGAGAGCTGGCGCACGCTCCTGCAGTGCTTTCGGACGAAGGTCTTCCTCGCGACGAGCGACGAGTTCACCGCGCGGACGGCGGCGGAGCTGTGCGGGCGGCGCGACCGGTTGAAGCCGCACTACACGATCTCGGAGTCGGGTCGCGACACGCACATCTCGCTGCTGACCGGCCGTCCCGCGGCCGGCCGCCAGTCGCTCAGCGCCAGCAAGAGCTACGCGCCGCACCACGAGTACATCTTTGCGCCGCGCGTTTTCACGCAGCTCCAGAACGCGCAGGCCATCGTCCTGCCCTACGACGGGATCAACCCGCTCCCGCCGCAGTACTGCTACTTAAAGCCGTACTACCTGGATGTGCAGACCTCCTATTTCGATCACCTCGCCAAGGGGGCGTTGTGAGCAGTCTGGATCGCATCCTGCCGTTCCTCCGGCCGATCGAGGACTTGCTCATCGATCCCGCCATCACCGAAGTGATGGTCAACAACGGGGGACGGCGTGTCTTCGTTGAACGGCACGGCATCGTCGAATTCGTTCACGGTCGGACGCTCGAGATCCGGAATCTGACCATTGCCATCAAGAACATCGCCCGCGCCTGCGGCGACGAGATTTCGGAGTATCAGCCCATCCTCGACGCGAGGCTGGAGGACGGGTCGCGAGTGGCCGCGATGTTTCCGCCGTGCTCGGTCGACGGCCCGACACTGACCGTCCGCAAGTTCACGCGCCGGTACTCCTTGGATGACCTGGTCGCCGTCGGCACGCTCTCCGCGCCCGATGCCGTGCGCCTGCAACGCGCTGTTCTCGCCCGCCGGAACATGCTGATCTCCGGCGGCACCGGAACCGGCAAGACGACGTTGTTGAACGCGCTGGCGGCGACGATTCCGGACGACGACCGGATCGTGCTCATCGAGGAGACCTCGGAGATTCACATCGACAAGCCCAACCTGGTGCGCTTCG
>DASVDF010000045.1:0-27298 GCA_036381215.1 Woeseiaceae bacterium | reverse complement strand
TACCCCGAATGCGACCTACCGCAACCATGGCATGCATGCGGAGGCGATCGAAATCATCTTCGATCCGGCGGAGACGAGCTACCGGCGCATCCTCGAGTATTTCTTCCAGATCCACGATCCCACGACGCGCAACCGCCAGGGTGGAGACGTCGGCACCTCGTATCGCTCGGCGATCTTCTATGTGGACGACGAGCAGAGACGGGTGGCGGAGGACACGATCGCCGACGTGAACGCGTCGGGCCTGTGGCCGGGCAAGGTCGTTACCGAGGTGGTGCCTGCGGGCGATTTCTGGGAGGCCGAGCCGGAGCACCAGGACTATCTCGAGCGCTATCCGAGCGGCTATACCTGCCACTTCCCGCGTCCCGACTGGGTCCTTCCGAAGCGGAAGACCGCTACCGAGTCCGCGGTCGGATAGCGACTTCGGTCGTCCCGGCGGTGCGCGTCACCCCGGGCTGTAAGCCGCGACGTGGCCGGGCGTGACCTCGATGAGTGAGACGGGAGCGTCACCCCGGCCCGCATAGCGCTGGTCCACGCGCATGCCGGCCGGCGGCGGCGGCACGAGGTGCTCGCGCTGTGCCAGGCGGTACCCGTGCTCCGCGTTGCCCGCGAGCTCCGGCACCGCGTTCAGCAGCTCGCAGGTGTAAGGGTGGTGCGGCCGGTCGAACAGGCCATCGGCAGGCGCCATCTCGACGATCCGGCCACGGTACATCACGATGACGCGATCGGCGATCTGCTCGACCACACCCAGGTCGTGCGTGATGAACAGGTAGCTGAATTCGAAGCGCGCCTGGAGCCTCTTCAACAGCTCGAGGACCTGCGCCTGCACGGTCAGGTCGAGGGCCGAGACCGCCTCATCAGCGACGACGAGACGCGGCCGGGACACGATCGCGCGCGCGATACCGATGCGCTGGCGTTGCCCGCCGGACAGCTCGTGCGGGAAACGCCGGGACCAATCCGGCTCGATACCGACCTCGGCCAGGATCCGCGCCACCCGCGCCTTCCGCTCCGTGGCACTCAGCCCGGGCACCAGTCGCAAGCCCTCGCCGACGATGCGGCCGATGCGCTGCCGCGGGTCGAGCGACGAGTACGGGTCCTGGAAGACGATCTGCATCTCGCGCCGGAGCTCGCGCAGGGCCGCATTCCCGAGTCCGTCCGTATCCCGGCCGTCGACCAGGAGGCGCCCGCCGCTCTTCTCGACCAGCCGCAGGATCGCGCGGCCGAGCGTCGTCTTGCCCGAGCCGGATTCGCCGACGACGGCGAGCGTCTCGCGCGGCCGGATGGTGAAACTCACGCCGTCCACCGCGCGTACCACGTGTGCTCGCCGCCAGGGCAGCATCGCCTTTTTCGCGAACGTGACCTCCAGGTCCCTGACCTCGACCAGCGGCGGCGTGCGCACGTCGCCCGCCGTCGTGCCCGGCGTTTCCGGGCGCCGCGGCAGAGCCGCGAGCAGCTCGCGGGTGTACGGGTGCTGCGGCCGCGCCAGCCGCTCCGCGACCGGGCCGCGCTCCACCACTACCCCGCGCCGCAGCACGGTCACGGCCTGGCAGTATCGCGCCACGAGCCCGAGATCGTGCGTAATCAGCAGCACGGCCGTACCCAGGTCGCGCACGATTTCCAGCATGATCTCGAGCACTTCCTTCTGGATCAGCACGTCGAGCGCCGTGGTCGGCTCGTCGGCGAGCAGCAGCTTCGGGCGCAGCATCAGCACGGACGCGAGCATGATCCGCTGCCGCATGCCCCCCGAGAACTCGTGCGGGTAGCGCGCGAGGCAGCCCGCGGGGTCGGGCATCTGCACGCGCTCGAGCATGGCGATGCTCTGCGCGCGTATCGCCGCACGAGTCGCGGGCGTGTGCAGCCGCATCGCTTCCGCCATCTGCACGCCGATGGTCAGCGCCGGGTTCAGCGACATCATCGGCTCCTGGAAGATCATGCCGATCTCGCCGCCGCGCAGCCGCCGCATCTCCGCCGCCGGCATCGCGGTGAGCTCGCGCCCGCGGAACGCGATGGAGCCGCCGGCGATCTGCGCGCCGGGGGGCAGCAGGCCCAGCACCGCCCGTGCGATCATCGTCTTGCCCGATCCCGATTCGCCGACGAGGCCGTGAATCTCGCCCGGTGCGAGCTCGAGCGAAGCGCGGTCGACCACGGGGGGAGTGCCGGCGTGCGTGCCGAAGCGGATCGTGAGATCCCGGACACCCAGGACCGGCGGAGCCATGTCGGTCACAGCCGGTTCATCCGCGGATCGAGGTAATCCCGCAGGGCATCGCCGAACAGGTTGATGCCGAGCAGCGTCAGCGAGATCGCGAGCCCCGGAAAGATGCTGAGCCACGGGGCGGCATCCATGTACATCGTCGCATCCGCGAGCAGCCCGCCCCAGGTCGGCGCGGGCGGCGGTACGCCGAGACCGAGGAAGCTCAATGCGCTTTCGGAAAGCAGCGCCGAGCCGAAGATCGAGGTGCCGATCACCGTCAGTGCGGAGATGCAGGCAGGGACCGCGTGGGTGAGCGCGGTGTAGAGCTCGGAATTGCCCAGCGCGCGCGATGCCTCCACGTACTCCTTCTCGCGCACCGACAGCACGATCCCGCGCACGATGCGCACGACGTTCGGCGTGTACGCGAGCCCGAGCGCCACGACCACGCCGTAGCGATGCGGGCCGACGACCGCCATGATCGCGAGTGCGAGCAGCAGCCCGGGGAACGCCATGAGCGCGTCGATGACCGTCATGGCGATGCGGTCGGTCCAGCCGCCGAGGTAGCCGCTCACCGCGCCGATCAGCGTGCCGGCCGACAAAGCGAGCAGCACCGTCGCGAAACTCACGGCGAGGCTCGTGCGGGCGGCGGTCACGAGGCGGCTGAAGGTGTCGCGCCCGAACTGGTCGGTACCGAGCCAGTGCTCCGCGGACGGCGCCTCGAGCCGGTCCTCGAAGGAGAGCACCAGCGGATCGTAGGGCGTGCCGATGATGCCGGCGAGCGCGGTCACGGCGACCAGCGTCAGCAGCGCCACACCGATTGCGCCGTTCGCGCGCCGCAGCATGCCAGCAGCGCCGGACGCCGTCACAGGCGCACCCGCGGGTCGAAGATCGGGTAGAGCAGGTCGACCACCAGGTTGGTGATGACGTAGATGCCCGCCACGAGCAGCAGCGTCCCCTGCACCACCGGGTAGTCACGCGCGTAGATGCCGTCCACCAGGAAGCGGCCGAGCCCCGGGAGCGTGAACACCGTCTCGATCACGACCGCGCCTCCGAGCAGGCTGCCGAGCATGAGCCCGAGCACGGTGAGCACCGGCGCGAACGCGTTCGGCAGCGCGTGCCGCCACAGCACCGTGCGTTCCGGCAAGCCCTTCGCGCGCGCGTGCGTGATGTATTCGAGGCGCAGCACCTCGATCGTGCTGGAGCGCATCATGCGCGCGAGTGACGCCATCTCGGTGAGCAGGAGCGCCGCGACCGGCAGGATCAGGTAGCGGATGCCCTGCCCGAAATCGTCGCCGATCGACACGTAGCCGATCGTCGGCAACCAGCCCAACTCCACGCCAAAGACCAGGATCAGGAGAATGCCCACCCAGAAGCTCGGCACGGATACCCCGAGGATCACGAGCGTCATGGTCGCGAGATCGGCCCGGCCGTTCTGCTTCCAGGCCGCGAGCAGACCGACCGGTACCGCGACGAGCATGGCCAGGAAGATGGAGATCGCGACGATCTGGCCAGTGACGCCGAAACGCCGGAGCATCGCGTCGAGCACGTCCTCGCCGGTCATGAGCGAAGTCCCGAGCTCGCCTTGCAGCACCCCCTGGAGCCACATGCCGAACTGCAGCGGCAGCGGCTCGTCGAGTCCGAGCTGCTCGCGCACTTCTGCGAGAACCGTGGGGTCGTCCAGGTCGCCCACCATGACGGCCGCGGGATCGCCCGGCACGAGGCGTATCAGGGTGAACACCATCGCGGCGACGATCAGGAAGGTCGGGATCGTCATGAGCAGGCGGCGGACGGCGTAGTTCAGCATCGCCGGGCCCGTCGCGTTTCAGGTCCCATCGGACCAGCTCGTCTTCCACACACCCCACAGGCGCGGCAGGTTGAGCGGCCACGGGCGGTAGCCGCGTACCGTCTCGTCGAGCCCGGCCGCGCTGTGTGCGTTGTAGAGACCGATGATCGGCACGTCCTCGATCATCAGCCGATGCAGCGCGCCGAAGCTCCGCCACTGCTCTTCGCGATCGAAGCTCTCGATCGCGCGCTCGATCAGGGCCATCGCCCGCGGATCCTCCCACTGGTACACCGGCCGCTCGTCTTTCGATCCGATCAGCTTGTAATAACGCATCGCGGGGCTCGCGAGCGGGGAGAAGCTGAAAGTGGAGAGCTGGAAATCGCCGTCGAAGTAGTTGGACAGGTGGCTTGCCCAGTCCATGACCTCGATATGCGCGTTCATGCCGGCCGCATGCAGCATCGCCTGGATGACGACGGCGTTCGCGTACATGTTCGGGTACTTGCGGTTGGCCTGGATGCGGATCGGCTCGTCCGTGTAACCCGCTTCGCGCAGCAGCTCGCGGGCTTTCTGCACGTCCGGCTCGTACCACTCGTCGTGTACCGGCGTATGCGCGGCGATGCCCGCCGGGATCGCCGACGAGTTCACGCTTGCATAGCCGAAGGTATTGAACGCGGCCACTTGCTCCCGATCCACCGCGTACGCGATCGCCCGCCGGATGCGCGGGTCGGAAAGCAGCGGGTCGCGCGTCTGGATGAGGAGAACGGACCAGCTCAGGGTCGGCGACGGGAGCACGCGCACGCCGGGCGCGTCCTCGAATCCTGCGATGGCGTTCATCGGCAGGTTGTGGAAGAGGTCGATCTGGTGACCCAGCAGCGCGGCCCGCGTCGCGGCCGCATCCGGTGAGACGATGAAGCGCACGCGCTCGGCGAGCGCGAGCTTGCGGCCGGCGAGCCCGTCGACTTTGCCCTCGCGCGGCCGATAGCCCTCGAAACGCTCGAGCTCGATGTACTGGCCGCGCTTCCAGGTGCCGAGGCGGTAAGGACCGGTGCCGATCGGCGCCAGCCAGTTGCCGTGCTCGTCCACCGAGTCCGGGTGCAGGATCGCCGACACGCACTGCACGTTGGCGAGGCGGTCGAGGAACAGCGTGCTGGGCTCGGCGAGCCGGAACACCACGGTCAACGGGTCCGGCGTTTCTATCGCCGTGATGATGCTCGGTTTGCCGTCCTCGTCATCTGCACTCCCCGTAAACCAGCTCGTGCACTTCCAATGGGTCCGTGGATCGAGATAGCGCTCGAAGCTCCACTTCACCTCGCGCGAGGTGACCGGTGCGCCGTTGTGGAAGCGCAGGCCCTCGCGCAGCCGGAACACCCACGTCTTCCGGTCGTCCCCGAGCCGGAAGGACTCGGCGACGACCGGCACGATCGACAGGTCCTCTGCGTAGCCGACGAGCGCCTCCACGACGTGGTGCATGACCGCGTCGGTGTTCGCATCCCGGTTGACCCCGGGATCGGTGCCGCGGATGTCGGTGTTGATGGCGACCTCGAGCAGGGGCCCGGTGGGCGGGGCCTCGGCGGCGGCGCCCGCGAGCGGGGCCAGGCAGACGAGGAGTACGGCGATGAATCGCATTCCGGTCCCTGATGGCACGTTATTTACCGGCTGCGGCCAGCTGTTGGAGCAGCGATTTTCGACGTCTTTGTTGTTTTAATGGTCTATATAATACGTCGAGCGCATCGCCGCAAGGCCGGCTCAGGCCAGCTGGATGACCCGCTCGGGGGTGCCGCCGACGTCGGAGGCGTCGGAATCCGCGCCTTCCGGGTACGGGCTCACCGCGCTCGACACCTCGAGGTGACGCCGGAGCAGCGACGACGCCCAGCCGAGGTCGCCCGCCCTGGCCGCGCAGAGCACCGCCATGTGCTCGCGGCAGGTTTCGAGGACGCGCTCCGCGCCGTAGGTCCAGTGGTAATTGACGAAGCGCCGCAGGCGGTTCTGCTGGCGGATGGCCTCGAGGAAAAAGCGGTTGCCCGAGCTCGCGGCAAGCAGCTCGTGGAACTCGGCGTTCATCTCGAACAGCTCGATCGGCGTGACCTGGCGGACGGCGCCCGACAGGATGCGCATGTGCTTCTCCTCGCTGCGCGCGGCCGCGGCCTCGTCGAGGCTGAAGCCTTCCTCGAGCAGCGCGGCCGGCTCGATGACCAGCCGGAAGCGGTAGCTTTCGTCGTGTACCCGCTTCGAATCGAGCACCGGCGAGAACATCCAGCCGCGGCCCGGCCGCCGCTCCGCCAGGCCCTCGCGCAACAGCCGCTCGAGCACGCGGATGAGCACCCGCCGGGGCACCGGGTAGCGCCGCAGCAGGTCCGCCTCGGAGTTCTGCGGCGGCAGGCGCTTCAGCACGCGATCCTCGGCCACCTGCAGGTAGAGGCGGTCCTCCTCCGCTTTGGGCAGGTCGTCCCCCCGGGCCGCGCCGCCGCCCCCGACGGTGAAATAGCCGCGTCGCGGAACGCGCTCGAGGTAGCCCTGCGCTTCCAGCAGGGAGAGCGCGCCGCGCACCGGCGTGCGCGAGACGTTGAAGCGTGCGCAGAGCTCCGGCTCGGGGAGGTGGCTGCCCGGCGGCAGCCGGTTGCGGTGGACGTAGTCGAGCACCTGGCTCGCGAGCCTTGCATGCAGATTGCTGGGCCGGTTCATTGCGGGAGGTCCGGTCGGGCCACGGCGGCCGTGCGTTCCACTATGTGTACTATTACGCAGAATGATACGATTTCTGGAAATTGTATTATACTGCCGATTAAGAACGATCGGGCGCCTGCCTGCAACGAGAAAGGATGCCGCAAACCCCCATGGACCGCAAAAAGCCCGCTCCGCCTTCCGCCGCTCCCGCCGGGACGGCGCCTGGATTTCCCCTGATCGAGGTGGCCGGCTCGCCGCGCGATGTCGGCCTGGCCTACGGGCGCGCTGCCGGCGAATACATACATCGCAGCATCGCCATCTACCAGAACGCGTTCGCGCAGAAGGGAGTGACCTGGGATGTCGCGCGGCAGAAGGCTCGCGAATTCACACCGGTCGTCGAGAGCTATGGCGCGGATCTGGTGACCGAGCTCGCCGGCATCGCCGCCGGCGCCGAGGTGCCGCTCGAGGACATCGTCGCCATCAACTCGCGAACCGAGCTCCTGTACGGGCAGAAACCCGCCGCTCCACCCGGGGCCGATGCCGATCCCGACGGCTGCACGGGCGCCATCGCGATGCCGGAAGCCACCGCCGACGGCCACACCCTGCACGGACAGAACTGGGACTGGCGCGACGAGTGCGCGGACTCCTCGATCGTGCTCAAGGTCGAGCCCGAGAACGGACCGCGCATGCTGATCTTCGTCGAGGCCGGCATCCTCGCGCGTTGCGGCATGAACAGCGCCGGCGTCGCCATTACCGGCAACTTCCTGCAGACGGACAATGATTACGGCCTGTCGGGCGTGCCCCTGCCCTTCATCCGGCGCCGCGTTCTCATGTCGACCGCGCTCGGCCACGCGATCCGGGTGGTTTTCGACGCACCGCGCACGTTCTCGAACAATCTCATGATCAGCCAGAGGGACGGCGAGTGCATCGATCTCGAGGCGACGCCGCGCGAGGTGTTCTGGATCCATGCGGAGCGAGGGCTGCTCGTGCACGCCAATCACTTCACCTCGCCGGGGGCGCTCGCCAAGGTCCACGATCTCGGCGTCGAAACCAACACCGACTCGCTCTATCGCGACCGGCGCGTCCGCGCGCGGCTCGCGAGCCGACCGGGCCAGCTTGGAATCGAGGATTTCAAGGCGGCGTTTGCCGACCGCTACGGTGCGCCGCGCGCCGTGTGCCGCTCGCCCGTGCTCGGTCCCGGCGGCAAGACGTCGTCGACCGTGGCGACCGTCATCATGGACACCACGGCCGGAAAGATGTGGATTGCACGGCGCCCCTACGATGGCGCGCAGTTCCGCGAGTATTCGATTCATTGATGTGCGGCAAGGCGCGGGCCTGCCGCTTGTGGGGAGAACACCATGTTTCGTAACAGCATCCTGAAGGCCGCCGTTCGGGCGGCGCTGCTCGGCGGCAGCCTGCTGGGGGCTGCGCTGGTCCAGGCGCAGGACGGAAACGAAGAAGAGGCGCAGGCGGCCACGCGAGGCGAGATTCTCGACGAGATCCTCGTCAGCGCCACGCGCACGGCGCGCAGCGACAAGGCCATCGGCAACAAGGTGACGCTGTTCGACACGGAAGCCGTCCGCGTGCAGCAGATGCTCACCGTGAACCCGACCGACATGCTCTCGAACCTCCTGCCGAGCTTCTCCGCGTCGCGGCAGAAACTCACCGGGCTCGGCGAGACTTTCCGCGGGCGCAGCCCGCTGTTTTTGATCGACGGCGTGCCGCAGAGCAATCCGCTGCGCGACGGCAACCGCGCGGGCTACACGATCGACATGGGCGTGATCGAGGAAGTCGAGGTCATCTACGGCGCGAACGCAATCCAGGGGCTCGGCGCTACCGGCGGCATCATCAACTACATCACAGTGCGGCCGCCGGAAAGCGGCGAGCTCGAGCAGCGCGCCGAGCTCGGGCTGACCAGCGACGACGGCTTCCACGGCGACGGTGCGGGCTGGCGCGCGAGCTACCTTGCGGGCCAGCGCGTTGATCGCTGGGACTTCACCGCCGCGGTCAGCTGGGAAGAGCGCGGGCTGTTCTACGACGGCGACGGCAACCCGGTCGGCATCGACGAGACGCAGGGCGACGTCGCCGACTCCGAGGCGTGGAACGTGTTCGCGAAGGTGGGCTTCGAGCCCACCGACGACCAGCGCATCCAGCTCATGGTCAACCGCTTCAACCTCGGCATGCAGGACAACTTCGTGTCGGTGCCGGGCGATCGCGATCTCGGCATCCCGGCGACGTCAATCGACGGTCACACGCCCGGCCAGCCGGCGGAGAACGACGTCACGACGGCGACGCTGAACTACGCGCACGTCGACCTGTTCGGCGGCCGGTTCTCGGGCCAGGTCTATTACCAGGATTTCTCGAGCAACTTCGGCGGCGGCGATTTTGCCATCTTCCAGGATCCGCTGATCGCGCCCATCGGCACCTTCTTCGACCAGTCGCAGAACAACTCGGAGAAGCAGGGGCTTCGCCTGACGCAGGCGTACCGTGACCTGCTCGACAGCCCGCTCTCCGTGATCGTCGGCATCGACTTCCTGAACGACACCACGTCGCAAAGCCTGATCTTCTCGGGCCGCAACTGGGTGCCGGAGACGGAGTTCAAGAACCGGGCGCCGTTCGTGCAGCTCGACGTCGACGTCACCGACTGGCTCCAGCTCACCGGCGGCGCCCGCTTCGAGTCGGCCAAGCTCGACGTGCCCTCGTACGAGACCCTGGCCGGCAACCGTGCGGATTTCCAGCGCGTGACGGTCGGCGGCGGCGCACCCGATTTCGACGAATCGCTGTACAACTTCGGCGCCGTGCTCAGCCCGACGGACGCGGTCAGCGTCTACGGCACGTACTCCGAAGGTTTCTCGATGCCCGACGTCGGCCGCGTGCTGCGCGGAGTCGCCGAGCCCGGCACCGAGGTGGAATCCTTCCTCGACCTGGCGCCGCTTGTGACCGAGAACGTCGAATTCGGCGCCGAGTACACGACCGACCGGGCGAACGTGCAGGTCGCCTGGTTCGAATCGACGAGCGACTTCGGCGTGCGCCTGGTGCCGGACGCCGACGGTATTTTCACCGTCAATCGCGAGCAGACCGAGATCGAGGGCTGGGAGCTCAGCGGCACTTACCAGGCCAACGAGTGGCTCGCTGTCGGCGCCGGCGCGGCGTTCCTCGACGGTCGCTTCGATTCGGATGGCGACGGCTCGGTGGACTCGGATCTCGGGGCGCAGGACATCGGCTCGGATCGCCTGAACCTGCACGCGCAGCTCACGCCGCCCGGCAACCTGACCTATCGGCTCCAGTCGTTCACCTATTTCGACCGCACGTTCCGCGACGCCAGCGGGAGCGCGACTGCCGAATTCGACGGCTACACCGTCCTCGACGCGATGGTGGTCTGGGACATGGATGAGCGGGTGCGCCTGACGTTCGGCATCAGCAACCTGCTGGACGAGCAATACCTGACCTATTACAGCCAGGCGGGCAACACGCGCGACGATCGCTACAACGCCGGCCGCGGCCGGACCATCACGGTCAAGGCGAACTTCACGTTCTAAGGCGCTCCGGTGCGCTGGTTGCGGTCGCTGCATCGTTACACGGGGCTCGCGGCGGCGGCGTTCCTGCTGCTGCTCGCGCTCTCCGGCGGCGTGCTGGTGTTCAAGGAGGAGCTCACGCGGCTGCGCTACCCGGTGCTCGAGGAGCCGCTCGCCACGCTCGGCGCGGCGGACCATGCCGCGGCGTTCGCAGCGGCGGCAGAACACTGGCCCGGCGCCGTGCGCATGGTGCGCACACCGCGCGAGCGACTACCCGCGTATCACGTGTATTTCGCGGGCGGCGAGGCACTGCTGCACCAGGGCACACACGAGGTGATCGCGGAGTGGGCGTGGCACGACACCGTCCTCGGCGTGATTACCGAGCTGCACATGCATCTCGCCGCGGGCGCCGCCGGCCGCCGCATTGTCGGGTGGCTCGGTGTCCTCTGCGCCTGCATGGCGCTCACGGGCTGCGTGCTCTGGTGGCCGGTGCGCCGGCAGTTCCGCATGGGTTCTCTGTGGCCCGGGCGGCTCGGGAGGGCGCAGCTCCTGCGCCTGCATCGCGATCTCGGTGCCCTCAGCGCACTGCTGATCCTGCTGTTCGCGCTGAGCGGCGCAGGCGTGGTGTTCTCCGGTGCCGCCACGTGGCTGTTCACCGGCGTGCTCGGCGGCGAGCCTGAAACGCCCGCGCCCCGCCGCGAAGCCGCCGTGCCCGTTGGGCCTCCCGACGCTCGCATGATCCAGGCCGCGCAACGCGAGCTGCCGGCGGCGAGGCTGATGTCCTGGTCACCGCCGGCGGCCGGTAATGCCGTGCATTACTTCCGTTTCCGCCAGCCGGGCGAGGCGCACCCGTACGGCCGGTCGACGGTGCACGTCGACGGCCGCGACGGAACGGTGCTCGCGAGCAGCGACATGCTCGAGGCGCCGCGCGGGCGCCGTGCTGCGAACTGGCTGTACCCGCTGCACGCGGCGACGCTCGGCGGGTGGCCGTACCGCTCGCTCGCGCTGGCGGCGGCGCTGGCGCTGGCGGTGATGAGCGCCAGCGGCATCCTCAGCTGGCTCAAGACCAGGCGCCGCTGATGCCCGGGAACCCTGTTTCGACGGCGGCCAGCAGCGGCCGGCGAAGCGATCCGCTCGGCGCGGCGGCGCTGCTGGCGGGCACATGGCTCGCCGCTTCGCAGGCGCATGCGGATAGCGGCTGGCAATTCGACGCGGTGTATACGGGCGAGGTCCTGTCCAACGTATCCGGCGGCATCCGCACCGGAACGCGCTACCTCGACAACCTCGACCTCATGCTGGAAGTCGACCTCGCCGAGGCCTGGGGCTTCGGCGATGGCACGCTGTTCGTGTACGGCCTGTACAACAACGGCGGCACGTTCACCGGCGAGCTGGTCGGCGACCTCATGGCCGTGAGCAACATCGACGCACCGCATGCGTTTCGGCTGTATGAATTCTGGTACGAGCTCGACGGCGAGGACTGGTCGGTCAGGGCGGGCCTGTACGACCTGAACAGCGAGTTCGACGTCAACGAGACCGGCAGCCTGTTCATCCACAGCTCACACGGCATCGGCGCGGGCATCGCGCAGACCGGGCAGAACGGCCCCGGAATCTTCCCTGTCTCCGCACTCGCGTTACGCGCGCAGCTCGGTGGCGACGGGCTCACCGCACGCGTCGCGGTGCTGGACGGAGTGCCGGGCGACCCCGACGATCCGTCGAGCAACGAAATCCGGTTGAGCGGCGACGAGGGAGCGCTCCTGTTCGCCGAAGTGGAGCTGCCGCTCGCGGGCTCCGGCCGGCTGTGGTCGGGCGCCTGGCGCTATACCGCTGAATTCGAGCGGCTCGCCGGCGGTGAGCCCGACAACGACAACGGCGGCTGGTATGTCGGCATCGAAAGCGGCATTCCGCTCGGAGATGCGCGCGCTGCCGCGTTCCTGCGCTACGGACGCGTGAACGGGGCCATCAATCCGTTCCGCGGCTATTTTGGCTCGGGCCTGGTGCTCGAGCGCCTGCCGGGATTGCGCTCGGACGACCGCGTCGGCATCGGTGTGGCCTCCGGCGACATCAGCGAGGATTACCGCGGGCTCGTCCGCCGGCGCGACGGCTCCGCCCCGGCGCGCGAGACCACCTGGGAGCTCACGTTCCGCCGGCAAGTCAACGATCGCTTCGCGATCCAGCCGGACCTCCAGTACGTCAAAAACCCGGCCGAGGCGGGTCACCTCGACGACGCCTGGATCGTCGGCCTCCGCTTCGAGCTCACCTGGTAGCTCTCCCCCTGCCGATGCACGGTGCTGCAAGGCATCGAGCTGCGCATCGCGCCTCCCCGGTAGCGGGCTCTTGATCGAGAAGTGCTTTTCGCCCAAAGTCGGCCCCCATTCAAGGATCGAGCACGGAGCCTCACATGCGCATGCGGATGACGGCCGGCACTGGACTGCTCACTCTCGTCCCGCTGCTGCTTTGCGCCGCCTTGCTCGCGACTGCGGCACATGTGCAGGAGGCGTCCGCCGCGCCGAACGGAAGGCTGCCCGAAGGCGTGCGCCCGCTCCACTACCGGCTCGACCTCACCATCGATCCGCGCAAGGAGCGTTTCGGCGGGACGGCCGCCATCCGCCTCGAGCTGGACGATGCCTCCGACGGCTTCTGGATGCACGGCAACAACCTCGACGTGCAGGAAATCAGCGTGACGCCCCAAGGCGGCGAGCCGGTCGCGGCAACGTACGAGCAGGTGCAGGACAGCGGCGTCGTGCGGATCGATTTCGCCGAGACCGTTCCGGCCGGCGAAGCGACGCTGAAAATCGTTTATGACGCGCCTTTCGATCCGGCCCTGTCGGGCATGTTCCGCGTCAAGGAGGGCGAAGCGTGGTACTCCCTCGTGAAATCGGAGTCGATCCAGGCGCGCAAAGCGTTTCCCGGCTTCGACGAGCCGCGCTTCAAGACGCCGTTCGACGTCACGCTGACGATCCCGGAGGGCGACGTCGCGATCGGCAACTCGCCGGCGGCGGCGCGCGCGCCGGCGGGCGACGGCAGGCTGCGCGTCCGCTTCGGAACCACGCGGCCTTTGCCCACTTACCTGGTCTCGCTCGCCGTCGGCCCGTTCGAGGAATACGAGATCGCGGACCTGCCGCCGAACGGGATCCGCGATCATACGGTCCCGCTGTCGGGCTGGGCGCGCCAGGGCAAGGCCGCGGAGATGGCCGCCATCATGCAGCTGACGAGGAGCTTCATCGAAACCTACGAACGAGTCACGGGCATTCCCTACCCGTACTCCAAGCTGGACGTGATCGCCGCGCCGGACTGGCCGAGCGGCGCCACGGAGCTCGCCGGCGCGCCGTCCTACCGCGAGGACATCATCCTGTCGGCCGGGGAGCCGTCGCCACGCCAGCAGCGCCGCATCGTCGGCATTCACGCGCACGAGCTCGCGCACATGTGGGTCGGCGATTACGTCACCCCGCCCTGGTGGGACGACCTGTGGCTGAAGGAAGCGTTCGCCGACTGGGCCGCGCCGATCGCCGCGAGCGCCCGTTTCCCCGACGCGGGCTACGAGCTCGATGCGCAACGCGCGGCGATCGAGGGAATGAGCGCGGATTCCCTCGCCAGCGCGCGCCCGGTGCGGCAGCGGATCGAGTCCAACGACGACATCCGCAACGCCTATGACGCCATCACCTATTCCAAAGGCGCGGCGGTGCTCAACATGACCGAGGCCTACCTGGGCAAGGAGAAATGGCGTAACGGGCTCAACCGCTATTTCAATGAATTCGCCGATGGAGTTGCCGATTCGCGTGATTTCTTCCGCGTCATGGCCGCGGCCGCCGGCGATCCCGATTTCGAAGAATCGCTGAAAGGCTTCATCGAGCGTCCCGGGCTGCCGCTGCTCGAGGCCGAGCTGATCTGCGGCGGGGCGGAAAGCCCGC
The DNA here is from genome assembly GCA_036381215.1 of Woeseiaceae bacterium. Lineage (GTDB taxonomy): Bacteria > Pseudomonadota > Gammaproteobacteria > Steroidobacterales > Woeseiaceae > IDS-8. The sequence goes on along the minus strand of DASVDF010000045.1, from coordinate 13,243 downwards.
GTGTAACCGTGCGCCAGCGCCGTTACGCACCGCTTGGCTCGTCCATCGATCCGGCCATGCAATGGATCGTACCGGTCTGCATCGCCCACGGCGGAGACGCGGGCCGCGGCCGGACCTGTGCACTGGTGCGCGAAGCGAACGCGGAGATACCACTCCCGGCCGGCGCCTGCCCGGCCTGGATCATGCCGAACGCCGGGGGCGATGGTTATTACCGCTTCGCTCTCCCCGCCGCTCAATGGACCGCGCTGATCGACCACTTCGGCGAGCTCGGGCCCGCCGAAGCGCTGATGGCGGTGGACAGCATCGGTGCCGCGTTCGAGGCCGGCAACGTGCATGCCGACCTGCTGCTCGACGCTATCGAGGCTGCTGCGGCGTCCCGGCATCCCGCGGTGGCGGGCGCACCGCTCGATGTGCTCGCGCGGTATGTCGCCGCGCTCACGAAGGAAGGCAGCCAGGCCCGAGCCGACGCCCGGGCTTTCGCCGCGCGCCTCTACCGCGACCGCTACGACGCGCTGCGGGACGCGCAGGGTGAAGAGGAACGCGTGCTGCGCCAGCAATTACAGGATTTCCTGGCGCTGGCGGCCGGGGACGAGGCGCTGCGGTTACGCCTCGCCGACGCCGCCGCGGCTTTCATCGGCCAGGACGGCGATCCGGATCCGCAAGCGCTGACTGCGGACGAGTATGACGCGGCGGCGCGCGTCGCCGTCGAGGACCTCGGCCCGTCTTTCGTGAGCGCCTTCCTCGAAGCGCGCGACGCGATCGACGTGCCCGCCTTCGAATCCGGCGCCATGTACGCGCTCGGCTGGTCAGACGATCCGAAGACCGCGGCGCGCCTGCGCGATGTGGCCCTGGCGGACGGCACCGAGCCCAGCGACGCGTTCCGCATCCTTTCGGCGCAAATGGAAAACGACGAGACGCGCGATGCGGCTTGGAACTGGCTGCGCGAGCGGCCCGAAGCGGTGTCGAAGAAGGTGCCCTCGCAATACCGCCGCCGCGTGCCGGGCCTCGCCGGCGCCTTCTGCGACACCGGCCGGATCGCGGAAGTCGACGCTTTCGCAGAGAAAGAGGCGGCGCTCTTCCCCGGTTACGAGCGCGGCCTGGCGCAGGCCAAGGAAACCATCGCCCTCTGCCAAGCGTTCCGTGAGGCGAAAACGAAAGAGTTCACCGCCGAGCTGTCCAGCCGGCGGGCAGACTGATCAGTTCCGCGGAAGCGCACGCCACCTCGGCGGCTCCATGGGCTAGGGATCCTGAGTGTCGCCTCGCCACCAGCTGCCTCGGTTCCCCGTTCCAGGTGCTCCCGTACACCTCCATGCCCCGCCGCTCGATCCGGTAGCGACGACCATCGGCTGCCTGGAACACACCCTCCTGCAGCCGCCACTCCGGTACCTTCGCCACAGGCACCTCAGGTGCAGGCGCCGTCGAGCTCCCGCTCTTCGGGCACAGGGTGTAGCTGGATGAGCTCGTCCCTGAGGTGCCGTTGGTTCGTCCCTTTTAGAACATTGCGACGCAAACGGCTGGCCCTTGTCGGACACGATCATTCACGACCAGGTCCGATCGTCTGCATTTCCTGGCGTTGCAGCGCCGTCAGCACGCCTGCATCGGCTTCCATGCGCGCTCGATGCGCCTTCAGCGCCGGATAGTCTCCGATCGACAGCGGCGTGTTCTCAATCCAGCGTTCCAGCACGTAGAGAAAGGCGTCGGCGAAGGAGCGCTCGCCGAGGTACCAGGTACCGCCGTTTGCCACGAGGTGATCGTTCATCCGCGCATAGTGCACTGCGAGCTTCTCGTACGTCTTGCGGCGCACCTCCTCCTGCGCCCCAGCGCTTCCCGCGAAGTTTTGCGGAGCGAAGTGCGCCTTGTAGGTCGCGTGTACTTCCGACGACATGTAGGAGAGCGCTTCGGCTTCCTTGCGGCCGAGCCGGGTGTCGCGGGCGAAGGCTTCGTCGCCATATGTTGCCCCGAGCCAGGCGAGGATCGCCGTGGCCTCCGTCAGTACGTCGCCGTCGTCGAATTGCAGCGCCGGTACCTGGCCCTTGGGATTGATCGCGAGGTACCCGGCTTTCTTGTGATCGCCACGCCGCAGGTTGTGGATCGTGACCGGGGCGTCGACCCAGGCGGCAGCGATGTTCGGCGCCAGCGAGCAGGTGCCCGGCATGGTGTACAGAGTCAGCATCGTGAATCCTCGTGACTTGGTTTGCGAACCGACGGTTTTGGGCGATCGATTGTCTCAGCCTGGTCCGCCAAAGTTCCACCGGACGATCGCTGCGTCGGCCGGCGACGATCAGTGGTTGCGCAGCGAACGGATCAGGTCCTGCTTGCTCATGTGGGAGCGTCCCTCGATACCGACGTCTTTCGCCTTGTCGTACAGCTCCTCCTTTGTCCAGTCCTCGTAATCGCCGGCCTTGCCGCCGCGGTGGCCGGCCTCCTTCCGCGGCGTGTTCGCGATCCGCGCGGCTTTTTCCTTGCTCATGCCTTCTTCGCGCATGGCTTCGTAACGCTCGGGGTCTTTCACGTTTCCGTGCTTTTTGGCCATCGGGTGGTCCTCCGAAGGTGAACTTCTGCCTGACCAGAACGCTGCAATTTCCGGACCAATGAGCGGCGTCGCCGGGAATCTGCTACTGGCCCGAGGCGGCGGGATCGAAGTCCTCCCTGATCCTCAGGAAGCGAGCGAAGCGCGGAAGGCCGGAAACCGTGTGGCCGTTGTACGCGTAGGTGATCCAGCTCCCGATCGGGGGCGGATGGCGGCGTTGCTCGTCCGTGAAGCCGGTGCCGACGCGGAAGCGCCGGCCGTCGGGACGCTCGACCAGCAACGCCCCGAGCATGCCCTGGTACTTGCCCTTTCCCGGCAGGTAAGCGACGACCTGCGCTTCGGCGTCCTCGTATGGCTTGTACTTCAGCAGGTCGTCGCTGCGTCCGGCCCGGTAGAAGGACGATTCCCGGTGCAACATCAGGCCTTCCCCGCCTTGCGCAACGACTTCATCGAGCATGGCTTTGAGGGCCGCCCGATCCGCCACCCGGGCTTGCTGCACCGGCTGCAGCCACGGTATTTGCAGGGAAGGGAGCAGCGCCTCCAGCGCCGAGAGGCGCTCCGTAAACGGACCGCCTGCCGCCGGCAGGTCGAACACCATGAAGCGCATCTGCCGCCATGCGTCGTCGTCGGGTGCCTGCGTGCGCACCGTGGAAGAGGCGTGGGTGAATCGGCCGCGCCCCGCCCAGAGCTCACCGTCGAGCGGCACCCGCGGCCAGCCGGCCGTGAACCAGGCCGGGGCAGGGATGACGTGACCGGACCGGGTCAGCAGCTTTGCGCCATCCCAGTACCCGCGAACGCCGTCCAGCTTCTCGCTGACCCGGTAATCGGCGAAGTCGATGTCGCCGCGGCCGTCGTAGACCTCGGCCAGCATGAGCGGAGGCCCATCCTCCGCCCGGCACGCCGCCGAAAGGGCGAGGCAGCAGAGCCAGGCGAAGCGGGCGGCGGCGATCCTTCCGTGCATGTCGCATCCTTGCTCCCGGAGGGCCAATGGTCGGACGTTCGGAAGCGCGTTACGAGCGCCGTTAGCGGGATGTTCCTGCAGTTATTGCGCACCTCCGGAGCCGGGAGTCCGTCGTATACAAGCCGGGCGCGTGCATTCCGCCCTTGATCCATGTCAATGCGCTACAGCGGGCCCCCGATAAAATGCCTCCACGTGACCGGGGAGCGGCGACCCTGTTGCCAGCCCCGGCCCGTTTGCAGAGACCAGACGTTATGGATCAACTGATGACCAAGGGACTTCAGATCTACACCGCAGCGCTGTTCCTCGGCGCTATCGCCGTTTTCGTCGTGACGGTGCCGCAGCTTTCGGTTCTCGCCGGGATGGCGGTACTCCTGGCGATCGCCGGGATCATGGCGCCTGCCTTCCGCGCTGACCTGCGGGCCGTTGAAGAGACGAACGCGCCGCGCGAGTAGCGGCATGGCTCTCCCGGCCAACCGCGTGGCGGGTCCGGAAGCTTCGCACCGGAATGCCGGCGCGATCGCAGTGGAAGCGGACGGCGTCGTCATCGACGGCGCCCTGCTTGCAACGCTCCTCGGTGTGCCGACTCCCGACCTCCAGGCGCTGATGCGCGAGGGGCGCATCACCAGCACGTGCGAGGAGGGTGTCGCCGAGCATCACGGCCAGCTGAGGCTCACCTTCTTCCACGGCAATCGCCGCGCCTGCATCAGCATCGATCGGTCGGGTCGCATCCTCACACAATCCATCATCGATTTCGGTAGCCAGTCGTCTCTCGCATCGAGCCGGCGGAACGCGAAGGCGTCCGTCAGTGAATGATGTAAAGGATCACCACGCCGCCCGCGAACAGCAGCATCACGGCAAGCGAGTCGGAACCCATGCGCATGATCGTCGGATTGCGGCGCTCGAGCAGCCCGACCAGGAATACGCCCGTGAGCATGGCGCCGAGCAGCGCCGAGACGGCCTCGAACGCGCCGATGCTGGCGGCACAGAGCACGAGGCTCCACACCCCGACCCCGAGGACCGGCGGGTCGCCGGTGGTAATCGCCATCGCGATCGCGATCAGCACGAGAATGCTCAACGCCGCCATCGACATCGTCTCGCAACCACGGAAGTGATGGCGTCGCGCCCGATGAACGCGTCCACCACGGCGAGCAGCCGGACGCTGATTGCGGAGCTGCCATGGCTCCGCTCGCCCGGATCTGTGTCGGCACGGCTCTGGACATGCATTGACGACCCCTAGCGCTGCTAGGTATAGTGCTTCTATGTACCTCGCGGGCTCGTCCGGGTGGACGTGATCGCCCCGGGAGGGGGCTGACACGATGGACATCAACAAGGACCTGGTCGCGGCTTCGTCGACGCCGCTCGTGCTCGCGATACTCGCCGATGAGGAAAGTTACGGCTACGCCATCCTGAAGCGCGTGCGCGAGCTGTCCCGCGGACAGCTGGAGTGGACCGACGGCATGCTCTACCCGGTGCTGCACCGGCTCGAGCGGCTCGGCTACATCGAAGCGCGCTGGGAAGTCCCGGAGACCGGCCGCCGGCGCAAGTACTACCGCATCACGACGCGCGGTCGCACGCAGCTCGCCGAGGAACGCCGCCAGTGGCTGGCGGTGGACGCGACGCTGCGGGGCATCTGGTCGGTCCTGGCATTGCCTGCCGTTGCGCCGTTGCCGCAAGGAGCCTGATGCATGGCCGCCGCGGAGTTCACCGTATCCCTCGAGGAACAGATCCAGCAGTGGCGCAGTTACCTGCACCGCCGCCAGGCGATCCACGCCGTCGACGTGGAAGAGCTCGAGGATCACCTGCGCGAGCAGGTCGCCACCCTCGTCGACCAGAAGCTCAGCCCCGACGAAGCGTTTTTGGTCGCCGTCAAGCGGCTCGGCGCGCTCGATGCGCTGTCGCGGGAATTCGCGCGCGAGCATTCGGAACGGCTGTGGAAGCAGCTCGTGATCACCGAAGCCGGCGCCGAGCGCGATGCATGGACGACGCGGGAAGCGGTGGTCGCCTTCTGCCTTGCCGCCGCCGCCGCGCTGGCGGTGAAGGCGCCGGAGCTGTTCGGCCTGCACCTCGACGCAGACGCGGGCTTCTATGCGCGCAACATGAGCCTGTTCGTGCTGCCGCTGCTCACGGGCTATTTCGCCTGGAAGCGCGGGAACGGCCTGGCCGCGCGCGTCCGGATGCTCGCGGCGTTCGTTGCGGCCGCCGTCTTCGCGAACGCCTATCCGTTCGGTCCCGGCGGTTACACGGAAGCCCTCACCGCACTCCACCTGCCGATTGCATTGTGGCTGGTCGTCGGCATCGCCTACGCCGGAGCGCGCTGGGCCGACACCGGCGGGCGCATGGACTTCATCCGGTTCTCGGGCGAGCTCTTCATCTATTACGTGCTGATCGCGCTCGGCGGCATGGTGCTCAGCCTGTTCATGATGGCGATGTTCGGCACGCTCGGGATCGACATGGAGCCGCTGTTCGAGCGCTGGGTGCTGCCGTGCGGCGCGCTGGGTGCCGTCCTGGTCGCCGCGTGGCTGGTGGAAGCGAAGCAGAGCGTGATCGAGAACATGGCGCCCGTCCTTACGCGCCTCTTCACACCGCTGTTCACCATCGTGCTGCTCGCTTTCCTCGTCACCATGACGTGGACGGGACGCGGTCCCGATTTCAATCGTGAGCTGCTCATCGCCTTCGACTTCCTGCTGGTGATCGTCCTCGGCCTGCTGCTTTACTCGATCTCCGCCCGCGATCCGCACGCGCCGGCGAACGCGTTCGACGTGCTGCAAGTCGTGCTGGTGATCAGCGCGCTCCTGGCCGACGCGCTGGCGTTGTGGACGATCGCCGCGCGTATATCCGAGCTCGGCTTCACGCCGAATCGCGTGGCCGCGCTCGGCGAGAACGTGATCCTGCTCGTCAATCTCGCGTGGTCCGCGGTGCTCTACCTGCGCTTCCTGCTCGGGCGAGCGCCCTTCGCTCCCCTCGAGCGCTGGCAGACGGCCTACGTGCCGGTGTACGCCGGGTGGGCGGCGCTGGTCGTGATCGTCTTCCCGCCGCTCTTCGGCTACATCTGACAGCGGCGTGCATCAGTCGAGCGGCCGCACGTGCCGCGGTTCCCCGATCGGGCAGTCGAGCGCCTGCCGGTCCCAGCCGCCGAGGTCGGCGGCGGCAGCGTAGGTGCTCTCGAGAAAGGCCATCAGCATCCCTTCCGGGTCGGGCGAGGCGCGCACCGCGTCGTAGGGCAGCAGGAATTCCCCGAGGCGCTCGTCGTAGAACGCTTCTTCCGGAGCGACTTTCGCCTCGCTGAAAGCCGCCGGCGCCGGATAGGCATAGGCATAGAAAGCCGGATATTCGATCGCCCCTCCGCCCCCGGGCCAGAAACCGGCCGAGGACACCTCGTCGCTGTACGCCTCGCGCGTGATCTCGTCGGGCAGGTTCCGAACACCCCCGGGATGCAGCGGCGCGCGCCGCCCGGAGAAGCGCGTGACGGCGAGATCGAAGCTGCCCCAGAAGAAATGCACCGGGCTCACCTTGCCGGTGAAACCCGTGCGAAACCGTTGCAACGTCTGGTCGATTCGCGTGAGTGCCCGGAAAAAGCGGCCGACCGCTTCCGCGTCGTAGGGCCGGGGCCGCGTGTCCTCGGCGAAGGGGACGGCCTCCGCGACCTCGTTCGGCCGGCCGTGCACCTCGGGTGTGGCGCCGAGCCAGCGCAGGAGATCGAGGAAGCGGCCATGGAACTCCGCGACCGACATCGGACCGAGAGCGAAGCGCGCGCTCCCCCCGTCCGTCGCCGAACCGATGACGGCATGGTCGATGAGATCGAGCGCAATCTCCACGCCGCCGGGTGCATCGGGCACCATGGAGGTCGTGAGCCCGCGCGCGTTCACATAGAGCGTCGCATGCCAGGAATGATTGATCCACGGCGCGCGCGCGATCCGGTACTTGCCCACGATCTGCGAGTACAGGTGCAGCGCAGCGCAGGTGTCGCGCCAGGACAGGTAATCGAGCGGCGGCCAGTGAGCGGTCATGGGAATTCCTCGTGCCGACAGGCTCAGTCTAGCCGATCGTTCGGTGCGAGTTCGAAACGGCCGGCGGCTAAGTTAAGCTCTGCGCTCGAAACAGGGCGTTTGCTGATTGGCCGCGCCGGCATCCGGCTGAATCCAAGGAGACGGGAATGTCATCGAACATGAAAGTTTATGGCGATTCGATTTCCGGCAATTGCTACAAGGTGAAGCACGTCTGTGCGGAGCTCGGCATCCCGTACGACTGGGAGGAGGTGAACATCCTCGCCGGCGAGACCCGTACGCCCGAATTCCTCGCCATGAACCCGAACGGCAAGATTCCCCTGCTCGCGCTGCCGAACGGCCGTCACCTTCCGGAGTCGAACGCCATCATCAGTTATCTCGCGGACGGCACCGCGCTCGCCGGCGGCGATGCTTTCGAGCGCGCCACCGTGCTGCAATGGATGTTCTTCGAGCAATACAGCCACGAGCCCTACGTCGCCACCACGCGCTTCATCGTGCGTTACCTCGGCAACCCGCCGGAGCGCCAGGCGGAGCTCGAGCAGAAGCGCAAGGCGGGTTACCGTGCGCTCGGCGTCATGGAGACCGCGCTCGAGAAGTCGCCGTTCCTCGCGGGCGATCGATTCACGCTCGCGGACATCTGCCTGTTCGCTTACACGCACGTCGCCGACGAGGGCGGCTTCACGCTCGAGCGCCATCCGGCGGTTCGCGCCTGGCTCGAGCGGGTGCGCGCGCGTCCGCGCTTCGTCCCGATGTACGCCTGACGGGCCGCACGCCGGCATTGTGCGACGCCCGGTGCGCCGCTACTATCGAATCTCCAAAGGCAGGGCTACCCCGAGAGCTCCGGACTATGAACATATACGTGGGCAACCTTCCCTACTCGACGACCGACGAGGATCTGCGCGCGGCTTTCGCACCGTACGGCGCCGTCACCTCGGCACGGGTCGTCTTCGACAAGGAGACGGGCCGCTCGCGAGGCTTCGGATTCGTCGAGATGGCGAACTCGAGCGAAGCTCTTGCGGCGATCGAGGCCTTGAACAAGACCGAAATGCAGGGACGGCAGCTCAGGATCAACGAAGCCCGCGCCCGCCGCTAGTCTCTCCGACCCGCGGTTCCGTCGAGGTCCACACCCCGCCCGTGCATACCCGGCGCGCGGACAGCGCAGCGCGCGCGTTGAAAGCCATGCAGCCGTGTTATAGATTGATCCCGACAGTCCGGCCGGCGAGTTCCTGACCGGCCCGCATCGACGCCTCGTCCGCTGCACGCCACGCGCCGCGTGTGCGTGTCGATCCATTCCTACATTCGCGTGAGATCGGTGCCCCGGCCTCCTGCCGGGTCAGCTTTCCATGGAGGAGCCATGGTCGAGGCGTTCGGCCCGTTATCGGCGCAGATGCTGTTGCACATCGTTGCGATGAACGCCGCCGCGCCCCTGCTCGCGATGGCCGTGCTCCGCGTCTCGCACGCGGCCCTCGCGCGCTTGCTGCTGCCGGCCACCCTCGTTCAGGTGCTGCTGCTTTGGGCATGGCACTCGCCGCCGGCGGTCGCGGCTACGCTGCATTCGGACCTGCTGCACGGCGGCATGCTGGCGTCGCTGTTCGCCGCCGCCCTGCTTTTCTGGACGGCGGTCTTCGCCTGTCGCGAGGCACGCTGGCGCGCGATCCTCTCGCTGCTGGTGACGGGCAAGCTGGTCTGCCTGCTTGGCGTGCTCCTCGTGTTCGCGCCGCGCACGCTGTATCCCGGATTGTCCGGGGGCGCGCCGGCGGCGCTCGCCGATCAGCAGCTCGCGGGACTGCTGATGCTCGTCGCCTGCCCGGTCACTTACCTCGTCGCGGGTGTCGTCCTCGCCGCGCGCTGGCTCGGACGCATCGACGCTGCCGGCCGGCTGCCCTCCGACTCGCGGAATGCGCGGCAAGCAGTTTGAACGCAGCCGATGGACGCGGCTGCTGCGGCATGCCGCCGTCATCCTCGCCGTCATGCTGGCCGCCGGGACGCTGTTCGTCTGGTCCGGTGTCTACAACGTCGCTGCCTCGGACGATCACTGGGCGCTCACGAACTGGTTGATCGAGCGCGTGCGCGTGCGCTCGGTCGCCACGTGGAGCGCCTTCGTCGACGCGCCGCCGCCGCTCGAGGACCCCGACCTGGTGGGTCTCGGCGCCGCGCACTTCGAGGGCGCCTGCACGCCGTGCCACAGCCGCCCGGGCGATCCGCGCAACGCGATCGTCGCGGCGATGCTGCCGCCGCCGCCGCCGCTGTCCCGCTCGGTGCCGGAGCTCGATACCAGCGAGATCTTCTGGATCGTAAAGCACGGACTCAAGTTCACCGCGATGCCCGCATGGCCGTCAAGGCAGCGTGACGACGAGGTGTGGGCGGTCACCGCCTTTCTCCTGCGACTGCCCGACATGTCGCAGCAGGGCTATCTCGAAGCCTCGGGCGTCACGCGTGCCGGCGGGACGCCGAAGAGCGATGCCGAGCTCGCGCAGAGCAACGAATCACTCTCGCTCACCGAATGCGTGCGCTGCCACGGTGACGCATCCCGGCCACCGCTCGCCGATCTCATCCCCGTGCTCAACGGCCAACCGCGCGCCTACCTCGAACGAGCGCTCGACGAGTACGCGGCGAGGCAGCGGGAGAGCGGCATCATGCAGCCGGTCTCGAGCCTCCTGCGTCCATACGAGCGGCGGCGCATCGCCGGCTGGTATGCGGGTCTCGAAGCACCGCCGAAAGCGCGTGAAGAGTCGCGAGCGATGCGCGCTCCTGCAGGTAACGACAGGACGGCGGACCGGTCCGAGGCGATCGAGCGCGGCCGCACGCTCGCGCACGAGGGCGACCGCGAACAGGGTTTGCCGCCCTGCCTCGCGTGTCACGCCGGGCGCCACCCGGAAAACTTCCCCACGCTCGCGGGACAAAGTGCGGCTTACCTCGAGTCGCAGCTTCGGGTTTTCCGCGGGGACGCGCGCAACGCGTCCGGGTACGGCGAGATCATGACGGTGGTCGCGCGGCGCCTCACGCCGCGGCAGATCGGCGACGTCGCCCGGTTTTTCGCGTCGCTGCCGCCCGGGGACGCTCCCGCCCCTGCGGAGCACGCGCGATGACGTCGCCCGGCCGCCGGCGCCTGGCCGCCACGGCCCCGGCCGCCGTCGCAGGAATGTTCGCGGCGGGATGCTCCGGCGTGCAGTCCGCGCTGGAGCCCGCCGGCAGGGAAGCGGCGCACATCGATGAGCTCTTCATCGGCGTGACCGCGTTCTGCACGCTCGTATTCGTCGCCGTCTTCGCGGCAGCGGGAGTCGCGCTGTTCGGCGGCCGCGGCTTGCGTGCCCGGCTCGCGAACGATCGAGTGGTGATCGGCGGCGGCATCGTGTTTCCCATGGTCGCACTTTCGGTGCTGCTCGGTCTCGCCGTGTATGTCATGAGCTTCGGTGGCAGCGCCGGGCGCGGCACCGGTCTCCGCCTGCATGTCGACGAAGCCATGGCGAGCGAAGCCGCCCGCGAATCCGGCCTCGCGATCGCCGTATCCGGTGAGCGCTGGTGGTGGCGCGTCACTTATGTGCTGCCGGACGGCCGCCGCTTCGAGAGCGCCAACGAGCTGCGCCTGCCGGTGGGCGAGCCCGTTCCCGTGCTCCTCACGTCGCCGGACGTGATCCACAGCTTCTGGGTGCCGAAGCTCGCGGGCAAGCTCGACATGATCCCCGGGCGCGTGAACACGCAGACGATCACCGCGACCGAGCCCGGCGTGAGCCGCGGACAATGCGCCGAGTACTGCGGCGGGGCGCACGCGCTCATGGCGTTCTACGTCGTGGCCATGCCGCCGGACGAGTTTTCGGCGTGGCTCGCGCGCGAAGCGGGGCCGGCCGCGGCGACCGGCGCCGCGGAGGAGCGCGGGCAGGCGCTCTTCATGCGTTACGGGTGCACGGGCTGCCACGCGGTGCGCGGCACCGGCGCGCGCGGCACCATCGGCCCCGACCTCACGCACGTCGGCAGCCGCTATTCCCTGGGCGCCGGCATCCTGCCCAACGACGCCGCGGCGTTCGCGCGCTGGATCCGCGACAACCAGCACCTGAAGCCCGAGAACCTGATGCCGCCGTTCGAGATTTTCACGGACGCCGAGCTCGGCGAGCTCGCCGCTTACCTCGAGCACCTGGAGTAGCCGCCAATGCCGCAGGAGCTGCCGAACCCGACCCCGCGCCCGAAGGGCGAGCTCGACGAGCTCGAGCGCGCCTGGGCGACGCCGAAGGGCTGGCGCATCCTGAGCGCGGTGAACAACACCGTCATCGGGGTCTTCTACATCGGTGCCGCGTTCATGTTCTTCCTGATCGCCGGCCTGCTCGCGCTCCTCATGCGCACGCAGCTCGCCGTTCCCGACAACGACTTCATGGGGCAGGCGCTCTACAACCAGATGTTTACCGTGCACGGCACGACGATGATGTTCCTGTTCGCCGTGCCGGCCGTCGAGGCGCTCGGGGTCATGCTGCTGCCGCAGATGCTCGCGGCGCGCGACCTGCCGTTTCCGCGGCTCTCGGCGTTCGCCATCTGGGCCTACATCATCGGCGGCTCGGTGTTCGTGACGACGATCCTGTACGACCTCGCGCCGGCCGGCGGCTGGTTCATGTACCCGCCGCTCACGCTGTCCGAGTTCTCGCCGGGCGACAACGCCGATTTCTGGCTGCTCGGCATCGGCTTCATCGAGATCTCGGCCATTGCCGGCGCCGTCGAGATCGTCGTCGGCACGCTGCGCACGCGCCCGCCCGGCATGACGCTCATGCGCATGCCGATCTTCGCCTGGGCGATGCTGATCTTTGCCGCGATGATCATGTTCGCGTTCCCGGCGGTGATCCTCGCGACCATGATGCTCGAGATCGAGCGCTCGTTCGGCTGGCCGTTCTTCACTGCGGCGCAGGGCGGCGATGCGCTCTTGTGGCAGCACCTCTTCTGGTTCTTCGGCCACCCGGAGGTGTACATCATCTTCCTGCCGGCAGCCGGGCTCGTGTCGATGATCGTGCCCGCGATGGCGCAGAGGCCGCTGGTCGGCTACCGCCTCATCGTGGTGGCGCTGATCGCGACCGGCTTCTTCAGCTTCGGCCTGTGGGTGCACCACATGTTCGCGACCGGCATCCCCGCGCTGTCGCTCGCTTTCTTCTCGGCCGCGAGCATGGCGGTAGCCGTGCCTTCCGGGATCCAGGTGTTCTCCTGGATCGCCACCATTGCGTCCAGCCGCGAGCGCTTCCGTTTCACCACGCCCGGGCTGTTCGTGCTCGGCTTCCTGTTCATCTTCACGATCGGCGGGCTCACCGGTGTGATGGTCGCGATGGTGCCGATCGACTTCCAGGTGCACGACACGTACTTCGTCGTCGCGCACTTCCATTACGTGCTGGTCGGCGGGATGGTATTCCCGCTGTTCGCCACCTTCTATTACTGGGCGCCCATGGTGAGCCGCAACATGCTGTCCGAGCGCCTCGGCCGCTGGGTGTTCTGGCTGATGTTCGCGGGCTTCAACATCGCGTTCCTGCCGATGCACCTGACCGGGCTGCTCGGCATGCCGCGCCGCGTCTGGACGTATCCGGCGGACCTCGGCTGGGATCCGCTGAACATGATCTCGACCGTCGGCGCGTACGTGCTCGGCGCGGGCGTGCTGCTCTTCGTCATCGACCTGCTCGTGCGCTTTCGCCCGGGGCAGGGGCCGTCCAATCCCTGGCGCGCCGGCACGCTCGAATGGCTGCCGAACGACGTTTATTCGACCCGCAGCATCCCGCTCGT
>DASVDF010000044.1:0-11360 GCA_036381215.1 Woeseiaceae bacterium | reverse complement strand
TTTCACGCGATTTCGCAGGTTGACGAGATTATTATAGATGCTGACGGCGTACACGATCAGCGCGACGACGATCGCGAGGAATACAAGAAATGCAACCACAACCCACCTCCGTGGTGCTCGATCGTAGCGGCAAGGATACCCTCCGGACCCGGATCAGACTAGCAAAAACGCCGGCTGCAGCCCTTCTCCTCTGCCTGCTGCTCGCCGCCGTCGCGACCCCGGTGCAGGCCGCGTGGCTCAGCGACGCCCGGGCCATCATGGGCACCCGGGTCAGCGTGGAGCTCTGGGACGAGGACGAGTCGGCCGGCACGGAGGCGATGCAAGCCGTCTTCGCCGAGCTCGAGCGCATCGACCGGGAGATGAGCACTTTCAAGGACGACAGCCGTATCTCGCTCATCAACCGCGAAGCCGCGGAGCGTCCAATCCCCGCGGGTAAGGAACTCTACGATCTCATTGTGCGCTCGCTCGACGTCTCGGTGCTGACCCGCGGTGCGTTCGACATCACGTTCGACAGCGTCGGCCAGCATTACGACTTCAGGTCTCACCTGCGACCCGACGCCGCTACGACCGCGCGCGAAACGAAACTCATCGACTATCGGCTCGTGCAAACGAACGAGAGCGATCACTCCATCCGCTTCCTCGAGCAAGGCGTGCGCATCAACCTGGGCGGTATCGCCAAGGGATATGCCGTCGAGCGCGGCGCGCAGATCCTCGTCGAGCGCGGCGTGCTTCACGCCATCGTGACCGCGGGCGGCGACACGCGGCTCGTCGGCGACCGTCGCGGCAAACCGTGGATCGTCGGCATTCGTCATCCGCGTCACGCGGACCAGGTCGCGTTGCGCCTGCCCCTCGAGAACGAAGCCATCTCCACATCCGGCGACTACGAGCGCTTCTTCATCGAGGACGGCAAGCGTTATCACCACATCATCTCCCCATCGACCGGCGAGCCCGCCGGCGGCGTGCACAGCGTGACCATCGTCGGGCCGGACGCCGTCATGACCGACGCGCTCTCCACCTCCGTGTTCATCATGGGGGTCGACCAGGGGCTGCGGCTCATCGCCACCCTGCCGGACTACGAAGGCATCGTCATCGACGCCGAGGGCCGCATCTTCTATTCCGACGGCCTCACCCCGCCCGAGTAGGAGCCCGCCACGCGTGCGACCGAACGCATGGCCGCTCCTACGAAAGGCGTGTGTGCCTGCGCTCGCTCGCCGGCATGCCGGGTTCCCGCGCGTATGTCGCTGACGCGCGACGGATTCTTTGCTGCCACGGCGAGGCATTTGTGATGGTGGTCACGGCTGGAACCGTGCGCTGCTGTCACTATTGAGAGCGTTCATCGCTCGGTTCCGGCGGCGTGATGGCTTTGGGCACGCCGCCGGTTAGTTTTTCCGGCCGCAGTAGCCCGCCTGCGCGGCCTCGGACCGGCGGAGGGCAGCGCCGGAGGGGGAACACAGGGATGAAGGTATCGAAGCTCGTCTTGTCCGGCCTCGTGGCGCTCGCCGCGGCCTCCGCATCCGCCTCGCTCGACCTCGTCGGCCAGCCGGCGCCCGATTTCGCGCTGAAAAGTGCCTCCGGCGAGAACCTGCGCCTCTCCGAGTACCGTGGCGACGTCGTCATGATCAACTTCTGGGCGACCTGGTGCGGCCCCTGCCGCCAGGAAATGCCGCTCCTCGACGCCCTCTACGGCCGCTATCAGCGCGTCGGCTTCCGGCTCCTCGGCGTCAACATCGACGACGACTCCGGCAAGGCCCTGGGCATGGTCGAGGAGCTCGGCGTCAGCTTCCCGGTGCTGTTCGACGCAGAGAAATCCGTGAGCCGCCAGTATCAGGTGGAGGCGATGCCCGTCACCGTGATCGTCGATCGCAGCGGCACCGTGCGCTACATCCATCAAGGCTACAAGCCGGGGTACGAGGAACAGTACCTCACCGAAATCCGCGCCTTGCTGCGCGAGTGAGCAATCGCATGACGACGAGGAGGGCAGGGATGTCGTGCCGGCGAATACTTGGCTTGGTGCCGCTGCTCCTGCTCGCGCTTGCCGTCGCGAGGGCCGAGGACACGCCGGCGCCGGTCGACCGCCAGGGACTCGATCGCGAAGTGCAGTCGCTCAAGGACGAGGTCCTCGACCTCAACCGCGACCTGTTCCTCCTCGAAGAAGATCTCCTGTTCCCCGCCAATTCGCAGGTGGCGTTCTTCGTCTCGATGGACGTCGGCGAATATTTCGCCCTCGACTCCGTGCACCTGAAGGTCGACGGCAAGGAAGTGGCGGATTATCTGTACACTGAACGCGAAGTCGACGCCCTGCATCGCGGCGGCGTGCAGCGCCTGCACGTCGCGAACCTCGAGGTCGGCGATCACGAGCTCGTCGCGATGTTCGACGGCAAAGGTCCGCACGCGCGCGACTATCACCGTGGCGCGACACTGAAATTCAAGAAGGGGCTCGGCGCGAAATACGTCGAGCTCCAGATCACCGACAAGGCAGCAAAGCAGCAACCCGAGTTCGCCATCCGGGAATGGGAGTGAGCGTTTGAACGCCCGCCGCTCCATCCGGGCCGGGTCGTGCGCGCTCGCCCTTGCCGCGGCTCTCGCCGCGGCGCCCGTTTGTGCAGAAGGGCTGACCGATCCGGTGGTGATCGAGGATGCACCGTACGGCGAGGTGCTCTTCTTCTTCTACCAGGAAGACTACTTTCCGGCCATCGTGCGGCTGCTCGCGGCACGCGAGCGCGGCCGGCTGCCGCATCATGACGCGGAGGCCGAGCTGCTGCTCGGCGGCCTCTACTTGTCCTACGGCCAGCACCTCGAAGCGGCGGAGATCTTCGAGCGGCTGCTCGCCGGCAACGTCGAGCCTTCGATCCGCGACCGCACCTGGTTCTTTCTCGCGAAGATCCGCTACCAGCGGGGCTACATGCAGGAGGCGGAACGCGCGCTCGCCAACATCGAGCAGGCGTTGCCGGGGCCGCTCGAGGCGGAGCGGCAGATGCTCGGCGCGCAGATCCTGATCCAGGAGGGGCGGTTCGACGAGGCAGCCCGCCGGCTCACGGGCTGGCGGGGAGCGCGCGGATGGGAGAGCTACGCGCAGTACAATCTGGGCGTCGCGCTGGCGCGCAGCGGGCGGGTCACGGAGTCGGCCGCGATTCTCGATCGCCTGGGCCAGGTCGAAGGTCATGGCGAGGAACTGCTCGCGCTCAGGGATCAGGCGAATCTCGCGCTCGGTTACGCGTTGCTGCAGGACGGCCAGCCACTGCCGGCGCGTGCGCCTCTCTCGCGCGTCCGTTTGTCGGGTCCGTTCTCCAACAAGGCGCTGCTCGGGATGGGCTGGGCGGACGCCGAGCTCGGCGCCTACGACAAGGCGCTCGTGCCCTGGCTCGAGCTCGCCGGGCGCAACCTGCTCGACCCCGCGGTGCAGGAATCGCTGCTGGCCGTGCCGTACGCGATGGCCCAGCTCGATGCGACGGGTCAGGCGGCCGATCGGTACGTGCGGGCGATCGCGGCGTTCGACGACGAAGCTGCGCGCATCGATGCCACGATCGGCCACATCGACGAGGGCCACCTGCTGGACGAGCTTGCCGCCGCCGATCCGGGGCGAGCGGGCGGCTGGTACTGGAAACTGGACGAGCTGCCCAGGGACGTCGAGGCACGCTACCTCTATCACCTGCTCGCCACGCACGAATTCCAGGAAGCGCTGAAGAACTATCGCGACCTGCGCTTCCTCGCGCACAACCTCACTGACTGGCACCAGCGCATCGGGGTGTTCGGGCACATGCTCGAAACGCGCGAGCTCGGTTACGCCGAGCGGCTGCCGCGCGTACAGGCCGCGCTCGCGCGCGCCGACGTCGACGGCCTCGTCGATCGCAAGCTTATCCTCGACGCGCGCCTGAATGGCATCGAGGAAGAGCACGACACGCTCGCCCTGGCCACCGTGGACGAGTTCCGGCTGTGGGGCGAAATCGGAGTGCTCGAGCGCTCGCCCGCCGTCACCGCGGACCTCCCCGAAGCGCAGGAGGCGCGCGAGAAGATCCGCCTGCTGAAGGGCGTCCTCGAGTGGCGGCTCGAAAAGGAGTTCAAGGCGCGCCTGTGGACGCTGCGCCGCGCGCTACGCGAGACCGGCGAGGCGCTGGTCGAAACCCAGCGGGCGCGCCGCTCGGTCGGGAACGCCATGCGCGCGGAGCCGGATGCGCATGCGGCGTTCGAGCAGCGGGTCGCCGGCCTCGCGCCGCGCATCGATGCGCTGCTCGCGCGCGTCGACGCCGCGGCGGCGCGGCATCGGGACTATCTGCAGTCGGTCGCGATCGAGGAGCTCGAGCGGCAGAAATCCCGCCTCGATACCTACACCGTGCAGGCGCGCTTCGCGCTGGCGGCAATCTACGACCGGGCGTCAGTCTCCACGGGGGCATCACCGTGAGCGCGCGACGCGTGTGCCTGGCCGCGCTGCTCTGCCTGGGCGCGGCCGCCGGAGCGGCGGACGAGGAGCCCACGATCGGCAGCCTCGCCGGGCGCTCCGTGGAGCTGCCGAAAGGCGGCGCGATAACGGCGGGCAGCGACAAGGCGCGCGCGAGCTACCGGGCGTTCCTCGAGCTCGTTTCCGAGGATGCGACGCTGCGCGCGGAAGCGATGCGCCGGCTGGGCGAGCTCGAGCTCGAAGCCGCAGAGGCAGCGGAGCTGGACGGCAAGACTCCGGGCAGCGAAGGCTTCGAGGATGCGATCACGCTGTTCCAGAAGCTGCTGGAGGCGTATCCGGATTACCGGCGCACGGACGCGGTGCTATACCAGCTCGCGCGTGCCTACGAGATCGGCGGCAAACAGGATGAGGCGCTGCGCGTTCTGGACGAGCTCGTCGCCCGCTTTCCCGAATCGCGGATGATTCCGGAAGTGCAGTTCCGCCGCGGCGAGATGCTGTTCCTGCGGCGGCAGTACGCGGCGGCCGAGGGCGCCTATGCGGCGGTCGTCGCCGCGGGGGAGAGCTCGCGCTTTTACGAGCAGTCGCTGTACAAGCTCGGCTGGTCGCGGTTCAAGCTCGGTGAGCACGAAGAGAGCCTGCAACCCTTCTTCACACTGCTCGATCGCAAGCTCGCCGGCGTCGAGATCGCCGTCGCGGGCGACCCGCTGCCCATCCTAGAGCGCGCGGAAAAGGAGCTCGTGCTCGATACCTTCCGCGTGCAGAGCATCAGCTTCTCGTACATGGACGGCCCGGCATCCATCAGCCGCTGGTTCGAGCGGCACGGCATGCCGGAGTACGGTTATGCGATCTTCGCCAACCTCGGCGATCTCTATCTCGAGAAGCAGCGCTACGTCGACGCCGCGAACGCGTTCGCGGCGTTTCCCGCGGAGCACCCCTGGCACCCGCGGGCGCCACTGCTGCAGAGCCGCGCAATCGACGCCTACCGGCAGGGTGAATTCGCGAGTCTCGTGCTCGACGCCAAGCGCGATTTCGTCGAGCGCTACGGTATGGACAGCGAATTCTGGCAGCACAACGCGCCCGATGCGAACCCGGACGTGGTCGCGCGCGTGAAAACGAACCTCATCGATCTCGCGCGCTATCACCACGCACTGGCTCAGGAACAGCACGCGCCCGCCGATTACCGCGAGGCGGCGCGCTGGTACCGGCGCTATATCGACTGGTTCCCCGGCGAGCCCGACAGTGCGAACACGAACTTCCTGCTGGCCGAGATCCTGTTCGAGAGCGGCGACTTTGCCGCGGCGACGCGCGAATACGAGCGTACCGCCTACGAGTACCCGCGCCACGCGCGCTCGGCCGAAGCGGCTTACGCCGCGATTCTTTCTTACCTCGAGCACGAGAAGGCGCTCGCAGGCGCGGCCCGCGCCGAGTGGCACGCGGAATACCTCGACTGTGGCCTGCGTTTCGCGCAGGCCTGGCCGGAGCACCCGGAGTCCGGCACCGTCCTGACTGCCGTCGCCGAGGACCTGTTCCGGCAGAAGCAGCTCGATCTCGCGGTCGCGGTCGGCCATGCGGTCGTCGAGAAGACGCCGCCGGTGCGCAACGAGCTCGCCCGCACGGCCTGGACGGTCATCGCCCATGCGGAGTTCGATCGCGGCAATTTCGCCGGGGCCGAGGCGGCGTACTATCGCCTGCGGCCGCTCGTGCCCGCGGACGACGCGCAGGCCGGGCACGAGGTCGACGAGCGCATCGCCTCCTCGATCTACAAACAGGGCGAGCTCGCACGCGACGCCGGCGATGCCGAGGGCGCCATCGCGCACTTCATGCGGGTGGGCCAGGCCGTGCCCGACTCACCCGTTCGCGAGACCGCGGAATACGATGCGGCCGCCGCGCTCATCGGCATCGGCGCCTGGGATCGTGCCGCCGGCGTGCTGGAGGCGTTCCGCCGCGAGCATCCGGACAGCCGCTTCGCGGACGATGTCACGCAGAAGCTCGCGGCCGCCTACCTCGAGACGGGCCGCGAACTCGACGCGGCACGCGAGCTCGAGCGCATCGCCGAATCCGGATCCGCCGACGAGAAGCTCGAGCGCGAGGCACTGTGGCAAGCCGCCGACCTGTACGAGGCGGCCGCGAAGTCCGGGGAGGAGGCCGCCGTGCTCGAGCGCTTCGTCGCGCGCTGGCCACAGCCGGTCGGCGAATCGATCGAGGCGCAGGCGCGCCTGCTCGAGCTTGCGCGCGCCCGCGGCGACACCCGCGGCAGCACCGCGCTGCTCGAAGCCATCGTCGCCGCCGATGCCGGCGCGGGCGCCGCGCGTACCGACCGCACGCGCTACCTGGCGGCGCAGGCGTCGCTCGATCTCGCCGAGCCCGCTCACCGGGAGTTCCTCGCAGCGCGCATCACGCAGCCGCTCGCGAAGAGCCTCGAGACCAAAAAGGCACGCATGCAGGACGTGCTCGACGCCTACGGCAAAGCCGCGGACTACGGCGTCGCCGAGGTGACGACCGCGGCGACCTATCGTCTGGGCGAGGTCTACCGCGAATTCGCCCGCGACCTGATGGAATCGGAGCGGCCCCGTGACCTGGATCCGGAGGCGCTGGCGCAATACGAGATTCTGCTGGAAGAGCAGGCCTTCCCCTTCGAGGAGAAGGCGATCGAGCTGTTCGAGGCGAACACGGCACGGGCGGCGACGGGCACCTGGGACGAGTGGGTGGAGAAGAGCTTTGCCGAGCTCGCGGATCTCGTGCCCGCGCGTTACGCGAAACTGGAGCGCAGTGAAGATGTGGTCACGACTCTGTTTTGAACGCCACCGCGCCCTGCGGGGCGTCGCAGCGGCGATTCTCGCGGCCGCGCTCGCGGGCTGCGCTTCCGCTCCGCGGCCCGCCGAAGGCGAGGCGGCGTCGCAGGCGGCGGCGGATATCCCGGCGGAAGCCCGCACGCGGTTCGAGGAAGCCACCTCGATGATGGCGGCGGGCGACCTGACCGAGGCGGAGCTGCGCCTGGAGGCCTTCGTTCTCGAATACCCGGACTATCCCGGCGCCTGGGTCGATCTCGCGATCCTGCATACGGCGCAGGAGGATGACGCCGCGGCCGAGACGTGCATCACGAAAGCGCTCGAGCTCGAGCCTGAGCACGCGGTGGCACTGAACCAGCTCGGCATGCTGCGCCGGCGGCAGGGCCGCTTCGCGGAAGCCGAGGACGCATATTTGAAAGCCGTCACAGCCGATCCCGAGTACGCGTTGGCACACTACAACCTGGGCGTCCTGTACGAGCTCTACATGCAGCAACTCGAGACCGCCTTGCAGCATTTCGAGCGCTACCAGGAGCTCTCGGGGGAAGACGAACAGGTGGCGAAATGGATCGTGGACCTGCAGCGGCGTGTGAGCGCCACCCAACGCACGGCGAGCGCGAGCGAAGGATGAACGGGGCTCGCGCACCCTTCGCGGCGCTGGTCTTCCTCGCGGTCGCCGCGCAAGCGCAGGAGGCGCCGGAAGGCGCGCCTGCCGCTGCGGCTGACGAAGAACCGATGCCTGCGGTCGATACGTCCGCCGCGGCTCGTGGCTCCGCGACGGACGAGATCGTCCTCGAGAGCACGGAGATCACCGGCAATCGCGAGCTGCCGAAGGTGCTCTACATCGTGCCCTGGCAGAAGTCCGACCCCGGCGCCCTGATGGGCCGTCCGGTCAACACGCTGCTCGACGAGGTGCTGGCGCCGCTCGACCGTGAGGAATTCCTGCGTCAGGTGGATTACTACTCGGACCTCTACGGCAACGCCGCGGGTCCGGAGCCGGAGCAGGCCGCCGGCACCGGTGACTGATCGAACCGTTATCCAAGGGAGCATTCAGATGGACAGTCTTGCCGCCGTTGTGCGCTTCTTCCAGGAGGGCGGGATGTTCATGTACCCGATCCTCATCGTCTTCGCGCTCGGCGTGGCCATCGCGGTCGAGCGCTGGATGTACCTGACGATGTCCGGAGCCAGCAACCGCGCACTCTGGAAGAAGATCGTGCCGTTCCTCAAGGCTGGCAACTTCCAGGAGGCCGCGGCCATCACGGCCAAGTCGAAGGCGGCGATCGCCTCCATCCTGACCTATGGTCTCTATCGCGTGAAATCGGCCCGCCGCCGGGATGACGTCGAGAAAGCGATGGAGGAGAGCCTGATGGAGGTGCTGCCGCGCCTCGAGAAGCGCACTCACTACCTCGCCACGCTGGCGAACATCGCGACGCTGCTCGGGCTGCTCGGTACGATCATCGGCCTCATCCAGGCGTTCACGGTGGTGTCGAACGCGGCCGCGGCGGACAAGGCCGACCTCCTGTCGGCGAGCATCTCCGTGGCGATGAACACGACCGCCTTCGGCCTGATCGTCGCGATCCCGCTGCTCCTGATCCACGCGCTGCTGCAGACCAAGACGAACCAGATCGTCGACAGCCTTGAGATGGCCAGCGTCAAGTTCCTGAACGCGGTGACCGAGCGGCAGCTGAAGCCCGCCGGAGCCTGAACATGCTCGTCGACCGGCGCAAACGCAACGCCGAGGCGGCAGAGCTCAACATCACGGTTTTCATGAACCTGATGGTGATCCTCGTCCCGTTCCTGCTGATCACGGCGGTGTTCTCGCGCATGGCGGTACTCGAGTTGTACCTGCCGGGCGCATCCGACCAGGCGGCGGACGCCGACGAGCCCGTGTTCCAGCTCGAGATCGTCATCCGCAAGAACCGGATCGAGGTCGGCGACCGCAACGTCGGCGCCTTCGGCGTGTATGCGAACGTTGGCGGCGAGTACGACCTCGAGGCGCTAGGTCGCAAGCTCGAGGAGATCAAGGCGGACTACCCGACCAAGACCGACGTCTCGATCCTGCTCGAGGCCGACATCCCTTACGACACGCTCGTACAGGTGATGGATCGCGTGCGGGTCACGCAAGCGGTGGAGGACGGCACGGTGGTCCGCCACGAGCTCTTCCCGGACATCTCGATCGGCGACGCGCCGGTCAACGAGGGCGCCTGATCGTGCAGAAATCGCAGCGCGCCAAACGCATGGAGAAGCGGCACAACCGCGCCAAGCGCGCGGCAGGCCAGCTGAACCTCGTGTCCCTGATGGACATCTTCACCATCCTCGTGTTCTTCCTGCTGGTGAACTCCACCGACGTGGAGGTGCTGCCCAATTCGAAGGAGGTCCAGCTTCCCGAGTCGATCGCCGAGGACAAGCCGGAGACCAGCGTCGTGGTGCTGATCGGCGACCAGCAGATCCTGGTCGACGGGCAGCCCATTGCCAGCGTGGCGGACACGATGCAGTCGCCCGGGGTGGAGATTCCCGCGCTGCGCGAAGCGCTCCTCAAGCTGAACGCGCGCGAGCTGAGCCGCCCCGCCGAGGCGACCGTTGCCATCGCTTCCCGCACGGTCACCATCATGGGCGACAAGGACATTCCGTACCGGCTGCTGAAGAAAGTGATGGCGACGTGCACCGCGGCGGATTACGGCCGCATCTCGCTCGCCGTGCTGCAGAAGAGCTCGGACGAGCTCGAGCAGCAATTCACGGCGGCACGCTAGGTCACCGGCAAACGAATCGGGACGGCCGCGTGGACATTCCTTATTACAGAGAGTACGAGCTCGCGTGGACGAACACGGAGCAGGAGCAGAGATTTCACCGCCTGCTTCTCATCGTCCTCGCCATCGCCTGCGTGCTCGGCGCCGCCTGGCCGTGGATTCCCGTGCCTTCCTTCGACCGCAGCGACGCCATTGAGGTGCCGCCGCGTATCGCGAAGCTGGTGCTCCAGCAAAAACCGCCGCCGCCACCGCCACCGCCCAGGGAGGAAGTCGTCGAGCCGGAGCCCGAGCCCATCGCCGAGAAGCCGGTCGAGCGTACCGTCGAGGCGGAGCCGCCCGAAGTCGTTCCTGAAAAAGCGCCCGAGCCCGCGCCGGAACCCACACCGGACCGCACGCAACGCGCCCGGGAACGGGCGGCCGCGGCGCTCCTGCCGTTCACCGAAAGCCTCGCCGACCTGCGCGACAACGACGTCGTCGAACGCGTCGCCGAGGAGCGGCCGCTCATCGCGTCGGTGGGACGCGCCGAGCGCAACGAGCGCTCGATGATCACGTCGAAAGCCGGCGCCTCCAGCGGCGGCATCAACACGGCGAGCATGAGCCGCAACACCGGCGGCGTGAGCCTCGGCGGGCGCGCCACCACGGAAGTCGAGAACCCCGTCGCCGGCGTCGGCCATGCCGGCCCCGCCGCCACCCGCTCCGGCGCCAGCGGCAAGCCGTCGCGCAGCCGCGAGGAAATCGAGCTCGTCTTCGATCGCAACAAGGGCGCGATCTTCGCCCTCTACAACCGCGCGCTGCGGCAGGATCCCACGCTCCAGGGCAAGCTCGTGCTGCGTCTCACCATCGCCCCTTCCGGCGAGGTCACCGCCTGCGAGGTCGTCTCCAGCGAGCTCAACAACCCCGAGATGGAGCAGAAGCTCGTGCAGCGCGTCCTCCTCTTCCGCTTCGAGCCGAAAGACGTCGAGTCCATCACCACCACCAAGCCCATCGACTTCTTCCCCGCCTGACGGGCAGTCGACGCTCTGCACCGCAGCAGCGCGCATTGCAGGCGACCGAACGCAGGCACGTACACCAACGAAGGCACGTTAGCACCAAGCATCGTTCACGCACGGCACCATCGAAGACAGGGTGGAGCCGCGACCGGGGGAGTCCCTCTCGGCGACCACGGCTCCGCTCGGCGGGGGTCGTGCCGTTCACGAATAATGCTTGGTGATAGCGTGCCTTCGTTTGGCTATGTGCCTGCGTTCCGTCGCGCGCGGTGCGCGCTCCTACGGGTGCGGGTTCGACGGCGGATCACTCGTCGTCGGTGTTGCCTTCGGCGGCGTCGAGCGCGGCGTCGATGTCCTTTTTCTGCTGCATGACCTGATCCTCGACCGCCTCGGCCTTGTCGAGGGCGTGATGCATCGAGGCGCCGAGGACGTCCTCCCGCTCGCT
>DASVDF010000043.1:0-15262 GCA_036381215.1 Woeseiaceae bacterium | reverse complement strand
CGTGCTGCGGCAGAGCGTGTGGAAGGACGGGCGGATGGCCGACGCCGTCCTCTACGCCCGGCTGCGCTGATTTACCTCGCGGTCGCGCGGGATCGCGGGTCGATCACAAATCGTCGCGAAACAGCGGGACGGCAGTGACCTCTTCCGCGCCCGGGCGGACGCGAAACTCGAGCCCGTCCGGCGAGGCGAGGATGTCGGCATGCCGCCCCGACAGCACGTCGTCGATCGCCATCTGCGACGGCCCGACGCGCGCACGCAGGACGCTGAGAACGCGATCCATGCCGGCGCCGCCGGCATGCGGCGCGGTGAAGAAGCTGAATTTCGCGGGCTCGAGACCCTGGCTGGAAAGCGTCTCGCGGAATGCTTTTGCCAAAGCGCGGCTCATGCCTTCCAGCGCCTCGCCATCCGGACCGCCGGGGGCCTGACTTCCACTGAACGCGGCATCGGCCTGCATGCCGTGCGCGCTGAACCAGGCGCGCACCAGCAAATCGGTGAGCGGGTTGACGTTGACGACACCCGCCTTGACGCTGGCGCTGAAGAAGCTGTGCCCCTGCTGGTCGCTGACCTGCAGCAGGAACGGCGGCGTCATGCCGGCCACCGAGGCCCTGAAGCGTCCGCTGCCATCGGTCATCACCGTCTGCGAGTTGCCGGCCTGGTCCCGCACGACGACCAGCGCCTTGCTCATCGGCGCGGGCGCGGCGGCCATGCCTGAAAGCCCGCTCGAATCCGTCACGGTGAGCTCGGCCTGGTTGCTGATCACGATGCCGCCGCCGGAGTAGATCGATGACGTGTCCTTGCGGGCGGTGATCATCGCCGTGCCGGGTCCCACGGCCGTCGCCAGGCCGTCGGTATCGACCTCCGCGACGGCGGTGTTCGACGATCGCCAGTCGAGCGAGCCCGCGGCGACGGTGTCGCCCGCGTCGTTCGAGGCGACGGCGGTGAACTGTTGCGTGCCGTCCATGGTGATCGTGGCCTCGGCCGGCGTGACCTCGATCGAGGTGATCTGGTTCGCGGCCGATGCTCCGCCGTCGCCGCCGTAGCCGCCGCCGCAGCCGCCGAGCACGAGCAGGAGGCCCGCCGGGACCAGCGCGACGGGCAGGAACCTGGAAACGCGGTACATAGGGTGCTCCTGTGTTCGACCCGGCCCGCGGCCGCTGCCGGTGTCGGCCAGTAAGTGCAGCTGCGCGGCTGACAGGTTCAATCCGGCCGCGCCGCCCGGAGAGGTTTATGATGGGCGTACGGCAGCCCCATCCCGCGCGGCTCGATTGAACCTTTTGGGCCGTTCGCGGCACTGACCACGGACAGGCAGGTCATGTGCGCGATCTCCGGACAGAACCCGCCATGAAGCGGGAAGTGCAGCTCGACGGTCAGGTGCCGCCGGAAAAGGACGGCGACTGGTCGCTGCTGCGGCGTGTGGCAGACCGGGATCGCGAGGCTTTGACCGAGCTCTACCGGAGCTACCACGCACGCCTGTTCAAGTTCGTCTACCGCTTGACGGGCTCCTACACGATCGCCGATGAGCTCGAGACGGAAGTGATGCTGGCGGTGTGGGACAAGGCACCGGCGTTTCGCGGTGAGTCCAGGGTGTCGACCTGGATCTTCGGCATCGCCTACAAGATGGCGTTCCGGCGCCTCAAGCGCGAGCGCTCGCAGCCGGCGACCGGCGACTGGCTCGAGCAGGTGCCGGCGGACTCCGGCGCCGGCATCGAAACCGAGGATTGGGTCCGGCGAGGCCTCCTCTCGCTGCCTCCTGCGCACCGCATCACGGTCACGCTCGTGTTCTGGCTGGGTCTGACCTATGAGGAGACCGCCGTCGTGACCGGGTGCCCGGTGAACACGGTCAAGACGCGCATGTTCCATGCGCGCCGCAAGCTGAAAGAGCTGCTCGAGAATTCGGCGCTGCCGGTGTCGTCGACGAAAAACCGCGATCATGCGTGAACAGGAGGCGTCCGCTCACGAGCTGGCCGATGCGCTGCTCCCCTGGTTCGTCAATGGCACCCTGAGCCGCGAGGAGCGAGCGATGGTCGAAAGCCATGCCGCCGGTTGCGACGAATGCCGGGACAACATCGCCCTGCTGGAGCGCGTGCGGAATGCCTCCGCGATGGGCCAGCCCATCCCGATGGTGCCGCATGCGAAGCCCGACGCCCTCCTGGATGCCATCGATGCGCGGCAGGCGCAGCGCCGGCGGCGGCGCGTCGCCTGGCTCGCCGGCGTGCCGCTCGCGGCGTCCATCGTGGCGGCGGCGATCCTGCTGCCCGCGCGCAACCCCTCTCCGGAAGGACCGCTGCCGTTCCGGACGGCGATGTCGGACAGCGATCCGCTGACGATGGATTACGTGTTCTCCGTGCGTTTCGAACCGGGTGCGAGCCCGCTCGAGCACGAGCGTGTGCTCGAGAAGATGGGCGCGCGGGAGTTCAGCGCGAAGCACGATCCGTCCGTCTACCGGGTGGTGGTGGCGCTGCCGGCCACGTCGCTCGAGGACCTCGAGCGATACCGGGAGCGCATCGAGTCGTTGCCGGGCGTGCAGGCGGTGCAAGCCGTGGCGCTGCAGCTCCCGGTGAACCGGCCGCAATGACGATGCGATTCGCCGTGGTACTGGCTATCGTGCTTCTGGGCGCCGCGGAGAGCGCGTACGCCGGCGACGGGCGGCTTCCCGACCGTGAGATCCTGGTGACGTTCGAGAACGGGGGCCAGCAGGCCATCAACGGCGGATTCGGGGCGCCGTTCCGGAATCGCCTGCGCTACTCGATTGCGGCGGAGGCAGAGCGCAATGCCGCCGCGATCGAGCGGGAGTATGCTCTCCGCGAAGTCGATCGCTGGCCGATCCGTTCCCTCGCGGTTTTCTGCATCGTGTACCGGGTCGCCGGCGATCGGGACCGCGACGAGATCCTCGCGAAGCTACAGGCGGACCGCCGCATCGAATCGGCGCAGCCGCTCAACCGGTTCGAGACGGCGGCAGGTCCGGAGCCCGCCTACAACGACCGCTACGCGCCCTTGCAGTACGGACTCGAGGCGATGGGCATCGCGGCCGCCCACCAGTATTCCCGTGGCGCCGGCGTGCGCATCGCGGTCGTCGACGGGCCGGCCGATGTCGAGCACGAGGACCTGCGCGGCCGCATCGTCCGCACGGAGAGCTTTGTCGACGGGAAGCACGAGGCGATCGCCGAGCACGGCACGGCAGTGGCCAGCCTCATCGCGGCGAATGCCAACAATGCGAAGGGCATCGTCGGTGTCGCACCGGACGCGCAAATCGAGATGTTCGTCGCGTGCTGGAACGAGCCGGGTTCCGCGCACGCCGTCTGCAACAGCTTCACGCTCGCGAAAGCGCTCGACGCACTGCTGGCCGAGCCGCCCGATATCATCAACATGAGCCTCGTCGGTCCCGACGACCCGCTGCTCGAGCGGCTGCTGAACCGCGCGCACGATGCCGGAGCCATTCTCGTCGCCGCCGACGCGGAAGAGGACGCCGCCGCCGGCGACTTTCCCGCGAGCATGGCAACGGTCATCGGCGTGGCGAGCGCCGGCCGGCGGCCGCAGGTGCTGCCGGCGAAATTTCCGCCGGCAACGCGGGCCGGGATTTTCTCGCCCGGCAATCACGTCATGGTAGCCTTGCCGCACGACGAGTACGATTTCCGCTCCGGCAGCTCGCTCGCGGCCGCCCAGGTCAGCGGAGTGGTCGCGCTGCTCCTGGCCGTTTCGCCGCACGTTCCGCCCGACACTGTCCGTGCGCTGCTCGCCGAATCGCAGAAGACCGTCACTCCCGGAGCGCCCATGGTGAATGCCTGCACGGTCCTGCACCTCGCTCATCCATCCGTCGCCTGCCGCTGAGTCATCGATGTTCTTACGAGGATTGGGAACGGCGCATCCCGCGCCCCGCTACACCAAAGCGGATTGCTGGGAGGCGTTCACGCGCTCGGCCTGGTTCGACAGGCTCGACCGTCGCGCACGCACGATCGCCGAGACCGTCCTGCTCGGCGACAACGGCATCGAAGCGCGCTACCTGGCGCTGGACACGCTGCAGGAGGTGTTTGCCATCGATCCGGACACGCTGCATGACCGCTTCGTGCGCCACGCACCGCGGCTCGCCGCACAGGCGGCGGAGAAGGCGCTGCTCGACGCCGACACGCCCGTCGAGTCGATCGACGGGCTCGTCGTCAGTACCTGCACCGGGTATCTCTGCCCCGGGCTGACCAGTTACCTGATCGAAGAGCTCGGATTGCGGCAGGACCTCCCGGCCTTCGATCTCGTCGGACAAGGATGCGGCGCCGCGCTGCCGAATTGGCAGATGTGTGACGCGATGGTGACGTCCGGAAAATCCCGCAACGTCCTGTCGGTGTGCGTGGAAGTCAGCAGCGCGGCGATGTATCTCGACAACGATCCCGGCGTGTTGGTCAGTGCCTGCCTGTTCGGCGACGGCGCCGGCGCGGCGGTATTGTCCGCGGAGCCGCGAGCGGGGCAGCGGCGCATCGAATGCAAGGCGGCAGGCTCGTTGATGGACCCCGCCCTCCGCGACGTGTTGCGCTTCGAGCAGCGGGACGGGATGTTGCGCAACGTGCTGACGCGTCCGGTGCCGCGGCTCGCCGCGCAGCACGCGGAGCGGGTGCTGGACCAGGTTCTCGCGGACGCGGGCCTGAGCCGGGCAGGCATCGCCACCTGGATCTGGCACGCGGGCGGCCGCGATGTGCTGCGCGCGCTCCGGGAGCGGCTCGGACTCGAGGAAGAGCACGTGCGTTACAGTGCGGCCGTGCTGCGCGAATTCGGCAACCTGAGCAGCGCCTTCGTGTACTTCGTGCTCGAAGCGGCCCTGAACGAAGGCGCGGACGGCGGCTGGTGGTGGATGTCCTCGTTCGGCGCGGGCTTCAGCTGTCACGGCGCCTTGCTCGAGGTCGCATGACCGCGGCGCGGCAATGGCTGCATGGAGGTACGCGCCTGCCGCGGCGCGTGCTGCCGGAATGGCTCGACGAGCTGCCCGCCGACGATCCGCGCGCGGTGCGCTCGCGGGCCGACTTGCGCCGCGTGAACCGGGTAATGGGGGCGCGGACGTTGCTGCTGCGCGCGCTCGACAAAGTCGCACCTCAGGGGCCGCGGCGGCTGGTCGAGCTGGGGACCGGCGACGGAACCATGATGCTCAGGCTGGCGAAGAGCCGCGCGCGGCGCTGGCCGGGCGTGCGGGTCACCCTGCTGGACCTGCAACCGGTCGTCAGTGCCGAAACGCTGTCGGGCATCCGCGATCTCGGCTGGTCGGTCGAGGTGATCGAGGCGGATGTCCTCGACTGGCTCGCCCGTTCGGCCGCGGACCGGGACGCCGTGACGTTCGCCAACCTGTTCGTCCATCACTTCGAAGGCGAGCGCCTCGCGCGATTGCTCGCCGGGATCGGCGAGCACTCGCGTGCGTTCGTGTGCTGCGAGCCCCGCCGCGACGCGCTGACCCTCGCCGGCAGTCACCTGCTCGGGCTGATCGGCTGCAACGACGTGACACGTCACGACGCGGTGCTCAGCGTGCACGCCGGATTCCGTGACGAGGAACTGTCGTCCGCGTGGCAGCAGAGCTGCGCCGGCCGTTGGCGGCTCGAGGAGCGCACGGCCGGTCCGTTCAGCCACCTGTTCGCGGCGGTCCGGGAAACGTGAAGACGCATTACGATGCGCTCGTCGTCGGCGCCGGCGTCGCGGGCGCAACGGCCGCGATCCTGCTCGCGCGGACCGGCTGGTCGGTCGCCGTGCTGGAGAAGCGCGAGTTCCCGCGCCGCAAGGTCTGCGGCGAGTGCATCGCCGCGACCAACCTCGACCTGCTCGATGCGCTCGGCGTCGGCGAAACCTGCGCCGCGCTCGCCGGACCGCCGCTCGACCGCGTCGCGCTTTACGTCGGCGAGGAAGAGCTCTCAGCCGACCTGCCGCGGCTCGACGGTTCCCGGCATCCGTGGGGTCGCGCGCTCGGCCGCGAGCACCTCGACACGCTGCTGCTGCGACGCGCGGCGGTGCTGGGCGCGACCGTTCTCCAGCCGTGGACGGTCAGGCAGGTCGCGCGCCGCGGAGGTACCTACCTGTGCAGCGCGGCGCCGTCACCCGGCACGGCCGTCACGCTCGACGCGCCGGTGCTGATTGCGGCCTGCGGCTCGTGGGAGCCGTCGCCTTGCGCGCCGCCGCACCGGCAGCCGCCGCCGCGCCCTTCCGACCTGTTTGCCTTCAAGGCGACCTTCGACGGCGTCACCCTCGCACCGGGCCTGCTGCCGGTGCTCGCATTTCCGGGCGGCTACGGCGGCATGGTGATCGCCGATCACGGCAAACTGACTCTGGCCTGCTGCATCCGCCGCGATCGGCTGCGGCAGTGCCGGGCCGCCCGGCCGGGCGCGTCGGCCGGCGCCGCAGTGCAGGCCTTGCTCGAAGAACGCTGCCGCGGCGTGCGGCGCGCGCTCGCGGGCGCCCGGCGCGAGGGCGCCTGGCTCGCCGTCGGGCCGTTGCGCCCGGGGTTGCGCGCGCCGTGGCACGAGCACAGCGGCTTCGCAGTCGGCAACGCGGCCGGCGAAGCGCACCCGATCCTCGGCGAGGGCATCAGCATGGCGCTCCAGTCCGCCTGGCTTTTGTGCGGGCGCCTGAATGAGCATCGCGACCGGCTGCTGCGCGGCGCCGACCTTGCGCCGGTCGGCCGGGATTACGCCCGGCAGTGGCGCCGGCATTTCGCCGGCAGGGTGCGCTGGGCCGCCGTGCTCGCCCATCTCGCCATGCGGCCCGCGGCGGCGCGCGGCTTGTTGCCGATCCTGCGACGACGGCCGGATATGCTCACGTTGTGCGCGCGGCTCGGCGGCAAGGTGCGGTCGCTCGCCGATCCGCCGGCGCTCGCCGCTTTGCGCCCGCACCCCGGGCCGGCCGGTTCGCCGCCCCCGCGCGTGCTAAGGTGAACGCATCGGTTCCCGAAGATGCTGTGATGAAGACGACTTTCGACGTGCTGAAAGACATTCTCGTCAGGGATTACGAGCTGGCTCCGGAACGCCTGACACCGGACACGCCGCTGACCGAGATCGAGATCGACTCGCTCGCGGTCATCGAAGTGGTCTTTTCGCTGGAGGACGAATTCAAGGTGACCGCCGGCGATCTGAAGGAGCCGTTCGACACGCTCGGCGATATCGCAAGCTACATCGATCGGCTGGTCGCCGAGCGGGACGCCGCCGGACCGGCCGCGACAGGAGCCGCATCGGGCGAATGAACCGCGTCGCGGTCACCGGCCTCGGCATCGTCGCGCCCGGCGGCAACGCTCCGGCGGAATTTTTCGACAACCTGGTTGCCGGCCGGTCGGCGGTCCGCGTGCTTCCCGAGGATTGCATCGCGCGCCTGCGGACACGTATCGGTGCCGCCGCCGCGTTCGAGCCGGGCACGCATTTCCCTGCGGCGCGCGTGCGCATGCTCGATCGGGTGAGCCAGCTCGCGCTGGTCGCGGCGCGCCAGGCGATCGCGAGCGGCGGCGTCGAGCTTTGTGACGAGGAGCGCGCCAAGGTCGGGGTCTTCTTCGGCACCGGCATGGGCGGAGCCGCGACGACCGACGGCGGCTACGCGACGTTCTACGGGGAGCAGTCGGACCGCATTCAGCCGTACTCGGTGCTGATGGCGATGACCAACGCGGCGGCGTCCTGGATCGGCATCGAGCATGCGCTCGGCGGCCCGAATCTCACGTTTTCCGTCGCGTGCTCGTCCTCTGCGGTCGCGCTCGGCGAAGCCTGGCTCAGGATCAAGAGCGGTGCCGCGCCGATGCTGCTGGCCGGAGGAGCCGAAGCGCCGTTGACGCCGGGCACACTCAAGGCGTGGGAAGCACTGAAAACCCTGGCGAGCGAAGACCGGGACGATCCGTCGGCGTCCTGCAAGCCGTTCTCGCAAGACCGCAGCGGCCTCGTGCTGGGGGAGGGGGCGGCGGTGGTCGTACTCGAGGAATGGGAGCACGCGGCGCGGCGCGGGGCGCCGCTTTACGGCGAGCTGGTGGGCTACGGGCTCGCCACGGATTCCGCCCACATCACCCGGCCCACGGTCGAGGGCCAGGCGACGGCGATGCGGCGTGCACTCGAATCCGCCGGCGCGGCGCCGCAACGCATCGGCTACATCAACGCGCACGGCACGGGCACGCAGGCGAACGATGCAGTCGAAACGGCGGCGATCCGGCAGGTGTTCGGCGCCGCGGCGGATCGCATTCCCGTGAGCTCGACCAAGTCCATGCACGGCCACCTGCTGGGCGCGGCCGGCGCCGTCGAGCTGATCGCGACGCTGCTCGCGCTCCGGAGCGGCGTGATTCCGCCGACGATGCACCTGCGGACTCCGGACCCGGCCTGCGATCTCGATTACGTGCCCAACGTGGCGCGCGAGGTCAGGGATCTCGAACTGGCGATGACCAGCTCGTTTGCGTTCGGCGGCACCAACGCCGTGCTGGTCTGCCGCAAAGCCTGATCGATCGCGCGCTCGTCATCGCCGGACCCTCGATGTTCGTGCGGATGGTGTACCGGTCGCGCTCGCAGGAGCGCGCATCGCGCGCGACCTCCGATGTCGATGCGGCCTCCGGTGTCCGGTCGCCCGCAGGATGGGCTCCTACGCGCCGGAGGTGTGTTGCGTCCACCGTTACGCTGGCCGCGCGATCCAGCGCCGGAACAGCACCAAGCCGATGGCGAGGTACAGCGCGCCGAAGGCGAGCAAAACCGCGGTCGGCACCAAGGCCGCCTCCGGTCCGCGGCGGCGGATCATGAGATCGTTGAACGCCTCCATCGTCCAGCTCGTCGGAAACGCGAGCGCAACCCGCTGCATCCACTGCGGCTCGAGATCGATGGGCCACCAGCAGCCGCCGATCGCCGCCATGGTGACGATCGCGATGGAGCCGAGTGGCAGGACCGCGTCGCGAGACCGCGCCAATACCGCCACGATCAGGCCGAACGCGGTGCCGGCGAAAGCGATCCCGGCGATCGGCAGGAACAGTGCCCATGGCTGCGGTCCGAGCGAAATGCCGAACAGCGCATAGCCGACGGCGAACAGCAGGATCATCTGCACGACGCCGACGGCGAAGCGCGAGACCAGCTTGCCGATGAGGATGTTCCCGGCGGGCACCGGCAGCGCGCGCACGCGATCAAGCGTGCCCCAGTCGCGCTCATCGAGCAGGCCGAGCGAGACGCCGAACAGCATGCCGAGGAGCAGGAACGTGACGCTGAAGCCCGGCACGTTCTGGTCGAACGTATTCATGGTCACCGGGCCGCCGCCGGCGCTGATCTCCTCGATGGCCGGCATCGCCGCGGGCGTCGCCGGCGCAGGCAGTGCGACATCGGGCAGCATGAGCTCGATCGGCTCCGGGCTCGGGATCGGCGGCAGCCCGGCGAGTGACGGCTCGAAATGGATCTCGAAGCGCTCGGGCAACTCGACCGGCGGCGGCGACTCGTCCAAAGCTTCTAGGAGCTCGGGCGGTGGCTTCGGGAAGACCGGCGGAGGAGGAATGTCTTCGGCGCGTCGGCCCGCGCGGCGCTGCAGCTCGGCGAACCACGCGTCGAAATCACGCCGGGTCTGCTGCAGCGAATCGAGCCAGGCGGCTGCCGGTTCGCGGAGCGCGTCGACGCGCGCCGCGATGGCGCGATTGACGCGCGTCTCGAGGCCATTCAACTCCGCATCGATCTGCGTCGTCACCGCTTGTTGCAGGCGGGTTGCTTCCGCGTTCACGGCCCTCGTTGTCTGTTCGCGCAGCTCTTGCGCCTCGCGCTCTGCGCTTTCGATCTGCGTGCGCAGGCGCGCGGCGCTCGTTGCGAGCTCGTCGAGCTGCGCGCGCAGCCGACGTCGTTGCGCATTCAGCTCTTCGACCGCTCGTGCCTGCTGCTCGGCGGCGAGCGCGTCCATGGCTTCCAGCACGCGCAGGTGGACGTTGAGCCGCTCCAGGTATTTGACGGGGTCGGTATAGAGAAGCAAACGAGCCGGCTTCCCGGCCGCGAGCGCGGCGCGTGTGCCTTCGGGAATGACGAGCGCGCTGCCCGCCCGCTTGTCGTGCACGAGGCGCTCGGCTTCGGCGCGGGAGCGGAGCAGCTGCACGCGGACGCTCGTCCCTTCGGCCGCCCCGTCGACGAGCTGTTGCTCGATGCGGCGGGCGAGCTCGCCGCCGTCCTCGTCGACGATCGGCAGCACATAGGCCGTTCCACCGGCCGGAGTGGTCCCGTAAAGGCTCGCGAGCGAGAAACCGGCGACGCAGATGACGATGATCGGCGCCACGAGGATGAAGATCAGCGCAGGACGATCGCGCAGCAGCAGCCGGATGTCCTTGGCGACGATGGTGGCCAGTGAGCTCATGGCTCAGTCCCGCAGCGCGCGGCCGGTCAGCGTCAGGAACACGTCATAGAGCCGCGGGCGGCGAATGTGGAATTCGATCACCGTGCCGCGGCGGGTGGCATATTTCAGCACAGAGGGCGCGAGGTCCAGCGCTGCGATGGCGACCGGCACGACATGGCCGGAGCTCGCAGTCTCGCCGTGCTGCTCCGTCGCGTCGAGCTCCCGTGCCCCGTGCAGGTCACCGAGCCAGCCGGCCGGCAACGGGTGCTCGGTCACGACGTCGATGCGCAGGCCCGGTTGCAGCCCGGCCACCAGGCTCTCCGGCGTGCCGGCCGCGATGATGCGGCCGCGGTCGATCAGCACCACGCGATCGCAGAGCTGTTCGGCTTCATCCATTTGATGCGTGGTGTACAGGACGGCGGCGCCGTCGGCGACATGGCTCTCGATTGCGAGGCGGATGCGCTCCAGCGACTGCGGATCGACACCGACGGTCGGCTCGTCCAGCAGCAGCACGGGCGGCGAGCCGAGCAGGCCGCATGCGAGGTTGAGCCGCCGTTGCATGCCGCCGGAATACGTCGACACGCGTTCGTCGGCGCGCTCCAGCAGGCCGACGCGCTCCAGCACGTCGTCGCTGCCCGTGCGCAAGCGAAGGAGACGGGCGAAGAACCGCACGTTGTCGCGTGCGGTCATCGTCGGGTAAACGGCGATCTCCTGCGGCACCCGCCCGATCCAGCGGCGCACTCCCTCGCTGTCGGTGCGCAGGTCGTGGCCGGCGATGCGAACGTCGCCCGCGGAAGGACGTAGAAGCGTGGAAAGCACGGCGAGGGTGGTCGTCTTGCCCGCCCCATTGGGACCGAGGAGGCCGACGATTTCCCCCGGAGCGACTTCGAAAGCGACGTCGTCGAGGACCCGGCGCCGGCCGCGGTCCACGACGAGACCCTGGACGGAGATGGCAGGTGGGGCCGTCACGACGCGCAGGATAGCACCGGATCAGAATTCCATTCTGAAACTCAGGACGACGCGTGCCCCGGTGCGGCTCGGGTTGCTGATGAACGGCACCCAGTCGCTCGCATCGTGATAGCGCAGATCGAGTTCGAAGCGGCTGAAAGCACGGGTCACCCCAAGTTGCCAGTACGCGTAATTGTCGCCGCCCAGGTCCTCGACCACGTAATAGCCGGCGCCGGCGCCTACCCGCGTCGCGCTGGCGAAGGGCCATTCCGCGTACAGGGAGACGTTGTGCGTATTGGCTCCGGAGTGGAGCACGTCCGGCGAAAAGGCGTACTCGAGCCACGCGCGGTCGGCGTAATTCATGCTCAACCCGTATTCCTGGTAGTCGTAATCGAACGGGCCCGAGGTGCCGGGAAACGTATAGGCGACGAAGTTCGCACCGACGCTCCAGTCGCGCGAAACGTCGTGCCGATAACCGAGGTAATAATCGATCTCGAGATCGCGATCGGTGATCGAATCGACGGCGATGTCGACCGTCGATGCCCACGCGCCTGCGTAGAAGCCGCCGTCGAACGCGAGATCCGCGCCGAGCTGCGCCGCGGCATGACCGTCGCTGTAGGTCACGCCGCGAAAGACATAGTCCGTCGTCAACAACAGGTAGCGATGGAAATCCGCGGCGCCGGCCGGCGCGGCAGCTGCGAGCGGTGCAAGAAGCAACAGAACTCGTACCCGGCAGCTGCCGGACCGGATCGTCGACCGCCTGCTTCGGCCGCTCGCGCTGTTCCCGCCCACCGGGCGAGTTTAGACCCGTCGTGGCCCATTCGACAGCGCGCTGCAGACCGCGCTTTCACGCGATCAGAGCGACTTCAGGAACTCCACCAGGTCCTCCCGTTCGTCGGGGGTCAACCCGAGTGCAAAGAAGGAGTCGTAATGGTCGACGACCTCGCCCAGCGTGGCGAAACGGCCGTCGTGGTAGAACCCGCCGGCCGAGTGCGTCCAAAGTCCCTTGAGCGGCGACGTGCGGTACCGCTCGTCCGGTGAGCGGTCTGCCTGGAAGCTGTCGATGCCGATCTCCTCGGGCGTGTGCATGTT
Source organism: Woeseiaceae bacterium (assembly GCA_036381215.1). Lineage (GTDB taxonomy): Bacteria > Pseudomonadota > Gammaproteobacteria > Steroidobacterales > Woeseiaceae > IDS-8. Next base: position 2,950 of record DASVDF010000043.1, on the reverse strand, counting down.
CCAGCCGGGCTCCGTATAGAGCGGCGGCACGTGGCAGCGGGCGCAATCCGCCTTGCCGTTGAACAAGGCTTTGCCGCGCGCCGCGGCGTCCGTATCGAAGCTGCCGGACGGCGGTTTCGGGGCCGGCAGACTCAATTGGTACACGTGGAGGGCGGCGAGCTTCTTCGTGACGAGGTCCGGGTCGTGCCGGAGGTCGAAGCGCCCGGTTTGCGACGTGATCGGAAACTTCATCGGATCATTGAGCCGCGGATCGTAGAACGTGCCCTGACCTTGCATTTCCAGGTTCGCGACGAGGGCGTTCCAATGCGTCACGGACCCCCAGCCCGTCCAGGTGTGCAGGTTGACGCCCGCCAGGCCGAACGCGGGCGGGATGAGCGTCGCGGCCGGCGTGCCGTCCGGCGTGAAAGCCTTGCCGTCCATCAGCAGCTCCGCGTCGAACTTGCCGGGTCCCCACGTCTGGAGCACCTCGCGGACGGTGGCCGCGTCGATGTCCGGAATGACGATGCGCAGCATATCGACGAACGGCTGCACGTTCGGAGACAGCGCGATGATTGCGCCAACGTTGAGGTCGCGCGCGGCCCAGCCGTCGAGGCGGTCCCCGATACCCGGCGCGAACGAGTCGTCGACGGTGGAATGGCACAGCGCGCAGGTGATACCGACCGACTCCAGTCGCTCCCCGGAGTCGTCGAAGAAGCCGCGTACGCCGACGACGGCGTCGAGCTGCAGAAGCGCCAGCGTGGTGGCGGGGTCGTCCAGGTCGACACGGCCCTTGCGCAAGTCGTTCTGCAGCGGGCGCGGGAGTGCGGCAACGTCCACCTTGAGGCCGACCGCGAGCGCGGTGGCGGGGCTCACGCCGGGTCCGACGCCGCCGTTCGCCTCGCCGGCGATGGCTTCGTGCAGGCGCAGGGTGTCGCCCCAGAAGACCTCGTCGCCGAACGTGTCGTAACGAAAGGTCTGCAGGCCCTTGCGAATTTTTCGCAGCCCTTTTGCGAAGTTGACGAGGTCGTGGCAGGACAGCGCGACCGGCGGAAGCGCTCCGCTGCCCTCCGGGTCCGTTCCCAGGAGGCCGTCCAGCCGGTGATCGACCTTTTGGAGGTCCTTGCAGGAGAGAGACGCCGCCGCCGGGTCGTCGGCTTGAGCCACGCTCGTCGACCCGGCCGTGACGAGTCCCGCCGCGCCGAGCGCGCAAACTACGGCGGCATATCCGGAAAAGCGCTGCATTTCGTCCTCCTTGCGGATCCCGAGGCTGGCGTCCCGAGCAAAAACGTAGGTGCCACGCCGCCGGGGAAAGGTTCAACGGGCCGGAGAAGTGTTGCAGACGAACGCGGCAAGCTGTCACGCTCCTTATGGACGAGGCCGGAGCGATGCTTGGGGCCGCGTCACCTACGAGATGATTGAGAGCTACTGGCCAGCGGTCGCCCGCGGCGACGCGGAGGCACCGCCGGCGATGCGGGAGTGGGCGGTCAAACTGGAGGCCAAGCCGAAGTACGTGGTGTCCTCGACGCGAAAGAACTTCCCGTGGACCAACAGCCACCGCATCGTCGGCGACCTGCGCACGGGCGTACAGAAGCTCAAGGACGCGACCCCGGACGGCGTGCTCCTCGGTAGCGGCAAGCTCGCGACCGAGCTGGACCGGCTGGATCTGATCGACGAGTACAAATTAAAATTGTGCTGCCGTGCCGCCTAGCAAGGCGCTGCAGAGGGACAAAGACAAGCTGTCCCGGGGAGATACCGAAATGAACACTCGAAGCCGAGACATCGCCGTGCACTTTTGTACCTTGCTCGGCATGGTGCTTTTGGCGTTCGTGCTGTCGGCTGAAACGGCTGCTGCGCCGAGTTTCGCTGAAGAAGAGCCTGCTGCCATCGACCAAACCTCATTCGTTCCAATTGGCGGCATCGATCAGTGGATCAGCATCAAGGGAGAGAATCGCGAGAATCCTGTGTTGCTGATGGTGCACGGTGGACCGGGCGAGTCGCAATGGCCGGTGGCGGATAAATACGTGTCCTGGGAAAAGGCTTTTACCGTCGTGTTGTGGGACCAGCGGGGCGCCGGACACACCTACGGTCGGTATGGTGCCAAGACTCCGAACTTCACTCTTGATCGGATTGTCAGGGACGGTATCGAGGTGGCCGAATATCTGTGCCGCACCCTTGAAAAGAAGAAGGTCATTGTCCTTGGGCATTCATGGGGTACGGTCGTCGCCACCGAGATGGTACAACTCAGGCCGGAGCTGTTCGCTGCCTATGTAGGGACGGGACAGGTAGCGAGCTGGAATGCTACTGTGAACATGCAGTTCGACCTGGCATTGGACAAGGCGCGCAATGACGGCGACGCCGCCGCAATCCAGCAGTTGGAAACGACCGGACGGCCCGATCCGGGCGATGCCAAGCAGGCCTTTTCCGTCAATATCTGGCCGGTCATGGCCCCGGCTGACAAAGCCTGGATACAAGAGCTTCGGTCGCAAGGGGCTGAACTCAAGGCCAAATACCCGAAAGACTTCCAGGATTTCGAAGATGGTTTCAGGTTCAGCGCGCTGCACTCTCTCCCGTATCAGATGAAGGTTGACTTGCCGAGAACAGCCAGCAAGTTCGATACGGCTTTTTTCGTTATACAGGGGCAGAATGACGTGATGACGCCCACCGAGGCGGCTGTCGCCTATTTCCAGGAAGTCACGGCACCAAAGAAGAAGTTGATTCTGATACCGGATGCCGGACATTTCGCATTTATGACCGCCACCGACGCATTTCTGGCCGCATTGATCAATGACGTCCGACCGGTCGCCATCGACCGTGGTGGCTGACTTTCGGCAGGTCAGGCTGGGAGGGTGTAGCGCTTCTCGATCGCGCGGCTGATGAGGCTGCGGCTCTCCTCCGCCGAGAGGGCACCATCCTTCTCGACTTCGGCTATCTCGGCCGCGAGCTCGTCGTCCTTCACGCACGTCGCTATCCA
>DASVDF010000042.1:0-2892 GCA_036381215.1 Woeseiaceae bacterium | reverse complement strand
CGAGGGCATGCCGTTCTCCGCCGGGGGCTGGCTCGGCAGCGCCGTCGGGGACGGCTTCGTTTCCGCCCTCGGTGATACCGGCGGCACGCTGTTCCTGCTCGCGATTTTCCTTTCGGGCGTGACGCTCTTCACCGGGCTCTCCTGGCTGCGCCTCATGGACACCACCGGCCGCGCGAGCCTGGCGCTGCTCGCGTGGCTGGGCGACTTCGTCTCCGCTCAGTACGATCGCTTCGTCGGACGGCGGGCGCGCAAGCAGCGCCAGGAGACCGTCAAGGTCGAGAAGAAGGTGCTCGAGCGCCATCCGCCGCCCAAGATCGAGCCGATCGTGACCAAGATCGAGACCGGCAAGCGCGTCGAGCGCGAGCGCCAAGTGCCGCTTTTCGACATCCCGGCGGCGAACGAGCTGCCACCGCTGTCGCTGCTCGATCCGCCGGACAAGTCGAAATCGGGGCAGTTCTCGAAGCAGTCGCTCGAGACGATGTCGCGGCTGCTCGAGAAGAAGCTGCTCGACTTCAACATCGAGGCGCAGGTCGTGGCGGTCCATCCCGGTCCGGTCATCACGCAGTTCGAGATCGATCCGGCGCCCGGCGTGAAGGCCTCGCAGATCACGAACCTCGCGCGCGACCTCGCGCGTTCGCTCTCGGTCGTGAGCCTGCGCGTGGTCGAGAACATTCCCGGAAAGAGCTACGTCGGTATCGAGATTCCGAACGAGGTGCGCGAGACCGTGCGCCTCTCGGAGGTGCTCGCCTCCAAGGTATACGAGGAAGAGCAGTCGCCGCTCGCGCTCGCGCTCGGCAAGGACATCGGCGGCAACCCGGTGGTGACGGACATCTGCAAGATGCCGCACCTGCTCATTGCCGGTACCACCGGCTCCGGCAAGTCGGTGTTCATGAACTCGCTCATTCTGAGCATCGTGTACAAGTCCACGCCCGAGCAGGTGCGGATGATCATGATCGATCCGAAGATGCTCGAGCTCGCCGTGTACGAGGGCATCCCGCACCTGCTCGCCCCGGTCGTGACCGACATGAAGCAGGCGGCGAATGCGTTCAAGTGGTGCATTGCCGAGATGGAGCGGCGCTACCGGCTGATGGCGGCGCTCGGCGTGCGCAACCTCGCGGGCTTCAACCGCAAGGTGAAGGAAGCATTCGACGCCAAGAAGCCGCTGCGCGATCCGCTTTACAAGCCGACGAACCCGGAGGACGAGGCGCCGGTGCTAAAGCCGCTGCCGCTCATCGTGATTCTGGTCGACGAGCTCGCCGACCTCATGATGGTCGTCGGCAAGAAGGTCGAGGAGCTGATCGCGCGGCTCGCGCAGAAGGCGCGCGCGGCGGGCCTGCACCTCGTGCTCGCGACGCAGCGGCCCTCGGTCGACGTCATTACCGGGCTCATCAAGGCCAATATTCCGACGCGCGTCGCGTTCCAGATGTCTTCGCGCGTCGATTCGCGCACCGTGATCGATCAGATGGGCGCGGAGCAGCTCCTCGGGCAGGGCGACATGCTGTTCCTGCAGCCGGGCAATCTGCCGATGCGTGTCCACGGTGCGTTCGTGGCCGACCACGAGGTGCACAAGGTCGCGAGCTTCCTCAAGAAGAGCGGCCAGCCGGTCTACGACGATCGGATCCTGACGGCGGATTCGGGCGTGAACGACGCCGGCATTCTGCAGGAAGGCGGTGGTGGCGAGGGCGGCGGGGACGGCGAGGTCGATCCGCTCTACGACGAGGCGCTCCGCATCGTCACGGAGTCGCGCCGTGCCTCGATCTCCGGCGTGCAGCGACGGCTGCGTATCGGCTACAACCGTGCCGCGCGGCTGATCGAGGAGATGGAGCGCGCCGGTGTGGTCGGACCGCTGCAGCCCAACGGCACCCGTGAGGTGCTCGCGCCGCCTCCGGTCGAAGTCGATCGATGAAGCATTTGCTTCTCCTGGTTCTCCTGGGCGTTCTCGGGGCGTTCGGCGCCGCGGCGGCGCAGTCGTCCGGCGGGCGCGAGAGCCTCGAACGCTTCTTCGACGAAGTCGAGCGCTACACGGCGCAGTTCAACCAGGTCGTGGTCGACGAGACCGGCGAGACGATCCAGGAATCGAGCGGGCGGCTCTGGATCGAGCGGCCCGACAAGTTTCGCTGGAACTACGAGACGCCCTACAAGCAGCAGATCGTGAGCGACGGCGCGCGGCTGTGGGTGTACGACGAGGATCTGCGACAGGTGACGGTGCGGCCGCTCAAAGAGGGGTTGCTCGAGACACCGGCAGCGCTCCTTGCCGGCCGCGGACGGCTCGCCCAGCGCTTCGACATCCGGGACGCAGGCGCCGCGGACGGGCTCGCCTGGGTGGAGCTGACGCCCAAGAAGAAGGACGCGGGCTTCGAGCGGGTGCGGCTCGGTTTCGAGCAGGGGCGGTTGCGAAAGTTCGAGCTGCAGGATGCGCTCGGCCAGACCACCCGCTACGCCTTGCGCGCTGGCGTAGAGAATCAGCCGATCGCGCCTTCGCACTTCACGTTCACGCCGCCGCCCGGCGTCGATGTGGTGGGGACGCCGTAGCTGTCCGACGCTCACGGGAATCCCGGACCGGCGGCGTCGGTCGGAGGGGCACAGGTGCAGAAATCGTTCGAGGAGTTGCAGCCGGCCGGCTGGGCGCCGCTCGCGAACCGCATGCGCCCGCGGCGGGTCGAGGATTTCGCGGGTCAGGAGCACCTGCTCGGTTCGGGCAAGCCGCTGCGGCAGGCGATCGAGAGCGGCACGCCGCACTCGATGATCCTCTGGGGTCCGCCTGGGACCGGAAAGACCACACTTGCGCGCATCATCGCATCGGCTGCTAATGCGCACTTCATCGCGCTCTCGGCGGTGTTCGCGGGCGTGAAGGAAATTCGCGCCGCGATCGAGGAGGCACGGCAGCAGCGC
>DASVDF010000041.1:0-17410 GCA_036381215.1 Woeseiaceae bacterium | reverse complement strand
ATTTTTCGCTACGGCGAAAAATCGGTTCGACCCCTAGGCCCGCTAGGCCCGACCCCTGGCCATGAACACGTCGCGATCGCGCCAGCGCAGCGCTTCCATCGGCGTGCAGTACAGCGCGCTCAGCCGCTCCTCGTCCAGCACAGCCGCGGTCGGCCCGAGCTCCCAGCGGCCGTCACCGAACAGGAGCAGGCAGCGGCGCGCGTAACTCACGGCGAGGTTCACGTCGTGCAGGCTCGCGACCACGGCGGCGCCGGCGTCCGCGCGCGCGCGGAACACCTCGAGCACCTCCAGCTGGTGCTGCGGATCGAGGTGGTTCGTAGGCTCGTCGAGCAGGCAGATCGCCGGTGCCTGCGCGAGCACTTGCGCCACGGCGACGCGCCGCCGCTCGCCGCCCGACAGTGTGCCGACCTCGCGCGCGACGAAGTCGGCGAGCGAAACGCTCCCCAGCGCCTCGCGGGCAATGCGCCGGTCCTCGCCGGTTTCCCGTCCGAAGGTGGCGATGTGCGGGTGGCGGCCGATCAGCACGGTCTCGAGCACCGTCGCGGGAAACACGTCTTCCGAAGCCTGCGTGAGCAGCGCGAGCTCACGGGCGATGCGGCGGCGCGGCAGCGCTTCGAGCCGCTCGCCGCGCAGCCGCACCTCACCCGCCGCGGGCGCGCGCAGGCCCGCGAGCGTATGCAGCGTGAGCGTCTTGCCGGTGCCGTTGCGGCCGAGCACGGCGAGGAACTCGCCCGGCGAGAGCTCGAGGATGAGCCCCTCGACCAGCGTGCGCCCCGGCACGCTGACCGTGAGATCGCGGCACGCGAGCAGTGGGGCGTCGTCCTTCATGCGCCGCAAGCCTACCAGCAATCACCGCCCCCGTAGGGGCGGTCAGGGGGCGAGGTCGATCTCGCGGGCGGTGTCGGCGCCGATGACGGCGTCGCCCAGGCTGGCCGGGATCCGGGCGTCGTCACCGGAGATGGCGATGCGTCCGCCCATGATCTCGGCGTAACGCTGCGGGTAGAGGGGATCGCGCTCGGGCTCCGCGTAACCGGAGGGAAACAGGGGCAGGCCGGTCGCCGCGTCGTACTTGTCGGTGGCGCCGAGGGTGTGCAGGAACTCGTGTGCGATGACGACGTTGTTGGTCGCGGCGTGCCGCCGGTCGGCGTACGCGTTGACGACGCCGACCATGCCTTTCTGCAGGCCGACGGAGGTTTCGAGGGGCACGCCGGGCTGCGGTGCGTGATAGCGGACGAAGACGCGGACGTCGGGGCGGATAGGGTCGTCGGTGACGCGCATGGTCCACCAGCGGAGCTCGAGGCTCCACCACATGACCGCGAGCCGCCCGCGCGGGGACGGCAGGGGCGGCGGCTCTTCGACGACGACGGGCCCGAGCTCCACGCGGACCGGGCTGTCGAGGGTGATGCCGCGCTTCGCCACTTCGCGTGCCATGAAAGACTCGATGCCCGCGAAATCCGCCGCCGTCAGCGAAGCGATGTAGTCGAGCGTCGCCGCGCTGCCGTCCGCCGCGATCGGGTAGATCCTGATCCACAGCGGATTGTTCCAGTCGGTGCTGCGCGCCCGCGTGAGCCACGTGCTCACGGACACGAGCGCGAGCACGACCAGCAGAAACGCGATACGGAACGCGCGGAACATGGCCCCTCGTCACACGGTTCGCCGCCGCACCGGCCCGCTGGGCGGCCAGTCCGTCGGGGACGCGCGCGCGGTCGTGCGGCAGCAGGCGGTCATTGCCGGGGGCCGGTGCCGGCCTCGCGTTCCGCGCGCTCAGCGCTCGCCGGCAGCCGGCGGCCGGCGCACGTGAGTGGCCTGCTCGAACGCGTAGGCGATCTCGATCAGCTCTTTTTCGCTGAACGCACCGCCGATGAACGAGAGGCCGATCGGCAGCCCGGAAATGAAGCCCGCCGGGACCGTGACGGATGCGTAGCCGGAGACGGCGGCGAGAGACGAGCTGCCGACGCTGAAATGATCGCCGAGCACGTGATCGGTGAGCCACGCGGGTCCGTTGGTCGGCGCGATCAGCGCATCGAGATCGTGCTCCGCCAGCGCGCCGTCGATGGCCGCGCGCGCGACCCGTTTCGATTTCGCCAGCGCGTCGCGATAGGCGGGCTCGCTCAGCGGCCCCTTCGCCTGCGCCTCGATCATGATGCTTTGCCCGAAGAACGGCATGACCTGGTTCGCGTGGGCGCGGTTGAAGTCGATGATTTCCGCAAGCGAGCGGACCGGAGCGCGCGAATCGTCGAGCCAGGCATCGAGATCGGCCTTGAATTCGTACAGCAGCACCTGGTATTCCGCCTCGCCCATGCCTTCGGTGTCGAGCTCGATCGGGTCGACGATCTCCGCGCCGCCCCGGTGCAGCGCCTCGATCGCGTCGCTGTAAATCGCTTCGACGCGCTCGTCGGCGCCGGCGCCGCCGTAAGTGCGCAGCACGCCGATGCGCTTTCCGGCGAGGCTGGCGGCCGCGAGTCCACCGGCGTAATCCGGCACCGCGTCGTCGCGGGCCGCGGCGGCCGGGTCGCCCGGATCCTTCGCGGCCACCACCTCGAGCAGCAGCGCGGCATCGCGCACGGTGCGCGCCATGGGGCCGGCGGTGTCCTGGCTGTGCGCAATCGGGACGATCCCGTCGCGGCTCACGAGGCCGAGCGTCGGCTTGATGCCGACGATGCCGTTCATCGACGACGGGCACACGATGCTGCCGTCGGTTTCGGTCCCGATCGCGAGCACGGTCAGGTTCGCGGCGACGGCCACTCCCGAGCCGCTGGACGAGCCGCAGGGGTTGCGCGGCGGAGCGTAGGGATTCCGCGTCTGCCCGCCGAGGCTGCTCCAGCCGGAGGACGAGCGCGAGTCGCGGAAGTTGGCCCATTCGCTCAAGTTCGCCTTGCCGAGGATGACGGCCCCGGCGTCGCGCAGGCGCGAAACGAGGAACGCGTCGTCCGGCGAGCGGTGCCCGGCGAGGGCGAGCGAGCCCGCCGTGGTCGCCATCGCGTCGCCGGTATCGATGTTGGCTTTCAGGACGATCGGGATGCCGTGCAGCGGCCCGCGCGGTCCGGTGGCGGCGCGCTCGCGGTCGAGCGCCGCGGCAATCGCGAGCGCATCGGGATTGATCTCGATGACCGAGCGCAGCGCGGGGCCGTTCCGGTCGATGGCTTCGATGCGATCGAGATACCACGCTACGAGCTCGTGCGACGTGAGCTCGCCCTGCTGCATGGCCGCCTGCAGCGTGGCGACGTCGGCTTCGCGAAAATCCCGTCCACCCGTGCCCGCACAGGCGGCAAGCACGAGCAGCGGACTCAAGAACCACAGGATGATTCGTGGCATGGCAGCTCCCCCGTTCCGCCCGCCGATTCTAAAGGCTCACGCGGGCTGCCGCGCCAATAAAAAAACCCCGCGGCGCGAGCGGCGGGGTTCAATGACTCTTTTTATTTTTAAAAGAGGTAACTGGATTCGGCAACCCGATACAGACTTATATGTTGTTGGTATGCGGATCTGGAACTTCTTCTTGTTCTTGTTTTTTTTCTTCTGGCGTCTAAATCCTGTTGTATCTATCCGTTGACCGTCTCCAGTTACACTTCGCTTGGGCACCCTGCAAGTAGCAAGAGGCGTGCCAGAGGCGTTTTTCGCCTCAATATTCAGAAACTTGCCTTGCATGACGGAGATTCTGGCCGAGCTGTCGCGTTGATTCTGTAAAGAAATCCGACGTTCCCGGCCACGCCGCGCACAGTGTGCCTGCCGAGGGAGAAATTGCAAGCCAAAAGAGCAGGATCGTTCGGGCGCGGCGGCAGCGCCGGTGGCGTCGCCCTTCGGCGACAGCTCCTCCGAGGCTGTAAAATTATTCGACGGCGGACGCGCGGTCGAGCAGGCCGGCGACGCTGAAGAAACGCCCGTTCCGCACCACGGCCACGACGGCCACGCTGTCGGTGATGCGCGCGCGCGGATCGCCGGCGACGAGCACCAGGTCCGCGAGCGCACCCGGTGCAATCCGGCCGGCCTGGTCTTCCAGCCCGAGCGCGCGGGCTGCGTTGCGCCCGGCCGCCCATAGCACTTCGTCCGGTCCGAGTCCCGCCGCAGCGAGCGCGGCGAGCTCCGCGTGGGTGGCGAGCCCCGCCGGGAATCCGTTGGGTTTGCTGCCCACCGCCACCCGGCCGCTGTCGGGGGCGAGCGCCGGCGGCACGGCGTAGCGGCGCGCGAGCTCGTACGGCCGTGACCAGTAGCTCGCCTGCCGGGAAGCGAACAGCGGCTCGAGGCCGGGGGTTGCCGCGTCCGCGAGGCCGGAGAGCATCGTGAGCGGGCCGCTGCCCATCGCGAGCCGCACGTCCTGGTACTGCCTCCCCCGGGGCGAGGCGGGCAGCATGTCGATGCCGAGGAACAGGTCGGCACCCAGGCGAAAGCCGAGATTCCAGCTCTCGGCCAGCACGGGCACGCCGCGCGCGTGCCAGTAGCGCACGAGCCCGGCGCCCCGCGCGCCCTCGCTGCCGGCCGCCGGCACGGTGACGAGCACCGGCGCGCGGCCTGCCGGGGGCTCTGCCCGCTCGCTCGCGGGCAGGGCGAAGAGGAGGCGCGGCCCCGGCGCTGCCTCGCTCTCCCACAGCGTGGGATCGAGGTCCGGCACACCGCTCGCCACCACTGTCGTGATCCCGTAACTCAAGAGCTCGAGCCCGGCGGACGCCTGGCTGCCCGGCGGCAGTGACGTCCAGGCATCGATGTAACCGGGTAACACGGTCACGTCGCCGAGGTCGAGCTCCGAGAGGTTCTCCCGCGGCGCATGCGGTTCGACCGACGCGATCCGCCCGCCCTCGATCAGGACGTCCATGTTTTCGCGATAGCCCGCGCGCATGCCGTCGAACAGGCGCGGCGCGTGGATGAGGAGCCGGTTCGCGGGAGCGTCCTCGAGCGCGAGCGCGGCAGGGCGCGCCGCCGGCCCGTCGCCCGGTGTGCCGATCTCCGCGCGAAAGGGGATCTCCTCGGCTTGCCAGGCGTTGATGCTGCGCTCCTTGATCACGCCGTCGGCGGTGTACACCAGCCGCTCCCGGTCGAGCCAGCTCGCGGGCGCGAGGAAGAAGTCCTGCCCGGTCGCGAGCGTGTGCAGCACCGGCGGCTCGGAGAGGAGCACCATCTCGAGCCGGTAGCCGTCCGCGGTGCCCCGCAGGCAGGTGATCAGCGTGCCGTCCGGGCGCCAGGCCGGTGCGGCGAGCGGCTCGTCGGAGCGCACGAGGTCGCGTTCCGGCCGGTCCCGGGGCTTGACGACGAGGCGCCACTCACCGTCGGCATGCGCGATCCAGGCGAGAGCCTCGCCATCGGGCGACCACGCGGGCTCGGTCTCATCGCCGGCGTGCCGGGTGAGACGCCGCACCTGACCGGTCGCAAGCTCCATCTCCCACAGGTCGAAGCCCGATGCGCGCCGCTCGGAGGAGAACACGATGCGCTCGCCGTCCGGGTGCCAGTCCGGGTGCTGGTCGAACCAGCGGCCGTCGTCGAGCCAGCGCGGCGCCTCGCCCGGCACCACCACGCCGATGCGGCTGCCGAAGGCCGATGCGGACTGGAACAGGAGCCGCTCGCCGTCCGGCGACCAGTGCGGCCGGCGCGCCGGTTGCAGGCCGGCGGTGGCGGGCTCCGCGGCGCCGCCGTCCGCGTCGAGCAGCCACAGCGTGCCGAGCAGGTCCATGGCGAGGGTCTCCCCCGAGGGGGCGGCGTCCACGGAAAAATTCGTGCCTTCCGACAGGACGAGTTGCGCCGCGGCCGGAGTCGCGGCCGCGAGGAGCGAGGCGGTGAGCAGCGCGCCCCAGGATCCGCGGGCGTGCCGCGGCGGACGGCGCACACAGTGGGGCGAAGCGCTCGGGCTTACAGGTCCGTTCGCCCGGCCGCGGCCGGGCAGGCTAGCCGGCACGATCCACCCGCACCGATTCCAGCTCACCGTCCGCCACGTCGAAGCTGATCTCGATCGGCTGGCAGCAGACCGCGCAATCCTCGACGTAGGACTGCCCGCCGGCCGAGAGGTCGACGACGATCTCGATACGCTCGCCACAGTACGGGCAGCGGACCCGCTCGATGACCGGCGCGGGATCCATCAGGGCTGCAGTCGGGTCGCCTGCCAGGGGCCAGCGGTGCAGGACCACTCGTCCTGCGGCGCGAGCTCGCGCCGGAACACGGCGCGATCGTGGATGCGGTCCAGGCCCTCGACCCAGAGCTCGACGGCGGCCACCCACAGCCGGATGCCGCCCCAGTGCGGCGGCCGCGGAATGGCGGGCACGGTATCGCCGGCGAGCGTCTGCGTGTCCGCCCCGAGCGCCACGCCGAGGTCGGCGGCGCGGCGCCGCACCTGCTGGACGAGTGCCGCGCGCGAAGCGATGGGTGTGCTCTGGTCCGAGCCCCACGCGCCGAGCCGGCTGCCCCATGGGCGCGTCGCGAAATACGCGTCGCTTTCGGCGGCGGGCGAGCGCAGCGCGCGGCCCTCGATGCGGATCTGCCGGCCGAGCTCGTCCCAGTGGAACACCGCGGCGACCTCGGGATGTGCCTCGATCTCGCGGCTTTTGCGCGAGCGATAGTTCGTATGGAAGACGAGGTAGCCGGGGTCGGGCACCAGCGCCTTGCACAGCACGACGCGCGCCGACGGCCGGCCGTCCTCGCCGACGGTCGCGAGCGTCATCGCGTTCGGATTGCGGGTGACCGCGCGCTCGGTGGCCTCGAGGATCCACGCCTCTGCCCAGCGCAGCGGATCGTCCGGCAATCGCTCTGGCAGGCGATCGAACGATCTCGTGTCTTGCATCTTCAATAATGAATGACGGAGCGGATGCTCTTGCCCTCGTGCATGAGGTCGAAGGCCTTGTTGATGTCCTCCAGCGGCATCGTGTGCGTGATGAACGGATCGACCTTGATCTCGCCCTTGAGATACTGGTCGACCATGCCGGGCAGCTGCGAGCGGCCCTTGCAACCGCCGAAGGCGGTGCCGCGCCACACGCGGCCGGTGACGAGCTGGAACGGCCGGGTGCTGATCTCCTGGCCCGCACCGGCGACGCCCACGATGACGGATTGCCCCCAGCCCTTGTGGCAGCACTCGAGCGCGGCGCGCATCAGCTTGACATTGCCGACGCACTCGAACGAGTAGTCGACGCCGCCGTCGGTCAGGTCGACGATGACCTGCTGGATCGGCCGGTCGTAGTCGTTGGGATTGACGGTATCGGTCGCGCCCATCTGCCGCGCAAGCTCGAACTTGTCCGGGTTCACGTCGATCGCGATGATGCGGGCGGCTTTCGCCATCGCCGCCCCCTGCACGGCGCTCAAACCCACGCCGCCCAGCCCGAACACGGCGACCGTCGACCCCGGCTCCACCTTCGCGGTGTTCAGCACGGCGCCGATGCCGGTCGTGATGCCGCAGCCGAGCAGGCACACCTTCTCGAGCGGCGCTTGCTTGCTCACCTTCGCGACGGCGATCTCCGGCAGCACCGTGTACTCGCTGAAGGTCGACGTGCCCATGTAGTGGTGAATGGGCTTGCCGTTCTTCGAAAAGCGCGACGTGCCGTCGGGCATGAGGCCCTTGCCCTGGGTGACGCGAATGGCCTGGCAGAGGTTGGTTTTACCGGAGCGGCAGAACTTGCACTGGCCGCATTCGGGCGTGTACAGCGGGATGACGTGATCGCCCGGCTGCACGCTCGTGACGCCGGGTCCGATTTCCTCCACGATCGAGCCGCCCTCGTGCCCCAGGATCGCCGGGAAAAGTCCTTCGGGGTCGTCGCCGGACAGCGTGAACGCGTCGGTGTGGCACACGCCGGTGGCCACGTTGCGCAAGAGGACCTCGCCGTTCTTCGGTCCGTCGAGGTCGATGGTGTCTATTTCGAGAGGTTGGCCTGCGGCCCAGGCCACGGCGGCGCGCGTCTTCATCGTCGGAATCCCCGTGTGATGAAAGGGAATCGCGAAATGGTCGCACGATTGCCCGGGGCACGGTAGAGCCGCCGCTCGAGGCCGCTCGAGGCCGCTCGAGGCCGCGCGCCGTTCAGCCGGGATTCAGGAAAAGTCCTGCGTCCGCAAAGACTTGCGTTCAGGCTGCGTTCACGGCCGCGCGCCTATTCTGCGCCCCGACAGGACCTCGCGGAGGCAGGATATATGCAACAACTCATTGCGGCGCTGCTGCTCGGGCTCGGGCTCCTCACGCTGTACGCTCCGCGTGCCGGCGCGCACGAGCCCGGCTACGTCGTCGTGGTTCACCAGGGGAAGGTCGTCAGGAAGTTCGACCCGGGGCTGCCGCGCTGGCTCGCCCGTGAATACGACTTCCAGCGCTGGTACGTGCGCGGCCCGTACTACCGTCGGCCTCACCCGGACTGGCGTCACCTCTACCGGCTGTATCGGCGCGACGCCGCCTGGCACCGCCACGGACACGCGCATGGCCGCGGCCACTGGACGCACCGGCATCCAAAGGGGCACGGCCGAGATCACTGGAAACACCGTCACCGGCACGGCCGCTGATCGTCACGGCCGTGCCCCGGCGGGAGCCCCGCCGAAACTGCGGGCCGCGGCCGCGACGCCGCGCCCGCTTTTTGGTAAAAGCGCAAATGGGGCCTGGGGAAGCGGTACATGCAGATGGTGACGCGGGAAGACCTCACGTGGGAAGTCGCGAGGATGCGCAGGCAGCTGGCGCAGCTCACCGACGAGGTCGCGCGCAACACCGCGATCCTCAAGCTGTCGCAGCAGCGTGAGCTCGCGCTGCTGCAGGCCGAGGATCTCACCGCGCTGTTCCACCAGATGCTCAGGGGCCTCGCCGAGAGCTACAAGCTGAAGCAGGTCACGGTCGTGCTCTGCGACCCGGACCACGACATTCGCCACCTGCTGCTCGCGTCTGGCACCAGGCCCGAGGACCTGCCCGGGCTCGACCTCGTCGATTCGCTGTCCGGCAGCGCGCCGCAGTACGTCGCGCTGCGCAAACCATGGCTCGGCGCGTATCGCCGCGCCGATCACGAGCTCCTCTTCCGGCCCGGCACCGGTCTCGAGAGCATCGCGATCCTGCCGCTGCTGCACAAGAAGACGCTGATCGGCTCGATCAACTTCGGCAGCGTCGAACGCGGTCGCTTCACTCCCGAGCACGCGACCGACTTCTTCTCCCACCTGGGCGCCATCGCCTCGTTCGCGCTCGAGAACGCGGTCAACCGCGCACGTCTCCTGCGCAGCGGCTTCACCGACGTCCTCACCGGCTGGCACAACCGGCGCTACCTGCAGGTCCGTCTGTGCGAGGAGCTCGCGCGCGCGCGCCGCGACGCCGGCAGCCTGAGCTGCCTCATGCTCGACCTCGATCACTTCAAGTGCATCAACGACACCTGGGGGCACGCTGCCGGCGACGAGGTCCTGCGCGAGCTCGCGCAGCGCATCGAGGCAGAGGTGCGCGCGAGCGACGTCGCCGCCCGCTACGGCGGCGAGGAATTCGTGGTGCTCCTGCCCGGCACGACCACGCAGTCCGCCGGGCTGCTCGCCGAGCGCATCCGCCGCGCCGTGCGCGAACGGCCGGTGCAGGCCGGCGCCGGCGGCGAGATCACCGTCACCGCCTCCATCGGCATCGCCAGCGTCTCGCCGCGCCCGGAGGACACCGATCTCAAAACGCTGGGCGACAGCCTGCTTGCGCGCGCCGACGTCGCCCTGTATCAGGCCAAGGCCGCCGGCCGCGACTGCATCGTCCTCGCTGCTTCGTAGGAGCGCGCGCTGCGCGCCCCTACGGCTCGCGGGTCGGGCGGCGGCTCATCAGGTACAGGAACAACGGCACGCCGAGCGCCGCCGTGATCGCGCCGACCGGCAGCTGGCGCGGGGCGGCGACCGTGCGGGCAAGCGTATCGGCGACGACCAGCAGCGTGCCACCGGCGAGGGCCGAGGCGGGCAGCACGAGGCGGTGATCGCTGCCCGTGAGCAGGCGGATCAGGTGCGGCACCACGAGGCCGATGAAGCCGACCACGCCCACCGTCGTCACCGACACCGCGACCGCGAGCGAAGTCACGACGAAAATACCGTAACGGAACGCGGACACCGGCAGCCCCAGGATGGCCGCCTGCAGCTCGCCGCGCGCGAGCACGTTCAAGTGGCGGCCGGCGAGCAGGCCCGCAACCAGCAGCACCGCGAGCACGGCGAGGCTCCTCCCCGGCGAGAACGCGAAGCTCAGGTCCCCCATCAGCCAGAACAGCATGCCGCGCAGGTTCTGGTCCGGCGACAAGGCGAGCAGCAGCGTCGTCGCCGCGGTGAAGCCCGCCGCAAGCACCACCCCCGTGAGCAGCAGCCGCGCCGGCGTCCAGCTGCCCGTGCCGTGCGCCACGCTGAACACGAGCAGCGTCGCTCCCAGGGCTCCCGCGAATGCGGCGCCGTCCACCGCGGCGCTACCCATACCCGCGAGCATCGCGAGCAGCGCGGCCACGGCGGCGCCGCCCGAGGTGCCGAGGATGTACGGCTCCGCCAGCGGATTGCGCAGCAGCACCTGCATCAGCACGCCCGCGACCGCGAGCAGGCCGCCCACGCCGAATGCCGTCAGCGCGCGCGGCAGCCGGAGTCCCCACACCAGCTCCCGCACCGGGGGCGGCGCCGCGCCGGTCAGCGCCTGCCACATCGCCGCGAAGCCCGGACTCGCGCTGCCCGAGGCCAGCGCGACCGCCAGCGCGCCGACGGCGATGAGGCCCAGGCCGGTGATGAACAGCGCGGGCTGGCGGGTCATGCGCGGTCACGCTCCGAGGTAAGGACGGGCTGCCATCATAACCCGCGGCTTTCTTGGCCGGCCGGCGCGAATACCGCACAATGCCGGGCACTTGTCATGAGCAGCGATCACATCGATTCCGAAGGCTTCCGGGCGAACGTCGGCATCATTCTCGCGAACGCCGACGGCAAGCTCCTGCTCGCCGGCCGCGCCGGCAGCAAGGGCTGGCAGTTTCCGCAGGGCGGCATGCGGGTCGGCGAGACGCCGGAGGAAGCGATGTTCCGCGAGCTGGAGGAGGAGATCGGCCTCACGCCCGCCGACGTGGAGGTCCTCGGCTCGACCCGCGACTGGCTGCGCTATCGCCTGCCGCGCCGTTACGTGCGCCACGGTGTGAAGCCGCTCTGCATCGGCCAGAAGCAGCGCTGGTTCCTGCTGAAGCTCCAGGCGCCGGACGAGCGCGTGCGCGTCGATGCCGGCGCTATCCCTGAATTCGATCGCTGGCGCTGGGTCGATTTCTGGAAGCCCGTAAACGAGGTGATCTACTTCAAGCGCCGCGTGTACGCGCGCGCATTGCACGAGCTCGGCCCCTACGTCTATCCCGCGGGCCTGCCGCCGCAGCCGCGCTGGTGGCCGAAGCGCTGGCGCTCCGCGTTCGCCCGCGATCTCGCCCGCATCGCCACGCCCGCGGATTCCTCCTGATCACGCAGGCTTGACGATCGCGAGCAGTACGATCGCGAGCAGGAACAGCGCCGGGATCTCGTTGTACCAGCGCAAGCCGCGCGTCGCCTGCGGCTCGGAGCGCGCCGCGAGCCGCGTCATCCAGAGGCGGCACGACACGTGGTACGCAATGAGGCCGGCGAGCAGCACGAGCTTCGCCTGGAACCAGCCTGTCCCGAGCAGCGCCGGGTTCTGCCACAGCATCGCGATGCCGAACAGCGCCGTCAGGCCGGCGCCGATCGACATGATCGCGAAGAGGCGCCGTTCCATTACGATGAAACGCTCGCGGCTCGGGGCATCTCCGGCTTCCGCGTGATAGATGAACAGGCGCGGCAGGTAGAAGAGACCCGCGAACCACGTCACCATGAATGCCACGTGGAGCCCTTTGAGCCAGAGGTACAGGCCTGCGTTCATGCTTGTCCTTCGTCGCAGTGGCAAGAAGGGCCCGCCCGCGTGAGCGGCATCAGCTTCTCGCGCGGGAGCCGGCCCGGGCCAAGTCTGCCCGGTGGCAGGGCGGCTGCAAAGACGAGCGCTCCGGTTTCCGTGACCTGGCGCACTTCTGTTTCCCGGGGCGGGCGCTTAACATGATGAATCCGCAACGAGAAAGGAGTATCGGTGGCCAGGAACGGCAGCCTGCCGCTCAATCGCAACCGGCCGTCCCGGATGCTCCGGCTCGGTGCGGTCGTGGCCGTGCTGGTCGCTGCATGGCTCATCTTCGAGTTCGGGCGGATCCAGGCCGGCTACAACATCGTCGAGGTCGCCTCAGAGCGGCAGGCGCTCGAGGGCACGATCGACGACCTGGAGCAGCAGGTCATCGCGCTCAAGGAGCAGATCGCGCTGCTGCAGACGTCCCGCGAAATCGACCAGAGCGCGTACGCGAAGGTCGAGACGACGCTCGAGGAGCTGCAGCGCAAAGTGCAGGAGCAGCGGGAGGCGATCGCGTTCTACCGCGGTATCATGGCGCCCGCCGACGGCGGCCAGGGCCTGCGGGTGCAGGATCTCAAGGTCACGAAGGGCAAGGACGAAGGCTCGTACCGCGTGAGCCTCGTGCTGGTGCAGGTGCTGCAGCACGACCGGCAGGTGAAAGGGGACGTCGCCTTCAGCCTGCAGGGTGCGCAGGACGGCGAGAGCGTCACCTACACCCTCGAACAGCTGGTGCCCGAGGACCAGGACAGCGCCTGGCCGTTCGCCTTCCGCTATTTCCAGACTTTCGAGCGGGAGCTGGTCCTGCCGGACGGGTTCACACCGGAGAAGGTCAACGTCGAGGTACGCTCCCACACGAAGTCGGTGGCGAGCATCGAGCAGAGTTTCGACTGGCAGGGCACCGAGGGGTGAGCGGTTGCAAGACGTATCCGCGGCGCGCAGCGGGCGCGCGGCGCTGGCCGGGTGAGCCGGTTCTGGGGAGGAATAGAAGATGTTCGGGCGCAAATCGCACATGGAGAGCCGGGTGGATACGCTCGTCGGGCCGAATTCCAGGGTCCACGGCGATATCGTCTTTTCCGGGCGCTGCCACGTCGACGGGGTGGTGAAGGGCAGCGTTTCCGCGGATCTCGAAAGTACCTCGGCGCTGTCGATCGCCGAGGACGGCAGCGTGGAAGGCGGCGTCACGGTGCCCTACGTCCTGCTGAACGGGCTCGTGAAGGGCGACGTCGTCACCAGCCAGCACGTGGAACTGGGGCCGACGGCGCGGGTCATTGGCAACGTGTATTACAATCTCATCGAAATGGCGATCGGCGCCGAGATCAACGGCAAGCTGGTGCACCAGCCGGCCGGCCAGGTGCTGATGGAGCGCACCAATCGCATGGAGGCGCGCCAGCGGCCGCTGCAGGAAACGCCACCCGCGGTGCCGATCAAGCAGGCGAACAGGTAACACGCATGCAGGACGAATCGCAGGTATTTTCCGGGATTCCCGCCCCGGTGGTTTTCACCGACGCGGCGGCGCGGAAAGTCCATCAGCTCATCCAGGAAGAGGACAACCCCGAGCTCAAGCTGCGGGTGTTCGTGTCGGGCGGCGGCTGCTCCGGCTTCCAGTACGGCTTCACCTTCGACGAGAGCGAGGAGGAGGGCGACAGCCGGGTCGAGAACCAGGGCGTCACGCTGCTCATCGACCCGATGAGCGTGCAGTACCTGATGGGCGCGGAAATCGACTACAAGGAAGACCTGCAGGGCGCACAGTTCGTCATCCGCAATCCCAATGCGGCCACGACCTGTGGTTGCGGCTCCTCCTTCAGCGTCTGACGCCGCGCACGCGGCCGGCCCGTGACCGCACGCTCGGCACGGGACCTCCTTTCCGACGACGCGGTCCGGACTTCCTCGCCCGACGACGCGACTGCCGCCGCTGACGTCATCGCGGCGGTCGATCTCGGCTCCAACAGCTTCCACATGGTGGTCGGCGAGCTGCGCCACGGGCAGCTCGCAATCATCGATCGCCTGAAGGAGACGGTGCGGCTCTCGGAAGGGCTCGAATCCGGCGGCGATCTCTCGAAAGCCGCGAAAGAGCGCGCGCTCGCGTGCCTGTCCCGCTTCGGCGAGCGGCTGCGCGACATGCGCGCATCCTCGGTGCGCGCCGCGGGCACGAGCACGTTCCGGCGCGCGCGCGACGCGCAGGCGTTCCGCAAGCAGGCGGAAAAAGCCCTCGGCCATCCGATCGAGGTGATCTCCGGCATCGAGGAGGCGCGCCTCATCTACGTGGGTGTCATGCACAGCCTGCCCCCGTGGGACGGTGCGCGGCTCGTGATGGACATCGGCGGCGGCAGCACCGAGCTGATCTACGGCGTCGGCGCCGAGCCGCGGGCGCTGGAGAGCGTGCATCTCGGCTGCGTCGCGCTCACCGAGGCGCATTTCGGCGACGGCATCCTGAGCCGCCGCCGCTTCGAGCGCGCGCGCCTCGCCGCACGGCTGGAGATCACGCCGGTGAAGAAGTTCTTCCCGGATCTCGAAGCCGCGCAGGCGATCGGCACCTCCGGCACGATCCTCGCCACGGTGGCCGTCGCGCGCGAGCTCGGAATGCTCGATTCGCCGGACCTCACCCGCGCCGCGGTGGGGCAGCTCATTGAGCGCGTGCTCGAGTTCGAGGACACGGCGAGCCTCGCATTGCCCGGGCTGCCCGAAGGCCGCAACGACGTGTGGCCCGGCGGTCTCGCGATTCTCGTCGAGCTGCTCGACGTGCTCGGCGTGGAGCGCCTGCGCGTCTCGGAGGGCGCGCTGCGCGAGGGACTTCTTTACGACCAGCTCGGCCGCCTGCGGCACGAGGACGCGCGTCAGCGCAGCGTCGAGGCGATGGCCCGGCGCTACTCGGTCGACCGCGCGCAGGCGGAGCGGGTGGCGGCCACCGCGGGGCAGCTCCTCGCGCAGTGCGAGCGCTGGAAGCTGCCGTCGCCGCTCGCCGCGCGCATGCTCGAGTGGGCCGCCACGCTGCATGAGATCGGGCTCGACATCTCGCACGACGGCTTCCAGCGCCACGGCGCCTATATCGCCGAGAACGCGGACCTGCCGGGCTTCCCGCGTGCCGAGCAGCTCTTCCTCGCGTTCCTGATCGGGAACCAGCGGCGCGACGTGAAGATCGACGACCTGAAGCGCCTGCCCAAGGTTTGGCGCGAGCCTGCGCTGCGCCTCGCGCTGCTCTTGCGCCTCGCGGTGCTGCTGAATCGCAGCCGGAGCACGACGCCGCTGCCCGCGATCGGGCTCGAAGTCGCAAAGGACGGGTTGCGCCTCGAGTTTCCGCCCGGCTGGCTCGAGGCCAACCCGCTCACCGACGCGGAGCTCGCGCGCGAAACCCGCTACCTCGACCTCGCCGGCATCCGCCTGCACTACGAATAAAGACGCACCACGCCCGAGCAAATCATTCGATTTGACGAAGCCGCTCCTTGCGCGCGGTGCACCCCACAGCGCTCCGCGTCGCGTTGCCTTGCATTCCGACGCAAACGAAACTGATTGCCAGATTCTGAAAGCAAGAGTAAAAGGCCCATAGGGGCCGCTGAGCCTACATAACGATCAGCAGTGGGCCCATAAGAACAAACAAGCAAGGGATACTTCGATGTTCAAACGCGGGGACGCACGCGTTTTGAGTGTGCTGTTGTTCTGGCTGGGCCTGTCACTGCTTTTGGCCGTGGCTCACGCCGAAGACGATCGGGTTCTGAAGACCCTTCTGCCCTTGAGGGGGCCACGAACGAAGCAGAAGACCCTTCGGCCGCAGCGGTGATCTGCTGCGATGACGGCGGCGGAACCGGTGGCGGCCTGGATTTCGATCTAAGCGTGCTGGAACCGCAAGTTCCCCACCGATACCCCGGCACGACCGCGCTCGGCGACGGCTATAACCCGGTCACTGGAGAAGTGACCTTCGCCGTCACCGACGTCTCGATCCCGGGCAATTCTGCCATACCCGTGGAGCTCAGCCGCTGGATCCCGTCCCAGGATCTGGATACCGGCGGGCCGACCGGCTGGCAATGGAACCTGCCGCTGATCAAAGGGAATTATCTCGACGTCAAACCCGGCCACACCGACACCGGCTGGGACTGGGGCTACAACAACTGGCACAACGGCGAGAACTGCAGCGGCGACGCCGATTCCGTCATGAATCCCGACGATGAGCTGATCGCCGGCAACATGTACTGGGAGGGCAAGCTACTCCACATTCCAGGCGTCACCAGCGAGAAGTTTCTGATCGATGCCGCCTACCACCAGGTCACCAAATCCAATTTCAAGATCACGGATTGCATCGTCAACGCCAGCGGGCAGGAAGGTATCGTCGTCTCGGGGCCGAACGGCCTGACGTACACGTTCAATCACATCAAGAGCTATTTCAACGGCAAGATCACGCTCAAGGACCCGGTCATCATGACGCGGATACTCATGGTGACACGCATTGAAGACCGCTTCGGCAATTACGTGAACTACACCTACACCGGCGGCGAGCTGACGAAAATCACCGCGTCGGACGGCCGGCAGATCACGATCAACTACGAGACTATCGGCACCGGCAGCAGTGCGTACAAGCGGCCGACCACGGCGACCGCCAACGGCCGCAGCTGGACCTATGTCTATGCCTCGACCGGAGCGAAGCACCTGACCCGCGTCACGCTGCCGGACGGCAGCCAATGGCAATACAGCGACGGTGTCTACGTCTACCAGTTCGATCCCAACGACCCCGTCGGCGTCTACAACAATCAGATCCAGAGGTACGCCCCCAACGGCACGCCGACCTGGGCCCCGTCATGCGGGGCCGATACGACTAACCAGTACGCGACCGTCACCACGCCCGAGGGCGCCACGATCTCCTACACCTTTCACGAGGTGCTGCACAACCGCTCCAACGTGGAGCCGGCGATCCGCTGGGGGATGATGACCGAAGTCGACGGCTACGCGCGGAACCTGCACTGCTCGGTCTCCATGTCGCTCACCCAGCGCGTGGTGTCGGGCCCCGGAGTCGGCAGTTTTCAGTGGACCTACAGTTATTCGCAAAACCAGGGTACTTACACCGCCACGAGCAATTTGAACGACTACCTCGACGGCCCGTTTGCCGTCCCGGCGCCGGCGACCGGCTACCCGTCCGGAATCACCTCGTCGAACTCCGTCGACTACCGCACGGTGACCGTGAACGGCCCGGGCCGGCGCACCATCTACTGGGTATACCGGAAGTTCGGCACGGCGACCGAGGGCATGGTGCTGGCGACCGACAGCATCGACCCCGGAGCAAACACCCTCCTGCAGCGCGTGCAGGACACGTACGTGCAAGGCGCCTACGTCGGGGACGACTGGTATCTCTGCCCCTGCGGCGGCGACTACCCGCCGTCGAACACGGTCAACCACACCCAGCTGAGCTACCGCATCAACCCAACGAAGCAAGTGGTCACCCTGTATGCCGGTGGTGCGAGCGACAGCTACACCACCGAATACGCGAATTACGATGCCTACGGCTATCGGCAGCACACGACCGAATACAATTCATTCAGCACGAGGAGACGGTACACCCGGCAGTCCTACCTGCACGACACCACCCTCTGGTTGCTCGGCTTGCCCGCAGAGAAGCTGGTATCCGATAAC
>DASVDF010000040.1:0-3081 GCA_036381215.1 Woeseiaceae bacterium | reverse complement strand
GAGCAGGAAACCGAGCCGCTGCAAGGCGCGCGCGGCGATGCCGTTACCGGACGGCATGGACTCGTCGCCGAGCGGCTTGGGCCGGTGGATGAGCGGCTCGTGATCGTCCGCAGTGAACCAGAAACCGCCGTTCTCCGCGTCCTGGAAATGCTCGAGGAGCGCGTCCGCGAGCCCGATCGCGAAAGCGAGGCGCCCGCTGTCCCATCTCACCTGCAGCAGCTCGAGCAGGGCATCGAGCAGGAACGCGTGATCGTCGAGGTACGCCGGGAAACGCGCGGAGCCGTCCTTGTAGCTCGCGAGCAGCCGGCCATCGCGCAGCATGCGTTGGTGGATGAAATCCGCCGCGGCGGCCGCGGCTTCCAGGAGATCCTCCCGGCGCAGCACGCTGCCGGCGATCGCGAGGCCGCGGACCGCGAGCGCGTTCCACGAAGCGAGCTGCTTCTCGTCGCGGCCGGGCGGCACGCGTTGGCGGCGTGCGTCGAGCAGCCGCGCGTACGCCCGGCGCAGCAGCGCCCGGGCTTCTTCCTCGTCCAGGGACAGGGCCTTCGCGGTCTCTGCGAGCGGCTCGCGCGCTGCGAGGTGCCACTTGCCCTCGAAGTTGGGCCTGCCCGCGAGATCGTAGCGTTGCGCGAGCACGCGGTATTCTTCCGGCGACACGAGCGCTGCGATGGCCTCCGGCGTCCAGACGTAGTACTTGCCTTCCTCGCCCTCCGAGTCCGCGTCGCGGCTGGCATAGAAGCCGCCCTCCGGCGAGCGCATGTCCGCGAGCAGCCAGTCGGCGCAATCCTCCGCGGCCTGCGCGAACAGCGGCTCGCCGGTCGCGAGGTGCGCCTGCGAGTACAGCGCGAGCAACGGCCCGTTGTCGTACAGCATCTTTTCGAAATGCGGGATGCGCCAGAAGCGGTCGACGGAGTAGCGGAAGAAGCCGCCGCCGACGTGATCCTGGAGACCGCCCTCCGCCATGCGCACGAACGTCAGGGAGACGATGTACAGCGCCTGTGTGTCCGGCTCGTTGCCGAGCGCGGTGCTGCGCCAGTGCCGCAGCAGGCGTTCGAGCACGGCCGGCTGCGGGAACTTGGGCGCATCGCCGAAACCGCCGAACTGGCCGTCGAACTCGCGCGCGAGACGGGCGCGCGCCTCGCCGAGAGGGGCGTCGGAAAGCGGCCCGCGTTGGCCGGCGGGGGGCTCCAGCCGGCCGAGGACCTCCTGCAGCCGCTCTCCCTGTTGCCGGACCTCGTCGCGATGCTCGTCGAACCAGCCGCGCACGCGGGCGATGAGCTCGCGGAATGCCGGCATGCCGTAGCGCGGCTCCTTCGGGAAATAAGTGCCTGCGAAAAACGGCCGCTGGTCTTCCGGATCGAGGAACACCGTGAGCGGCCAGCCGCCCGGCCGCTGGGCGAGCAGCTGGTGTGCCGTCTGGTACACGCGATCGATGTCGGGACGCTCCTCGCGGTCGACTTTCACGTTGACGAAGAGCTCGTTCATGACGGCGGCCGTCTCCGCATCCTCGAACGACTCGTGCGCCATCACGTGGCACCAGTGGCAGGCCGAATAACCCACCGACAGGAGAATCGGCTTGCCGGTGCGGCGCGCGAGCGCGAGTGCCTCCTCGTCCCAGGGATGCCAGTCGACGGGATTGTCGGCGTGCTGGCGAAGATACGGGCTCGTCTCGCGCGCGAGACGGTTCGGGGTGGGTGTGCGCATGCCTTCCATGTGCCCACTATAGCCCCTGCCAGCCCCCGTGCGGGCGACCCCGGCGATGGTCGTCGCCCGCATGGCGCGCTCCTACGGTAGACTAGCGCCCCATGCTGCCTTACCCCGATTTCGATCCGGTCATTTTCGCGATCGGTCCCGTCAAGGTGCGCTGGTACGGGCTCATGTACGTGCTCGGCTTCGTCGTCGGCTGGTGGCTGGCGCGGCGCCGGGCCGCGCGCAGCCATTCGCCGATCACGCCGGCACAGGTCGACGATCTCGTGTTCTACGCGATGATCGGCGTCGTGGTGGGAGGACGCCTCGGTTACAGCTTCATCTATGCCTGGGACAGCCTGCTGCGGGATCCGCTGTACATCTTCCGGATCTGGGAAGGCGGCATGTCGTTCCATGGCGGGCTCATCGGCGTGATCGTAGCCGTGTGGCTGTTCGGACGGCATATCGGCCGCAGCTTCTTCGAGATGAGCGACTTCATCGCGCCGCTCTGCCCGCCGGGCCTCGGCTTCGGGCGCGTCGGCAATTTCATCAACGGCGAGCTGTGGGGCAAGCCGACAAACGTGCCCTGGGCCTTCGACGTCGACGGCGTCGTGAGGCACGCGTCGCAGCTCTACGAGGCGTTGCTCGAGGGGCTCGTGCTGTTTCTCATCCTATGGACGTTCTCGGCGCGGCCGCGGCCCACGATGGCGGTTTCCGGCCTGTTCCTGCTCTGTTACGGCGCCTTCCGCTTCTTCATCGAGTTCTACAGGCTGCCGGACGAGAACATCGGCTATCTCGCGTTCGGCTGGCTGACGATGGGGCAGGTGCTGAGCACGCCGATGATTTTGGGCGGAGCGCTGCTGCTCGCGCTCGCGTATCTGCGGGATTCGCGGCGCGCCGCCGCGCAGGGTTCGCGCTGATGCGGCAGTACCTCGACCTGATGCGGGCCGTCCGCGAGCGCGGGGTGCGCAAGGACGACCGTACCGGCACGGGGACGCTCAGTATCTTCGGCCACCAGATGCGCTTCGATCTCGCGCAAGGGTTTCCGATGGTCACGACCAAAAAGCTGCACTGGCCGTCGATCGTCTACGAGCTGCTCTGGTTCCTGCGCGGCGACTCGAACATTGCGTGGCTGAAGGAGCACGGCGTCTCGATCTGGGACGCATGGGCCGACGAGCACGGCGATCTCGGTCCCATCTACGGAGTGCAGTGGCGAAGCTGGCCGGCGCCGGACGGCCGCACGATCGACCAGATGGCCGATCTCGTGCGGCGGATCCGCGAAACGCCGGAATCCCGCCGTCTCGTCGTCTCGGCGTGGAACGTCGCCGACCTGCCGCACATGGCGCTCGCCCCTTGTCACTGCCTGTTCCAGTTTCATGCTGCGGAAAGAAAGCT
>DASVDF010000039.1:0-26148 GCA_036381215.1 Woeseiaceae bacterium | reverse complement strand
CATCCAGGGCGAGACGCGCCAGGCGCTCGAGAACATCCGGTCCGTCCTGGCGCACGCCGGCTCGTCCATGGATCGCGTGGTCAAGTGCACCGTGTTCCTCGCCGACATGAACGAGTGGCAGGCGATGAACGACGTCTACGTCACCTTCTTCAAGAACATGCCCGCCCGCAGCGCCTTCGGCGCCAACGGGCTCGCGCTCGGCGCCCGGCTCGAGATCGAGTGCATGGCTACGGTCGGCTGACGCGCTGCTCCTCGGCACCGGACATGTCGGCGCCCGCCATCCGGGCGACCGCATCGTGGCACCCCTCCTTTGGGACCGCATCGTTCACGCACGTTTGCGGGCGGTGACTGGGGCGGAGCCGTGGCCCTGCAGGTCGAGTGCGGGGTGTGCGTTGCGTTACGGCGGGAGGGGGCGGTATGGGGTAGCATGGCGCGTCGCCGGAAATGGGAAGGACGGGACGGATGAGTGAACGGGTGCAGCTGCTCGGCATCAGCAACGCGATCGTGGACGTGCTCGCGCAGGTGGATGAAGCTTTCCTGGCGCGCATCGGCGCGCCGCGCGGCTCGATGACGCTGATCGACGAGGCCGCCGCGCGCGAGATCTACGCCATGATGGGCCCGGCCGCCCAGATGTCCGGCGGCTCCGTCGCGAACACCGTCGCGAACTTCGCGAGCCTCGGCGGGCGCGCGGCTTACATCGGCCGCGTCAAGGCGGACCAGCTCGGCGAGATCTTCGTGCACGACATGCGCTCGCTCGGTGTCGACGTGCGCCTCACCCCCGCGCCGGACGGGCTGCCCACCGCGCGCAGCCACATCCTCATCACCCCCGACGGGCAGCGCACCATGCAGACGTACCTCGGCGCCTGTACCCAGCTCGCCGTCGCCGACGTGACGCCGCAAACCGTCGGCAATCCGGAGATCCTGCTGGTCGAAGGCTACGTATGGGACCTTCCCGAAGGACCGGCGCTGATCGAGAAGGCGATCAGGCTCGCGAAAGCCGGCGGCTCGCGCACCGCGCTCTCGCTGTCCGATTCGTTCTGCGTGGACCGGCACCGGGCGGAATTCATGGAGGCCGTCAGCGTCGACGTCGACATCGTCTTCGCCGACGACGAGGAGGTCATGGCGCTGTTCGAAACGCAGGACTTCGCCGCCGTCGAGCGCATGGCCGCCGGCCTCGGCAAGCTGTTCGTCATGACCCGCTCCGAGCAGGGCTCCGTCATCGTCCAGGGCGACCTGCGCATCCAGCAGGCCGCGATCGCGGTCCCGGAAGTCGTCGATACGACCGGCGCCGGCGATGCCTACACCGCGGGGTTCCTGTTCGGCCTCGCGAACGGCAAGCCCCTCGAGGTCTGTGCCTGGATCGCTACCGAGTGTGCCACCGGCGTGATCCAGAAGGTCGGGGCGCGCATCGAACCCAGATTCCAGTTGCTTCCTTGAATGCGGCTCGCACCGATGCCCTCTTCCTGCGCGGCGCGCCGAACAGGCAGGGCCCGTGACCACCGCGCCCGCCTTCGAGCCGTATACCGCAGCGTTCGCCGCTGATCCCTACCCGGTCTATGCCGCGCTGCGCGAGGGCGCGCCGGTGTTCCGCTCGGAGGCGCTCGGCATGGTGCTCCTCGCGCGCTACGCGGACATCCGGCGCGCGCTCACGGACCGCCGTCTCGGGCGCGAGCCGGTGCCCCGCCCCGACGGCGTGCCGCCACCCGGCCCGGCGCCGGGCGAGCTGCCGTGCTACGACCGCTGGGTGCGGGTGAACCTGCTGGAGACCGAGGGCGACACCCACGGCCGCCTGCGGCGCCTGCTCGGCACCGCCCTTGCCCCGCGCCGCATCGCGGCGCTCGCGGGCCGCGTGGGCCGGATCGCGGCGGAGCTCGTCTCACGCCTGGAGCGCGGCCGCGCAATCGACTTCGTCACCCAGGTGGCCGAGCCGCTGCCGGTCACCGTCATCGCCGAGCTCTTCGGCTGGCCGCGTGAAGAGAGCGGGCGACTGCGGCCCTGGGCCGCCGACATCGTGCGGCTCTACGAGAAGGATGCGTCGGCGGAAGACCGGCAGCGCGCCGAGACGGCGGCCCGGGAGTTCGGCGAGCGGCTCTCCGCGCTCATCGACGAGCGGCGCCGCCGGCCGGAAAACGACCTGATCAGCACGCTCTCCGCCCGGCTCGACGCGCCCGACGGCCTCTCCCGCGACGAGCTGATCGCCAACGCGATGCTGCTGTTGAACGCCGGCCACGAGGCGACCGTGAACGCGGCGGGGAACGGCCTGCTCGCGTTGCTCCGCCACCCGGACGCCGCCGCTGCGGTCAGCGCGGCACCGGAGCTCGTGCACTCTGCCGTCGAGGAGATCCTGCGCTGGGATGCGCCCCTGCACCTGTTCCATCGCTACGCACGCGAGGCGCTGGCGATCGGCGGCGTGTCGCTGGGGCGCGGGGAGCTGATCGGCCTGCTGTACGGCTCGGGAAACCGCGATCCGGACGCCTTCCCCGATCCCGACCGCTTCGATGTCGCCCGCACGCCGAACCGCCACCTGTCGTTCGGCGGCGCGACTCATTTCTGCCTCGGCGCGCCGCTGGCGCGCCTCGAGCTCCGCACGCTGTTCGCGGCGCTCCTGGAGAAGCTCCCGTCGTTGACCCTGGTGGAGCCGCCGCGCTACCGCACGGGGCTCGTATTCCGCGGGCTCGAGCGGCTCGTCGTCAGCGCCTGACGCGCCGCGGGCGAAGAGATGGGCCGTCAGCCCGCGGCCGGCTTGTCCTTGCGCGTGGAGAGGATCGTCTCGGCGAGCAGGGCCTCGCTGTGCTCGTCCAGCACCTGCGTGAGACCGCGCGAGAACGCCGTCAGCCCCGCATTGATGAACAGGAGCGGGATGGCGATGCCGAGACCCAGCACCGTCGCGATCATCGCCTGGCCGATACCGTGGGCCATGAGCTTGGGATCGCTCGAGCCCGACGCGACGATCGCGTGGAAGGTGATGATCATGCCGATGACGGTGCCGATCAGGCCAAGCAGCGGGCCGGCGGCGACGGCGAGGCGCAGGAACGACTGAAAGCGCTCGAGCTTCGGCACTTCCCGCAACACCGCCTCGGAGAGGCGCAGCTCGGCGAGCTCCGCGCTCTCCATGTCCCGCTTCCCGTTGCCGTTGCTGTTGCCGTTGCTGCCGAAAGCGAGCAGCAGCCGCCCGAGGGGGTTGTCCTCTTTCGGATGCTGCATGTCCCTGAGCTGCGCGTTGACCGCCATCCGCGTGCGGATGAGGTAGCCGTATTGCAGCAGCGCGAGCAGGACCCCGAGGATGCCGACCGCGATGATCACGTAACCGACCGCCTCGCCGAGGGCGACGCGCTCGAGCCAGCTCGGCCGTTGCAGGTACAGCCCGAGCAGGGCGCCGCGCGCCGGATCGACCACGGCCATCGTGTAACCGGCATCTGCCGGCGTACGGAACAGGTTCTGGCCTATCTCGCGGAAATTACCCGGCAGCTCGCCCTCGAGCTGCGTCAGCTTTTTCTCGCTGGACAGATAGCCGAGGAACTCGTTGGCATCCACCACGGTGAACGGGCCGACGCGGACCACCTCGGTCGGTACGGCCTCGCCGTATTCCTGCTTCTCCTCGGTCTGCTCGGCCATCGAAGCGACCTGCTCGGCGAGCCCCTCGCGCTTTTCCTCCTCCGCGCCTTCGCGGAGCTGGAGCACCGGCGCGGTGTAGCGCACGACCTCGCCGCTCGCTTTCATCTCGCGCATGAGCTCGTACCAGACGCGCTCGAGCTCGCGAATGGAAGGCAGCGCCTTGGCGGCGGCGATGCGCACCATGAACGCGGCGCGATCCTCCTGGCCTTCCGGCGGGGAGAACTGCGTGCTGATCAGGGATTGCCGCAGTACGCCGGCGGCGTCGCCGGCGATCTGGCGCGTGACACCGAACAGCTCGCCCAGGTTGCCCTGGTGCTGATTGAGGAGCGCGGTGATCTCGTTGATGCGCGCTTCGTTCGCCTCCCACTGACCGTCGAGCTCCTTCGAGTGAGCTTCCGCGCGGTCGCGCCGGGCGACCATCTCCTGGGTCCGGCGCTGCTGGTCGGCGAGATCGCGCCGCGCCTCGGCCTCCTTCTGCTGGATCAGCTCGGCCTCGCGTGCGCGCATCTCGCGCACCTGCTGCTCCAGCCGGTCGAAGACTTGCTGGCGCGCGCGCTGTTCGGCGGCTTCCCTGGCGGCGGCCGCGGCCGCCTCGCGCGCGGCCCGCTCTTCCGCATCCTCCTCCTGCGCCGACACGTTCAGCGCCGGCAGGGCCAGCACGGCGACGAGCAGCGCAATCGAGGCGAACCGCAGGCGCCCGCCGCGGCTCGCGGCGGTGAAAGAAAAGATGGAACGGGTCACGAGCGGCTCTCCTCGGCGGCGGGGACGGGCAACGTCACGAGGTCGGGCGCGACGGTCTCCTCGGACATGCGAATGGCCGTCTCGATCGCGCGGGAGTAGGCGGGATCGACCACCCATTGACGCGCATTGCGGTCCCAATAGCCCGTCTCCTTGCCGTCCGTGGTGCGGTACATGAGGGAGATCCGACCGAGGTGCACGAACTGCGCGTCCCGCCCGTCCGGCAACTTGCCCGGGTAGGCATCCATGGTGCGGCCGTACTCGATCTCGATCATGTAAGCCTCGAGCAGCCGCCGGAACTTCTCGGCCACCGTGTCTTCACCCTCGACCACGCCGCGCAGCGTGTCGATACGGTCGCGCCGCTCGCTCTCGAGGAAGGGAATATCGTTCGCCACGAACTGCTCGAGGCTCGTGAACATTCTCTGGACGAGGGGCTGAACCGCCTGCTGGGTTCCCTCGAGCCCGGCGATCTGCTGGCCGAGCGCCTCGATGTCGGCTTGCTGGGACTGGAGCAGGCGCGTGACGTACGCGTTGTAGTCGCCGTAGCTGTCGATCTCGTGCATCAGCTCCGCGTACCGGGTAGCCGGATCGTTCTGCTGCTGGGCTCCGGCGCTCGCGGCCACGCCCAATGCGAGCAGCAGAGAGCCCGCCCGCGGCCCCCACACCGCGATCGTCCTGCCGATTCCGTTCCAACCTCTGCGGATCATAGCGTCACAAAATCCCTTCATCTTGCCTGCGATAACTTGCCTGCGATTGCAGCGACCGCGGCCGCGGCGGCCCGGCATGCCGCTCGTTCCTCACCGTTCCTGGAGCTTCCTGTCGATCAGCTTGACGTAATCCTGCGCCATGCTGCGCTGATCGCCGCGAACGCGCTGGAACCACTGGCGGGCATCACGCAGCTTGTCCTGGTTGAACAGCGAGATGCCCATCAACAGGTTCGTCTGGTTCTCGTCGTCGAGACTTCCCTTGTCGAGCGCGTTGCGCAGCGCTCCCTCGGCCTCCGACCACTGTTCGCGCTGCACGTACACCTGCCCGAGCCGCAGGTAGAGATTGCCCTCTTTCGACATCTCGGCCGCGCGCTCGAGCGGGGGGATGGCTTCGTTGAAATCGCGCGCCTGGATCCAGCAGTTCGCGAGCTTCTCGTAATTCTCGGAGGTCTTCTTTACGTGCCCGTCCTCCATCGCCTGCTCCAGCACGCGGGCCGCGCGGTACGGGATTTCGTTGAAGCGCAGCATGTCCGACAGGCGGATGTATTCGGATTCCTGCTCCAGGAAGCCGGCGTTGTAGGCGATCTGCATCGCCGCGAGCGCGGGCCCGTACTTCTCCTGCTGCTGGTAGAGCGAGGACAGCCGCAGCCAGTGCGTCTTCTTGTCCGGCTCCATGGCGATCAGCCGCTCGAGCAGCGGCACCGCCTCGTCGTATTCCTCGCGCGTGAGATACAGCGCGAGCAGGAGCTCGATCCAGCTCGCCTGCGGCTTCGCGGCAATCTCCACGGCTTTCTGCGCGGGCGCGAGGGCCTTGTTGAGGTCCTCCATCTGGTAGTAGGCGGCCGCGAGCAGGTAGTAGGCGGCGGCGTTCGGCTCCGGCGCCGTGCGGAACCACTCCTCCAGCGCCGCGGCGCCCTCGCGCCATTTTTCCTCGGCCATGAAGATCTGGGCGATCTGGTACTTGGCCTGCGACACCTCGCGCTCGTTGAAGCCGCCGGCGTCGATCGCCTGCTGCAGGTG
This sequence comes from Woeseiaceae bacterium, assembly GCA_036381215.1. Classification (GTDB taxonomy): domain Bacteria; phylum Pseudomonadota; class Gammaproteobacteria; order Steroidobacterales; family Woeseiaceae; genus IDS-8. The sequence goes on along the minus strand of DASVDF010000039.1, from coordinate 20,068 downwards.
CCGGCGCGCCGCGTCGTAGTTGCCCTCGGAGTATTCGATGCCCGACCAGATCTGGTGCACCCGGCTGCCTTCGTACGGGCTCAGGCGCTCCATGTTGATCTCGGAGAGCACCTGGCGGGCACCAGCGTAGTTGTCGGCGTTGAGGAGCTCGATGGCTTCGTTGAGCTTCTCGCCGGTCTTCTCGCTGATGGTCGGAGCGGAGCGGCGTCCGCCTTCCTCTTCGTCGTCCTGCTGGGCGAGCACCGGGGACGCGAAGGCCATGACCGCCAGCGCGGCGATGACGGCCGGGACCGTAGACAAACGGCAGGCGCGGGGCAGCATCTCTCTATTCCTCCAGCACGAAGCGGATCACCGTCTGGACGCCCACGCGCTCCACGGCCACGCCGCCTTCGATCTTCGGGTTGTAGCGCCAGCGGAGGATGGACTTGATCGCCGCCTCGTCGAACAGGCCGGGCGGCTCCGCGGCCACCACCTTGGGATCCTTCACGGCGCCGGTCGCCGTGATGGTGAACTGCACCTGCACCCAGCCCTCGATACCGCGGCGCAGCGCGCGCGGCGGATACTCCGGCGCAATCCGCACCAGCGGAATGACGTCGGTGTCGGAGCCGGCGCTCAGGTTCATCTTGGAAAGGGCGCCGGCGGTGTCGATGCGGGGGTTGAGCGAGGCGACGTTGTTGCCGACGTTGGTCGCCGTGAAGTTCATCCGCGGCGTCTCGGGCGCGGGCGGCGGCGGCTCGCGCTCCACGCGCTCCTCGCGCTTGGTCGCGGCCTGGGTGTCACGCCGCATGCGGCTGAACTCGATCCGGGTCGCCTCGATCATCTCGCCCACGTTGATGGGCTGGCTGATCAGGGACCACAACAGCCAGAACAGGGACAGGCTGAAAGCGAGTCCGAACAGAAGAGCCAATGGTATGCGCAGCATCTGCATCATGGGATTCCTCCTGCAGCGATCAGCTGCTGCCGGGGTCGGCCGCGATGGAGACCTCGGAGATGCCCCCGGCTCTCACCTCGTCCATGACCTTGGCCACCATGCCGGCGTGCGAGTTCCGGTCGGCGATGATGACCACGGTGTCGTCCGGCCGCTCGATGTGCAGGCGCTCGATCAGCGGCCGCACCTCGCGCAGATCGACCTGTTTGCGGTCCATCCAGATATCGCCGTTTTCACGGATCGCGATCAACAGGTTACCGGATTCACGATGCTCCGCGGTCAGCGCCTCGGGCTTGAAGACCTCGACTCCGGCCTCCTTGATGAACGAGGTCGTGATGATGAAGAAGATCAGGAGGTTGATGGTGAAATCGAGCATCGGCGCGAGGTCGATGCCGGTCTCCTCCGTTTCGGGTGCGTGACGATGTGGTTGCATCTCTTGCCTGGTGTTCGCTTACTGCTGGGTGGTGAACGTGATGTCGTAGATGCCGCCCAGGTGCACCTGGTCGACCACCTCCACGACGACTCCCGTCGGAGCGTCGTCCTGGGCGATGATCAGCACGCCCGCCTCGGGGTTGACGGCCGCCAGGCGCTCCACGTTGGCGCGCACGGCCCGCGGATCCACCACGCGGTTGTCGACCCAGATCTCCCCGTTGTTCAGCACCTGGATGTTGATGCTGTCGTCAGTCTGCTCCGTCTGCTGCTCGAAGGACTGGGGCCGATTCACGATCAGCCCGGATTCCTTCACGAAGACCGCCGTGATGATGAAGAAGATGAGCAGGTTGATGACGAAATCCAGCATCGGCGCGAGGTCGATGCCATGGGATCCGGTGTGTGCCGCTTCGGAAGTACGTCTGACGCGCATGGCTCTAGAAACTGAACTCGTCGGCCAGCAGCTCGGTTTCCCGCGCCGCTCGCGTACGGAAGTAATGCACCGGCCACAACCCGGTGATGCTGACGGCGAGGCCGCTCATGGTGCAGATCATCGCCTCGGACACGCCGCTCGCCATGCTGCGCGCGTCGGCGCTGCCGCGCAGCGCCATGGAGTCGAAGACCTCGAGCATGCCGCTGACCGTACCGATCAGGCCGAGCAGCGGCGACATCGGGACCAGCACCTGGAGCACCGGGAAGCCCGACGTCATGGAGCCGTTGAGCCGCGAGATCATCGCCTGCCGAATCTGGCGCGCGCACCACGACGTGTGGTCGCGGCGCGCGTGCCACTGCTCCTTGATCTCCGCCGCCTGGCGCGGAAGGATACGGCTGAAATACCAGTAGCGCTCCAGGATCAGGGTCCACATCAGGACGCCGGCAAGGAAAATCCAGACGACGAACGGGCCGCCGTCGGATGCCAGGTCGAGGATGCCCCGGATCAGAGGGATCTGTTCAAACACGCCGCTGTTTCTCGATGCTTTCCGCGAGCATGCCCGCGCTCTGCTCGTCCAGTATTTGGACCACGGAACGGGACAGGCCGTTCAACAAGGCGTTCGCGAAGAGGAGCGGGATGGCGATGCCGAGGCCCAGCACCGTCGCGATCATGGCCTGGCCGATACCGGTGGCCATCAGGCGCGGGTCGCTGGAGCCGGATTCCGTGATGCTCTGGAAGGTGATGATCATGCCGACGACCGTGCCGATCAGCCCGAGCAGCGGGCCGGCGGCAACGGCGAGGCGCAGGAACGCCTGGAAGCGCTCGAGCTTCGGCACTTCACGGAGCACTGCCTCCGAGATCCGGAGCTCCGCCACGTCGGCATCCTCCTCGATCCGGTTCGGGTCGCCGCGGAAGGCCAGCAGCACGCGGCCGAGCGGATTGTCCCGCCGCGGCTCGTCCAGGTTCGCGAGCTGCCGCCGGACGGCGAGCCGCACGAAGATCAGGTGGATGAGCTGGTACAGGAACGCGAGGACGCCCGCGATGCCGACGATGATGATGACGTAGCCGACTTCTTCACCCAGCTCGATGCGCTCGAGCCAGCTCGGGCGCTCGACGTACAGGGCGAGCAGCACGCCGCGGGTGTAGTCGACCACGGCCCGCGCGTAACCCTCCGTGGTTTCCGAGAACTCGGACGCCAGGGACATGAACTCGCTGGGCAGCTGCCGCGGCAGCACCGTCAAAGTGTTGAGCTCCGGCAGGTAATTGAGGAATCTGGCGTTCGACATCGCGGTGAACGGGCCGATGCGGATCACCTCCGCGGGCACGCTCTCGCCGCTCGGCTGCACGACGTCGGTCTGGTAGCGCGCGACCTGCCCTTGCGCGGTCATCTCGCGATGCATCTCGAACCAGAGGCGCTCGAGCTGCTCGGGCGTCGGCGCCTGCCGCGCATCGGCAAAGGCCCGCAGGAACTCGGCGCGACCCGCCTCACCCTGCGCGGGCTTGAACTGGGTCGAAATGAGCGACTGCTCCAGGATGCTCGCCACGTCGCCGGCTACCTGCCGGGAGAGCCCGAACAGCTCCGCCAGGCCGAGCTGGTTCGACTTCTGCACGAGCTGCTTGTTGAGGTCGTTGATGCGGATCTCGTTGGCCGAGTACTGGTCCGACATGCTGTCCGACTGCGACGCGAGCTGCTCGCGCCGCTGCTCGGCCTGGCGCATCATCGCGGCCCGCTCGCTCTCGGAGGCCGCGTTGAACTCCGCCATGCGCTGCTCGTGACGCGCGCTCTCGCCCTCGCGGACGCGGCGCACCCGATCGAGCAACTCGTCCAGCGAGCCGACCTGGCCCGCCAGCGGATCGTTCGCCTGGTTCTGGGCCTGCACGCTGGCAGGGAGCGGCAGCGCGCCGGCCAGCACGCAGGCCGCGACGACGCCCGGGAAACGGATTCTCAACTTCCTCACGACTGGATCTCCTGGGGGGCGGGCACGGGTACGGTCAACAGCTCCGGCGCACTGCCCTGACCGGCGACGCGCAGCGCGAGCTCCACGGCACCGGCGTAGCTGTTGTCGACCACCCATTGCTTCTGGTTCTGGTCCCAATACCCGGTCTCGGACCCGTCCAGGGTCTGGTACAGGAGGGAAACGCGGCCGAGCCGTACGAACTGCACGGTGCGCGGCTCGTCCCCCGCGTTCAGCGTGCCCTCGTAGGCTTCCAGCGTGCGCCCGTACTCGAGCTCGATCTGGTACGCCTCGAGGATCAGGCGGTACTTCTCCGAGATCGAGACGTCCGCCCGCGCCAGCATGTTCTTCAGGTTGTCCACGCGATGCGTGCGCTCTTCGATGAGGAACGGCACGTCGAGCGCGATGAACTGATCGAGCGCGCGCACCATCTTGTCCATGAGCGGCTGCACTTCACGGTTCGTCTGCTCGATGTCGAGCAACTGCTGGTTGATGGAGGCGATTTCTTCCTCCTGGGAACGGACCTGCGCCTCGAGCTGCTCGTTGTACTGCTCGTAGCTCTCCGCTTCGGTCATGGCCTGTGCGTACTTGGCCGCGGCGTCGAGCGTCTGGTCGCGGACCTGTTCGATGCGCTGCTGCGATTGGGCGGCCGCCCGGTCCACTTCCATCTGCGCCTGCAGCGTCTGGTTCAGCTGCGCGCCGGCAACGGCGGTGATCAGCATGGCGACCGTTGCGCTGGCCGCAAGAACGGCAGGCCGACGGCTGACCGGCGGCCGCGCATGGCCTCCGGCACGCGCATCCGGTTCGGTGGTGTCGGGACGGAACAGCCTCATGGCAAATCATGCCTCCAATTTATTGATGATTTCCGTACAGCCGAATGCTCCCGGCTGCAGCCGCTCGGGACGTAGAGCCCGTTTCGCACTGGAAATCCGTTCGTTTTCCGCGGCCGGTGCAAAGGTAAAGCATTCACTTTGCCCTGTCCCCCCGCGACCTGCTTTTTTGATCCAGCCGGATCGTGGGCTCCCGCTGGCAGTTGAGCTATATAGCATACTTTTCGCATCCGACAAACGCTATCAGCGCCTTGCACACGGCTCTTCCGAACGCGATGCAAGCGCTCGCGATCAGTCGTCCGGAAACTTCCATCCGGAACCATGCGGCCGCGTGCATGCGTCGTCCCGCGTGACTGGTCGCCGGCGAACAAATCGACAAGCAGTTGATCGGGCTGCGGAATCATCTGGGAGCTGCTCCGGAGGCCTGCGAAGCCGTGCGCGGCCGGCATTCCCGCGGGCTCACGCGCGAGCAAGACCGAGGTACAGCGCCAGCGTTTGCGCCACCGTGTCCTCGTGCCGGAAATGCGTCGCGATACGCGTGCGTGCCGCCTCGCCGAGGCGCCGCCGCAACGCGGGATCGCGGTACAGGCGCAGGATGGCGGCGGCAATCGCGCCGCTGTCGTGCACCGGCACCACGATTCCGCACTCGCCGTCGACCACGAGCTCCGGGCTGCCGCCGGAATCGGTGGCGATCGGCGGCACGCGGTAAGCCATGGCCTCAATCAGCGCCCGCGCGAGGCCCTCGCGTTTCAGCGACGGCAGGCAAAACACGTGGCTCGCCGCCGCGAGCGCGGGCGCGTCGTCGCGAAAACCCGTGCGCAGGATGCGCGCACGCGCCGGGCTCGCGGCGATGCGGCGATCGAGCGCCGGCGCATCCATGCGGCCGACGAGCAGCAGCCACGCCGGTATGTCGGGCGGCAGGCGCTCGAACGCCTCGACCAGCACTTCGACGCCTTTGCGCGGCCTGTAATTCGCGATGCAACTGATCACGAACGCATCATCGGGTATACCTTCGCGTGCAAGGTCCGCCGGAGCATCGTCGTACCAGGCGAGATCGTGACCTTTATAGATGGTGACAGGACGCTCCGGCGGCATCGCCAGGAAGCGCGGGCGCATGGACAGGAAATGCCGGCGCACCGCCTCGGCGACGCAGACGATGCGGTCGATCCTGGGGTTCAGGTAGCGCAGCCACGAGAACGGGTCGAGGAAGCCGACCGCGCCGACGATACCCCGGTAAGCCACCACCTTGACGGGCAACCTGCGCGCGGCGATGACCACGTTGCTGGTCGCCTTGTTGTTGAAGGTATGCACGATGTCGTAACGGCCGCGCGCGAGCTCCGCGCGCAGCGCTTTCACGGCCCTGAGGTCGATGTCGCGGCGGATCGGGATGTCGATCGCCGGAATGCCCGCGCCCTCGAGCAGCGCGCGCTGCGGATGCGCCGGCGGGCAGACGACGGTGAGTGCCACCCCGGCGCGATGCAGCGCGACCAGCAGGGCGCCGGTCGGCCGGTCGCTCTGGTTGCGCTCCTGGTAGACGCACAGCACACGGATGGGTGCCTCTGTTGTGGCCGGGCGGGACGAGGGTTGCGGGTCCGCGTTGTCCATGGGGAAGCGGGACTGCTCCCGCCCAGGTTCGGTTCGACTCAATTGCCGACGGGATGCCAGGTCGTTTTCGTTTCCTGAGTGTCGCGGATGCGATAGGGGCTGGCCGCGGCCTCCGAGCGCCAGTCCACGTCCGTCCGCTCGATGACGCGCTTCAGGTTCTCCGCCGCCTCGTACCGGATCCGGCGTCGGTCGGCCGCGTCGCCCCCGTCGCCGACGACGAGGGCGTTCACGTCCATGTGCGACGCGAACTGGAGCGCAAGCTCGTCACGCCGGCCGGTCAGCACGTTCACCACGCCCGGCGGCACGACCGAGGCGTGCAGTACCTCGGCGAAGCTCACCGCGGACAGCGGGCGCGATTCGGAGGCGAGCGCCACCACGGTGTTGCCGCCGACGATGGCCGGCATGACGTTCGAGACGAAGCCGAGCAGGCCGGGCTCTTCGGGTGCGAGGATCGCGACTACGCCCATCGGCTCGGGCACGGAGAAGTTGAAGTGACTCGATGCGACCGGATTCACCGCGCTGAAGATCTGCTGGTACTTGTCCGACCATCCCGCGTAGTGGATGACGCGGTCGACCGCGGCGTCGACCTCGGCGGCCGCCCGCCGCTTCGTCCCGCCCTCGCGGACCAGCTCGGCCGTGAACTGCTCGCGGCGGCCCTCGAGCATCTCCGCGATCCGGTAGAGGACCTGCCCGCGCAGATACGCGGAGGCGCCTGCCCAGCCGGGGAGCGCGTTGCGCGCCGCGACCACGGCGTTGCGGAAGTCCTTGCGGCTCGCCCGGCAGACATTCGCAATCACGGCGCCGCTCGCGTCGGAAAAGGCGATATAGCGGCCGGACTCGGTGCGCGGAAACTGGCCTCCGATGTACAGCTTGTAGGTCTTCGCGACGGGGACGCGGGATGCCATGGTCGCCATCGGCCCTACTCCCCGAGATCCAGGTACGCGTCCAGCCCGTGCAGGCCGCCTTCGCGGCCCATGCCGCTCTCCTTGTAGCCGCCGAACGGCGAGGTCGGGTCGAACTTGTTGAAGGTGTTCGCCCAGATCACGCCCGCGCGCACGCCGCGGGTCATGCGGAAGATCTTGGCGCCCTTGTCCGTCCACACGCCGCCGGACAGGCCGTAGGGCGTGTTGTTGGCCTTCTCGAGGCCTTCCTGCTCCGTGCGGAAGGTCTGGATCGCGAGCACGGGCCCGAAGATCTCCTCCTGCACGACCCGGCTCGACTGCGACACGCCGGTGAAGAGCGTGGGCCGGCACCACCAGCCGCGTTCCGGCAGCGGGCAGGAGCTCTGGTGCATCCGCGCGCCCTCGGCACGGCCGACGTCCAGGTACGAGCGGATCTTCTCCAGCTGGGCTTGCGAGTTGATCGCGCCGATGTCGGTGTTCTTGTCGAGAGGGTCGCCGATGATCAGCGTCTCCATCCGGGCCTGCAGCTTCTCGATCACCTCGTCCGCCACCGATTCCTGCACGAACAGGCGCGAGCCCGCGCAGCAGACGTGGCCTTGGTTGAAGAAAATGCCGTTGACGATGCCCTCCACCGCCTGGTCGATCGCGGCGTCGGCGAACACGATGTTCGCCGCCTTGCCGCCGAGCTCGAGCGTGTAGCGCTTGCGCGTGCCGGCCAGGGCGCGCTGGATGATGCGGCCCACTTCCGTCGAGCCGGTGAAGGCGATCTTGTCGATGCCGGGGTGATTCACGATCGCGGCGCCGGTCTCGCCCGCGCCCGTCACGATGTTCACCACGCCGGGCGGAAGGCCCGCGTCGCGCACGATCTCGGCAAACTTGAGCGCGGTGAGCGGCGTCGTCTCGGCGGGCTTCAGCACCACGGTGTTGCCGCAGGCGAGCGCGGGGGCGATCTTCCACGCGAGCATGAGCAGTGGGAAGTTCCACGGGATCACCTGGCCGGCGACGCCGAGCGGTCCGGGCTTGCGGCCGGGGAAGGCGTACTCCAGCTTGTCCGCCCAGCCCGCGTAATAAAAGAAGTGTGCCGCGGCGAGCGGGATGTCGATGTCGCGCGACTCGCGGATCGGCTTGCCGCCGTCCAGCGACTCGATCACGGCGAGCTCGCGCGAGCGCTCCTGGATGATGCGCGCGAGCCGGTAGACGTATTTGCCGCGCTCGAGCGGCTTCAGCTTCGACCACGCGCCTTCGTAAGCGGCGCGTGCCGCCTGCACCGCGCGGTCGACGTCCGCGTCCGTCGCGAGCGCGACCTGCGAGATTTCCTCCTCGGTGGCCGGGTTGACGGTCGGGAACCAGCGGCCCTCCGCCGGCTCGACGAACTCGCCGCCGATGAACAGACCGTAGCGCGGCTCGATGCGCACGTGGTCCGTACTCTCGGGCGCCGGCGAGTAGGTCCAGCCGCCGTCGAAAGCGAGCGCGTTCGCCCGCGCGGGCTCGTCCATCGCTTTCACCATCCCTTCACCCTCCCGATCAGGGGTCGAACCGATTTTCGCCCGCCGGCAAGCATGTTCGGCCCCCTGTCAATCGCTGGCGAAAACCGGTTCGACATCACCCCCGATGACGCCCCGCAGGAGCGCGCATTGCGCGCGACTGGGGATCCCCGAACCTTCGAAGATCGCCGAACCTTCAATGGCGCTTCGGGTCATCCTCAATCCTTCGAGAAATAATCGCCGGACTGGTAACGCCCGGTGAGTTGCTTCTCGATCTGCATCAGCACGTCGTTCGCGAGCGAGCTCGCCCCGAAGCGGAACCACTCGGGCGTCATCCAGGCGTTGCCGAGCGTTTCCTTCAGCATCACGAGGTAGTGCACCGCGAGCTTCGCGTTGGAGATTCCGCCGGCGGGCTTCATGCCGACCATGCGGCCCGTTTCGCGGTGATAGTCGCGGATCGCCTGCAGCATGACCAGCGTCACCGGCAGGGTCGCCGCCGGCTGCACCTTGCCGGTCGAGGTCTTGATGAAATCCGCGCCGGCGTGCATCGCGAGCACGCTCGCACGCCGCACGCGGTCCAGCGTACCGAGCTCGCCGGTTTCGAGGATCACCTTGAGGTGCGCTCCCTGGGCCGCGTCCCTGATCGCCGCGATCTCGTCGAACACGTACGCGTAATCGCCCGAGAGGAAGGCGCCGCGCGAGATGACCATGTCGATCTCGTCGGCGCCGTCGGCCACGGCCTGCTTCGTCTCCTCGATCTTGATCCGCCGCAACGCCATGCCGCTCGGGAACGCCGTGGCGACCGACGCCACCTTGATGCCGGAGCCGCCGAGTGCCTGCTTCGCCACCGCCACCATCGTCGGGTACACGCACACGGCGGCGACGTGCGGCAGGCCGGGACGCGCAGCGTGCAGGTGCATCGCCTTCTGGCACAGCTGGCGGACCTTGCCCGGCGTGTCCTGGCCTTCGAGAGTGGTGAGGTCGATCATCGAGAGCACCATCCTGAGCGCCTCGATCTTCGACTCCTTCTTGATGCTGCGGCTCTGGAATCGGGCGACGCGCTCCTGCACGCCGACCTCGTCGACGCGGGTCACCGCATCGAGGTCCGGCAGCCGGCTGCGCGCGGCGAGCGGCACGGCGGAGAGGCTCATCGGAGGGGACCGGCCGCGCGCACCGTCGCGAGCGCCACGGCAATCATGTCGCCGAAGGAGCTCTGCCGCTCCTCGGCCGTGAGCGCCTCCCCGGAGCCGATGACGTCGCTCACCGTGCAGATCGCGAGCGCCTCGGCGCCGTGCTCGGCCGCGATGGGGTAGATGCCGGCGGCCTCCATCTCGATACCGAGCACGCCGTATTTCGCCATCGTCGCGAACATCGCCGTGTCGGGCGTATAGAAAAGGTCGGCCGAGAAGACATTGCCGACGTGGTGGCGCACGCCGCGCGCCTCGGCCGCCTGCACGGCGTGCTGCACCAGCCGGAAGGTGGCGAGCGCCGCCAGGTCGTAGCCGCCGAAGCGCACGCGGTTGACGCCGGAGTCGGTCGAGGCACCCATCGCGATCACGATGTCCCTGAGCCGCACGTCCGGATGACTGGTGCCGCAGCTGCCCACGCGCACCAGCCGGCGTACTCCGTAGTCGCGCAGCAGCTCGGTGCAGTAGATCGAGGCCGACGGGATGCCCATGCCGTGCGCCATCACCGACACCGGCAGGCCCTGGTACTCCCCGGTGTAGCCCCACATGTTGCGCACGTCGGTGACGCGGCGGGCGCCGGAAAGCCAGTTCTCCGCGATGAACTGCGCCCGCAGGGGGTCGCCCGGCATCAGCACCGTCTCGGCGAAATCGCCGGGCGCCGCGTTCATGTGCTTGGTGGCCATTGCCTGCGCGATCTTACCACCCGCGGCCCTTCGACACGCTGGTCAGGGGGGAGGGGCACGGGCATGATCGGGGGCATGTTGATACGGAGCGGGAAGCACGGGCAGGAGTTCCATACGCGGGAGCGCGTGTCCGTGACCGAGCTTCTGAACGATCCCGCGGTGCCCGCCGTGTCGCTCGCCCGCTGCCGCGTGCAGCCGGGCGTCACGACCGAGCTCCACCGTCTGGACGTCGCCGAGTGGTACGTGCTCGAGCAGGGCGAGGGGCTCATGGAGGTGGGGGGCGGCGAGCCGTTCGCCGTGGGCCCGGGCGACGTGGTGGCGATTCCGGCCGGGACGTCCCAGCGGATCACCAACACCGGTGACCGCGACCTCGTGCTGCAGTGCGTGTGCCTGCCCCGCTTCACCGAGGAGGCCTATACCCCGCTGGAATGACGCGCGGCAAGCAGGCTGCGAGCCCGCCTTCGGCGATTCGCATGAGGGAATCACCCGTATCGAGCGCGCTTCCGGGCCCCTGAGCCCGCATGGCGCTCTGCTATAATCGCGCCACCGTTTGTGGGGAGCATCGTCATGTCTTCGATCGTGTTTTCAAGTTCGCGGCTGCCGCGGGCCGGCTTCGCCCTGCTCGGCGCGGCCGTCATCGCGGCCCTGCCAACCGCCGCTGCACAGGCGCAGGAGTCGCGCAACCCGATTCTCGACGAGATCGTGGTCACGGCGCAGCGCCGCGAGGAGAACATCGTCGACGTGCCGATCTCGGTGACGGCAGTGACCGGTGAGCGCGTGGACGTATTCACGGCGGGCGGCGAAGACATCCGGGCGCTCGCGGCGCGCGTGCCGAGCCTGTACGCCGAATCCTCGAACGGGCGGCTCGCCCCCCGCTTCTACATGCGCGGCCTCGGCAACTCCGACTTCGACCTCGCGGCTTCGCAGTCCGTGTCGATCATCTTCGACGAGGTCGTGCAGGAGAACGTGATCCTGAAGAGCTTCCCGATCTTCGACATCGATCGGGTGGAAGTGCTGCGCGGCCCGCAGGGCACGCTGTTCGGCCGCAACACGCCGGCCGGCATCATCAAGTTCGAATCGCGCAAGCCGACCGAAGACCTGAACGGCTACGTGTCGGCCATCCTCGGCAGCCTGGGCACCAAGAACGTCGAATTCGGGCTCGGCGGCAGCCTGAACGAGAGCCAGACGCTGATGGGGCGGCTGTCGTTCCTCACGCAGAACCGCGAGGACTGGATCGATAACGGCTTCACCGGAGAGTCCGACGCGATGGGCGGGTTCAGCGAGAACGCCGCCCGCCTGCAGCTCCTCTACCGCCCGTCGGAGTCGTTTTCGGCACTGCTCAACCTGCACGGGCGCGACCTGAGCAGCGGCACCGCGTCGATCTTTTACGCCAACGTGCTGAGCCCGGGCAGCAACGAGCTCAACGACAACTTCGACCGCGACCGCGTGTTCTTCAACCAGGGCGACAACAACCCGCAGGAAGCGAATGCCTGGGGCAGCTCGCTCAGGCTCGATTTCGATTTCGGCAACGAAATGACGCTGACCTCGATCACGGCTTACGAGACGGTCGACAACCGCAGCCTCGGCGACATCGACGGCGGCAACGAGAACGGGCCGGGCTTCATCCCGTTCCAGTCGGCGACGCAGGACGGCCTCAAGGACCTCGACCAGGTCACCCAGGAATTCCGTCTCGCCTCAGAAGCGAGCGACGCCCTGTTCTGGCAGGCGGGCGTGTTCTACTTCGACTCCGATTTCTCGGTGCAGACGTTCCCGTTCTTCGTGCCGCCGACCACGGTGCGGCACGAGAACACGGCCTGGGCCGCGTTCGGCCAGGTGGCGTACGACCTCACCGACGCCATGACCGTCACCGTCGGCGCCCGCTACACGGACGACGACAAGGACATGACGACGCCGGAAACGCCGAATCCGCAGCCGCCCGTCAACGTCTCCGACGAGCAGGTGAGCTGGGACGTGAGCCTGCTGTACTCGCTGAACGACGAATGGAACATCTACGGCCGGGTGGCGAACGGCTTCCGTGCGCCCTCGATCCAGGGTCGCAACATCGCGTTCTTCGACGCGAACCCGTTCTCCGTCGCCGATTCCGAGACCATCCTGTCGAGTGAAATCGGCTTCAAGTCGGTCATCGGCGAGCGTGTGCGGCTGAGCGGCGCCGTGTACTACTACACGATCGACGACATGCAGCTCTCCGCGATCGGCGGCAATGCGAACTCGAACGTGCTGGTGAATGCCGACAAGGGCACCGGCACAGGCGTCGACCTCGACAGCGAGATCCTGCTCACCGACAACCTGGTGGTCACGCTCGGCGGCAGCTGGAACGACACCGAGATCGACGACTCGAGCCTGCGCACCGCGATCTGCGCGCAATGCACGGTGCTCGACCCGATCGATGCGCAGGGCTTCGCGCTGCTCGACGGTAATCCGTTCCCGCAGGCGCCGGAGCATATGATCAACGCGACGGCGCGCTGGACCGTGCCCGTGAACGACGACGACGAGTACTACATCCTCGCCGATTACGTGCAGCAGGGCGACACCAACTTCTTCCTGTACGAATCGGCCGAGTACCACAGCGGCACGATCTTCGAGGCCGGGCTGCGCGCGGGCTACATTGCCAACGGCGGCCAGTGGGAGCTGTCGGTGTTCGCGCGCAACATCACGGACGAGGAGAACCTGAAGGGCGGCATCGACTTCAACAACCTGACGGGCTTCGTCAACGAGCCGCGCATCTTCGGCATCAACTTCCGCATGAATTTCGGCGAGTACTGAAGCCGCGCGGCAAGCACAAAAAACCCGGCCTTCGCGCCGGGTTTTTTTTGCTACCGTAGGAGCGCGGCCAGCCGAAAACAGGACATTCCATGAGACTGCCCCGAATCGCCGTCTTCGTCGCCCTGTTCGCCGCCTGCGCTCCGGCGATGTCGCCTGAGGCGCCATCGCCGGCGCAACCTCCCACGGAAACCGCCGGGGAAGCGCCGCAGGCGACGCCCGCGGTCACCCTCATGACGTTCAATGTCGAGAACCTCTTCGACACGCGCGACGATCCGGGCAAGGACGACGCCACCTACCTGCCGCTCGCGATGAAAGCGAGCGACGAGCACCGCGCCGCATGCGCCAGGGTCTCCAATCCGCGCTGGCGCGACGAGTGCCTGCACTGGGACTGGAATGAGGCGATCGTCGCGCGCAAGCTCGCGGTCGTCGGCGACGCGATCCTGCAGGTCGGCAACGGACGCGGCCCCGACATCGTCGCTCTCCAGGAAGTGGAGAACCTCGCGATCCTCGAGCGGCTCGTCACCGAGCGTCTCGCGGGCAGGGGCTACACGCCTGTGCTCATCGAGGGTGACGACGAGCGCGGCATCGACGTCGCGTTCCTGACGCGCCTGCCCCTCGCCGCCCCGGCCGTGCTGCACAGAATCGAGTTCGAGGGCGTGGACGACGCGAGCGAAGCGGATACGCGCGGCATCCTCGAAGCGACCTTCCGGCTGCCCGACGGCTCGCTGCTCTCGGGCTTCGCCGTGCACTTTCCGGCGCCCTTCCATCCGCCGTCGATGCGCAGGGACGCTTACGCAGCCCTCAACGCACTCGCGGCCGCTCTGCCGGACGATCGGCCGGCGTTCGCCGCCGGCGACTTCAACACGACCTCGGAAGAGGACCGCGAACGGCACATGCTGGAGCGTTTCGCAAGGCCCGGCTGGACGGTCGTGCACGAAACCGGCTGCGGCGCATGCAAGGGCACGAGCTACTACCCCCCGACGGACTCGTGGTCGTTTCTGGACATGCTGCTGTGGCGGCCCGCGGAAGAGCGTGGCGACGGCACAACATGGCGGCTGCGGCCCGGCTCGGTGGCGATCGCGAACCAAACCCCGGCCCAGGTCACGCCGGACGGTACCCCCGCGCGCTTCGCGCTTCCGGCGGGGACGGGCGTGTCCGACCACTGGCCGCTGGTGGCCGTGATCGAACCGGCCGGGAAACAACGCATTGCGTTTTGATGATCATTTTCTTTCGCAACGCGTGCCGTGAGGAGGCGCGACCGAAGTCGTTCCGTATGGCTCGCTGCGCGCCGAAAACCTTTATTGCATGCCAATTTGGCCTGAGCTAGATTACCGCCCACATGCACGGTGAGCGATCCGGCCTGGGGCGGAGCTGCCAAATAATTCCACTTGCGAGCAGACCGGCACGGCCACGCGGAAGTGTTGGTCTCGTTCGCTGTTTTTTACAAGCGGGGATGCACATGAACCACACGTTCGCGATGGCTGACCGGCGTCGGGCTTCGCTCGGCGCCTGCATGGCCGCCTGGATGGCCGCGCTGCTGTGCCTGGGCGCACCTGTTGCGGGATTCACACAGGAGACGACCTCCGCGATCCGCGGCACGATCCTCGGACCGGACGGTGCGCCGGAAGAAGGCGCCACCGTGCTCGTGATCGACACCCGCACGGGGCGTGCGCACACGGCGACCACCACGGCGAGCGGCCAGTTCAACCTCACCGGCCTCAGGGTCGGCGGCCCGTACACGGTGCAGGTACAAGCCCCGGGCGCCGCGCCGCAGACGGTCACGGACGTGTACCTCGACCTCGGCGATACCTATGCCTTCAACGTCACGCTGACGCGCGGTGAAGACATCGACGAGATCGTCGTCACCGGCTCCGCCATCCAGGCAGTCGACGTCGCGATCGGCCCCGCGGCGACCTTCTCCCGGTCGGATCTCGAAACCGCGCCGGCGATCAACCGCAGCATCACCGACGTGATCGCCATCGATCCCCGCATCTACGTCGACGAAGGCTTCGCCGATGCCGTGCAGTGCGGCGGCGCCAGCCCGCGCTTCAACTCGCTGACGGTCGACGGCGTGGCCATGAACGACAACTTCGGCCTGAACAGCAACGGCTTCCCGACGGAGCGCATGCCATTCCCGTACGACGCGATCGACCAGATCGCGGTCGAGCTCGCCCCTTTCGACGTGATGTACGGCAACTTCACCGCCTGCAACATCAACGCGGTGACCAAATCCGGCACCAACGAATTCCACGGCAGCCTCTTCTACGATTTCACCAACGATTCGCTCACGGGCGATCAGCTCGAAGGTGACGACCTCGCGCTCGGTACCTTCGAGGAAAAGCGCTACGGCTTTTCGATCGGCGGCCCGATCATCAGGGATCGCCTGTTCTTCTTCGCCGCTTACGAGAAACTGGAGGGGGTCAACGTATTCGACCGCGGCGCGGCCGATTCCGACGCCGCTCGTCCGATCCTCGGCGTGAACCAGGCGCAGCTCGACCGGATCCGCAGCATCGCGGAGAACGTCTACGGATACGATCCGGGCCCGGACCTCAGCAGCCTTCCGACAGATGACGAGAAATACCTCATCAAGCTCGACCTGAACATCAACGACAACCATCGGGCTGCATATACCTACACCTGGAACGACGGCTTCAACAACGCGCAGTCGGACGACAGCGATTTCGAATACGAATTCGCGAACCACTTCTACGAGCGCGGGGCCGAGCTGAGCTCGCATGTCGGCCAGCTGTTTTCCAACTGGACCGACGACTTCTCGACCGAGGTCCGGGTTTCCTACTCCAAGCTCGACAACCGGCAGATCCCACTCGGTGGAGTGGATTTCGGCGAGGTCCAGATCCGTACCTTCAACGATCCGGACGGCGCCGGCCCGATCAGCCCGCAATCGGCGACCGTGTACCTCGGTGCCGACGATTCCCGCCACGCCAACAAGCTGAAGTACGACACGACCGGCTTCAAGGTCGCCGGTACCTACACGCTCGACGACCACGTGATCACGGGCGGCTGGGAGCGTCAGGAATTCGACATCTTCAACGTGTTCATCCAGGAATCGGAAGGTGAGTATCGATTCGATTCGCTGTGCGATGCGAGCAACCCCGACGGTTGCATCGACGCGTTCGAATCCGGCGACCCGGGCCGCATCACCTACGAAAACGCCCGCGGGACGAACGTCAAGGAGGATGCGGCGGCGTCGTTCGGCTACCAGATCAACACCCTCTATCTCCAGGACGAGTTCCCGATCGCGGACGGCGACGTGACTCTCGTCGCCGGCGTGCGCTACGACTGGTACACCAGCGACGACCTGCCGCGCGAGAACCCGAACTTCCTCGCCCGTAACGGGTTTTCGAACCGGCAGAACTTCGACGGCAAAGGCATCATCCAGCCCCGCCTCGGGTTCAACTGGGATTTCAGCGACCGCCTGAGCTTCCGCGGGGGCGTCGGCCTCTACTCCGGCGGCAACCCGAACGTCTGGCTGTCGAACAACTATTCCAACGACGGCATCACGCAGGTCGAATTCCAGGAACGCACGCTGGATGACGACGGCATCGGCGGCGAAACGTTGTTCACGATCCCGTTCAACGGCGAGGGCCGGCCGATCTTCGACATCCCGCAGAGCCTGTTCGATTCCGTGGCCAGCGGCGCGGCGAACAGCGGCGTGAACGCGGTCGATCCGAATTTCTCCATTCCGAAGGAATGGAAGTTCGCTCTCGGCGCGACCTGGAACTTCGACGCGGGTTTCCTCGGCGAGGACTATACGTTCCTCGTCGACTACCTGCACACCGAGAAACAGGATTCGGCCCTGATCGTCGACGCCACGCTGGAGCAGGTCGGCACGGCGCCCGACGGGCGGCCGATCTACCGCAGCATCGACCGCAGCGATCCGGCATGCGCGGTCGATCCGCTGACCTGCGGGGATCGCCTGTTCGCCCAGGATTTCATCCTGTCGAACGTGCGTGGAGATGACGGCGGGTCCGATGTCTGGTCGTTCTCGCTGAGCAAGTCCTACGACTGGGGCCTCGACTGGGCGTTCGCGTACGCGTACACCGAGTCGACCGACGTGAACCCGATGACCAGCTCGGTGGCGTTCTCGAACTACCAGAACGTGTCGGTATCCGATCCCAACGATCCGGATCCGGCGCCCTCTAACTACGACATTCGCAACCGCTTCACGCTGCGGCTCAACTTCAGCCACGCGTTTTTCGGCGACAACCTGACGAAGTTCACGCTGTTCGGCCACGTCAACGAGGGCCGTCCGTTCAGCCCCACGTTCTTCGACGCCGGGTTCGTGTTCGGCGACACGATCGACTTCCGTCACCTGCTGTACATACCCTCCGGGCCCGACGATCCGAACGTCGTCTTCGCACCCGGCTTCGACCAGGAGGCGTTCTTCGCCTATCTCGCCGACAGCGGGCTGGACCAGTACGGCGGCGAGATCGCACCGCGCAACTCCCTGCGGAGCTCCTGGTGGCACAAGTACGACATCCGCATCGAGCAGGAGCTGCCGGGTTTCAATCCGGAGCACAGGTTCGCGGGCTTCCTGATCATCGAGAACGTCGGCAACCTGATCAACGACGACTGGGGCGTGATGAAGGAGCAGAGCTTCCCGCGCAACCTGCCGCTGGTCGGGCTCGACGAGGACGGGGTGGACGGCGGCCCCATCAACGACCAGGGCCAGTACGTGTATTCGTTCTTCCAGACGCCGGCGCCGCAGGGGCGGGTCGCGGATGCTTCCCTGTGGGAGGTCCGCCTCGGCGTGAAGTACAACTTCTGAACCGGTAACAATAAGAAGAAACGGGGCGGCCGGTTGCAAAGACCGGCCGCTCTTTTTTTTTGGCGTCCCGCGGCCGCAGGCAACGCCATACAATCGTGATAACCTCTGACCGGCCATGCACATCGACATGCCATGAAAAGAACGACCCTCCGGGTTCATAGCGTGCCGACGCTCCTTGCCGTCCTCCTCGCCGCGTGCGCCGTGCAGCCGGAAGCGCCGCCGCAGCCGGCCGCGCAACCGGCGACCGACGCCGACCTGGCAATCCTCTGGGTGCGCGGCGCCGCCGAATGGCAGGCGCTGTCTCTGCAGGCCTATGCCGCCGCCGGCGAGGACCTGCCGGGATTCCTGGACAACCGCTCCTGGAGTGCCCTGCCTGGCCAGCACGATGCCGGGAACCTCCCGCCGGCCATCATCTTCGACGTCGACGAGACGCTCGTCAGCAACGTGGATTTCCAGCTCGAGCTCGAGCCGCCGTTCAGTAACGCGAAGCTCGACGACTGGAATGCCGCGAATGAGGCGCGGCCCGTGCCCGGCGCTGCGGAATTCGTCCAGCGCGCCATCGACTCGGGCGTGGAAGTGTTCTTCGTCACCAACCGCCCCTGCGAGACCAGGCCCGGCATCGAGCGCTTCTGCCCGCAGCAGGACACGACCATTCACGACCTTCTCGAGACCGGGATCCCCGCGAACGCGGACCGCGTGCTGATGGCAGGGGAGCAGCCCGACTGGACCGCCGAGAAGAAAGTGCGGCGCGATCTCATCGCCAGGCACTATCGAGTGATCATGCTCGTGGGTGACGACCTCGCCGATTTCATCCCGTGCGTGCGCGACTCGGTCGTGCCGCCCTGCACCGAGCCGGCGACGCAGGCACTGCGTGCCGCGACCACGGAGGCGCACCGGCACTACTGGGGTAACGGCTGGTACATCATTCCGAACCCCATGCACGGCTCGTGGACGTCCGTGCGATGATCGCGTGATGAAAGGCGACGACCAGCGCCTGATGGAAGCGGCGCGCAACGTACGCCACAACGCGTACGCGCCTTACTCGGGGTTCAACGTCGGCGCGGCGCTCGTGGACGAGGTCGGCCGCGTGCACATCGGCTGCAACATCGAGAACGCGGCTTACCCGGAAGGTACCTGCGCGGAGGCGAACGCCATCGGCGCCATGGTCGCGGCCGGCGGCCGGCGCATCGTCGCCATCGCGATCGCCGGCGGACGCGATGCACCGGAGCCGTGCACGCCCTGCGGCGGCTGCCGCCAGAAAATCGCCGAGTTCGCCGACCACGCCACCCGCGTCCTCCTCCTGACGGACACCGGCACCGTCGAAGCGCACACCGCCTCGGACCTCCTCCCGCAGACATTCCACCTGGCCCCGCCGTAGGAGCGCGCATTGCGCGCGACCGGCGATTGCCGTGGCGTCGACGAACGGGGGCAATGCGACGGCGGGTCGCGCGCGATGCGCGTCCTACGGAGCCGGAACCGGGCATGGGGCGCGCCCGGTCGCGCGCGATGCGCACTCCTGCGGGGCGGCGCGCCCCGGCCCCTGGTTTACGGGCCCGGGACGATGCTGCGGTAGATGACGGTGCGTGCCTGCGGTTTTTTCGAGCCGGTCAGGCAGGCCTTGCGATAGAGCTCCGCGCCGCGCTCGGCGGCTTCGTCCGTGGCTGCGTGCACCGTGGCAAGCGGCGTCCGGGCATCGACGTACGTGCCGATCGGCGCGACGTCATTGAACCCGGCGGCCGGATCGATGCGATCGTCCTGTCGCCGGCGGCCGCCGCCGATCTCGACGACGGCATTGCCGATCGCGAAGCCGTCCACCTCGACGAGCCAGCCTTCCCGCTCCGGATAAACCTGGCGCAGCACTTTCGCCGCCGGCAGGTGCCGCTCGAATTCTGCTACGAAATTCGCCGGGCCACCGAGACCGGCCACCATGCGCTCGAAGGCTTCGGCCGCGCGGCCCGAGCGCACGGCGTCGTCGGCGCGCTTGCGCGCGGCATCGCGACCGGGCTCCAGCTCCATCATCAGGAGCATCTCGGCGCAGAGCTGCATCACCACCTCGTCG
>DASVDF010000038.1:0-3301 GCA_036381215.1 Woeseiaceae bacterium | reverse complement strand
GCATCGACGGCGAACACCGTGCCGAGCGCGGTGCTGAAATAGAGCGCGCCGTTCCAGAGCACCGGCGTCGCCTCGAAGGTGAGCTGATCGCCGGACGCGGCACCCTCCCCGAGCTCGCCCGTCCGGAACGTCCACGCGATCTCGAGGCGTTCGAGGTTGGACGCGTCGATCTGCGTGAGCGGCGAGTGACGGCTGCCGCCGGGATCGCGCCCGTAATGCGGCCAGCCGGCATCGTCCGCCGCGAGCGACGATCCCGCGAGCAGCGCTCCCGTCACTACGACCACGAACCGGAACAGCCATTCGGCCTGCATTGTTGTCATTTGCGGCTTCAGTGCCTGCGACCGATCGCAGAAGCTACACCAATCAAGGGCATGCTGTCAGATGGCACATTTGATGTTTAACGTTAAACGTTATATCCTTCCGTGATCCGGTGCTTCCGCTGCGCCCATACCCGGCGTCTTTTCGAGACAGGCAGGTCACGGCATTTCGCGGGGATCGCACGGATCGCCACCCGGAAACTCGCGCAGTTGGATGCGGCGATCACGCTCGACTTCCTGCGCGCGACCCCGGGGAACCGGCTGGAAAAGCTCTCGGGAGATCGCGCGGGCGAGTACAGCATCCGGGTGAATGACCAGTTCAGGATCTGCTTCGTGTGCACAGAGCTCGGCCCGGAGCAGGTCGAGATCGTGGATTATCACTGAGGTGGCCATGTTCAGGAATCGTATGCGGCCGGTCCATCCGGGTGAGATCCTGCGCGAGGATTACCTGGAGCCGCTCGGGCTGAGCGCAAACGCACTGGCCAAGGCGCTCAAAGTACCGGCGCCGCGCATCAATGACATAGTCCTCGAGCGGCGAGGGGTAAGCGCCGACACGGCGCTGCGCCTGGCACGTTATTTTGGCGGTGACGCGCAAAGCTGGCTGAATCTGCAATCCGCGTACGACCTTCGCGTCGCGGAGATTGCCGCGGGCGAGCGGATCGCGCGCGAGATCAAACCCAAGGTGGCCTGAGGCGCCGCGGGACAGGGACGGCGGGACCCAAAGGAAACCTCCGAATGCTGCGCAAGACCGATACCGCGGCCCTCGCCGCCGGCGCGGGCATTGGCACGACGGGCACCGTGTATCCGGTGCTCGGCGCGATCAGCTTCTCGCATCTGCTGAACGACATGATGCAGTCGCTGATCCTCGCCATCTATCCGCTGCTCAAGGGCGAGTTCGGGCTGAGCTTCGTGCAGATCGGCCTGATCACGCTCGTCTACCAAACGGCCGCCTCGCTGCTGCAGCCGCTGGTCGGCCACCTCGCGGATCGGCGCCCCATGCCGTACTCGCTGCCGGTCGGGATGGGTTTCACCTGCTTCGGCCTGCTGCTGCTCGGCATGGCCCCGGACTTCCCCACGCTGCTCCTCGCCGCCGCCTGCGTCGGCACCGGCTCGTCGATCTTCCACCCCGAATCGTCGCGCGTGGTGCGCATGGCATCCGGGCGACGGCCGGGGCTGGGACAATCGATTTTCATGGTCGGCGGCAACGGCGGCACGGCGATCGGTCCGCTGCTCGCCGCGTGGGTGGTCGTGCCGCACGGCCGCGGCAGCGTCATGTGGTTCTCGCTCGCGGCGCTGGTCGCGTTCGCCGTGCTGCTGCAGGTCGGCCGCTGGTACGGACGGCATCATGCAACGCGGGGACGTGCGCACGTGCGCGAGCTCGCGGCAAACGCGCCGTCGCCGGGTCGCGTGCGACTCGCGCTCTTGATCCTCGGGGTGCTGATCTTCTCGAAATACTTCTACCTGGCCGGTATCACCAGCTACTACACCTTTTACCTGATGCACAGCTTCGGCGTATCGGTGCAGAGCGCGGAGGTGCATCTCTTCCTGTTCATGCTGTCGGTGGCCGTCGGTGTCATCGTCGGCGGGCCGGTGGGCGATCGCATCGGGCGCAAGCGGGTGATCTGGCTGTCCATCCTGGGCGTCGCGCCGTTCGCGCTGCTCTTGCCGCACGCGGATCTCTTCTGGACCGGCGTGCTGAGCGCCATCATCGGGCTGGTGCTGGCCTCGGCGTTCCCCGCGATCATCGTGTACGCGCAGGAGCTGGTGCCGGCGCGCCTCGGCATGATCTCCGGGCTCTTCTACGGCCTCGCCTTCGGCATGGGCGGCATCGGCGCCGCCGTGCTCGGGCACATCGCGGACACGCGCAGCATCGAGTACGTTTACCAGATCTGCGCGTACCTGCCGCTGCTCGGCATCTTCGCCGTCTTCCTCCCCGACCTGCGCCCGCGGCCGCGCAGCGGCGAGAGCACGCGCGCAGAAAGTACGAGCCGATCCACGAGCGAGCCGCTAGCCTGACGACGGGCCATGCTCCGGTAGGGCCCGCGCGCGACCCTGCCCCGGTCGCGCGCGATGGCAGATAAATGCTCCTGCATTATCTGCATTCGCGCCATCCATGGCGCTCCGCGCTCCTACAGGGACGCGCCGGTCACGTCCCGTACGGAGCCTGCCTGGCGTTCGTAGCGGATCTCGCCGCCGACGATCGTCATCTCGACCACCGTGTCCGGAATCTGCTCCTCCGGCACCGTGAGGATGTCCTGCGACAGCACGGTGATGTCCGCGAGCTTGCCGGGAGTGAGCGAGCCCTTGAGGTCCTCCTCGAACGCGGCGTACGCGTTGTTGATGGTGTAGCTCGCGAGCGCCTCCTCGCGCGTCATCACCTGCTCGGGATGGAAGCGCTTGCCGTTCGCCATCATGCGCGACACGGAAGAATAGAAAGAGGCGACCGGATCGACGCTCTCGACCGGTGTGTCGGTGCCGTTGCCGATCACGGTGCCGGCGTCGAGCAGATCGCGCCAGACGTAGGACGTCTCGCCGCCGCGCTCTTCGCCGAGCCGCTCGGGAATCCACGGGCCGTCGGAGGTCGCGTGCACGCCCTGCATGGCGGCGATGACGCCGAGCTTTGCGAACCTCGGCACGTCGTCGGGATTCAGGTGCTGCGCGTGCTCGATGCGCCAGCGCAGCTCGGTACCATCGACGCCGGCCCGCTCCCACACGCGCTGGTAGAGATCGAGGATCTCGCGGTTCGCGCGCGTGCCGATGGCGTGGGTCGCGAGCTGGAAGCCGTTCTCGACGGCGAGCTCCGCGGTGCGCTCGATGACCGCCACGGGCTCGAGCACCAGGCCGGTGCTGGAGGGCATGTCGGTGTAGGGCTCGAGCAGCCACGCGCCGTGCGAGCCGAGCGCGCCGTCGACCTGGCGCTTGATGGCGCGCACCGCGAGGAAGTCGTTGCCTTCGGCCGGCATGCGGTAGTGCGGCAGGAGCTC
>DASVDF010000037.1:0-45811 GCA_036381215.1 Woeseiaceae bacterium | reverse complement strand
AGCGCCACGACAGCGGCACGTCGTCCCAGCGCGTGCCCGGCGGGATCCCGGATTGCGGGTCGCCTTCCGCTTCGTCGTAGATGTAGCCGCAGATGAGGCACATCCAGGTCTTCATCGGGGAGCATCTCCGTCGTGCGTGCGGCCAGAGTTTAACAGCCGCGGCGCCAGTGTTTCCCGCCCCGGGGGCATCCGGTAGCATGCCGGGCGACAGGTGAGGTGTCCCGCATGCAGCTTTTCACCGAAGCGAAGCAGTACATTGCCGGCGGCGTGAATTCGCCGGTGCGCGCCTTCGCGGCCGTCGGCGGCGATCCGTTGTTCATCCGGCGCGCCGAAGGTGCGTGGCTCGAGGCGGAGGACGGCCGCCTGCTCATCGATTACGTCGGCTCGTGGGGACCGATGATCCTCGGCCATGCGCACCCGGCGGTGACGGCGGCCGTGCGCGAGGCGGCGGGCAACGGGCTGAGCTTCGGCGCCCCGACGGTGCTGGAGACCAGGCTCGCCCGCAGGATCTGCGAGTGCATGCCCTCGATCGAGCGCATCCGCATGGTGAGCTCGGGGACCGAAGCCACGATGAGCGCGATCCGCCTGGCGCGCGGCTTCACCGGCAGGGACCGCATCGTGAAGTTCGAAGGCTGCTATCACGGACACTCGGATTCCCTGCTGATCAAGGCCGGCTCCGGCGCGCTGACGCTCGGCGTGCCGAGCTCGCCCGGTGTGCCGGCCAGCCTCGCCGCGCACACGATCACGCTCGATTACGGCGACGCGGCGGCGGTTGCGGCGGCCTTTGCGCAATGGGGCGAGACGATCGCCTGCGTCATCGTCGAGCCGATCGCCGGCAACATGAACCTGGTGCTGCCGCCGCCCGGCTTCCTCGAGACGCTGCGCCGGGCCTGCAGCGAGCACGGCGCGCTCCTGATCTTCGACGAGGTGATGACGGGTTTCCGCGTGGCGCACGGCGGCGCGCAGGCGCTGTACGGCATCACGCCCGACCTCACGACCCTCGGCAAGATCATGGGCGGCGGCCTGCCGGCGGCGGCGTTCGGGGGACGCGCCGACGTCATGGCGGCGCTCGCGCCGGACGGACCCGTCTACCAGGCGGGCACGCTGTCCGGCAATCCGCTGGCGATGGCCGCGGGCCTCGCGACCCTGGCCGAGCTCGACCGCCCCGGCTTCTACCCTGCACTCACCCGCCGCACCGAATCGCTGGTCGAGGGGCTGCAGGCCGCCGCGGCAGAGGCCGGCGTGCCGTTCACCGCGCGCAGTGCCGGCGGCATGTTCGGGTTCCTGTTTACCGACGACGCGCCCGTGACCCGCTACGCACAGGTCGCCCGCGCGGACGTGGCGCGCTTTCGCCGCTTCTTCCACGGCATGCTCGAAGAAAACGTGTACCTCGCGCCGTCGGCGTTCGAGGCCGGTTTCGTTTCCGCAGCGCACGGCGACGACGAAATCTCCCGCACCCTGGACGCGGCCCGCAAAATCTTCCGCACCCTCTGACCCGTTCATGCGTGGCCCGCACTCTTCGGGACCGCATTTGTTCACGAACGTTTAAACGGCGGTGGCTCAGGCGGAGCCGCGACCGGGGGAGTCCCTCTCGGCGCCGGACACGAGCACGTCCCTGTGGTCCTGCGGGCTCGGCGTTCTGCCTCGCACGCCGCCGAGAGGGACTCCCCCGGCCACGGCTCCGCCTCGGTGCGGTTCGTGCCGTTCGTGAACAAATGCTCAGGGGTGAACGTGCCTTCGCTTGGCTACGTAGCTGCGTTCGGTCGCGCGATGCGCGCTCCTACGAGAGCAGCGGCGCCGCTGTGCGCAGGGGGGGTCAGTTGATTTCGGCGCCGCGGACTTCGTGCAGCACCTTGCGCACGATTTGCAGGCGCTCGACCGGGTCGTCGGTCTCGAGGCAGGACTGCTTCTGCTCGGGGCTGATCGGCAGAATCTCCGCAAAGCGGTAGCCCACCCAGTCGGCATCGTCGTAGTGCCGATCGAGGGTCTGGTACAGGCGGCCGAGGTCGTCGAGCACGTCCGCGAGGATCTGCGCGAGCGGGCGATACTCGTCCGGCAGCGAGGCGTGGCCGTGCTCCGGCAGCACCTCGACGTCGCCGACGTACAGGCCGTTCGGCTGCCGCTCGCTCGTGAGCAGCCGGAACCGGTCGCCGCCGACCGCCGTGATGCCGAGCAGGCCGTCGCTCCCCTGGTACCAATCGGTGATCTCGGCGAGCGTGCCGATCCGGAAGGTCGTCGCGAGGCCGGTCTCGTCACCGTGGCGGATCAGGATCACGCCGAACGGATGCTCCTCCTTGAGGCAGTAGCAGACCATGTCGAGGTAGCGGGGCTCGAAGATGCGCAGCGGCAGGGGTCCGCCGGGATACAGTACGGTCTGGAGGGGGAACAGCGGTACTCTCATTGCACGGGCAGGAGGAGCGGCTCTTGACCGAAGTATAGGCGTCGCTCGCCGGTTTTCGAGGATAGAGCCGCCGGCGGCCCGCCGCGGCCGATCTCGCACAGCCGCCGGTCAAGCGCTTACGCGGTCGTCGTCCCTGCCCGGCTGCGCACGGCGGCCGTAAGCTTCTGGCGCGCTCCCCCGAAGCCGCCGTTGCTCATGAAGACGACGTGATCGCCGGCCCGCACTGCGCCGGCGACGGCTGCGACCAGCGCGTCGTAATCGCCGCACAGGTGCAGCCGCTCGCCGAGCGCCGCAAGCGCCGCGTCGAACTGCGCGTCGAGCTCCGGCGGGCGATACACGAACACGAGATCGGCGCCGGCGAGCGAGGCCGCGAGCGTGTCGTTGTGCACGCCGAGCTTCATCGTATTGGAGCGCGGCTCGAGCGCGACGATGATGCGCTCGCCCGGAAAGCGCTGCTTCAGCCCGGCGAGCGAGCGCCGGATCGCCGTCGGGTGGTGCGCGAAGTCGTCGTACACGGCAATGCCGCCCACGGTCGCCGTGCGCTGCATGCGGCGCTGCACGCCGTCGAACCGCGACAGCGCGTCCACGGCTTGCTCGATGCTCACGCCCGCCGAGGCGGCGGCCGCCGTGGCGGCCACCGCGTTCTCCAGGTTATGGGCCCCCGAGAGGGTCCACGCTGCCTGCGCGCTCGCGCCCGTCGGCCCTGCGATGGCGATGCGCCGCTCCTGGGAATCGAGAAACCGGCCGCGCCAGTCGCCGGCGCCGTCGATGCCGAAGCGCTCCAGCGGCGTCCAGCAACCCATCGCGAGGACCTTTTCCAGGTTGGCGTCGGCCGCGTTGGCGATGATCCTGCCGTTGCGGGGCACGATCCTCACGAGGTGGTGAAACTGGCGCACGATCGTGTCGAGGTCGGGATAGATGTCGGCGTGGTCGTACTCGAGATTGTTGAGCACGACGGTACTTGGGCGGTAATGCACGAACTTCGCCCGCTTGTCGAAGAAGGCCGTGTCGTACTCGTCCGCCTCCACGACGAACCATTGCGTGCTGCCCAGGCGCGCCGTCACTTCGAAGTTCGCCGGCACGCCGCCGATCAGGAACCCCGGATCGAGGCCCGCGTCCTCGAGAATCCAGGCGAGCATGCTCGCGGTCGTGGTCTTGCCGTGCGTGCCGGCCACCGCGAGCACATGGCGGTCGCGCAGCACGTGACGTGCCAGCCATTCGGGACCCGAGCAATAGCCGAGCCCGCGCTCGAGCATCGCCTCGACCGCCGGGTTGCCGCGCGTCATGGCGTTCCCCACTACGACGCAGTCCGGCGCGGGCTCGAGTTGCGCCTCGTCGAAACCTTCCAGGACGTCGATGCCGAGCCTGCGGAGCTGGGTGCTCATCGGCGGATAGACGTTGCGGTCACTGCCCGTGACCCGGTGGCCGGCGGCGACGGCGAGCGCGGCGATGCCGCCCATGAACGTGCCACAGATGCCGAGAACGTGGATGTGCATCGGTGCCCTACTCCCCCGCGCGCTCAGCCTCGCGTCGCATGCAGCTGGAACGCGTACCTGAGCGTGAACGCCGCGATCGCGACGGCTACGCCGGCGAACAGGTGCCGGCTCATGGCGCGGGACATGATATGGCCCTCCACGAAAACTGACCAGAAGCGGATCAGGATGCCGATCAGCAGGGCGGGATCCTGGCCGAGGAGCGACGCGAAGCTCACCAGCTCGACGCCCAGCGCAAGTGTCAGCACACCGCTGCAGCCCAGCAGCGTCGTAAGCACGGGCACGAGGCGGCGCGAGTAACCGGTGACGACGAGCACGAGCACGTACAATCCGAGGCCGAGCGCCTCGATCGCGAGGTTAACCCCGAAAGCCTGCCCGACCATTCGCGTGGCGACGAACAGCGCAAGCAGCAGGAAAGCAGTGCTGATCGCGAGCAGCAGCCGGGATGCGGGAACGTGTTCCGGCCCCTTCTTCAGCGCGATGACGTCGAGAAAAGTTCGGAGAAGGAGCAGCAGCGTTCTGTCACAATAGCGGCATGGAGCCGCAATGATCGCATGATCGCGATGGCAACCGAAACTTCGCAACCACCCGCCCCCGCGTTCGAATACGTCGAGCCGCCGGCATTCTCCGCGCTCGGCGAGTGCCTGAAGAACGAGCCGCTCGTCGGCATCGATACGGAGTTCATGCGCGAGACCACGTTCGTGCCGGAGCTTTGTCTCCTGCAGATCTCGACGCGCGAGCGGATCTTCTGCGCGGACCCGCTCGGCGCCGACGGTGCGGCGGCGCAGGAAGCGGACGAGCTCAGCCGCGTGCTCACCGATCGCTGCTGGGTCGTGCACGCCGGACGCCAGGATCTCGAGGTGCTGTATCTCGGCGCGCAGCTCCTGCCGCGCGAGATCTTCGACACCCAGGTGGCGGCCGCCCTGCTCGGCTACGCGCCGCAGCTCGGTTATGCGGCGCTGATGGCGGAGCTCTTCGGCGCCTCGATTCCGAAGCTCCATACGCGCGCCGACTGGCGGCGGCGGCCGCTGTCGCGCGAATTGCTCGAATATGCCGCCGAGGACGTGCAGTTCCTGCTGCCCGCGCGCGATGTCCTGTGCACACGCCTGGAAGAGCTCGGGAGACTGGACTGGGCGCTCGCGGATTCGGCCGAGCTCCTCGACCCGTCGCTGTACGCCCCGGATCCGGACGCCGCGATCGAGCGTTTGAAAGGCGCCCTGTACCTCTCGGGTGCCGCGCGCCGGATCGCGGCGAGCCTTGCGGCGTGGCGCGAAACGAAGGCCCTCGAGCAGAACCGCCCGCGGCAGTGGATCCTGCGCGACGCCACACTGCTCGAGCTCGCCGTGGCTGCGCCGGCAAGCCAGCGCGCGCTCGAGCGCACTCCCGGGCTCGCTTCGAAGACCGCGCGCCGCCACGGCGCGGAGCTCTTGCGTCTCGTGCAGGCGGCGCAGGGCGCGCCGGACGACCCTCGCCTGCCGCAGCCGCCGCGGCGCCCGGACGAGGGCCACCGGGAACGGCTGAAAGCGCTCCAGGCCCGCGTCGCCGAGGCGGCGGCCGGGCTCGGCGTGGCGCCGGAGGTGGTCGCGTCGCGCAAGGAGCTCGCGGCGGCGCTCTCCGGCGCCCGGGATCTCAGGATATTCAGCGGCTGGCGGCGCGAACTGATCGGCGAGGAGCTGCTCGCCCGTCTCGACTAGAGCACCGAGGCGAGGCGCGCGGCGACGTCCTCCACCGTGCCATCCGCGTCGATCGTGCGGAGCAGCCCGCGCGCACGGTAGAACTCGACGACGGGCTCCGTCTGCGCGCGGTACACCTCGAGCCGCTTCGCGATCGTCTCCTCGCGGTCGTCCTCCCGCTGCACGAGCTCGCCGCCCGAGCGCAGGCACTCCTCGATCTCTTCCGGCGGCGAAAAATGGACGTTGAGCAGCTTGCCCGTCGTCGAGCAGGTGCGCCGGCCCGTCAGGCGCCTCGTCAGGATGTCGAAATCGAGATCCATGAGGACGGCGGCGTCCAGCGGCTGGCCCTTCTGCTCGAGCAGTGCCGCGAGATCGTGCGCCTGCTTTTCCGTCCGGGGAAATCCGTCGAGAATGAACCCGTTCGCGGTGTCCGGCTGGTCCAGCCGCTCGCCGATCACGCCGAGCATCACGTCGTCGGAGACGAGCTGCCCCGAATCCATGATGGCCCGGACCCTGCGGCCGAGCTCCGAGCCGCTCGCCACGGCCTCGCGGAGCATGTCGCCGGTCGAGATCTGCGGGATGCCGCGCTCCTGCATCAGCCGTTTGGCCTGCGTGCCCTTCCCGGATCCCGGCGCTCCCAGGAGCACTATGCGCATGGACTCATCTCCCGCTCCCGGTCGGCGGCTTCCCTGTGAGGGCCGGATACGCTACCGGCTCCGGTCGTGGAGGTCAAACGCGCGATTCGGTTATGCTTACCGGCCTTCATGAGCCACCGCACAAGGTCGGAAATTTCATGCCGAAGAAGAAGATGAACGCCTTCTACGCCCAGTCCGGCGGAGTCACCGCCGTCATCAACGCGAGCGCCTGCGGCGTGCTCGAGACCGCGCGCAAGCACAAGGACCGGATCGGCAACGTGTACGCAGGAAGGAACGGCATCATCGGCGCATTGACCGAGGACCTGATCGACACCGGCAAGGAGCCTGCGCGCGCCATCGCGGCGCTGCGCCACACCCCGGGCGGCGCGTTCGGCTCGGCGCGTTACAAGCTGAAGAGCATCGAGGAGAACCGGGCCCAGTACGAGCGCCTGATCGAGGTGTTCCGTGCGCACGACATCGGCTACTTCTTCTACAACGGCGGCAACGACTCCATGGACACCGCGCACAAGGTGTCGCAGATCAGCCAGAAGATGAAATTCCCCGTGCTCTGCCTCGGCATACCGAAGACGGTCGACAACGACCTGCCGATCACCGACAACTGCCCCGGGTTCGGCTCGGTCGCGAAGTACGTCGCCGTATCGACACGCGAAGCGGCCCTCGACGTGCTGTCGATGGCGAAGACCTCCACGAAGGTGTTCGTGCTGGAAGTCATGGGCCGGCACGCCGGCTGGATCGCGGCCGCCGCGGGACTCGCCGGCGAAAAGCCCGAAGAGGCCCCGCACGTGATCCTGTTCCCGGAAGTCCCGTTCGACAAGGACGCGTTCATGCGGCGGGTGAAGCAGTCGGTCGAGGATTACGAGTACTGCGTCGTCGTCGTGAGCGAGGGCGCGCGCTGGCCGGACGGGCGCTTCCTCGCCGAAGCCGGCACCCGCGACGCCTTCGGCCACGCGCAGCTCGGCGGCGTGGCGCCGGTGGTCGCGAACATGGTGCGGGAGGAACTTGGTTACAAGTATCACTATGCCGTCGCGGATTACCTGCAGCGCTCGGCCCGTCACATCGCGTCCGCCGTCGACGTGAAGCAGGCCTACGAGGTCGGTGCGGCGGCGGTCCGGATGGCCCTGGCCGGCAAGACGGCCGTCATGCCCGCCATCGAGCGCGTCTCCGACAAGCCCTACCGCTGGCGCATCGTCGAGGCCCCGCTCGCGAAAGTTGCGAACAAGGAAAAGAAGTTGCCGAAGAACTTCATCAGCCGCGACGGCTTCGGGATCACCGACGCCGCACGGCGCTACCTGGCCCCGCTGATCCGCGGCGAGGACTACCCGCCGTACGTCGCCGGGCTGCCCGCCTATGTCACGTTGCGAAACGCTCCCGTCGCGAGAAAGCTCGGCTCCGAATTTGTGGTATGATGCGCGCCCTGCATAGCAGGGCTCGCCTAAGTCTTTGAAGCAACGAAAGATCGTGCCAAAGGCGGCGGCTCCGCAACCGGCATAACCTGAACAAGATCCGCGACCGGCTCGGCCTGCTCACCACTGGTACCCGGGCGAGCGCCGGAACGCTTCGGCCGGCCACCGGTTTCTTGTTCGCTCAGGAGACATACCGATGACGAATCAGGTCGCACTCTGGTTGGCCATAGGCGCGGGCGTGCTCGCCATCCTCTACGGCGCATTCTCCGTGCGCTGGGTGCTGGCCCAGCCCGCCGGCAACGAGCGCATGCTCGGGATCGCCCGGGCGGTGCAGGAAGGCGCCGGCGCGTACATGAACCGCCAGTATTCGACGATCGCCATCGTCGGCGTCGTCCTGTTCCTGATCGTGGGCTTCGGCTTGAGCTGGACGACCGCCATCGGCTTCGCGATCGGTGCGGCGTTCTCGGGTCTCGCGGGCTACATCGGCATGTTCGTGTCGGTGCGCGCCAACGTGCGCACGGCCGAGGCCGCGACCCGCGGGCTGAACCCGGCTCTCAACATCGCGTTCCGCGGCGGCGCGATCACCGGAATGCTGGTGGTCGGGCTCGGCCTGCTGGGCGTCGCGGGCTATTACGCCATTCTGCGCGGCACGGGCATCGGCGAGGATGCGGCCATCCATGCGCTGGTCGGTCTTGCCTTCGGCGGCTCGCTGATCTCGATCTTCGCGCGCCTGGGCGGCGGCATCTTCACGAAGGGTGCCGACGTCGGCGCCGACCTGGTCGGCAAGGTGGAAGCCGGCATTCCCGAGGACGATCCGCGCAACCCGGCCGTGATCGCCGACAACGTCGGCGACAACGTCGGCGACTGCGCCGGCATGGCCGCCGACCTGTTCGAGACCTACGCGGTCACGATCGTCGCGACCATGCTGCTCGGCAGCCTGCTGCCCGCCGAGACCTTCGGTGCTTCGGCGATTCTCTACCCCCTGGTCCTGGGGGCCGTCTCGATCGTCGCCTCCATCATCGGCACCTTCTTCGTGCGCACGGGCGCAAGCGGCAAGATCATGGGCGCCCTGTACAAGGGGGTGATCGTCGCCGGTGTGCTGGCCGGCATCGTGTTCTGGTTCATCACCGATCTGATGATGAGCCACAGTGGCAACGTCGGCGGCATCTTCGGCTCGGCGCTCATCGGCCTCGGCCTCACGGCGGCGATGGTGATGATCACCGAGTACTACACCGGCACGGATTTCAAGCCCGTCAAGTCGATCGCGGCCGCCTCGACGACGGGTCACGCGACCAACATCATCGCCGGGCTCGGCGTCTCGATGAAGGCGACGGCGCTGCCGGTGCTGGCGGTGTGCGCGAGCATCTGGGGCGCGTTCGAGCTGGCGCCCGACGGCGACGTGCTGGCCGGCCTCTACAACATCGCGATCGCCGCGACCACCATGCTGTCGATGACCGGCGTCATCGTCGCGCTGGACGCGTTCGGCCCGATCACCGACAACGCGGGCGGCATCGCGGAGATGGCGGAGCTGCCCTCCGAGGTGCGCACCATCACCGACCAGCTCGACGCCGTGGGCAACACGACCAAGGCGGTCACCAAGGGCTATGCGATCGGCTCCGCCGGCCTCGCCGCGCTGGTGCTGTTCGCGGACTACACGCATGCGCTCGCGGGCGAGAACATCCTCGTCAACTTCGACCTTTCGGACCATCTCGTCATCATCGGCCTCTTCATCGGCGGCCTCGTGCCCTACCTCTTCGGCGCGATGGCCATGGAAGCCGTCGGCCGCGCCGCGGGCTCGGTCGTCAACGAGGTGCGCCGGCAGTTCCGCGAGATCAAGGGCATCATGGAAGGCACCGGCAAGCCCGACTACAGCCGCGCCGTCGACCTCCTGACGCGGGCCGCGATCAAGGAAATGATCGTGCCCTCCCTGCTGCCGATCCTCGTGCCGCTCATCGTCGGCCTGCTGCTCGGCCCGAAGGCGCTGGGCGGCCTGCTGCTCGGCACGATCGTCACGGGCCTCTTCGTCGCGATTTCCATGACCACCGGCGGCGGCGCCTGGGATAACGCGAAGAAGTACATCGAGGACGGCAACATGGGCGGCAAGGGCTCGGAGGCCCACAAGGCCGCGGTCACCGGCGACACCGTCGGCGATCCCTACAAGGACACCGCCGGCCCGGCGATCAACCCGCTGATCAAGATCATCAACATCGTCGCCCTGCTGATCGTTCCGCTCCTCTGACCGATCGCGACACCGCCGCCCGCGCGGCACCGGCGACGGCGGAGTGAGTACGGTCTGAGGAACTTCGGCAGCACCGGCGACGGCGGGGTGCCTTTGGGGGAATGGCTCCCATGCGGACGTTGCGGAGCAGCCCGAGCTGCGGCGCAGCCGGTTGGTTCGGCGTTGGCTGCTCCGCAACGTCCTCGGTCCGCTTTATTTCCCCCAAAGGCACCCCGCCGCCACCGGTGCTGCCCTGGTTCCGTGGCCCCCTCCGTTTGCGTTGCTCGCGGTGCTTGCGTTGCAGGAGCGTCCACGCACGGCACCGTCGCAGACAGGTGGGGTGCCGGGGCGGGTCAGGAGATGAGCGCGCGGAAGGTGCCGCTGGTGCCGGTGCCGAGGACCTGGGGCGGCTCGATGAAGTTGCCCTGCAGGAAGTCGACGCCGTGCTCGCGCAGCCAGTCGAAGTCCTCCTGCTGCTCGACCTGCTCCGCGATGACGCGGAACTCGAGCGTGCGCGCGAGCTTGATCATGGCGGAGACCATTTCCTGGTTGACCTGGTCGGCTGCCAGGTTGCGCGTGTAGAGCCCGTCGATCTTCAGGTAGTCGACGGGCAGCGTTTTGAGACTGGAGAATGCGCCGAGGCCGTTGCCGAAGTCGTCGAGGGCGAACTCGCAGCCGATGCCGTGCAGCACCTCGATGAAGCGCTGCGCCTGCTGCACGTTGGCGGAGATGGTGGTCTCGGTGACCTCGAAGCAGATGCTGGACGGCGCGACCCCGCTGTGGTCGAGCGCATCGACCACGAACGACAGGAAGGCTTCATCGGAAAGTGTCTGCCCGGAGATGTTGATCGAGCAGCTTCTCCCGCCCGGGAGCCGGATCTCTCCCGAACCGATGGCGGACAGCGTCGCGTTCACGACCCAGCGGTCGATCTGCGGCATGAGCTGGTAGCGCTCGGCGGGCCGCAGGAATTCCGCGGAGTTCGCGGAGCGGCCGCGCTCGTCGGGCAGGCGCAGCAGCACCTCCACCGCCGGCCCCGTGTCGTCGTGCGAGGCGGTGGCGATGATCGGCTGCATCGCGAGCTCGAAACGATTCTCGTGCAGGGCGACCTGCATCTGGCGCAGCCAGTTGATGTCGCCGCGCTCGCGGGCGACGGCTTCGTCGCGCGCGGAATACACGTGGACCTGCCCGCGGCCGTGCTGCTTGGCCACGTAGCAGGCTGAATCGGCGGCGCTCATCACGTCCTGGATGGTAACCTCGGCCTGCGTCGGGGCGATCTCCACGACGCCGATCGAGATCCCGATGTCGAAGATCTTGTCCTGCCACACGAAACGGTAGTCGGCCACGGCACGGCAGATGTCATCGGCGATCTGCCGCGCCTTGTCGAGCGGGCAGCCGACGAGCAGCGTGCCGAACTCGTCGCCGCCGAGCCGGCCGACGTAGTCGGAATCGCGGACCTGCTCACGGATCAGGCCGGCCACCTCGCGCAGCATGTTGTCGCCCGCGAGATGCCCGCAGCTGTCGTTGACCGCCTTGAAGCGATCCAGGTCCATATAAAAGAGTATGTGCACGCCGTCGCCCGCGCGCGCGGAGTCCATCGCCTCCTCCACCCGGCGCTCGAACTCGCGCCGGTTGATCAGGCCGGTGAGCGCGTCGTGCGTCGCCTGGTAGCTCATCTGGCGCGTCAGCCCGCGGATCTCGCTCACGTCGTGCAGCACGACCACGGTGCCCGTTATGCTGTTGCCGGGCCCGCGCACCGGGGAGGCGGTGATCTCGACCGAGTGCTCCTGCTCGCCGTTGCGGCTGACCATCAGCGCCCGCCGGCCCATGTTGACCCGGCGGCGCACCGAGAGGCAGCGTTCCACCGGGTCGCCCAGCGGCCGCCGGTCCAGCTCGTCGATGAGTGCAAAGATCTCGCCGATGCGCCGCCCGGCGGCAGTGCTGCGCTCCGACCGCGTCATCATCTCGGCCGCGCGATTCATGTAATCGATGCGGCCTTCATTGTCGGTCGTGATGACGCCCTCGGCGATCGACTCCAGCGTGTATTGCGCCTGCCGCTTGCTGCGGCTGAGCGAGACCTCGAGACTCTTGCGATAGCTCACGTCGCGCGCAATGGTGAGAACGGCGTTTTCCCCGCGGTACTCGGTGAGCGAGCTCTGCGCCTCGACCCACAGACCCTGCTCGTCGCCGTTGATCAGCTGAATTTCGAGCCGCTCGGGCGCCGTTTCGCCCGCCAGGCGCTTGGTCACGGTCTTGCGGAACAGGGCGCGATACGCGGGCTTCACCAGGTCCGCGACCTCCCTGCCCTCGAGCTGTTCCGGCGTCAGGCCGACGAGTGCCGCGGCGCTGTCGTTGGCGAGCAGGATGCGCTCGTCGTGCAGCAGCACGATCTCCGGCAGGGTGCGCGCGAAATCCGCGAGCAGGCGGTCGCGGTCGGCGAGCTCCGCGTCCCGCTCGCCGAGTGCGTCGAACAGCCGGTTGATGGTCCTGGCGAGCGCGCCGATATCGTGATTGTCACCGTAATGCGTCAGCGCGAGCCGGCGCCCGACGGAAGCATCGCCGGCGACCGCGACCAGCTCCATGTTGAGATCGGCAAGCCGGCGCATCAGCCGCCGCCGTTTGCGCGAGGTCACCAGCGCAAACGCGGCGAGCGCCACGACGAGCCCCCCGGCCGCCGCTAGTGCGATTACGAGCGGCGACATGGAATGCGTGGCGGCAAACGGCGATCCGCGGCGCGCGCGGCCACCCTCGCGGGGTCAGTTGAACGAGTGATGCGCAAGGCTCCCGTTATTCCTTTTCGGGCCGCGCGAGTGGGCGCGTGCTGCCCGGAAACGATCATTTGTTATTATTGCGGCTCCCGACAGGCGTTCCGTCGCTGGAGCTCTGCGGTGCCTCCGACGCTGCGCCAAGTGCACGTGGGGAAGCATAGCCCCGGCGGCGAGGGCGCGCTGCCATGATTCACCATAATTCGGCCCGGCTCGCTCCGGCAGCCGTGCACGGGCCGTTGCCGTCGTGGGGAACGCTGTAATGCCGCTTGAAATGAACACGGAATTTGCCCGCACCCAGATGGTCGCACAACAGGTGCGCGGGTGGGAGGTCCTCGACCCGCGCGTGCTCGACGTGCTCGCCGCCGTGCCGCGCGAGCATTTCGTGCCCGAGGCGTACCAGAAGCTCGCTTTCGCGGAAGCCACCATTCCGCTCGGCCACGGGCAATTCATGATGCCGCCGAGCCTCGAAGGCCGGATGCTGCAGGCGCTCGAGCTCACTCCGGCGGACGAGGTGCTGGAGATCGGCACCGGCTCCGGCTTCGTCACGGCCTGCCTCTCACGGCTCGCGAAGGCCGTCGTGAGCGTCGATATCTTTCCCGAGCTCACCGCCGCGGCGGGTGAGCGGCTCGCCGCCCTCGGCATCGACAACGTCGAGCTCCTGACGATGGACGCCACCCGCGAGCTGCCGGAAGGCCGCTTCGACGCGGTGGCGGTGACCGGCTCGCTGCCGCTGTTCGATACGCGCTTCGTCGAGATCCTGAAGCCGGGCGGCCGCCTGTTCGTCGTCACCGGGAGTCCGCCCGTCATGGAGGCTCAGCTCGTGGTGCGCGAGGCAGGCGACCGGCCGCAGCTCTCGAGCCTGTTCGAAACCAACGTGCCGCCCCTCGCGAATGCGCCCGCGCCGCCGGCTTTCCGCTTCTAGTGGCCGCTCCGGCAGGCATCTCCTGCGCACGCGGCGCGCCTTCCCGTGAGCCGCCGGCGCAACCGGACGGCGCGCCGCGGCATCTGAAGACGGACGGAGGGCGCCCTTGATCGAGCAACTGACGCCGGCGGAGTACCTCGCGCGCGCGGCGGCCGGCGAACTTTGGCAGCTGGTCGACGTCCGAGAGGCCTGGGAGGTCGAAACCGCCAGCGTCCGGGACGCCATCCACATCCCCCTGCGCGAGCTGCCCTCGCGCGCGGGTGAGCTCGACGCGTCACAACCCGTGGCTTTCCTGTGTCACAGCGGCGGGCGCAGCGCCCGCGCCGCCGAGTTCTGCGCGGCGCAGGGGTTTGCGCGGGTCGCGAACATCGCCGGCGGCATCGACGCCTGGGCGGCGACGGTGGACCCCGACCTTCCGCGTTACTGACGCGGCGACTGATATAGTGATATAGTTGACCATAACACCTGAAACCCGCGACCACCAGGGAACCGAGAATATGAAGAAGACGCCTGTTTTCAGATGCCTGACGCTGACCCTGGCCGCGCTCGGCGCCTCGGCGGCGAGCGAGGCCGCCTCGCTGCTCGAGGTGTACCAGCAGGCGCTGCAGAGCGATCCCCTGATCCACGAAGCCGAGGCGCGCCGCCTCGCAGCGCTGGAGACGAAGCCGCAGGCGCGGGGCTTTCTCTTGCCGCAGATCGACGCGAGCGGCTCGTGGCAGTCGGGCACACAGGACGGCTCGAGCCTCGAGGTGGATACCACCGGTGCGGTCGCGGTGCTGCCCTTCGGGCTGGATTACGAGACCAAGCAGTGGCAGCTCGGCCTGCGGCAGACGATCTTCCGCTGGGATCAGTTCATCGGCATGAAACAGGCGGACAAGATCGTGGCCCGTGCCGACGTCGTGTACGAGGCGGCACAACAGGACCTGATGGTTCGCGTGGTCCAGCGCTATTTCGACGTGCTCGCCGCGGAAGACCGGCTGACTTCGATCCATGCCGATCGGCAGGCGATCGCCCGCCAGCTCGAGCAGGCGCGGCAGCGCTTCGAGGTGGGGCTGATCGCCATTACCGACGTGCAGGAATCGCAGGCCGCCTACGACCAGGCGGTGGCCGCCGAGATCGCCGCCCAGCGCGACCTCGCCACAGCGCGCGAGCTCTTGCGTGAGCTGACCGGCGAGCGGGTGCCCCAGCTGGCGGCCCCCGGGGAGGATTTTCCACTGCCGACGCCGAACCCGGCCGACATCGACGCGTGGGTCGATCTCGCGATGGACCAGAACCTGAACCTGCTCGCCGCGCGCTTCGACGAGCGCATCGCGCGCGACGAGATCTCCTTCCGGCGCAGCGGTCACTACCCGACGATCGACCTCGTCGCGAGCCGCGGCAGCTCGGATACGACCGGTGACGCGAGCCGCGGCACGGGACCGCTGTTCCCCGCCGACGAGCTGCGCAACGACGAGTTCATCGGCGTCGAGGTGACGATTCCGCTGTTCTCCGGCGGGCGCGTCTCCTCGCAGGTCCGCGAGGCGGTCTATCTGCATCGCGCAGAGATGGAGGTGTTACAGCGCACCGCCCGCGAGACCGAGCGCGCGACGCGCGACGCCTACCTCGGCGTCCTCTCGGAGATCAGTCGCGTGAACGCGCTCGAGCAGGCGGTCCGCTCCGGCCGCACGGCGCTCGAGGCGACGCAGGCGGGCTTCGACGTCGGTACCCGCACCATCGTCGACGTGCTCAATTCCCAGCGCGCTCTCTACCAGGCGATTACCAACTTCTACCAGAGCCGCTACGACTACGTGCTGAACGTGCTGCGGCTGAAGGCTGCCGCCGGCACGCTCAAGGTGCAGGACCTCGAGCAGATCGACCATGCCCTCGCGGCGCGCAAGCCGCCGGAGCAGGTCATCGCCG
Source organism: Woeseiaceae bacterium (assembly GCA_036381215.1). Classification (GTDB taxonomy): domain Bacteria; phylum Pseudomonadota; class Gammaproteobacteria; order Steroidobacterales; family Woeseiaceae; genus IDS-8. The sequence continues at coordinate 30,381 of DASVDF010000037.1, read as the reverse complement.
AGGACGAGGCGAAGTCCGGGCAGGAGCAGCAGCAACAGAGGCAGGAGCCGGAACAGGAACCGTAGGAGCGCGCATCGCGCGCGACTGCCGTAATTACCGACGCTCACCATTGCTACCGCGCTAGGCTGCACGGCACGTGCTCGCGCCCCTCGCGAAGCTCACCAACGCGGTCGCGCGCAATGCGCGCTCCTACCCGGCGGTCTCGCCGTGGGGCACCAGCGGCGCGATCAGCTCCAGCAGGCGCGCGAGCGCGCCCCGGTTGTCGAGCACGATGCGACGGCCGGCTTCCCCCATGCGCCGCGCCTCGGCAGGATCGCTGAGCAGCGCACCGACCGCGCGCGCGAGAGCGTCCTCGTCGGACACCAGCTCGAGAGCGCCGAGCCCGGCGAAGAGATCAGCGATTTCCTGCGTATTGAAGAGGTGCGGCCCGGTGACGACCGGCAGCCCGAGCGCGGCCGGTTCGAGCAGGTTGTGCCCCCCGACGGGCACCAGCGTGCCTCCCACGAAGGCGACGTCGGCAGCGGAATAGAAGAGCGGCACCTCGCCCATCGTGTCGCCGAGAAACACCGCGGTCGCGGCATCGGCCGCCCGCCCCTGCGTGCGCGCCACGTACGCGAGCGACTCGCGCTCGAGCAGCTGGCGCACGGCTTCGAAGCGCTCGGGGTGGCGCGGCACGAGCACGAGCAACGCTTCTGGAAATGCCTCGCGCACCTTGCGGTGTGCGGCGAGCACGAGCTCCTCTTCACGACTGTGGGTGCTGGCTGCAACCCACACCGGCCGCACACCGAAGAGCTCGTTCCGCAGGGCCTGCCCCCTGCCGGCGAGGCCCGGATCGAGCTCGATATCGAACTTGATGTTGCCCGTCACGCGCGTCCGCTCGGGACGTGCGCCCAGGGAGCGGAAACGCTCGGCATCCGCCTCGCTCTGCGCCGCTATGACGATGCCGTAAGACAGCGTCTCGCGGAACAGCGGCAGCAGCTTGCGATAATTGTCGACCGATTTCGGAGAGATGCGCGCACTCACGAGCACCAGGGGAATGCCGCGCGCTCCGCACGCGTGGTAGAGATTGGGCCAGATCTCCGTTTCCATTATGAGCGCGATGCGCGGGTTCGTCGCATTGAAGAAGTTGCGCACCGCGTTCGGCGTCTCGAACGGGATGTAGCAATGCTGTACTGCCCCGCGGAAGGCGGCGGCGACCCGCGCCGCTCCGGTAGGGGTCACAGTGGTGACCAGCAGCGTACGCTCCGGATAGAGGCGGGCCAGCGACCGCACCAACGGCACGGCCGCCTGCACCTCTCCCACCGATACCGCGTGAATCCAGATGCTGCCGTTCGGGATCGCGGGGTAACCGAAGCCGAAACGCTGGCCGAAGCGATCCCAGTAAGCGCGGTTGAAGATGCCGCGGACGAACCAGTACAGCGCGTAAACCGGCAGCAGCAGGTACGTCACAACGGCATACAAGAACCTGATCAACGGATCGAGCTCACCCGAATGCGTGGCAAACCGCGGCTGCGCGGCCTCGCCGGAATGGCAAACCGTATATCACGGATATCGCAGCCGCAACGAAAGCGTGCCGGCCCACACGGATAACCTTATAATTCCGCGGCCAGTGACAGGATACCAGCACGCGGATGGCCGCCTTCAGTGTCAACGAGTTCTACCAGCGCAATCGGCGCATCGTCATCTGGGCGATCCTCTTCGGTCTCCTGTGGCTGCTCCGGGATTTCTTCGCCCTCGTCTTCCTGACGTTCGTTCTGGCCATATTCGCGACGCCGCTCGCGCACTTCGGGCGCCGTCGGCTGAACCTGCCGCACTGGGCGGCATTGTCGCTCGTGTACGCGCTGTTCGTGATCGTGCTCGCGTCTTTCGTGCGTTTCGTCGTGCCGAGCGTCGCGAGCGAGCTGAACAGGATGATCGACAACCTGCCGGCGACCGAGGTGCGGCTGCTCGAGGTCAAGAACCGCTTCATCAACCGCTATCCGACCCTGCGCCAGCCGCTCGGCGGATTCCTGGCGAGCGCGCTCGACGAAGAGATGGCCGCCTCCGTCGCCGAGCAGCTCGCACGCGAGCGCACCCGGCTCGGCCTCACGCAAACCGAGATCACCCGGGCGCTCGATGCGAACGAGCCGCCGAACGGCGCGCTCGCGGAGTACCTTGGGTTTCGTGACCAGCTGTACCTGAACGCGCTGGTGGACGAGCTGTTCCGGCAGGTGCGCGACTATGCCCCCACCGCCATCAACCTGCTTTATCGCGGCACCGCCACGATCGTGCTGGCCCTGTTGTTCAGCTTTCTCATCCTGAACGATCGCGGCCGCCTGAGAGCCGGCATCGCCCGGTTGAAAAACTCCCGGGTCGGCGATTTCTACGAGGAGGCCGCAGAGCCGATCGTCCGCTTCGGAGTGCTGCTCGGCCGCGCGATCAAGGCGCAGGCCACGATCGCCGTCGTGAACACCGCGCTGACCCTGATCGGGTTGCTGCTGCTCGGCATTCCGCTGGTCGCCATGCTCTCGGTGATCGTCTTCTTCTGCAGCTTCATCCCCGTGCTCGGCGTGTTCATTTCCACGGTGCCGATCGTGCTGGTTGCGCTGAACGCAGGCGGTCCGACGCTCTCGCTCTGGGCGGTCGGCATGATCGTGCTCATTCACGTGATCGAAGCGTACCTGCTGAACCCGATCATCTACAGCCGGCACCTGAAGCTGAACCCCGTGTTCACGCTGATCATCGTCTATATCGGGTATCACGCGTTCGGCCTCTGGGGCATGCTGCTCGGCGTGCCCGTTACCCGCTATTTCATTCACGACGTGCTCGGGGTCCCGTTCCGGGAACACCGGGGCGCGGACGAGGCTGCGGACTCTCCGGAAGATCAGGAATCCGCGCCACTGGCGAGAACGCTGTAGCCCCGGTAGTCGCGTACGGCGCCGCTGGCCGATCGCCGGGCCGCTGGTATAGTGGCGCTAGCAAACAGCGCGGCCCTCGCTCATGGACTTGCTGATCGGCTTCATCGATTTCATTCTCCACCTGGACGTGCATCTCGCCGAGCTGCTGGCGAATTACCACGTCTGGGTGTATGCGATCCTGTTCGTCATCATCTTCTGCGAGACCGGGCTCGTGGTCACGCCGTTCCTGCCCGGCGATTCGCTGCTGTTCGCAGTCGGCGCGCTGGCGGCGATAGACAACTCCGGCACCCTGGACCCGACGCTCGTCTGGCTCCTGCTCATGGGCGCGGCCGTTCTCGGGAACGAAGTGAATTTCCGCGTCGGGCGCGCGATCGGCGTCCGCGCCTTCGGCGGCGGCATTCCCTGGCTGAAGCAGGAGTATCTGCTGAGAACCCAGGCGTTTTACGACAGGCACGGCGGCAAGACGATCATCCTGTCGCGCTTCATTCCGATCATCCGCACATTCGCCCCGTTCGTGGCCGGCGTCGGCCGCATGGAGCCGCGGCGCTTCGTCGCGTACAACTCCGCCGGAGGCTTCCTGTGGGTGACGGCGTTCGTCTGGAGCGGTTACCTGTTCGGCAACGTGCCGATCGTGAAGGACAACTTCGGCATTGTGACGATCGGCATCATCCTGGTGTCGCTGGCCCCGGTGCTGTGGGGCCTGCTGAAGCCCACGCAAGCCGCGCGTTGAGCGGCGCCGGGTCGGCGCGCGTTCTGACGATCACAGCTCGGCGTGGGCCACGCGGCCGGTTACCGCCTCGTGCTTGTGCCTGAACAGGATCGAGAACAGCACCGCCACCACGAGCGCATAGCCCGCGAAGCTCAGCCATACGCCGCGCCACGCGATGTCGCCGGCGGCATCGGTGAAGAAGTGCTGGATCAGCAGCCCGCTCACCACGCTGCCGAGCATCGCGCCGAAGCCATTGGTCATCATCATGAACAGGCCCTGCGCGCTGGCACGGATCGCCTGGCTGCTCCGGGTCTCGACGAAGATCGATCCCGAGATGTTATAGAAGTCGAACGCCATGCCGTAGACGATGCACGACAGCACGATCATCCACAGGCCGTCGCCCGGATTCCCGTAAGCGAACAGGCCGAACCGGAACACCCATGCCGTGAGACTGATCAGCATCACCTTCTTGATGCCGAAGCGGCCGAGGACGAAGGGGATGGCGAGGATGAACAGCGTTTCCGAGACCTGCGAGATCGACATGATGATGGCCGGGTACCTGACGGCCAGCGCATCGCGGTACTCCGGCATGGCGCCGAAGTCGTGCAGGTAGGTATCGCCGTACATGTTCGTGAGCTGCAGCGCCGCCCCGAGCAGCATGGCAAAGACGAAGAACACCGCCATCTGCCGCTGCCGGAACAACTTGAACGCGGAGAGGCCGAGGACCTCGAAAAGGGAGGTACCGCTGCGCTCCCCGCGCGGCGGGCATTTCGGCAGGGTGAAGGCGTACAAGCCGAGCACGAGAGCCGACGCGGCGGCGACGTAGAACTGCCCGGCGGTCGTCTCGAGATGCAGCAGGCTCACCGTCCACATCGCGACGATGAAGCCGACCGTGCCCCACACGCGTATCGGCGGATAGTCGGTGACGATGTTCTTGCCGTCGTCCTTCAATGCCGAATACGAGACGGCGATCGCCAGCGAGATCGTCGGCATGTAGAAGCACATGTTGACCAGCATTAGCCAGAACAGCAGTCCAGGGTCGTCCACGGCCGGCACGGCGAGCAGCGTCGCCGCGCCGAGGAGATGCAGCACCCCGTACAGGCGTTCGGCCCGCAGCCACTTGTCCGCGATGATGCCCGCGATCGACGGTGTGACGATGGCGGCGATGCCGATCGTGGAATAGATCGCGCCGAATTGCGCGCCGGACCAGTGCCTGGTCTGGAACCACCAGGCGCCGATCGTAATCAGCCAGGACCCCCAGATGAAGTACTGGAGGAAGTTCATCGCCACCAGGCGAGTCTTGAGGCTCATGCGGCAGCGCCCGGCATGCGGGTCCCGGTTCCGCGCACGGCGCCCGACCCGGTACGGCAACCGCGGGCTTCGGTCATTCCGGTGAATCCCCGAGCTTCGCGATGATGCGGCTGGAGGAATGCCCTGCACGGAAGGCGAGCACGCGCACCTCGCCGCCGTTCGCGAGCACCGCCTCGCCGCCGGCAATGTCCTCCACGCGGTAGTCGCCGCCCTTGACCAGCACGTCCGGCAGCACGGCCGCGATCAGGCGGGCAGGCGTGTCCTCCGAAAACGGCACCACCCAGTCGACGGCGGCGAGGCCCGAGAGCACCGCCATGCGGTCCGCAAGCGTATTGACCGGCCGGTTCGGCCCCTTGAGTCGCGTGACCGACGAATCGTCGTTCACCGCGACGATCAGGTGATCGCCGAGGCTTTTCGCTTCTTCGAGATAGCCGACGTGACCGGCGTGCAGGACGTCGAAGCAGCCGTTGGTCATCACGATGCGCTCGCCGCGCTGCCGCGCTTCGGCGATCGCCTCCAGCAGCTCGGGCTCACTCACCAGGCCGCGGCCGCCTTCGCCGCGCTGGTGCAGCGCGACCTGCAGCTCCCACGGCGAGACGGAGGCAACGCCGATCTTGCGCACCACGAGCCCAGCCGCGAGATTCGCGAGGGCGGCCGCCGCTTCGAGGTCGACGCCGCTCGCGAGCGACGCGGCGAGCGTGGCGATCACCGTGTCGCCGGCGCCCGTGACGTCGTACACCTCGCGGGCGTGCGTGGAAAGGAACACCGGCTCGGCGTCCGCGGCCACGACCAGCATGCCCTTCTCGCTGCGCGTCACGACCAGCGCCTCGAGCTCGAGGCGGGCCAGCAGGCGCCGCGCGCGCAGGACGAGCTCGGAGTCGGAGCCGCAGGGGCCCGCCACCGCCTCGAACTCCGCCTGGTTCGGGGTGATCAGCGTCGCCCCGCGGTAGCGGTCGAAATCGGTGCCCTTCGGGTCGACCAGGACGCGGATCCCCCGCTCCCGGCACGCGGCGATCATGCGCGCCACCTCGCTCAATGCGCCTTTGCCGTAGTCGGAGAGCACGACGACATCGCACGCCGCGAGCCCCTGCGCCAGCAGCTCCGGCAGCCCCGTCGTCCCGTCTGCACGCGCGGCCTCCTCGCGGTCCAGCCGGATGAGCTGCTGCCCGCGGCTCTGCACCCGCGTCTTGGTGATGGTGGGCCGGTCGGCGCTCAGCGCAAACCGGCAGTCGATGCCGCGCCGCTCCAGCAGCTGGCGCAAGACACCTCCTTCCGGATCGTCGCCGACGACGCCGACGAGGCAGGTCCGCGTGCCGAGCGTGGCCAGGTTGACCGCGACGTTGGCCGCGCCGCCGGCCCGATCGTCGCTCGAGCGCACGTGCACCACGGGGACCGGCGCTTCGGGGGAGATGCGGCTGGTGCCGCCGAACAGGTACCGATCCAGCATGACGTCGCCGGCGACGAGCACACGGGCGACGGAGAAGTCGGGGATGGTCAGCGTCACGCCGCGATACTACCTGTCCCCGGCGCACCGGGAAACAATCGGTTCCGGCGCGGAGCGGCGGCCGACGGACCCGCGGCCGGCGGGCGGCAGCCGGAGCCGCCGGTTGCGATTCGAAGCCGCCGGCCGGCGTCCTCCCACCAGCCCCGTTGACGACCGACCGGTCATCTATTAATCTCTATTGACCTTATGGTCAACAAATTCATGCCCGTGGCAAAACCCCGCTTCCGCCGCCGCAAGGAAGATCGTCCGCGCGAAATCACGGAAGCCGCGATCGCGGAGTTCACGGAACGCGGCTACGACGCGACGCCCATGGCCGCGGTCGCGAAACGGGCAGGCATCAGCAAGGGCCTGCTCTACGTGTACTTCGATACCAAGGAGGCGCTGTTCAAATCGGTGGTGCGCAGCTTCGTCGCGCCGCAGATCGAGGCACTCCGGGAGGCGATCGACACGAGCCCGCTCTCGTCGGAAGAGTTCCTCCGCGGCCCGTTCCTCCAGTTCGCCCGCAAGCTGTCGAAATCCCGCGTCCGCGTCCTGGTCCGGCTCATGATCGCCGAGGCGCACAAGCACCCCGACCTCGCCCGCTGGTACTGGGAGAACGTCGTGTCGCACGGCCTCGACGCCTTGCGGACCCTCATCGCACGCGGCGTCGCGCGCGGCGAGTTCCGGCCCTCGGCGCTCGACCGCTTCCCGCACCTGCTGGTTTCACCGGTGCTGTTCTCGGTGGTCTGGGCGCTGGTGTTCCAGCCGCATCAGAAGCTCGATACCGACGCGCTCCTTGCGGCGCACATCGACTTGCTGCTGGACGCCATCCGCGCCGGCGGCAAAACGGAGGGCACGGCATGAGCAAGCGGATCAGGGTCGTGGTCGTTGCAGGGTTGCTGCTGGCCGGCATCGCCGGCTATGCCTTCTTTAGCGCCTGGCGCGGCGATCGCGATGCCGCGGCGCTCACCCTCTACGGCAATGTCGACATTCGCGAGGTCGAGCTGGCCTTCCGAGTCCCCGGGCGGCTCGAGGAAATGGCCGTCGACGAGGGCGACCGCGTGCGGCAGGGACAGCGCCTGGCCGCGCTCGACGCGGGGCCTTATCGCGACGCGCTCGAGATGGCGGAAGCGCGCGTGGCGGCGCGGCGCGCGAATGCCGCAAAGCTCGAGGCGGGGAACCGCCCGCAGGAAATCGAGCAGGCGCGCGCGGCCGTGCGTGCGGCCGAAGCAGCCGCCGGCAATGCGGAACGCGATTTCGAGCGGCAGCGGGATCTGCTCGAATCGGGGGGCAGCAGCGCAAAGATCGTGCAGGCGGCGCGTGCGCTCCGCGACGAGACGGCCGCCCGCCTCGCCAGTGCGCGCGAGGCGCTCGAGCTGTCACTCGCGGGACCCCGCAGCGAAGACATCGCGGCGGCACGGGCCGAGCTCGGCATCGCGCTGGCGGAGCGCGACCAGGCGCACACGAGCCTCGCCGACGCGGAGCTCCTGGCGCCGAGCGACGGCACGATCCTCGCGCGCGTCCGCGAGCCCGGGTCGGTGCTGCAAGCCGGAGAGCCCGTGTACACGCTGTCGCTGGATGAGCCGGTGTACGTCCGGGCGTATGTCGGCGAGCCGGACCTGGGGCGCGTCGTTCCGGGCGCCACCGTGTTCGTCACGACGGATTCCGGCGACCAACGCTACCGCGGCCGGGTCGGCTTCATCTCGCCGCGCGCCGAGTTCACGCCGCGCTCGGTGGAGACCACGGAGCTGCGCACGGACCTGGTGTACCGGCTGCGCATCGTGGTCGAGGAAGCCGGCGACGGCCTGCGGCAGGGCATGCCCGTCACCGTGCACGTGCCGCTGGAGCACGCCCGGGACTGACATGACCGCGATCGAGTTCCGCGGTCTCGTGAAGGCGTTCGGTGCCGTCCGCGCGCTGGACGGGCTGACCGCCGACATCGCGGCGGGCTCGCTCACCGGGCTCGTCGGCCCGGACGGCGCCGGCAAGACCACGCTCCTGCGCCTCATGGCCGCGCTGCTGAAGCCGGACCGAGGGACGGTGCGGGTGGCCGGCAACGACGTTACGACCGACCCGGACCGCATCCACTCGATCGTGGGCTACATGCCGCAGCGCTTCGGGCTTTACGAGGACCTCGCCGTCATCGAGAACCTCGAGCTTTACGCCGCGCTCCGGGGCGTCACCGCGGAAGCGCCGCACGACACCTTCGACCGCCTGCTGCGCTTCACCGGGCTCGCGCCGTTCACCCGGCGCCTCGCCGGGCAGCTCTCCGGCGGCATGAAGCAGAAGCTCGGCCTCGCCTGCGCGCTCATGGGCCGGCCCGCCATCCTGCTGCTGGACGAGCCGAGCGTGGGCGTCGACCCGGTGAGCCGCCGGGAATTGTGGGCGATGGTCGGCGAGCTGACGGGCGAAGGCATCGCCGTCGTCTGGTCCACGGCCTACCTCGACGAGGCGGAGCAATGTGATTCGGTGCTGCTGCTCAACGCAGGGCGGCTCGAATACGCGGGCGTCCCCGGCGCGCTGACGCGCCGCATCGAGGGCAGGAGCTTCCTCATCGCGGGCGTCGAACGGGAGCGGCGCAGCCTGCTCGCCGACGCTCGCGAGCTGGCCGGCGTGCGCGACGGCGTGATCCAGGGCGAAAGCATCCGCCTGGTGCTGGCCGAAGATGCCGGCACGCACGCACTGGATGCGCTCGCCGCGGGTCACGGCGGACGCCTCGAGCCGGCGGCTCCGCGTTTCGAGGACGCGTTCATCGACCTCCTCGGCGGCAGCCCGGGCGCCCGCTCGGCGCTCGCCGAGCGCATGCCGCCGGTCGAGCTCGCCGCGGAGTCGGCTGTCTCCTGCCGCAATCTCACCCGGCGCTTCGGCGACTTCACGGCGACCGACGACGTCACCTTCGACGTGCGCAAGGGCGAGGTTTTCGGCTTGCTCGGACCGAACGGCGCCGGCAAGTCGACGACCTTCAAGATGCTGTGCGGCCTGCTCGAGCCGACGGCGGGCGTTGCCCGCGTGGCCGGCTTCGACCTGCGCCACGCCCCGGCGGAAGCGAAGCTGCGCCTGGGCTACATGGCGCAGAAGTTCTCGCTGTACGGACTGCTTTCCGTGCGCCAGAACCTCGAGTTCTTTTCCGGCGTGTACGGGCTCACCGGCGCCGCGCAGCGCGAGCGGATCGACGAGATGATCGGAACCTTCGATCTCGGGCGCTACCTGTCCACGTCGCCGGACACGCTGCCATTGGGCTTCAAGCAGCGCCTGGCGCTCGCCTGCGCGCTGATGCACCGGCCGCCCGTGCTCTTCCTCGACGAGCCCACGTCGGGAGTCGACCCGATCACCCGCCGCGAATTCTGGAGCCACATCAACGGCCTCGTGCAGAAGGGCGTGACCATCATGGTCACGACGCATTTCATGGACGAGGCGGAGTACTGCGATCGGGTCGCCCTGATGTATCGCGCGAAGCTGATCGCACTGGACTCCCCCGACGCGCTCAAGGCGAGCGTTGCCTCGGAGGAGCGGCCCGAGCCCACGATGGAGGAAGCCTTCATCCGCCTGATCGAGCTCGCCGGCGAAGCCCACGGCGAGCGGGAGGCCGCATGAACGCCACGACGGCCGCTGGGCGGGGGAACGGCAGGGCGCGCCGGCTGCTCGCGCTCAGCCGCAAGGAAGGCCTGCAGATCCTGCGCGATCCGTCGGCGATGCTGATGGCGTTCGTGCTGCCCATCGTCCTCCTCGTGCTGTACGCCTACGCCGTGTCGCTCGACGCGCGCGAGGTCCGCATCGGGCTGGTGCTGGAAAGCGACAGCGCCGCCGCGCGCGACCTCGCCGCCGCTTTCGCGGCGACGCGCTACTTCCGGGTGACCCCGGCGCACGACCGGCGCCAGGTCGAGCCCCTGCTCGTCTCCGGCGAGCTGCGCGGTTTCGTCGTGATTCCGCAGGATTTCGCCCGCCGCAAGATGTCGCGAGCGCATCCGCCGCTGATCCAGGTCATCACCGACGGCTCACAGCCGAACACCGCGAACTTCGTTGCCGGCTACGCGCAGGGCGTGCTCTCGGGCTGGCTCGCCGCAGAGCGCAGTGGCGCCCTGCCCGCGGCCGACTTCGAGCCGCGCTACTGGTTCAATCCCGAGCTCGAAAGCCGCCGCTTCCTCGTGCCGGCGGCGATCGCCATCGTGATGGCGATGATCGGCACCCTGCTCACGGCGCTCGTGGTGGCGCGCGAATGGGAGCGCGGCACGATGGAGGCGATCATGTCGACGCCGGCGAGCGTGCTCGAGATCATGACGGCCAAGCTCCTGCCCTATTTCGCGCTCGGGCTGATCGCCACTTGCATTTGCGCCGTGCTCTCGATCACCGCCTTCGACGTGCCGCTGCGGGGCTCCTGGGCGGCGCTGTTCTCGCTGAGCTCTGCGTTCCTCGTCCCCGCGCTCGGACAGGGGCTCCTGATCTCGGCGGCGACCAGGAACCAGTTCGTGGCCGCGCAGCTGGCGCTCCTGTCGGGCTTCCTGCCGGCGTTCCTGCTCTCGGGAGCGCTGTTCGAGATCGACAGCATGCCGGCGGTCCTCCGCGCCATCACGTACGTCGTGCCGGCGCGCTACTTTGTCGCGAGCCTGCAGACCGTGTTTCTCGCGGGCGACGTCTGGTCGCAGTTCCTGCCGAACATCCTCGCGATGCTGGCCATCGGTCTCGTTTTCTTTGGCGTGGCCGCCGCGCGCACGCGCAAGACGCTCGATTGATGAACCCGCGGCTCAAGGCGCAGATCGTGAAGGAGCTCCTGAGTTACCTCAGGGATCCGAGAACCCGCCTGGTGCTGGTCGGGCCGCCGCTGCTCCAGCTCTTCCTGTTCTCGTTCGCGGCCACGCTGGAAGTGCGGAACATCGAGGTCGCCGTGTTCGACGAGGACGCCGGGCGGGCCTCGTACGAGCTGCTCGCGCGCATCGAGGCGTCGAGCTTCGTCAGCGAGCTCGTGCCCGTTCACAGCACGGGCGGGCTCAGGGACCTGTTGAACCGGCGGAAAGCCCTGGTCGCCATCCACATTCCCGCCGACTTTTCCCGCGACCTGGCCGCCGGACGGCCCGCGCACGCCCAGCTCCTCGTCGACGGGCGCAGGGCGAACTCGGGCCAGATTGCGGCCGGGTATCTCTCCTCGGTCATTGCCGCCTTCGAAGCCGCGCCGACCGGGGAGACGGGTTCCGCCGCGTCCCCCATCGCCGTGCGCCACTGGTTCAATCCGAACCTGATCTATCGCTGGTTCATCGTGCCGGGCCTGGCCGCGATCCTCGCCATGCTGACCTCCCTCCTGGTCACCGGGCTATCGATCGCCCGCGAGCGGGAGATGGGCACCTTCGATCAGCTCCTCGTCTCCCCGGCCAGCCCGATCGAGATCGTGATCGGCAAGATGGTGCCCGCACTCATCCTCGGCACGTTGCTCGGGCTGCTGATGGTCGGCGCCGGCGTATTCGCGTTCCGCATTCCTTTCAGCGGCTCGTTCGGCCTGTTGCTGCTGGCGCTCCTCGTGTTCATCCTGTCGGTGGTCGGCGTGGGGCTCATGATCTCTTCGGTCTGCCGCACGCAGCAGCAGGCAATCCTCGGCATCTTCGCCGTCGCCGTGCCGGTGATCCTCATCTCGGGATTCGCGACGCCGGTGGAGAACATGCCGTACGTGCTGCAGCTGCTGGCCGAAGCGAGCCCGCTCAAACATTTCCTCATCATCGTGCAAGGCACGTTTCTGAAGGCGCTGCCGGCGAGCGATGTGTTTGCGAACCTCTGGCCGATGCTGGTGATCGCGGCCGTGACCCTGTCCACGGCCGTGGTGATCGTGAAAGGCCGGCTGCAATGAACCGGAGTCCCGCCATGCAACGACAGTTCCCGCTGCTCGTCGTTCTGTTTCTAGCCGGTTGCGCGGCCGGGCCCGATTACGCGCCGCCGGCCGTCGATGCGGGTGACGGCTGGTCGCAGCCCGCCGCCGACGAGTCGCCGGCAGATCTCTCGACGTGGTGGACGACGTTCGACGACCCCACGCTCGATCGTCTCATCGAGCAGGCGCGCAGAGAGAATCCGGACCTCCGCGAGGCCGTCGCCCGCGTGGCGCAGGCGCGCGCCTTGCGCGATGCGGTCGCCGGCGGCCGCTATCCGACGCTCGCAGCCGATGCGAGCGTGACGAGGCGGCGGCAAAGCGAGAACGGGCCGCTGCCGATCCGGCAGATTCCCGGCATCGAGCGGGATCAGACGATTTTCGAGACGGGCTTCGATGCCGCCTGGGAGATCGATGTCTTCGGGTCAACCCGGCGTGCCGTCGAGGCCGCGAGCGCCCGTGTCGGCGAAGCCGAGGCGCAAAGCGACGCCGCGCGCCTCACCGTGACGGCGGAAGTCGCGCGCGTCTACCTTACGCTCCGCGGCCTGCAGCGCGAGCGCGCCGTACGCGAATCGGCATTGCGGCTCGCGCGCGACACGGCCGCCGTCGTCAGGCGGCAGTTCGAGCTCGGCGAGGTGGCCGAGGCGCAAGCGGTGCAGGCGGATGCCGAAGCGGCGTCGCTGGAAGCGGAGCTGCCGCTCTACGATGCGGAGATACGCTCGCAGGCCCTCGCCCTCTCGGCCCTGCTCGGCCAGTTGCCGGAATCCGAGCTGGCGCTGCTCCGGGAAACGACCGATTACCCGACGCTCGACGCGTTGCCGGTCGGAGAGCGTGCGGACCTGCTGCGCCGGCGACCGGACGTGCGCGCGGCGGAGCGGCGGCTCGCGGCGGCAACGGCGGAAATCGGCGTCGCGACGGCGGAGCTGTTCCCCCATCTCACGATCGGCGCGGCCGGATCGTTCCAGGCACTGGAGGCCTCCGACCTGTTCGAATCCGGCAGTGAGACCTTCAGCCTCGTGCCGCTGATCTCCTGGCGCGTCTTCGCGGGCGGCAGCATCCGGGCGCGCATCCGCGCGCGCGAAGCCGGTGCCCGCGCGGCGGCCATTGCCTATGAAGGCGCCGTGCTGACCGCGCTGTCCGATGCCGAGCGCGCGCTCTCCCGGTATCACTACGACCTGCTCGCGCTCGAGCGGCAGCGTGTCGCCGTGACGGCCGCAAGGCGCAGCCACGAGCTCGCGCAACTGCGGCACGACGCCGGCGAGATCTCGCTGCTCGAGCTCATGGATGCCGAGCGCAGCCTGCGCAACGCCGAGACGGCGTACGCGCGCCTGCACCGCGGCGCGGAAACCGACCTCGTCGCGCTGTTCAAGGCGCTGGGCGGCGGCTGGGAATAGCGACGCCGGGCTGCTCCTGCGGTCGCCGATCCGAACTATTACGAGAATAAAGATTTGGGTGGAGGGCCCCGGACATTGGGAATGGGACTGGGATTGCGGCTGGCTCAGCCGCACTTCGAGTCGCCGCAGTTCAGGCAGGTCATGCAGCCGTCGAGCACGACGGCGGCCGTCGTGTTGCACTTGGCGCAGAGCTGCGCGCCTTCCGGGAATTCGCTCCTGGAAAACGCATCCTGCTGGCGCGTGCTCGCCTCGTATTCCGCGCGTTTCTGCTCGATCAGCTTCTGCTGGTTTTCGTCCGGCCCGGACGGCTTGAGCAGCCCGATCGTGATCAGGTGCTTCTCCACGATGTAGCCGAGCTCGGCGATGATGGACGGCATGAAGCGCCCGCCCGGCTTCCAATAGCCGCCGCGTGGATCGAACACGGCCTTCAGCTCGTCGACCAGGAAGGTCACGTCGCCGCCCTTGCGGAACACCGCCGAGATGATGCGGGTCAGCGCCACGATCCACTGGTAATGATCGAGGTTCTTCGAGTTGATGAAGATCTCGAACGGCCGCCGCTTCTCGTACTCGGTGCCCTCGTTGAGGATGATGTCGTTGATGGTGACGTACATCGCGTGATCCGAGACGGGCGTCTTCACCTTGTACGTGGAGCCGATGAGCACCTCCGGGCGCTCCAGCTTCTCGTGCATGCGGATGACTTCCGCCTTCGGCGTCACCGCCTCCGGCTCGCGCGGCGCCTCCGGCTTCGGCGTCTCGCGCTTCACCGGCTGCTTTACCGCGTATCCCACGATCTTCTTGTCGATCTTCGTAGTCACTTGTGCATACCGTCCCGCCTTGCGGCTCTCAGAACTTGCCGTAATAACCTTCCTTCAGGGCGTCGAACAGGTTCGCCGCCGTATGTACCTCGCCGTCGTACTCGATCTCCTCGTCACCCTTGAGCTCGAGCTCGGTGCCGTCCTCGAGGGTGAAGGTATAGATCGTGTTCTTGAGATCCTGTTCCTTCACCAGCACGCCCTGGAACGCTTCGGGATTGAAGCGGAACGTGGTGCAGCCCTTCAGCCCCTTCTCGTAGGCGTAACGGTAGATGTCCTTGAAGTCCTCGTACGGGTAGTCGGTCGGCACGTTCGCGGTCTTCGAGATGGAGGAATCGATCCATTTCTGCGCCGCCGCCTGGATGTCGACGTGCGCCCGCGGCGTGATGTCCTCGGCCGTGAGGAAGTAGTCCGGCAACGCGTCTTTCGAGTCCTTGCCGTCCGGCATCGCCCGCGGGTTCACCAGCTGCCGGTAGGCGAGCAGCTCGAACGAGAACACGTCGACCTTTTCCTTGCTCTTCTTGCCCTGGCGGATCACATTGCGGAAATAGTGATGGGCGAAGCTCGGCTCGATGCCGTTGCTCGCGTTGTTCGCGAGCGAAAGCGAAATCGTCCCCGTGGGCGCGATCGAGCTGTGGTGCGTGAAGCGCGCGCCGGTCTCCGCGAGCTTCTCGACGAGCTCCGGCGCTTCCTCCGCGATCCGCTGCATGTAACGGCTGTAGCGCGCGTGCAGGATGCGGCCGGGCACGCGATCGCCCACCGCGTAACCGTCGGCTGCCATTTCCGGCCGCTTCGCCAGCATCTCGGGCGTAACCTCGAAGTCCTGCAGCATGATCGGCGCGGGGCCCTTTTCCTCCGCGAGCTCGAGCGCCGCCTCCCAGCCGGCCAGCGCCAGCTGCTTCGCGACCTCTTCCGTGAACTCGACCGACGGCGCCTCTCCGTATTTCATGCACAGCATCGCGATCGTCGAGCCGAGGCCGAGGAATCCCATGCCGTGGCGCCGCTTGCTCAGGATCTCGGTGCGCTGCTGTGACAGCGGCAGGCCGTTGATCTCGACCACGTTGTCGAGCATGCGCGTGAACACCTTGACGACGCGCCGGAACTCTTCCCAGTCGAAGCGCGCCTTGTCGGTGAACGGGTCGCGCACGAAGCGCGTGAGATTGATCGAGCCGAGCAGGCAGGAGCCGTACGGGGGCAGCGGCTGCTCGCCGCAGTTGTGCGCGTGCAGGCCGTTTGCGTCGAAGGCGTTGATGCCGGGAACCTGCACGTCATACACGTCCTCGACGCCGTCGGGTTCGACCGCCGTCACGCGCGCAACGAACCGCTCGCGGTTCAGCGAACGCCGGTAAGCCGCCAGCGCGCGGTTCAGCCGCGCCATTTTCGCGGAGTCGGCGAAGCCGATGCGCTCGGCATAGAGGGCCAGGTTGTCGCCGGAGATCACCAGCTCGTGCTGCGGCCGTGCCGCATACGCCGCAGTACCGCCGCGGCCGTCCGGCAGCACCGCTTCGCCGGCGGGCCGCCGGTCGCGATAGATGGCGGACGCGATGCCGAACCGGAGCAGCATGCGTTGCACGGCTTCGAGGGCCGGCAGGTCGGATTGCGCGAGCCGCACGCTCACGCCCTTGGCCTGGGAGCCCTGCACGGAGCCGTCGGCGTCGAACAGTCCGCGCAGGAAGCCCGCGTAAAATGCGCTCGACTCGCGCTCAATGGCGGGCGTCACGGTCTTGGCGCCGGGCATGATGCCGAGTGCGCCCGCGAGGGAGCGGAGCGCCGCGCTCTTCAGCCGGTACTCGCCCCTCCCCGTCACCGCGTGCCAGCCGGCGAAATCGGACCGGTGCGTCAGCGTGCGGGCCGCGGCCTCGGCCGCCGCCATCACGGCGCGCACGCCGGCATCGCGCTCGCTCGAGTCCTCGTTGACGGCGATCGCCGGCAGCCAGGCAGACAGCACGGCACATTCCTCCTTGAGGGTGCCGCCGCCGACCAGGAGCCCGAGCAGGTAGCCTTCCGCGTCACCGAAACGGCCCGGCCATTCGGCGCGCTCGCGGTGGTCGCCGAGCAAGACCCTGTCGCCGGCCCGCAATGCGCCCGCCGCGCACCATTCCGTCTCGCGCACCCAGCGCGTCAGCGCGGTGACGCGCCGGACCCGATGATCCGCGGTCAGGCGCAGCGCGTAACCTTCCGCCGTTTGCAGCTTCACCACTGGCTTCGTCGCGGTGCGGAAGAACCCCTCCGGACCGGTGCCGTAGTCGTTCCCGTCCACCCTGGCGACGAAAGGCAGCCCCGTGAGCTCCGCGACCTGGCGCGGCCCGGACGCGGTGTGCACCCAGGTATCCGCGGTCACGCAGGGGTTGGTCGCGCGGATGTTTTCCGCGAACCAGTTGTTGTTCATCTCGTTGACGCGGTCGATCAGGACGAAACCGGGCTCCGCGAAATCGTAAGTGGAAGCCATGATGAGGTCCCACACGCGGCGCGCCCGGATACGGCGATACACCTTGCACGCGACGAGCCCTTCCTCGTTGCGCACGTAAGCGTCCGGGTCCGGCCACTCGCGCCACACGAATTTTTGCTCGTCACGCAGGTCGAGCTTCTCCTGCTCCACCTCGTTCGCGGTGACCGGGAACGCGAGCTGCCACTCGCCGTCCTCGAGCACCGCCTGCATGAACTCGTCGGTGATGAGCAGCGAGAGATTGAACTGCCGCAGCCGCCCATCCTCGCGCTTGGCGCGGATGAAATCGAGGACGTCCGGGTGGCCAATGTCGAACGTGCCCATCTGCGCGCCGCGCCGGCCGCCGGCGGACGACACGGTGAAGCACATCCTGTCGTAGATATCCATGAACGACAGCGGCCCCGAGGTGTAGGCGCCGGCGCCCGAAACGTACGCGCCCCGCGGCCGGAGCGTCGTGAAGTCATAGCCGATGCCCGATCCACTTTTCAGCGTCAGGCCGGCCTCGTGCACCTTGGCGAGGATGTCGTCCATCGAGTCGCGGATCGTGCCGGACACCGTGCAGTTGATGGTCGAGGTCGCCGGCTTGTGCTCCTGAGCGCCCGCGTTCGAGATGATGCGCCCCGCCGGGATGGCGCCGCTCTTGAGCGCCCAGACGAACGCCTCGTAGCAGCGCTCGCGATCCGGCTCCGCCTCGACGTCGGCGAGGGCGCGCGCGACGCGCCGGTAGGTATCGTCGATCGTGCGGTCGATCGGCGTGCCGTCCTTGGCCGCGAGACGGTACTTGCTGCTCCAGATGTCCAGCGACGCCGGCTGGAACGTGATGTCGGCCACCGTCTTGCCGGCGTGAAGGTTCACCGCGGATTTCATCTCGTCCTGCACTCCCCTGCTGGCACCAGAAGAGGCTCGTGCCCCCCGGGAATCTCCCGTGCTCTCCTGGTGTTTGATCGAATCACGATAGGCAACAGTTCCCCGCTCGCCGCTGTGCCCGTTGCGCGACGAGTGCTCCGTTTAGGCGATTTCTTCTGCGTGCCGAGACACAAGATGTTGTGTCTGCTGTCCGGGAAGATTATGCCCCGTACCGGCCACTGTCAAGGCTTTGCCGGGTTTTTTTGTCCGGCAATTATTACAATTAAATCATTCGCTTATATGCGATGCCGCTGCGCCCGAAGCGAAATCGCGCGGGCCGCATCCAGCCGCTTGAGCAGGCGTCGCTGCTTCCATATCTAGTGGTACGCGGGCGGCGCTGAAAGCGCGCGCGGTCGACGCCGGCCGAAGCTCGCAGCATAGGCGCGAGGGGCCGGGCCCGCCACCCGGCCGCCCCGGGCGGCCGCGCCGGCAGTCACGGAGGCGAGAGCTCCGCGAGCTGCCCCGCATCGCAGCTGCTTGAAACGCGGTGCATTCGCCCAAATACACACCCTGCGCCCGGCGCACCCCCAGCCATCTGGGACGCCGCGCGGGCGAGAGGCTTTGACGAGAGGAGTGGAAACATGAACGTGACGAGGTTCGAGCCCTGGGGGCTCTTCGATCTGCTCCGCCGCGACCTGGACGAGCTGGCCGGTCGCCGGTTCGGAGCCGCGGTGCCTGCCGATACCAACCTGGTCTCGGACTGGGTGCCGGCCATCGACATTCTCGAGGAGAAGGACCGCTTCGTGCTGCGGGCCGATGTCCCCGGCGTCAATCCGGACGAGATCGAGATCAGCATGGAGAAAGGCGTCCTGACGGTCGCGGGGGAGCGCCGCGAGGAGAGGCAGGAGGCATTCGACGGGCTGCAGCGTATCGAACGCGTGACCGGCCGGTTCCGCCGCCGCTTCGCGCTGCCCGAGGCAGCCGATGCCGACAACATCAGCGCGAAGACCGCGAACGGCATCCTCGAGGTCGTGATCCCGAAACAGCCCGAAGTGCAGCCGCGCCGCATCACCGTGCAGGCGGCATGAGCTCGCGCTCGCCGCGTCATTCTGTGGCGCGGCCGCGACGATGAGCGCCCTTCCGGCATCAGGAGACTGTGAAAACGCTCGGCTCCGGGTGCCGGAAGGACCCTGTCCGCCACCGCAAGGAACTCCGCGCCGGTCCGGCGGTCCGCCCCGATCGCCCCCGGTCGAAGCAAGCCCTGATTGAGGAAAGCGACTGATGAATCCCGCGTACCGGTTCTATCGACTTCTGTTCTCCGCGATCCTGCTGGTGCTGGCCGGCAACGCGAGTGCGCAACTGCCCGTCAAGATCGGGGACGAGGACATGCCGAGCCTCGCCCCGCTGGTCGAGCGCGTCGAGCCCGCGGTCGTCAACATCCGCGTGAGCCAGACCATCCGCACGCGCTCGCCTTACGGCGACGAGATGTTCCGCCGGTTCTTCGGGTTGCCGCCCGACATGGGCGGCGGCACCCAGGAAGTCGCGAGCGCGGGCTCGGGGGTGATCGTCGACGCGGAGAAGGGCTACATCCTCACGAACAATCACGTCGTGGAGAACGCGGACGAGATCGAGGTCTTCCTGTACAACGAGGAGTCGCTGGAAGCGGAGGTGGTCGGCACCGATCCGGCCACCGACATCGCCGTCCTCAAGGTCAAGCCGGACAACCTGACCGAAATCCCGATCGGCGATTCCGAAGAGCTCCGGGTCGGCGATTTCGTCATCGCCATCGGCAATCCCTTCGGCCTCGGGCATACCGTCACCTCGGGAATCGTGAGCGCGCTCGGCCGCTCCGGCATCAGCCCGGACGGGCGCGGGCTCGAGGACTTCATCCAGACCGACGCCTCCATCAATCCCGGCAACTCGGGCGGCGCGCTGGTGAACCTGCGCGGCGAGCTCGTCGGCATCAACTCCGCGATCCTGAGCAGCACCGGCGGCAACATCGGCATCGGCTTCGCGGTCCCGACCTCGATCGCGAAAAACGTCATGAACCAGATCCTCGAGTTCGGTGAGGTGCGCCGCGGCCTGCTCGGAGTCACGATCCAGACGGTGAACCCGGAGACCGCGAAGGCGCTGGGCTCGGAAGTCAAGCACGGCGCGCTGGTCTCCGACGTCTCTCCGGGATCGGCCGCCGAGGAAGCGGGGCTCAGGGTCGACGACATCATCGTCGCGGTCGACGGCGAGCGCATCGACGACAACCAGGATCTCGCGACGGCGATCGGCCTGAAAGGTCCCGGCGACCGCGTGAAGATCGAGTACATGCGCGACGGCGAACGGCAGACGACGACGGCGACGCTGCAGCAGGCCATGGCGATGCAGAGCAGCGGCGAGCAAATCCACCCAGGCCTGGCCGGCGCTTCCTTCGCGACGCGCACTGGCGGCGGTCGCGGCGGCGCGGGCGTCGACGTCACGGACGTGCAGGCCAACAGTCCCGCGGCGCAACGCGGACTGCGGCCCGGCGACGTCATCATCGCGGCGAACCGGGTGAAGGTGAACAATCTCGACGACCTGAAGGAGATCGCCGAGCGCAGCGACATCATCTTCCTGCTCGTCCGGCGGGACGACCGCCAGATCCTTCTGCAGATCCGCTGACGCGTCGCGCAGCGACGACCGAAACAAGGCCCGGCGCTCCTGCGCCGGGCTTTTTTTTCCCGGCGCCGCTCGTTGCGATCGTCTCTGTTGCACGCGCTGCGGACGCCAAGTAAGGTCCCGACATGCGCTTCGCACGCCCGCATTGCCGCCCTCATCCGCTCGCCGTTGCCTTGCTCGCGTTGTGCACGATTTCCGGCCCGGCAGCGGCGGACGACGACGTCGAAGCGAGCCGTGCGGCATTTCGCGAGGTTTACCCCGCGGCGGAGCGCGGCGAGTGGCAGCCCGCGCAAGAGCGGCGCGCGCTGCTCGAGGATTACGTGCTCTGGCCGGACCTGAGAGCCGCCTGGCTGGCGGCGAAGATCGACACCGTCGACGACGCCGAGGTGCGCGCGTTTCTCGATGCATGGGGCAGCTCGCGGCCGGGACGCGAGCTGCGTTACCGGTACGCCCTGCAACTCGCGAAGGACCAACGCTGGCCCGAGTACCTCGAGGTCTACCGGCGCCATTACACCAATGCCGGCGCGGCGCGGCTCGACTGCTACGCGAGCCGCGCCGGCATCGAGACCGGCGCGTTCGACGAGGTCGCCGGGCTCGCCCGCTCGCTGTGGCTGGTGGGCGAGAGCCAGGTCGACGAGTGCGATCCGGTGTTCCATTACCTGCGCGGCGCCGGGTTGCTCGAGGGGCCGCTCACGCGGCAGCGCTTTGAGCTCGCGCTCGAAGCACACGAGTTTTCACTCGCGCGCTACCTCGCGAAGTCCCTGGATGCCGAATCGCTCGCGCGGGTCGAGCGCTGGATCGCGGCCGGTGACGATCCGGAGGCCTTCATCGTCGCCGACGAGAACTGCCGTGACACGGAGGAGCACCGCGCGCAACTCCTGTACGCGCTCGAGCGCGTGGCGTGGGGTGACGCGGCGCGCGCGCAGACGCTGTTCCTCGCGACCTCCGGCAAACACGAGTTCCCGTCCCGCGCATCCGCGCGTATCGCCCGCTACATCGCGCTGTCCGCCGCGCAGCAGCACGAGCCTCACGCTTTCGAATTGCTGCGCGGGCTGCCCGCCGGCGCCACGGACGAGAGGGTACGGGCCTGGCAGGTGCGCGCGGCGCTGCTCCGGCACGGATGGAGCGCCGCGCTCGCCGCCATCGACGACATGCCGCCGGCGCAGCGCTCGGAAGCGGAATGGCGCTACTGGCACGCCGTCGCCCTGCAGCAAGCCGGCCGCGTGGACCTCGCGACGCCGATTTTCGAGGCGCTGGCGGCGGACCGGAGCTGGTACGGATTCCTGGCCGCCGACGAGATCGATGCCGACTATGCGTTCGCTCACGCCGCGACGCCGGCGGACGAAGCGATCCTGTCCGGCCTCGCACGCGAGCCGGCGCTCGTCCGCGCGCGCGAGCTCTTCTACGTCGGCCTCGAAAGCCGCGGGCGTGCCGAATGGAGCGGCGCCGTCGCGCGGCTCGAGCCTGCGGCCAAGGTGCAGGCAGCGTTGCTCGCACACCGCTGGAACTGGCACTCGCAGGCGATCGCCACGCTGGCCGACAGCGGCCGCTTCGACGATCTCGAGATCCGTTACCCCCTGGCGTTCGAGCAGGCGTTCCTCGAATTCGCCGCGGCTGCCGGCATCCGCGGCAGCCTCGCGTGGGCGATCGGCCGCAGCGAGAGCCTGTTCATGGCGGACGTGCGCTCCCACGCCGGCGCGGTCGGCGTCATGCAGCTCATGCCGACGACGGGAGCCCGCACGGCGGCCGAGCTCGGCCTGCCGTGGGCCGGCGTCGCGACCCTGACCGATCCCCGGAGCAACATCCGGCTCGGGACGAAATATATCGCGAAGATGCTCGAGCGCTTCGACGGCAACGTGGTGCTGGCGACGGCGGCCTACAATGCCGGGCCGAACAAGGTCGACGAGTGGCTGCCGCGCTCCGAGCATGCCCTGGATGCGCGCATCTGGATCGAGAACATCCCGTACGACGAGACGCGCGCGTTCGTGCGGCGGGTGCTGTTCGCGGACACCATCTTCCACTGGCGGCTGACCGGCGAGCCGGCGCGGATTTCCGCGGAGATCGAAGCGGTCGCGCCGCTGCCGCAGCAGGTGTCGGAAGCGCGCTGACCTGCCCCTCGCGGGTGCGTTGCACGCAGGTTTCGGGCTAGTCTGCGGCTCCCTCGGCGGCGTCGGCGCTTCCGCCCGCGGAATCCGCGAGCCGCCGGCCTTCCGGCACCATCGAGAGCAGGCTCAGGCGCGCGCTGCGCTCGTTGGCGGGCAGCGACGCCAGGTCGCTCGCCCGCGCGTAGAAGCAGTCGAGCTGCTCCGCGCATTCCTCGTAGACAGCGCGAAATCCGGACGCCCACCCCTCGTAGAGTCCGAGTGAGACGAGTCGTGCGTTGTTGAGCGGCGCCGCGAGCGGGCTCCCGTCGATGCCGTGCGCGGCGAAGAGCTCGTCCGCATCGGCCGACAAGACGTCCAGCAGCTCGCGTTTGCTCTCACGTTTCTCGTCCACCGGAATGTCCGACGCGTACAGGGCCGCCAGTTTCGCCTTGGTGGCGTCCACGAGCTCGAGCAGCTCGTGGCGCAGCTCGCGCTCGCTCTGGTAGCCGTCGAGCTTCTCCGACGCGCCGTGAGTGGCGAACCAGCGCTCCATGCCGATGGCCGACACCGCGGTCGCGAAGGATTCGTTGAACTGCGTGTCGCCCTTGATGTAGAGCTTCTGGTGGGCAAGCTCGTGGAACAGGGTCGCGACGAGGTCGGCGTCGCTCCAGCGCATCATCGTGTTGAGCACCGGATCTGCAAACTTGCCGAGCGTGGAATACGCCGATACCCCGCCCATGGCCACGTCGTAACCGTCTTCCTCGAGCGCGCGCGCTTCCTCGAGCGCGTCGCCCTTGTGGAAATAACCGCGGTAGGCGACGCAGCCCGCGACTAAGTAGCACCATTTCCTGGGGGCGAGCGAGAACTCCGGCGCCGCAAACACGTTCCAGACGACGTAGTCGCGACCGAGATCCGCATAGCTCCGGTAGCTGTCGTTGTCGGGGAGGCCGAGCTCCGCGACGGAGAATGTCCGCGCGGCCTGCACGAGGCGCAGCCGCTCCTTCAACGTCTCGGGAGCGGCGGGATCCTCCAGCACTTCGGTCATCGGGCGCCGGTGGCGCATGAGCTCGGTATGCCCGTTGATTGCCTGCACGTAATAGCAGCCGCCGAGCGGGAACACGCCGACGAGTGCGAGCGTTCCCAGCACGCCGAGCATCCGCCCGGCGCGCACGCGACGCCGCCGCACCGCGTCCGTTGCAGGTTTCCGGCCGCCTGCTTCCTGCCTGTAGAGACTCACGCGGGGAGCCTGCCACATTCGGCCGGAGCGTGCCATGGCCGGTTTCCGTTCGCGCCGGATGGGCGGAGGCGCGCGCTTGCCGGAGCCGGTGGTACGGCGCGAGCGATAGCGGAAACGCTCACGGTTGCGCGACGGGCGTTCGGGATAGAATCGCGCGCATGGACGTGTATCTGGTCGGCGGCGCCGTTCGCGACGAGCTCCTGGGACTCGAGGTCAGGGAGCGCGACTGGTGCGTCGTCGGCGCGACGCCGGCGGAAATGAAGTCGCAGGGGTTCCGGCAGGTCGGCAAGGATTTCCCGGTGTTCATTCATCCGGAGACCGGCGAGGAGTACGCCCTGGCGCGCACGGAAAGGAAGACCGGCCCGGGCTACCACGGCTTCGAATTCCGTACCTCGGCGGACGTGACGATAGAGGAGGACCTCGCGCGCCGCGACATCACCATCAATGCGATGGCGCGCGATGCAGAGGGCCGGCTCGTCGACCCGTTCGGGGGGCGCGCGGACCTGAAGAAGAAGCTGCTGCGGCACGTCTCCGAGGCGTTCGCCGAAGATCCGGTGCGCGTCCTGCGGGTCGCGAAGTTCGCGGCACGGTTCGCGCAGCACGGTTTCAGGGTCGCCGACGAGACGCTCGAGCTCATGGCAGGCATGGTCGAGGACGGCGAAGTCGACGAGCTCGTGCCGCATCGGGTGTGGAAGGAAACGGAGGCGGCCCTTGCGGGACCGGCGCCCCGGGTATTCTTCGAGGTGCTGCGCGAGTGCGGCGCGCTCGCGGTCGTGTTCCCGGAGATCGATGCGCTGTTCGGGGTGCCGCAGCCGCCGCAATGGCACCCGGAGGTGGATTGCGGGGTGCACACGATGATGGTGCTCGAGCAGGCGACCGCGCTGTCTCCCGAAGTCGACGTGCGCTTCGCGGCGCTCACGCACGACCTCGGCAAGGCGACCACGCCCAGGGCGAAGCTGCCGAGCCATCCGGGGCACGAAAAGCGCAGCGTGCGGCTGATCGCCGCCATGGCGGAGCGGCTGCCGCTGCCGGCCGCGTGTCGCGAGCTCGCGCTCGTCGTCGCCGAGTTCCACGGCCATGCGCACAAGGCGCAGGAGCTGCGTGCGTCGACCCTGCTCAAGGTGCTGGAGCGGATCGACGCGTTCCGGCGGCCGGAGCGGTTCGACAAGTTCCTGCTCGCCTGCGAGGCGGATTCGCGCGGGCGCACGGGCTTCGAGGAGCGGCCGTACCCGCAGGCGGAATTCCTGCGCAGCGCCTTGCGCGCGGCCGCGCGGGTCTCGGGCCGGGACCTGGCGCGCGAGGGGCTCGAGGGAGCGCAGATCGGCGAGGCGCTGAAGCGCAAGCGCCTGCAGGCGATCAGCGGCTGGAAAGCGGACGTGACGGCGACGGATGCGTCATGACGACCGGGCGGCGCCCCCTGTCCCGTCGGAGCGCGCATCGCGCGCGACTCCGGGCGTTGGTCGCGCGCGATGCGCGCTCCTACACCACGACGAACAGGATCAGGCCCGCGAGCAGGACGCGGTAGATCGCAAACGGCACCAGCCCGATCGCCTGCACGAAGCGCATGAAGAAGCCGATCGTGAGGAAGGCGACGACCGCCGAGATCAGCGCACCGCCGGCCAGCGCGCCGAGGATCACCGTCTGCCCCTCGACGAAGATCATGAGCGCCTCGTACAGCGTCGCGAGCAGCACGACCGGCGCGGACAGCAGGAAGGAAAAGCGCGCGGCATCGTGGCGCGTCAGTCCGAGCAGCAGACCGGCGGTGATCGTGATGCCGGAGCGGGACGTGCCCGGTATCAGCGCGAGCGCCTGCGCCGCGCCGATCGTCAGCGCGTCGACGAGTCTGAGGTCGCGCATCTCGCGCCGGCGGGGTCCGAAGCGGTCCGCCGCCGCGAGCAGCACGCCGTAGCCCGCGAGCGTCGCGGCGACGACGCGCGGATCCCGCAGGTTGTCCTCGATCCACCCGGCGAAGAGCAGCCCCGCCACCGCCGCGGGCAGCGTACCGAGCCCGATCGCGAGCGCGAGGCGTGATTCGCCCGATGAAATCCTGCCCGTCACCACTTGCAGGCCGCCCTGCGCGATGCGCGCGATGTCGTTGCGGAAATACAGGCAGATCGCGACGAACGTGCCGAAGTGCACCGAGACGTCGAACGCGAGCCCCTGGTCCTTCCACTCCATGACGCTCGGGATGAGCACCAGGTGCCCCGAGCTCGAGATCGGCAATATCTCGGTCAGTCCCTGCACGACGGCAAGGACGATCACGTGAATCCAGCTCAAAGCGCGTTCCGTGGCTGTTGTTGCTATTTACAGGGCGTGAGCGCGATCCGCCGCGGTGAACGCCTCCGGCGTGGCGACGTCCCCGCGGGTGAGCCCGATGCACTTGAAGTGCTCGCCCATCTCGCCGGGCAGCGTCAGCATTTTCACCTGCCGGGCGAGCTCCGAACGTGCCGCAGTCGGCATTCCCGAGAAATCCCCGAGCTCGCGTGCGAGCCCGCCGTGCAGCAGGAAGTGAGCCTGCGTGACGTAGCCCGCGATGTCCAGCCCCGCCGCGGCCGCCGCCTCCGCCACGGCGCTGAAGTCGACCCACGCCGTGATGTCCTGGACGCCGGGCAGGATCAGCGGGTCTGCATGCGCGCGGTGCCGGAAATGGCAGCGCAGCCAGCCGCCGCTGCGGTCGGGCGCGTAATACTCGCGGCGCGATACGCCGTAGTCGAACAGGAACACGAACCCGCGGGCGAGGCATCCGGCGAGCTCGCCGATCCATGCGGGCAGCGCGGTCGCCACCTCCGAGACGTAGCCCGCCGGCAGTTGCGCGCCGAGCTCCGCCTCGATGCGGCCCACGGCGTCCGCGAGGAAGCCCGGCGCCGGCCCCTCGCACCAGCCGAAACCGTCACCTTCCGCCTTTACCCGGCACTGGCGCACCCCGTGCGTCGCCTTGCGGAAGCGTTCCACCGGCAGCGCGTCCGCGACCTCGTTCGCGAGCACCACGCCGGTGAAGCGCCGGGGCAGCGCGCCGAGCCATTGCACCCGCGCCAGATCCTGCGGGCGCTCGCGGCGCAGCAAGGCCTGCTGCCGGTCGCGGAGGTCGGCTGACACCTCGAGGATCGAATAGCGCGCCGCGAGCCCGCGCTCGGCGAGCGCTCCGAGCACGTGCACGGCGAGCGCTCCGCTGCCGGCGCCGAGCTCGAGCACCTGCGGTTCCGGCAGGCCGGCGAGCACCCGCGCCGCCTGGCCCGCCAGCACGCGCCCGAACAGCGGCGAGATCTCGGGCGCGGTCACGAAGTCGCCGGCCGGCCCGAGCTTTGTCGCGCCAGCCGCGTAATAACCGAGCCCGGGCGCGTACAGCGCATGCTGCATGAACTCCGCGAAGCTCAGGCTGCCTCCCGCTTCCGTCACCAGGGCGCGCAGGTGCGCGGCGACCCGTTCGCTGTGCGCGAGGCTCGCAGCATCGGGAACGGGCAATCCGCGCGCGATGAGTGCTTCTGCCTGACGCGTCATCACGGTGCCCCGTTCCGCCCGGCCCCGGCGACATGCAAGCTCTTTGCAGAACGGCGGACTGGCATGCTGCTTCTTGCGCGGTCCCGGTGGCGGCCGAATAATCGGGCCACTGTATTGCGCGCCGCGGGCGAATGCCATCCGCGACACCGCGCCACCCGCACTCCAGGAGGACGGACCCTGGCTCCGGTCGATTCGACACCCCTCGCAGGCCGATGCGCCCTCGTGACCGGCGCGGCGCGGCGCATCGGCGCCGTGCTCGCGCGCCGTTTGCACGAAGCCGGTGCCAGCGTTGCGATCCATTACCGCGGCTCGGAGCGGGAAGCCCGCGAGGTCGCTGCCGGGCTCGAGGCGGAACGCCCCGGCTCCGCCGCCGTGTTCCGCGCGGACCTCGCGCGCCTGGACGAGATCGGGAAGCTCGTGGAGGCCGTCGTGGCGTGGTCGGGACGTCTCGACGTGCTGGTGAACAACGCATCCACCTTCTACCCGACGCCGCTCGGCACGATCACCGGCGCGCAATGGGACGATCTCGTCGGCAGCAATCTCAAGGCACCGCTCTTCCTGTCACAGGCGGCATGGCCGCACTTGCGCGCGGCCGGCGGCTCCATCGTGAACATCGTCGACATCCACGCGCGCCGGCCGCTCCGCGATCACAGCGTGTACGGCGCCGCGAAGGCCGGGCTCGCGATGCTGACGCGCGCGCTCGCGAAGGAAATGGCGCCGCAGGTGCGCGTCAACGGCATCGCGCCCGGCGCCATTCTCTGGCCGGAGAGGGGCATGACGGAGAGCGTGAAGCGCGACATCCTCGAGCAGGTACCGCTCGGCCGCCCCGGCGAGCCGGACGATCTCGCGGACGCGCTGCTCTGGCTGGTCGTGCGCGCGCGCTACGTGACGGGCCAGGTCATCCCGGTGGACGGCGGCCGCAGCCTCGGCTGGTGACGGGCGCCTCCGAGAAATCGAGCTCCACCGGCGAGAGCGGCGGTGCGCAGGGCGCGAGCTCGCGCCAGTGCTCCGCCAGGGTCCGGCCGGTCACCGGGTGCTGGAGCGACGGCGCGAGCTCCGCGAGCGGGCGCAGCACGAAGGCGTATTCGAGCACGTCGGCGCGCGGCAGCTCGAGACCCGGCTCGTTCAGGATCAGCCCGTCGTAGAGCAGGAGATCGATGTCGAGCGTGCGCGAGTGGAAACCGTCGCCCTCGCGTGTCCGCTCCGCAAGCCGGTGTATGCGTTCCAGTTCCGCGAGGATGCTCTGCGGCGGCTGCTTCGTCTCGAGGTGCACGACCATGTTCAGGAAATCGGGCCCGGCAAACCCCACCGCCGGACCGCGGTAGACAGGCGACGGCGTCAGGCGGCCATAGCGCCGCGAGAGCTCCGCGACGGCCAGCTCGAGATGCCGCTCCGGCTCGATATTGCTGCCGAGCCCCAGGAAGACCTGCGTCACGCGCCCCGCTCCGTTCCGCGGCGCCGTATGCACACGCCGACGTCGCGGGCGCCCCGGATGGCGCCCGGCTTGTTGACGGTGATGCGAATCCATGGCACGGCGAATTCCGTGAGCACGAGCTCCGCAATCCGCTCGGCGAGGGTCTCGACGAGCTGAAAGCTCGACGCCCCGACGAACTCCTGCACGCGCTTGGCGACCGACTTGTAGTTCAGCGTGTCCTCGATGCGATCGCCGGCCGCGGCCCGCGGGATGTCGACGCCCATCTCGAGATCGATGCGGACCTTCTGGCGGATCCGGCGCTCCCACTCCCAGATCCCGATCACGGCCTCGACCTCGAGGCCGCGCAGGAACACGAAATCACCGTCCGTTCCCGCGCTCATGCGGCCTCGCTGCGCTCGCCGGGCGGCCGCAGGGTGTCGAGCGGCCAGCGGGCGCGCGCGAGGATGGTCGCGGGCGCCGCGGCGTCCGCCAGCCGCAGCGCGCCGGCCAGCGCGATCATGGCCGCGTTGTCGGTGCAGAACTCCAGGCGCGGATAGTAGACGCGGCCATCGAAGCGCGCGGCGAGCTCGGCGCGCAACAGCGCGTTCGCCCCCACGCCGCCCGCGACCACGATGCGCCGGGCGCGTTCGGCGCGTGCCGCTTTGAGTGTCCGCACGACCAGCGTATCCACGGCGGCGCGCTGGAACGACGCGGCGAGATCCGCGCGCCGCGCGTCGAGCTCGCCCGCTGCCTCGGCGTGGCGCACCGCGAGCAGCACCGCCGTCTTCAATCCGCTGAAGCTGAAATCGAATCCCGGCCGCTTCAGCATCGGCCGCGGGAAATCGAACGCCCGCTCGTCGCCTTCGGCCGCCAGGCGGGCGAGCGCCGGCCCCCCGGGATAGCCGAGGCCCAGGCTCTTGGCCGACTTGTCGAATGCCTCGCCCACGGCGTCGTCGAGCGTCGTGCCGAGCAGCCGGTACCGGCCGAGCCCGTCGACGCCGACCAGCAGGGTGTGTCCGCCGGAGACCAGGAGCGCGAGGAACGGAAAGGCCGGCGGCTCGGGCTCGAGCAGCGGCGCGAGCAGGTGTCCCTCCATGTGGTGCACCGCAACGACCGGGCAACCCCAGGCGAGGGCGAGCCCGTGGGCCAGGCCGCTGCCGACCATCAGTGCGCCGACGAGACCGGGCCCCGCGGTGCATGCGACGGCATCGGGCCGCGCCGTGCCCGCGGCCTCGAGCACCTCGGCGACCAGCGGCAGGAGCCGCCGCAGGTGGTCGCGGGACGCGATCTCCGGGACCACGCCGCCGTAGCGCGCGTGCAGGTCGACCTGGCTGTGCAGCCGGTTGGCGAGCAGCCCCTGCTCCGGGTCGTACAGGGCGACACCCGTCTCGTCACAGCTCGTTTCCACTCCGAGGACCTGCATGGCGGCCCCATGATACCCGGTTCCACTTTCATCGGCTGCGGTGCCCCCTTATAATGGGCGGTCCTGTTCCGCCCCGAAAACGGGGCGGTGTTACACGGCTACGGCCAGGGCGGCAGCGACCGCCACACCCAAAGCGAGGAAACCGATTTTCGTATGCCGAGTGTTCGCATAAAAGAGAACGAATATTTCGACGCCGCGTTGCGGCGCTTCAAGCGTGCCTGCGAGAAAGCCGGCGTGCTGACCGAGCTGCGCCGCCGCGAGTTCTACGAGAAGCCGACGCAGGAGCGCAAGCGCAAGAAGGCGGCCGCCATCAAGCGGCACCTGAAGCGCATG
>DASVDF010000036.1:0-65641 GCA_036381215.1 Woeseiaceae bacterium | reverse complement strand
AAGATTCACTCGACGAGCAGGAGATCCTGGAAGTGACCGGGCTGCCGCCCGCGCCTGCGCTCGAAAGCGGCCGAATAGCGCGCGCGGTCGGGTCGTGATGCACTTCGACATTGAAAAGCCGCCGGCGATCGTGCCGGCGGCGTTTTGGGAAAGGCCGGGTCCGCTGTGGAACGACGGGGACGCGCAGCGCGAGCGGCGACCAGCCGGCGAACAGCGGCGATGTCTGCCGCGCCGCGGCGCTGGCGTACCAGGGCATCGTGCTGCAGCCGACGTTTCTCGTCGACGAGGACCTGGCGGACGGCAGGCTCGAGGAGCTCATGCCCGAGTACCGGTCTACGGAGCTCGGCATTTACGCGGTGTATCCCACCCGCAAGCATGTCGCGCCCAAGGTCCGAGTGTTGATCGATTTCCTGGCGGACCACCTCGATAGCGCATGAGCAGCGAGGCGGTGCGAACATAGATATCAATTGCAAGCGCCAAACACACGGCCTGACGTGGCGGGCCATTCGCCGCGCTTCTGATCCCGCATCCTGCTGCGCTGGTGGACAGCTTGCATCGGGAACGGGCACAGTTGGCCCGGCGGCCGGGCAGCGGTCATTGAACGGAAGTCGAAGGCGGCATGCACATGAATCCGGCTATTTCCATCCGTGCTGCTGCGGCGGCGTTGTTGCTGGCCGTTGCGACGGCGCTCCCCGCGCGGCCGGAGACCGGCGGTACCCGCTATGCCGGTGAGCACTTCGCGACCCGCAGCCCCGTGCTGGGTCTTCACGGAATGGCCGCGACATCCCATCCGCTTGCATCGCTCATCGCCGTCGAGACCCTCAAAAAGGGTGGGAGTGCCATCGACGCGGCCATCGCCGCCGACGCGATGTTGTCACTGGTCGAACCTTACGCATGCGGTATCGGCGGCGACCTGTTTGCCATGGTCTGGGATCCCGAGACGAAACAGCTCCAGGGTTACAACGGGAGCGGGCGCTCGCCGATGGGGCTCAGCTTCGAGGAACTCGCCGCCCGCCTGGGCGAGGATTCGCACTTGCCGCTGTTTGGCGGTCTTTCCGTAAGCGTACCGGGGGCCGTCGACGGCTGGTATGCCTTGCACGAGCGCTTCGGCCGGTTGCCCATGAGCGAACTGCTCGCGCCGGCGATCCGCTATGCCCGCGAAGGCATACCGGTCACCCAGGTCGATGCCGTTCTCTGGGCAGACGCGCTCGAGGAGCTCGCGGCGAGTGACGTGTCGACGGATCGGCTTGCCGGACTGAGGAGCACGTTCCTGATCGACGGCAAGCCTCCGCGGGCGGGCGAAATCTTTCGCAACCCCGACCTGGCCGACAGCTACTCGACACTGGCCGCGGGCGGCCGGGAAAGCTTCTATGAAGGTGAGCTGGCGCGGCGCATCGTCGAGACCGTGCAGGCTGCCGGCGGTGCGCTCGCGTTGGAGGACATGCAGGCACATCGCGGAGAGTGGGTGACACCGGTTTCGGTCCGCTATCGTGGCTATGACGTTTACGAGTTGCCGCCGAACGGCCAGGGCATCACCGCATTGCAGATCCTGAAACTGTTGGAAGGCTATCCGCTGGGGCGCCTCGGGCGCGATGACCCGGATTTCTGGCACGTGATGATAGAAGCCACCAAGCTCTCTTACGAGGATCGCGCAAAGTATTACGCGGATCCTGCATTCGGTAATCGTGATTACGCATGGCTGCTGTCGGACGAGTACATCGCGCAGCGGCGGAAACTCATCGACATGCAGCACGCCGCACAGTCCGTGCCCGCCGGACAGCCGCCCCCGCACGGCGATACGACCTATCTCGCGGTCGCCGATGAGAGTGGAATGATGGTGTCCTTCATCCAGAGCAACTACTGGGAATTCGGCAGCGGCCTCGTCCCCGAGGGAGCCGGCTTCGCACTGCAGAATCGGGGCAGCTCGTTCTCGATGGAGAAGGGCCATGCCAACGCGTACGCGCCCGGCAAGCGGCCGTTTCACACGATCATTCCGGCGATGCTGATGAAGGACGGAGCTCCGGTGATGGCGTTCGGCGTGATGGGCGGCTTCCTGCAGCCGCAAGGGCATGTGCAGATTCTCGTCGACATGCTCGATCTCGGGATGAACGTGCAGGAAGCGGGTGATGCGGCTCGCTTCGTGCACAGCAGCGAGTCACAGCCGACCGGCGGCAAGATGTCGGATGGCGGCACGGTGCTGATGGAGGCCGGAGTAAGCCCACAGGTGGTAGAGGACCTGAGGCGGCGCGGTCATCACGTGGATTACGCCGTGCGATCGTACGTCGGCTCCGTCGGCGGCTACCAGGCCGTGTGGCGCGATCCCGAGACGGGTGTCTACTCCGGTGCTTCCGAGATGCGCTTCGATGGTGCGGCACTTGGCTACTAGCGATACTTTGATATCGGGCGACGTTCACGATTCCGGGCGGTCCGGGCTCTCGCGCAGCCTGCGCTCGCGTCATGTCATCATGATCTCGATCGGGGGGATCATCGGCGCCGGGCTGTTCGTGGGCAGCAGCGCCGCCATCGCGGCTGCCGGTCCGGCGATCGTCGTGAGCTACCTGCTGGCCGGCGTCGTGATTCTCCTGGTGATGCGCATGTTGAGCGAGATGGCCGCCGCGTATCCCCGCATCGGCTCGTTCACGGAATATTCACGACTCGGCCTCGGCGCCTGGGCGGCATTCGTGAGCGGCTGGCTGTACTGGTACTTCTGGGTCGTCGTGGTGGCCGTGGAGGCCATTGCGGGCGCGGCGATCATCGCGCAGTGGATTGCGTTGCCGGTGTGGCAGATCGGGCTCGGTCTCATGATCGTGCTCACGCTCGTGAACCTGTCCTCGACACGTTCGTACGGTGAATTCGAGTTCTGGTTCGCGTCCATCAAGGTGGCCGCCATCATCGCCTTCATCGTCGTCGGTGCGTGCTACGTGCTGGGCTTCATCGGCTCGGAGGCGCCGGGCCTCGAGCACTTCACGGCCCATGGCGGTTTTGCTCCCAGCGGATGGGTGGCCGTCCTCGCGGGCATCACGACAGTGATCTTCTCCCTGATCGGGGCGGAGATCGTCACGGTGGCGGCGGCGGAATCGAAGGAATCGGCGAAGACCATCTCGCGCCTGACGTTCACCATCCTGCTGCGCATTCTGCTGTTCTACGTCGGCTCCATCGTGGTGATCCTGGCCGTCGTGCCCTGGACGCAGATCGAACCGGGCATCTCTCCCTTCGTGGTCGCGATGCAGCGCATCGGCATTCCCGGCGCGGGCCTGATCATGAACGTCATCGTTTTGACGGCGGTGCTCTCCTGCCTGAATTCCGGCGTCTATGTCACTTCGCGGGTGCTGTTCACACTGGCGGCGCACGGCGATGCACCCCAGTCCCTCGTCAAGCTCAGCCGGCGCCGGGTGCCCGCCCGCGCCATCCTGCTGGGAAGCTCGCTCGGCTTCGGGGCCGTCATCACGGCCGTCGTGTCGCCGTCGGTGGTCTTCGCTTTCCTGCTCAATACCTCGGGCGCCATCATGCTGATCGTCTACCTGATTACGGCGCTCGCGCAGCTCCGGCTGCGCCGGCAGCTGGAACGCGAGAGCCCGGAGCGGCTCACGGTGCGCATGTGGCTGTTCCCGCATGCTACGTACGCGGCGATCGTCGCCATGGTCGCGGTGCTGATCGCGATGGCGTTCACCGAGGATCTCGCGAGCCAGCTTTATGCGAGCCTGCTGTGTTTCGCGGTCGTCCTGATCGCGTACTTCGGATTGCGGGCGCGAGCGGTGTCCGCGCAGTCACCCGGTGCGCCCGTGGCTGCAGAATCCGTACTGCCTCGAGACTGAGACGGTCCGAGCGCTCGCCGATAAACGAGTGCCGGATCCCAGAAATGAGAACTTCCGTTTGATGGAGGAATATCGCATTTGCTAGTCTCGGCGCCGGGTGCCCACGGCACGTTGAGCAATGAATACACGCATGCGCCTTACGGTCCTGCTGGCCGCCGCCTTCGCGATTCTGTACCCGGCGTCTCAAGCGAGCGCTCAGCTTGCCTCCTCCGGCGAAAGCGTCCTGTTCGAGAGCAACCTCCGCCGCTCGGCTTTGGGCGACGTGCCCCAATGGCTGGATCTCAAGGCGGGCATAATCGCCGTGGGTGAGCGCGACGGCGAGCGCTACCTGGTAGCGCCGCAGCCGTCGGACTTCGAAATCGCGCTCGGTCGGCCGCTGCCCTCGATGTACACGGTCGAGTTCTCCGTCATCCTGACCGATAACAATGTGTACAGCACGGTGCAGTTACGGGCCGCGCTCGCGGGAGATCTGAACGGCTATGCCGGGGTCTCGCGGCGTGCGGACCATGCCGTGGCCGGTTGCGGCGGCCGGTGGTCCAGCATTCAAGGCAATGACGTCGACATCTCGAACGAGATTCCCGGCTGGCGAACGGCCAGCATCTACCAGTGCCGGATCGTCGTGGACGGGGATACGGCCCGCGTGTTCACGAACGGCGAGCTGTCCGCGACGGCTCGAGGCGTGACCTTCGGGGAGTCGGACCGACTCCACTTCGTCGTCCCGGCCAGCTCGATCGCGAGCACGTATATCGGCGAAATTCGGATCACGGGGGCGGGAACGGGAACTGTGACCGAGACGCAGCGCGCGCCGGAGACGGGAATTGAAACTACGGGCATCCAGCGGGAATCGACAACCTTGGCGACGCGCGGCACGGCTGGAACGACCACTGGGGCGCCCTCGACGACTAACCCTTCGACGACCGGCCCCAGGACGACGCGCCCCCCGACTCCGACTCCCGCGACCACCGCCGACTTACGGCAATCGCCCACTTTCGAGCAGGCCGGATCGATCATTCCCCCGGGGCCCCCGCCCGAAAACGTCACGGCGACCGGTACCGGCCCGCGGTCGATTCTGCTGAACTGGAACGTTCCTCGCGAAGCGACGAGCTTTTCCGTCTATCGAGGGCCGAGCGCCACGGGGCCGTGGACGCAGATCCGGTCGGTGAACAACGGTTCCTACGGCGCCGGCGTTCGAATGGGCGACGAGGACAACCAGCTCGCTCCGAGCTTGACGGCCTACTACTACGTCGCGCTCGGCTACAAGGATGGAAGCAAGGGCACGAGCGCCGTGGTCTCGGGGCGCACGGCGGACTGGACGCCCTCCAGCTTCTCGGCCGTGCAGACCGGCCCGACCACCGTCGGTTTGTACTGGAGGACCGACGGTCTGGAATGGATCACAGGCAGCAACGAGTCTTACCCGCGCGCGAGCTTCTGGATCACGGGCCCGGGCGTGCCGGGCGCGGGTCCCGCCAACGGGGAGAATAAGCACACTATCGAGAACGTCGCGCCCGGCACGTACGACTTCATGCTCGTGAGCTACTTCGACGTGGACGGCTTTCCCACGTTGGAGAGCGACCTGAACACGGCGCCGCATGCCAAGCTCACGGTCAAGCCCCCTGCGCCTCCCGCCGGCGCGGCCGCGGGGCCGAAGAGCGGCTCCTATCGCGTCACGCTGAACGGGTTCAAAGTCGTTCGCGAGAGCTGGGACAGCGTCATCGACGGCAAACCCGGAGACGAGATCCGGGTGCTCGCGGCCGTGCACGAAGTGCAACAACCGAAACAGAGCGCCGGGTCCGTCGTAACGACGACGACTTCGAACCGTTTCACGCAGGAGTACCAGGGCGCGAAGACCGGCACGGCGATGGCCGGGGGCTGCCAGAGATCCGGGGCACCAAGCGGAACCGGTCTGCCCGTCGATCTTTGGCAGGGACAACTGGTCGAGAAGAAGACGGCCGTCGTCGTCGTGCCCACTCTGTGGGAGATCGACGGGGATTCGCTTTACCGCACGCGCTGGAGCACGTCGGAGAGATCCGCCTTCGACTATTTCATGAAGACCTGCGACCCGACTATGAATTTCTGCCCGAAGGCGTCGGGCGGGCCGTGGGGTCTATCGACCCTGTACAGCAAGGCGCCGGGAATCGGAGCGATCCAGGGACAATGGAACCCGAGCGACCTGTCGCCGCTCGGCAATCCGAGCGACCGGCCGATCGGCGTGGACAAGCACAATTGGTTCGTCCCCGCCTATGTCGTCATCAATTACGACGTCGCCGAGGCAGCGCTCGCTGCCCCTCCTGCGGCCGGTTGCTCCGCGCCGGGTACCCTCGCCGTCGAGTACAACGACAATGAGACTTTGGCGGGGAAATACGTCCTGTACCTGCAAATCGAGCGGACGCCGTAGGAGGCCCGAAGGTTTCCACTACACACCCGCTCGCGCGCACACGGGCGCGCGTCAGGCCGGCGCTTCCGGAGAGCCGTCGCTTCAGGTCGAGTTTTCGACGATGAATGCCTTGGTGGTCTCGCTGAATTTAGCCATGGAGCCCGGGTGCACGTACATCATGTGCCCGGCTTCGTAGTGCTCGATGTGCACATTACGCCGCAGCTCGGGCGTGATGCTGAGATGGTCGATCGCATCCTGCACCGTGCCATACGGGCAGGCGAGATCGAAGTAGCCCGAGTGCACCAGAACCTTCATCTTCGGATTCATCGACATCGCATAGGAGATATCAGGCAGCACGTTCGGGTACGGGATCTTCCTGCCGTTCGAATCGGGCTGCACGTGGCCGAGGTCCCAATCCTTGTACAGGCCTGCCGAGAGCACGTACTTCTCATCCGTTACGACCCCCAGCTCGCGGCGAGCGTACGCGTTGTATGCGGCGACGATCGCGGGTGCCATGGCAGCCGAGTAAGGATCGAAGGCAGTCGTTTCCGAGATCCGGCTCGGCATGCCGCCCTCGAAACGTGAATCGATGCGGCCGAGCGTCACGCCCTCGGCGCGCATGAGCTCCTGCAGGAAGTGATCTTCATCCATGCGCAGGTTGGCCGCGTCCCAGTACCTCGCGCTCACGCCCGTATAGCGCTCGAGACCCTCTAGCGCCGCCCGTCGCTCCCCGGCCGTCGCCCGTGCACCCTTATAGAGGACCGGGTGATAGACGGTCTCCACCCAGTGCTCCACTTCGCGGAGAAACGGCAGCAGCTCGGGCGGCTGCGGGTTCAGTGCCTTGTGATACCACGCCGTCGCGGCATACGTGGAGAGGAAGTTGGCGTCGCCTGCGTCGCTGTTCAGGCCGGCCGTGCCAGTGACGAAGTCGAGGTAAGGCGAAACCAGAATGATGCCGTTCAGCGCGACGCTATGCCGGGTCAGCAGGTCGTAGGTCACGCCGCCGGTGCGGATGCCGCCATAGCTTTCGCCGAGAATGAACTTCGGACTGGCCCAGCGCCGGTACTCGCCGAGGTAGCGCACGATGAAGTCGGAGACGGACTGGATGTCATTGTCCACACCCCAGAAATCCTTGCCCTCGGCCTTGCCGACCGCGCGCGAGAAGCCGGTGCCGACCGGGTCGATCAGCACCAGGTCGGCGCGATCGAGGAAGCTGTATTCGTTGTCGACGAGCTTGAACGGACCGCGCGTATTGCTCGTGAGGTCTTCGAGCACCGCGCGGCGCGGGCCGAGAATGCCCATGTGCAGCCAGGCCGAGGCTGACCCCGGCCCGCCGTTGTACGCGAACACGATCGGCCGGGTGCGCGCGTCCTCGCCCTGCCGGACATAGGCGGTGAAACCGAAAAGGGCGATCGGCTCGTCCTTGTCGTTCTTCATGAGCAGCGTGCCGGTCCTGGCCTC
Organism: Woeseiaceae bacterium; assembly: GCA_036381215.1. Classification (GTDB taxonomy): domain Bacteria; phylum Pseudomonadota; class Gammaproteobacteria; order Steroidobacterales; family Woeseiaceae; genus IDS-8. The sequence continues at coordinate 57,991 of DASVDF010000036.1, read as the reverse complement.
ATAGTCGATCGTCTTGCCGTCAATGCGGATCTGGTGGCGCGATGTCCACACCTTGGGTTCGGGGATTGGCTTTTCCTGCTTGTCGTTATTGTCCTGTTTGCCCTGCTCCGCCGGCGGGGCGGGCTCGTCGGCGGCGCAGGTTACAGCGGGTGCAGTGAGCCAGAGGGATGCGGCGAGCGCGGCGATGAGGCCGGAATTCTTCATGATCGGTCCACCAGTCGTGATCCAAGGGAACCGCAAGTATATTGCGTCTCGCCTTCTGGCCACCCCGCTCAGATTACTATCGTCAAATCGTTTGCCGCCTCTTCGCTCCTGGTCCTGTTCGCCTGCCCGGCATTGGCCGATCCTCCACAGGGCACTAGCGCAGCAACGGGAACGCGACGCGCTGGCTGATGTTGTCGCGATCGATGGTCGGGCGCTGCAGGCCCGCGGTCTGCAGCCCGACGTGTACCGTCACCCAGGCCTGCAGCTCACCCACGGAGATCATGCCGTCGTAGTCCGTATCCGCCTCGGGCGTGCCGAGCGCGTCGATGATCTGCTGTGTGAAAAAGCCGTTCTCGATCGAGGACGATTCGAACGACATCTCGCCGGCGTGTGACGCCGAGAAGATGATGGCTCCCGTGCGGCGCGAAAGATCGTTGTAGATGTAGCGGCCGCGGTCGTAGAGAAAGACGCGCCGCGGCTCGCCGCCGTGCGCTTCCTCCATCGCCGGGCTGGTGCGGGGATCAAGGCCCGCCTCGCGGGCCCGGGCCGCGATGTCGGCGCGCGCTGCGTCGTCCATCTCGCCGGAGTCGCAGGCGTCGATGAGCATCAGCTTGCGCCGCGGCGCGATGTCCCGCAGCAGGGATTCGAGCTGGTCGAAGCTGGCCCCCGTGCCGGCCAGGTCGTGTACGTCCACGTTCCAGGTGCCGTAATACCAGGTCGCCTCCTGCGAGGCATCGTACGCGCCGTGCCCCGATACCAGCACGACCACCGTATCGTCGGTATCCGCCTCGCGCAAAACTTCCTTTGCCTTGCGGATGTTGTCCACGGTCACCGCCTCGTCGACGTAGGTTTTCACGATGACGCGATGGAACGCACCTTCATAGCGGTGCAGCACAGCCGCCAGATCCAGCACGTCCTTGTGCGCGAACTGCAGGTCGAGCCCCGGGTCCCGATAGTGCGACACGCCGACGCCGATGAAGTACAGGTCGCTTTCGACCGGCGCCCGGTACACGGCGGACCAGCGGGCGCGCAGGGCTTCGGCGCCGCGGTCGTCGAACGCACCGATCTCGACCAGGTTGTCGCCGTGCACCAGCTCCACGCGCTCGCTGACGCGTGCGTCCTTCCCGGTGAGCGGTTTCCCGCGCCCGGGGAACAACGGCACGTCGTTCACGTAGACCTGGTAGCTCTGCAACGGGCGGCTCCGCGAGGTGAGCTGCGCCTCGATGTGCGCGTACTTGCCGTCCTGGACGGCGCTGGTGATATGCACCTCGGGGGCGTCGAGCTCGAAGGTCGCTTCTTCCTGGAGGCCGCTGCGCTCGAGCCGCCGCCGGTACAGAGCGCGCAAGTGATCGATGTACTCTTCCCGGCCCAGGCCGAGATGGCTCAAGATCAGGTCCGGCCGGTTCGTGCGCACTGCAAACTGATCGACGCTGAACACGTCCAGCCCGCGGGTCATGGCGACCAGCTCGCCGCCGTAGCGGGAGCCGTCGAAGTACCCGTCCGGCGAATACATGAGCCACTCCGTGCCACGCGCGAGCAGGGTCATGGAGTACCTGTCCTGCAGACGCCAGACTCGCGTCGTGGAGTCGTGCCCGGCCGAGACGAGGTGAGTGCCCGCGCCCAGGAAGCTCAGTGCGGCAATGCTTCCGATGTGCCCGCTCAGCACGCGCACCAGCTCGTGCGTGTGCCCATTCCACACGGCGATCTGGTTGTTCACCGTGGCGGCGATCAGGTGACCGCCAGCCGAGATCGCCACGTCGCCGCCCATGTGCCGGTTCGGCGTCCGGATCGAATCGACGAGCTGGCCTTTAAGGTCCAGGATGAGCAGCGTTCGTTCGGCGTCGGTGGTCGCGGCGATCAGGTGTTGCCCGTCGGGAAAGAAGTCGATCGCATAGGCGGGGCTCGCCAGTCCCTCCGCGTGCTGATACTCGCCCTGCAAGTTGCCCGCCATGTCCCAGATACGAACGTGGTTGCGCGCGCTGCCGGTGGCGAAGAACTTGCCCGTCGGATCGGCCGCCAGCGCGCTGACGCGGCTGTCGTGTGCCTCGAAATGCCGGGCCTTGCCCTCCACCAGGTCGTAGATGTGGACGAAGCCCTTGCCGTCGCCGCACAGCAGGAAGCGGCTGTCCGGCGTGAAGGCCAGCGCGCCGGCGTTGTCGGGGACTCCCTCGACCGTCCCGAGCTTCCGGCCCTCGCGGTCCCACAGCACCACCGAGCTGCCGCCGCTCGCGAAATACTCGCCGTTGGGCGCCCAGGCGAGCTCCGTGGAATAGCTGTCGTCCGCTTTCACGCTGCCGAGCAGCCTGCCGGTCGGTGACCACACACGTAACCATCCGTCGCCGGACAGGGTGGCGATGAGCGAGCCGTCCGGGGAGGCGGCGACGTTCGTCATCGCGCCGCTGAAGCTCTGCAGATTGCGCTCGAAATGTCCGTCGGCCGTCCACATCCGCAGGCCCGGCGGATTGATGTTGTCGTCGGCTGTGATCACCGACCGGGCGTCGGGAGAAATAGCGATCCGTTGCGGTGTCCGGTGCGTTTCTTTGCCCACGGTGAACGTGCGCACGAGCTCGCCGGCGCGCGTGTAAAAGCGCACCTCGCCGTCGTAACAGCCGCCGCTCACGAGCGTCGTGCCGTCCGGCGTGAAGTGCAGGCTTTCCGTGCTGTGCGAGGCGAATTCGCCGATCGGCCGGCCTTCCATGTCCCACAGTCGAGTGAGCAGCCGCGTGTCGGCTTCCGCGCCTTTGTTGATCGGCCGGCCCGCCGTAGCCAGGGTCTTGCCGTCCGGGCTGAGAGCGAGCGCGAAGACGCCGTAATCCAGCGCCTGCAATGTCCTTTCGACCTGTCGTTGCGCGTTCCAGATGCGCACCCGGCCGTCCCCGTGACCGCTGATGAGCTTCCCGTCCGGAGTGAACACCAGCGCCTGCACGCCCCAGCTTTTCTCCGCGGGCACTTCCAGCACGACGGGCACGGCGCCTTTGGCGCTGTCCGCCAGGTCGTAGATCAGGATGCGGCGCGACGTGGTGCCGATTGCCGCGTAACGCCCGTCCGGCGACACGGCAACGGCTTCCACGAGTCCGAGCTCGTAGGGCACGCGCGGGTACGCGCGCAGCACCTTGCCCGCGAGCGACAGCAGCCGGATCGTGCCGGTGCGGCTGGCGGCCAGGATCGACCGGCTGTCCGCCGTGATCGCCATCTCGTCGACCCAGTATCCGGTCGCGATCGTGCGTATCAGCGTGCCGTTCGGCGACCACAGCTTGAGCGTCGAGTCCTTGCTGCCGGTCGCGAAGAAGCGGCCGTCAGGCGCATACGCCAGCCCGTGGATTTCGGCGGTATGCCCGGCCTGGACGACGTACTCGAAAGCGGCGTCGCTGCCCGCGGGCGCCTCGGCCGCAACAGCCGCCATCGACGACGCCAGCGCGGCGACAAGCAGCGCTCCCGGCGCGCGATCGCGGCAACGAAGGCGTGCGTTCACGGTGGCTCTCCCTGCGGGACGAGGCAAGGCAGCGGAAGGTAATCGCACCCGCCGCCCGACGCAGTGATCAAGGACACGGTTCAGGGAATGTCAGGGCTGGCGGTCGCGGGCGATGGGCAGCCGGAAGTTGAAGCGGATGGCCAGGAAGCGGAGAGCGAAGCACGAGAGCGCGCCGAAGAGCAGCACGGGAGCGCGCGGCAGCTCGAGCGCGTCGCCGAGGACGACGACGGCCGCTCCGGCCAGGGCGGCGACCGCGTAGAGCTCGGCACGCAGCACGACGGGGATCTGCGCCACCAGCATGTCGCGTACGATGCCGCCGCCGATACCGGTCAGCATGCCGAGCAGTATCGCGGTGACCGGCGCCAGGCCGAACGCCAGCGCTTTCGCGGCCCCCGTCACTGCGAACAGGGCAAGGCCGGCTGCGTCGAAGATCTGCACGGGATGATGCAGGTGCAGGACGAGCGAATAGCGGTAGAACGTCATCAGCCCCGCGAGGCAGGCTACGGCAAGATAGCGCCAGTCCATGAGCGCGGCCGGCGGCACGGCCCCCATCAGCACGTCGCGCGTGATCCCGCCGGCCGTCGCAGCGGCAATGGAAAGGACCAGCACGCCGAAGAGGTCGAGGCGATGCCTGACCCCCACCGTCGCGCCGCTGATCGCGAAAACGAAGGTGCCGGCGAGGTCCAGGATGAGAAGATACGTAGGCACTACCGCTGCTTCTGCTCTTTGTTCATGGTAAGCCCCGGCAGCATAGCGCACGCACCGTCGGCGGATGCGCTCGATTCTGCCGCATACTGATGCGGGCGCGTGTCCGCGCGAGAATCGTACCCGGGCGGAGGACGACTACCGATGAAGATCATCGACGCTGCCGAGGTTCGCGAGCTGTTGCCGATGGACGCCTGCATAGAGGCCGTGGCCGCCGCCATGGCCGGCGTCGCCGCCGGGACCGTGCAGGTGCCGCGGCGCACCTTCCTGCCGCTCGAGAGCGGCGAGGCGCTGCTCCTCATGCCCGGCGTCGCCCGGGAGCCGAACGTCTACGGCGCCAAGATCATCGGCCTGCATCCCGACAACCCGGCGCAGGGGCGCCCGGCGATCCAGGGTTTCGTTGCGCTGTTCGACGGTGATACCGGCACGCCGCTCTGCATCGTCGACGGCGGCGCGCTGACCTCGATACGCACGGCCGCCGCGTCCGCGCTCGCGACGCGGCTCCTTGCCCGGCCGGATGCCGCCACGCACGGCGTGTTCGGCACCGGCGCGCTAGCGCGCACGCACATCGAGGCGATCGCCGTCGTGCGCCCGTGCAGCCGGGTGCGCGTCTGGGGGCGGCACCTGCGCAAGGCGCGCGCCCTCGCTCGCGAAGAGGCCGGCCGGACCGGCCTCCAGATCGAAGCGGTCGCCGATCCCGCCGAGGCGGCCGCATGCGACGTCGTGTCGACCGTGACCGGCGCTGCGAAGCCCGTTCTCCACGGCCGCTGGATACGTCCGGGTACCCATGTCAACCTCGTGGGCGCCCACTCCGCCGGCACCCGCGAGGCCGACAGCGACCTGATCGCGGCGGCGCGCGTGTACACCGATCTCATGGAATCGCTGCTCGAGGAGGGTGGGGACGTGCTCATCCCGATGCGCGAAGGGCGCATCGATCGGTCGCAGGTCGCCGGGGAGATCGGCGAAGTGCTGGCGGGCAGGCTCGCGGGTCGGACGGGTGGCGAGGAGATCACCGTCTACAAATCCCACGGGATCACCGCCCAGGACCTGTACGCCGCGCACCTGGCGTACACCCGGGCTCTCGCTCGAGGTGCCGGCGGCGGCGCCTCCGGGTGAAAAACGCGTTCGCCGCATCAAGTTTTTTTGCGACACTTCGCCTGTTGGATCTGCGGTCCGGGGGAAAATCGGATGATGGCTGAAACGCGCGCTGCCCGCCTTGCGCCGACGGGAAGGAGCGAGTCGTGACGGATGCGTTGACGACGGTATCCGCGAAAGCGACGACGGGAGCCGCGGCACCGGAACCCGCGCTGGTGCGGGCCGTGTCGCGCTGGCAGATCGTCGGCCTCGCGATCAACGACGTCATTGGCAGCGGCGTCTACCTGCTGCCGGCCGGCGCTGCACTGCTGCTCGGTCCGGCGAGCATCTGGGCCGTGATTCTCGCGGGCATCACGGTCGCGCTGCTGGTGCTCTGCTTCGCCGAAGCGGCGAGCTATTTCGAAGGCACGGGCGGCGGCTATCTCTACACGCGCGAGGCTTTTGGTGAGTTCGTGGGCTTCGAGGTCGGCTGGATGACCTGGCTTGCCCGGATCGCCTCGGTGGCGGCGCTGACCGCCGGTTTCGCGCAGGCGGTGAGCTTCGTCTGGCCGCCGGCGGCCGGGGGCCTGGCGCGCGTCGGCGTGGTCACCCTGCTCATTGGCTCGCTCGCATGGATCAACGTCATCGGCGTGAAGCAGGGCGCCCGTCTCGCGGCGGGCCTCGCCGTGGCGAAGGTCGCGCCGCTCGTCGTCTTCGCCGCGGCCGGCCTGTTCGCGGTCGACTGGTCGCGGGTCGCCGTCCTCGAGCTGCCGCCGCTGGACAACCTCGGGGAAGCTGCGTTGCTCTTGCTGTTCGCCTACGCCGGGTTCGAGAACACGGCCGCGCCGGCAGGCGAGTACCAGAACCCGAAACGCAACGTGCCGTTCGCGCTGCTCACGATGATCGTCATCGTCACGGTGCTGTACGCGCTCGTGCAGCTCGTGACCGTCGGGACGCTGCCCGGCCTCGCGCAATCGGAGTCGGCCGTGGCGGAATCGGCGGCGCTCGTTCTCGGCACCTGGGCCGGGATGATGATGACCATCGCGGCGATGGTGTCGATCGGCGGCAACGCCGGCAATACGACGCTGATCGGGCCGCGCTACCTGTTCGCGCTCGCGCAGGACGGCTTCGGACCGCGGGTGCTGGCGCGCGTCCATCCGCGCTACCGCACGCCCGCCGCGGCCATCCTCGTGCAATCGGGTATCGCGCTCGTGCTCGCTCTCTCCGGCTCGTTCGTGTGGCTGGCCATGCTGTCCATCATCGCGCGACTCGCCACTTACGTCGGGACGGCCGCCGCCATTCCGCTGCTGCGACGCCGTTTCGGCGATTCGCCGGGCGCGTGGAGAATGCCCGGCGGCCTCGCGATTCCGGTCGCCGCGCTCCTGCTCTGCCTCGTGTTCCTCGCCAGCACCACGCTCGCCAACCTCGCTGCCGGCGCGGCCGCGCTGGTCGTCGGCGCGCTGCTCTACTTCGCTCGCCGCCGCGGCTGAGCGGCCGCCCGGGATCAGGCGAATCGACCTCCGGCACGGACCCGGTAGACTGGAGCTTCGGCACGAGCTCCGCCGGCGCGGCGCCTCGAGTAGCGCCGGCACGCACCCACACAGCAGGAAGGCAGCAGGAATGACGCGCAAGAACATCGCATCCGGCGCACCATGGGAACCGGTCGTCGGCTATTCGCGGGCGGTCAGGGTCGGTCCTTACGTGCACGTGTCGGGGACCACGGCCACGACTCCTGACGGCGTGGCCGGGGTCGGCGACGCCTACGCGCAGACCGTGCAGGCGCTCCGGAACATCGAATCGGCCCTCGAGCGGGCGGGAGCGAGCCTTGGCGACGTGGTGCGCACGCGCATTTTCGTCACGGACATCGCCCGATGGGAGGACGTCGGGCGAGCTCACGGGGAGATATTCCGGGACATACGCCCGGCGTGCAGCATGGTGGAGGTGAGCAGGCTGATCTCGCCCGAGCTCCTGGTCGAAATAGAGGCCGATGCCTATATCGCCGAGCGACCCGAGTAGCCCGTAACCGGCAGCGCAGCCACGTACCGTCCCGCGGATGAGCGACGTAACTCTCTTCGGCCTCGAGCGCAGCGTGTACACGCGCATCGCGCGGCTCGCGCTGGAAAAAAAGGGCGTGAGCAGGGACATGACTTGCTCGCGAGACACGCGCAAATCGCAAGCTGGCTCGAGCACTGGCTCGGCCGCCGAGTGTGAGCAGAACGCGCGGCGAATACGAACCGGAAACCGGAACCGGATGAGCCGTCTCCCTGCATCCGCCCTGCGATGCCGGCCGGCCGCCGAGTGCGGTCATTGCGGAGGCGTTTTGGCATCCGCGGGACCGGCAGGTATCATGCGCCGGCGAAAGCTGTCCGTACGACCGAGGCCGTGCGACTGAGCAAAGTGCAGAAAACAGCCGGCACGCCGGGGATATTACGAACGTGGTGCGCGCTGCTCGCCGTGCCTTGTGCAGTGATCCTCGTGCTGCTGGCCGGCTGCGCGGCGACCCGGCCGAGCAACGTCGAGGATCTGTGCGCGATCTTCGAGGAGAAGCCCGGCTGGTACAAGGACGCGAAGAAATCCGAGAAGCGCTGGGGCACGCCGATTCACGTGCAGATGGCGATCATCCGCCAGGAGTCGTCGTTCAAGTTCGATGCGCGGCCGCCTCGCCGCAAGCTGCTCGGCTTCATTCCCTGGACGCGGCCCTCCAACGCCTACGGTTACGCGCAGGTGCTCGAAAGCACGTGGCAATGGTACGAGCAAGATACGGACCGCTGGTTCGCCGATCGAGACGATTTCACGGATGCCATTGATTTCGTCGGCTGGTACACGAACATGACGCAGAAGACTCTCGGCGTCTCGAAATGGGATCCCTACAACCAGTACCTTGCCTATCACGAGGGCCACACCGGTTGGAAGCGCAAGAGCTATCGCGGCAAGGACTGGCTGCAGAAAACGGCCCGGCAAGTCCAGCATCGCGCCGAGGAGTGGGGCGCGCAGCTCCGCGGCTGCGAGGACGATCTCGACGACGGCTGGTGGATCTTCTAAGCGTTACAATCGGACGCTCACATCAAACCAGGGAGGTGCCGTTGATCAAACAATTGTTCGAGCAGATCGCTGCCACGCTGTCCCAGCCCGATCGCGTGCCGGCCGCCGCCGAGCAGCGGGAGCGGGCGATCCGGCGTGCCACGGCCGTGCTGATGCTGGACGTCGCGCTCGCCGACAAGGTGTTCGACGAGCGCGAGGTGGCACATCTGCGCGCGATCGCGCAGGAGCACTTCGGGCTCGAGCCAGCGGAGGCCGACGAGCTCATCGCCACCGCGCGCTCGGAGGCCGAGGAACTGGTCTCTTTGCACGAGTTCACGCAATTCCTGCACAACAACCTGAGCCACGACGAGAAGGCCCGGATCGTCGGCCTGCTGTGGCGCATCGCCTATACGGACGGCGAGCTGGACAAGTACGAGAACTCGCTCGTGCTCAAGATCAGCGACCTGCTGTACGTCAGCCGCGCGCGCGTCATGCGCCTGAAATTCGACGCCGCAGAGGCCGCCGGCTCGAGCTCCTGAGGACCCGCAGCCCGCGCAACACGCGCCGCGGTGCTTGACCTGCGACCCGCCGAGCCGCGACAGTTCACGGACACACGACGCGGGCGGGAGACGTCAATGGCGGAAGAGGGTCACAAGCTCACGCGGCGGGATTTCGGCAAGGCTGCGCTGGCCTCGGTAGCGGTTGCGGGCAGCGGCGGACGCGCAGCCGTTTCCGGCAGCGCACGGACCAACATCCTGGTGTTCATCGCGGACGATGCCGGCGCGCGGCATTTCGGCTGCTACGGCAACTCTTCCATCCGCACGCCGAACGTCGATCGTCTGTCGGCCGAGGGAGTGACGGCCGACAACGCGATGCTCACGACGCCGCAGTGCAGCCCGTCCCGCATCAGCATCCTGACCGGCCGCTACCCGCATGCCACCGGCGCGGAGGACCTGCACGCGCCCATGCCGGAACGCTATACGAACGTGGCCGGCTACCTGCGGCGCGCCGGCTGGTTCACCGGGCACATGCAGAAAGCGCACGAGGGTCCGCACTCCGACCGCCAGTTCGACTGGTACGATCCGGGTCTCGATCGCTTTGCTGCGTTCCTGGACGCGGCGGGCGAACGGCCGTTCTTCCTGTGGGTGGCGTTCAGCGATCCGCACCGTCCTTACCAGGACCACACGATCGCCGAGCCGCACGACCCCGCGCGCGTCGAGGTGCCGCCCTACATGGCGGACACGCCGGAAACGCGTGCCGATGTCGCGCGCTACTACGACGAGATCGGCCGCATGGACGAGGGCATAGGACGTTTCCTCGAAGTGCTGGAACGGCGCGGCCTGGATCGGGATACGCTCGTGGTCTTCCTGAGCGACAACGGCGCGCCGCTTCCGCGCGAGAAGGGCACGGTCTACGACGGCGGCGTGCGCACGCCGCTGATCTTCCGCTGGCCCGGCGTGGTGCCGCGCGGCGTACGCCACGACGGGCTCATGAGCGTCGTCGATCTCGCGCCGACCTTCCTCGCGCTCGCCGGCATCGACGCACCGCCCGAGATGCAGGGCGAGGATATTTCGGCAGGCCTGCGCGATCCCGCGGGCTGGCGGCGCAAGGCCGCGTTCAGCGAACGCAACTGGCACGATTGCGACGAGCACATCCGCAGCGTGCGCACCGAGCGCTACCGGCTCGTGAACAACGCCTACATCGCGCTGCCGTTCGGCTCGCCCGCGGACGTCTCCGCGAGCCCGTCCTGGCGCGCGCTCTACCGGCGCAAACAGGACGGGACACTGACGAGAGTGCAGCAACTGCTGTTCGCGGCGCCGCGCCCGGAGATCGAGTTCTACGACACGGCCGACGACCCGTGGCAGGTCGAGAATCTCGCGCCGAATCCCGATTTCCAGCCGCTGATCGCAGAGCATTACACGATGCTCCAGGAATGGCGTGCCGCGACGGACGACTTCCCTCCCTGGCAGCGCCGCCGCGCGGACTACGCCGACCGCGTCACCGGTGTCCTCTACTCGCTGGAGCTCCCGCCGCTGCGCGACCCCTGAGAACTACGCCTATCGCGGTGACCCTCAGCGCCGCAAGCGGCGCTTGAGACCTCACGCCGTGCGGAACCCGTTGGACGAGGTGCGCGGGAGCGCGAGCACGGTGCATCGCACTGCAGCCTCCTGTCAGCGCACGGAATGAATTTGGGATTTGCGTTTGCCTACGAGGGGCTTGACCCGAGATTGCGCAGCGCCTCGACAGCCGAAGGTCCGTATCCCTGCACAATTTGCTCGAGCAATGCTGCGTCAAGATCGTCTGCCGCGTTTTGCAGCGCCCGGCGGGCATCCTCGAGATCCTGCGGGCCGCCGGCAAAGAGCTTCATCGCGACGAAGTCCTCGAGGCCCGCTACTTGTAGCAGCGTGCCGTGGAAGGGGACCTCCACTGCGCGGGAAAACGCCGCGGCTTGCATGCCCCGCAGCCCGGACAAGAGATCGACGCGGTTTCCATATGCGTCCATCACTTCCAGCAATGCCGGGATCGGGTCGTCGTCATCACCTTCCCGAAGTTCGGCATCAAAACCTGCCTCAATGCATTGCTTTTCCAAGCTGCGAAGCTCTGACAAAGGGAGTGACAGGACTGCGTCGGCATCGAGACTGGCCCGTACGAGCCCATGTACGGACGCCGCCATTGCCCCGATCACCATGTACTGCAAATTCTCCGTGCACAGCACGTCGATGACGTCGAGCAGGAGGAGAGCCGATTGACCCGGCCCGTTCGTTCTCATTTGCTGCCGGGTGGTTGCCGGGAGGGCTGGCGCCGCCCGGCACGCTCGAGGGAAGCGATGAGACGGCAGTGCTCGAGGAAGGCGTTCAACCGCTGCTCGGGCGTAAGGCGGCGCACGGAATCCAGCATGGCCCGCTCGGACTGCTCGGCAATTCTCGATTTCATGGAGCAATTCTACCGCAGAGTTTGCGATACTTCGCTGGTGTCCTGTCCCGCAAGTAACTGGGCTATTTCGGTCGCGGATCTTCGTGTCTGGCTAGGCGCGACGGCGAGGAATAGCAGAACTATTGCGAGGAGTCGCAACGACGCCAGGCGCGAAAACCCGCAGCGAAATAGCGCAGTTACTTGGGGGACAGGATACTAGATGCGACTCGTCGACCAGCTCTTGCGATTGTCCGCCACGGACCTCGCGAATCACCTCAGTTGCGCCCACCTGACCGAGCTCAGCCGCGCCGTCGCGGAGGGCAGTGCAGTAAAGCCGAGCCGGCACGATCCGATCGTCGACATCCTGCGCGAACGCGGCGCGGCGCACGAGAAGGCCTATCTCGAACATCTGCGTGGCAGCGAAAAGCTCGACTGGCTGGCGGTTCCCGAGATGGTGGACGAAGCCGAAGGCATCGCGCGCACGCGCGCGGCGATGCAGGCCGGCGTGTCACTCATCTACCAGGCGCCGCTCGGCAATGCGCGCTGGCACGGCCGCGCCGATTTCCTGCGCCGCGTGGACACGCCGAGCGCGCTGGGGAACTGGTCGTACGTCGCCATCGACGCCAAGCTCGCCACGGAAACCAAGGCCGGCACCGTCCTCCAGCTCTGCGTGTACTCGGAGCTCGTGGCCGAAATCCAGGACCGGTGGCCCGAGCACGCGTACGTCGTCGCTCCGCATCATCACTTCGAACCCGAGCCCTGGCGCATCGCGGACTATGCGGCGTATTACCGGCTCGTGAAACGGCGCCTGGAAGAGGCGCTCGCCTGCGGGACCTCGAACTATCCCGAGCCCGTGATGTTCTGCGACGTGTGCGGCTGGTGGCAGACGTGCAACGCGCGGCGTCGTGCCGACGATCACCTGTGCTTCGTCGCGGGCATCAGCCGCATGCAGATCCGCGAGCTCAGGAGCATCCACGTCGATACGCTGGAGCAACTGGGTTCCCTCGAGCGCGTGCCGAAGCCGGCGCGCGGCTCGCGGGAAGCGCTGGAACGCGCCCGCGACCAGGCCGCGATCCAGCTCGCGGCACGCCGCTCCGGTGAGCCGCGCCACGAAATCCTCGGACCCGTCGATGCAGCGCACGGGCTCGCGATGCTGCCGCTGCCTTCGCCCGGCGACGTCTTCCTCGACCTCGAAGGCGACCGGCTCGCCGCCGACGGCGGCCGCGATTACCTGTTCGGCTACGTGCTCCGCGGGGATTACCTGCCGGTCTGGGCCACCAACCCGGAGGAGGAGCGTGCCGCCTTCGAGCGCCTCGTCGACCTGATCATCGAGACGCACCGGGCGCACCCGGACATGCACGTCTACCACTTCGGAGCCTACGAGCCGACCACGTTCAAGCACCTGTCCGGGCGCTACGCGACGCGCGAGAGCGAGCTCGACGTGTTGCTGCGCGCGGAAATCTTCGTCGACCTGCACCGCATCGTGAAGCATGCGCTGCGCGCGAGCGTCGAGAGCTATTCGATCAAGGAGCTCGAGCAGTTCTACGGATTTGCCCGCCGGCAGGACATGCGCGAGGCGACCGCCGGGCGCCGGGCTCTCGAGTGGGCGATCGAGTTCCGGGAGCCGGTGTTCGGGGTTCCGGCGCTCGCGCCGCACGTCGCGGCCGTCGAGCGCTACAACCGCGAGGATTGCCTCTCGGCCGCGCGGCTGCGCGACTGGCTGGAGAGCCTGCGCAAGGAGGTCGAGGTGGCCGGCGCTGCGCTGCCCCGCCCCGAGCTCAAGGACGGGTCGGCGAGCGACGAGCTCGAGGAACGAGCGAGCGAGACGCGCGAGGTCATGGAGGCGCTGCTCGCCGGCCTTCCGGCGAATCCGGAGGAGCGCGACGAGGAGCAGCAGGCACGCTGGCTGCTCGCGCACCTGCTCGAATGGCATCGCCGCGAGGAGAAAGCCGGGTGGTGGGAGTATTTCCGGCTGCGCGAGCTGCCGCTCGACGAGTATTTCGACGAGCGCTCGGCGCTCGCCGGGCTGGAGTTCGCGGGCACCTTCGGCGGCACGCCGAAGCGGCCGATCCAGCGCTACGCCTTTCCCGGTCAGGATCATGACATCCGTCGCGGCGACGAGGTCTGCATACCCGACGGCGCCTGCATCGGGACGGTCGAGGAGATCGATCTCGGCCGGCTCACCGTCGACATACAGCACGGCGGCAAATGGGCGGACGAGCGGCCGGCGCATGTGTTCGTGCGGCGCAACGTGCCGCCGGGCTCGAAGCCGGCGGCGCTGCTCGCGCTCGGGCGCTGGGTCGCGGAGCACGGCATCGACGCGCCGGGCGCCCATCGCGCCGCGCGCGACCTCCTGTTGCGCCGCGCGCCGCGCCTGGCCGCGAGCTCGCCGCCCCTGGGCGCCGACGTGCTCGCCGAGCAGGAGCTCGCGACCGCGTGCCGCCTCGGCCTCGACCTGGATCACGGTGTGCTGCCGATCCAGGGGCCGCCGGGCACCGGCAAGACGTTCACCGGCTCGCACATGATCGTGGAGCTGGTGCGCGCCGGAAAGAAGGTCGGCGTCACGGCGGTGAGCCACGAAGTGATCCGCAACCTGCTCGGCTGTTGCATCCAGGTTGCCCGCGAGCGGGGACTTGGCGAGCTCCGTTGCCTGCACAAGGGCAAGGCGAAGGATGGCTCGCCCGACGGCCTCGACGCTTTCGATGACTACAGCCGCATCCACGCGCTGTTCGACGGTGTGCAATACAGCGTGCTCGGCGGCACGGCCTGGCTGTGGTCGCGGCCCGATTTCGCTGCAAGCGTCGACGTGCTGTTCATCGACGAGGCCGGGCAGATGTCGCTGGCGGACGTGCTGGCGGTCGCGGGCAGCGCGCAAAGCCTGGTGCTCCTCGGCGATCCGCAGCAGCTCGAGCAGCCGCAGCAGGCGAGTCATCCACCCGGCACCGGTGCCTCGGCGCTCGAGCATATCCTCGGGACGCACAAGACCATCCCGCGCGACGCCGGCTTGTTCCTGCGGCAGACCCGGCGCCTGCATCCGCGGATCTGCGAGTTCACGGCCGAGGTCTTCTACGAGGGGCGGCTCGGCGCGTACCCGGGTCTCGAGCGGCAGGCGGTCCTCGGCGCGGCGCGCTTTCCGCAGGCCGGGCTGGCCTATGTTCCGGTCGTCCACGAGGGGCGGCAGGCGCGCTCGGAGGAGGAGGTCGACGCCATCGTCACGATCGTCGCGGAGCTCACCGCGGGTGGCGTGCGCTGGCGCGATGCCCACGGCGCGGAGCGGCCGCTCGGGCCGGAGGATCTCATGGTCGTCGCGCCTTACAATGCGCAGGTGACGGCGCTGGCCGCGGCTTTGCCCGGCATTCGCGTCGGCACCGTCGACAAGTTCCAGGGGCAGCAGGCGCCCGTCGTCATCGTGTCGCTCACGACCTCCTCGCCGGACGAGGCGCCGCGCGGCATGAGCTTCCTGTACAGCGGCAATCGGCTGAATGTCGCGACGTCGCGGGCCAAGGCGCTGTGCCTGCTCGCGGGCAGTCCGAAATTGTTCGAGCCGGACTGCCGGACGCCCGAGCAGATGCGGCTCGCGAACGCGTTCTGCCGCTACCTGGAGCTCGCGACGACGGTCGAGATCCGAGAGTAGGAGCGCCATCGCGCGCGACCACGGTCGAGAGGAGACTGAGCCAATGCCCCCTGCCGTTACCTGGAGCCTGCCCGGACGGTGGAAATCGGACAGCAGGAGCGCGCGTCGCGCGCGACCTCGATCGTTGGCGGCGCGCTGCTCTCGGCGCCGCAGCCCTGTTACGACTCGCGCGAAGATTCGCTTCCGACAGTGCTCGGATGTCTGCGACGGGGCGTGCTGATGGAGCTCCTTTGCGGCACGAGCGGCTTTTCCTTCAAGGAGTGGAAGGGGCCGTTCTATCCGGAAAAGCTGCCGGCCGGCGAGATGCTCGCGTATTACGCCGCGCGGCTGCCGACGGTCGAGATCAACAACACGTTCTATCGCATGCCGCGCCCCGGGATGCTCGAGGGCTGGGCGGGGCAGGTACCGGAAAGCTTCCGGTTCGCAATCAAGGCGCCGCGCCGCATCACGCACATCAAGCGGCTCGCGAACTGCGGCGAGGAAACCGCGTACTTCTTCGATACGCTGCGGGTGCTCGGCTCGCGTCTCGGCATCGTGCTTTTCCAGTTGCCTCCGCACGCGCGCGCGGACATCGCAAGGCTCGCGACGTTTCTCGAGCTCCTGCCCGAAAGCGTTGCCGCCGCGTTCGAGTTCCGGCATGCGTCGTGGCGCGACGACGCCGTGCTGTCGACGCTCGCGCGACGCGGCGTCGCGTGGGTGACCGCCGATACCGACGGCCGCGAGCCTCCCGAGCTGCCACGGACCGGGGCTTACACATACCTGCGCCTGCGCGCAGAGGCGTACACGGACGAGGCGTTGCGCGCGTGGAAAGCCCGCTGCGCGCCGTTCGAGCGCGCGTACGTGTTCTTCAAGCACGAGGACGAAGCCGCGGGCCCGGCCTTCGCGCAGCGCATGCTGGCCCTGTAGGAGCGCGCATCGCGCGCGATTGCGGCGTGCGTTGTGGCATCCGGCCGTTCGGTGATGGGCATCCCTGGTCCGGGTGCCTGCGTTCAATCGCGCGCAATGCGCGCTCCTACGGGGCAAGGAAGCGCAGCGTGGCCGTCTCGACGTCGCTCAGGCCGCGGCGCGGGCGTGCGAGGGGACGGTGCGCATCGAGCTCGCCGCTCAGCCAGGCCTCGATCACCTTCGGGTGCACGTAGTACTTGCGGCAGACCGCGAGCGTGTTGCCGAGGACGGTCGCCGTTCCCCGCAGGTGCTGGTTCAGCGTGCGCGCCTGTTCAGCGGCGGAGGAGGGCAGCGGCTCACCCGCCAGTCGCCCGAACGCGTCGACCGTCCCGCCCCAGGTGCGAAACGTCTTCGCGGTGAACGGCTCGCCGGTGATCGCCTGCAGCGCTTCGTTGATGTCGGTCGATGTCAGCGGCCAGATCTCGCCGTCGTCGCCGACGTATTGCAGCAGGCGGTGCCCCGGCAGCTCGTGGCAGCGCCGCACGGCGCGCGCGGCGCGGGAATCCTGGAGATCGATCTCGGTGAGCTTGCCGCCTTTCGCGACGAACTTGAACCGCACGACGTTGCCGTTCGCCACGACGTGCCGATCGGTGAGGGTCGTGAGCCCGTAGCTGCCGTTCGATTCGGCGTAGGCGTCGTTGCCCACACGGATCAGCGTCTGGTCGAGCAGGTGCAGCGCGATGCCGGTCATCCGCTCCTTGTCGAGGGTCTGGCGCCGGAGCTGCGCGTCGATGAACTCGCGGATCTTCGGCAGGGCCTGCGCGAACTCCGGCAGCCGCGCGAAATCCTTGAGCTTGTTCTGCTCGATCCAGAGCGGGTGATAGCGATACTGCTTGCGCTTGCGCTGGTCCCGGCCGATGGCCTGCACGTGCCAGTTGCCTTGCGCCGCGATGCGCACGTTCTCCCATGCCGGCGGAATCGCGAGCGCGGCAAAGCGCTTGCGTTCGCTCGCGTCGCGGATCGGCCGGCCCTGGCCGTCGCGATACGAAAACGAGCGTCCCCGGCGCACGCGTACGATGGGCAGATCGTCCGTCGGCCCGTACACGACCGGTTTCGGCCACGCAAACTCCTGTTTTGCCATGCTGCGGCGGCATGCGAAATCCGTGCCAGCACGCGCGCTCGCGACGGACGCAAGGCGCTCCGCAAGCAAGCGCAATGGCGCAGGCGGGGAGCACGAGCGTTTTGTGCAACCCGCGGCTTCGCTCGAGAGACGCCGCGATATGATGGCTCAGCGATTCAACCTGGAGCCGGATCGAGAGCATGAGCGCATCTTCCGCGCTGGCGGGCGCCCGCGACCGGCTCGCAAAAGCCGAGGCGCGGTTTCGCTCCGTCGAAGGTCTCGCGGAGCTCGAGGAGGGCCTCGCCTTGCTCGAGGAGGTGGCGCTCGACGGCACGGACGGGCAGCGCACCGTCGCGGACAACCTGCTTGCGACGTACGCGGATCGGCTGTGTGCCGCCGTCAGGCGGACGGTCGAAAATGATCCCGGCCTGCCGGAGCCCGAGCTGCAGCACCTGTTCAGGCTCCTCGTCGCCTTCGATGCCGCGGAGCTCGACCTGCCGGATTACGTCCGGGCGCTCAAGATCGACATCGCGCGCCGGCTGATCGAGCGCTATTACGAGGGCTACCCGGCCGAAGAGAAGCAGAAGGCGCTCGAGCAGCTCGCGGGCATCGCGGACGTGTAACGCCGGGTCGCGCGCGATGCGCGCTCCGACAGCCCCGATCGGCGAGCTGGAGCCTTGCAGGAGCGCGCATGGCGCGCGACCCCCGAGGGCGGATTGCGTGTGAGATCGCGCGCGATGCGCGCTCCTAGCGGCCCTTCATCAGGCGGCGGAACTGGTTCAGGTGGCGCAGCGCGCCGCGCGCATCGCCTTGCGCCTCGAGCAGGCGCGACAGGTTGTAATGCGCATCCGCATAGCCTGAGTCGATCGCGATGGCGGCGCGGTAAGCCTCCGCGGCCGAATACGCCTTCCCCTGGTCCTCCAGTGCGACACCGAGGTTGAACGCAGCGAGCGCGTTCCCCGGCTCCTGCTCCAGCGCCGCGCGATAGAGTGCTTCCGCATCCGCCGCGCGGCCGGCGGCGTGCAGGAGGCGGCCGAGGTTCACGCGCGCGCCGGTACGCCCCGGATCGCAGCGGAGCACGGCTTCGTACACTTCCCGCGCCGCGTCCGCGCGTCCGGCGAGCTCGAGATCGAGTGCCGTCTGGTAGAGCTCTTCGGCGGTGCGCGTGCGCTGCTCTTCGCCGCCCGGCACGAGCTGCGCGGGCAGGGGAGGCGCCACCTCGATCGAGGCGGCCCGCACGTCGAAATCGAGGGCCCACTGGCCGGTTTCCGGCTCCCAGGAGGCGAGCCGGTCGCGGACCACGACCTGTCCCCCGGCGACGAGCACGCGCACCGCCGACAGCGGCCGTCCTTCCGGCAACTGGCTGCGGAGCAGGCTCAACGCCCGCGTCACGCGGCGCACGCTGACGCCGGCATCGAGCAGCTTGCCGGCGGTCCGCAGCACGGCGAGATCCTGGAAAGAGAAGCGCAGCTGTCCCCGCTGGTCGCGCGTGGGCTCGACGACGCCGGCGCGAGCCCAGCTCCGGACGCGCGGCTCGGGGAGTCCCGCGAGGTCGGCGACCTCACGTGTCGAGTATGCGCGCACCTGGTGCCCTGTCCCCGTTGCGCAGGCGAGCCGCGCAGTCCGCGACGTCATTCCGTGCCCGAGCACGTTGCGCCTTACGCACGCAACCTGCACGGCCTGCAGATACTGGTGTCCCGTACGGCACTAGCCAGTGCGTTTCTTGCGGGAAGCTTTCTTTGCGGGCGCCTTGGCCGGTTTCTCGGTCTCGGTTCTTTGTGCCGGCTTGCGCTTGTCGGCGGCGTTCAGGCTCGCCTTCAGCGCTTCCATGAGATCGATGATCTTGTGCTCCGGCTGCGCCGCCGGGGCGACCGAGATGTCCTCGCCTTCCACCTTGCGCTCGATCAGCGCCATCATCTGGTCGCGCACCTCGTCGCGGTAGGCGGTCGGCTCGAAGGTGTCGCTCGCGGCCTGCTCGATGAGCTGCTTCGCGAGCTGGAGCTCGGCGTCCTTGACCTCGACGTCCTCGATCGGCACCTCGCTGAACGCGCGCACTTCATCCGCGTAGTGCAGCTGCTCGAGCAGCAGGCCGTTTTCCTTCGGCCGCACCAGCACGAGGTGCTGGCGTCCGCGCGCGGCGTAGCGGCCGACCGCGATGCGGTCCATGTCGCGCAGCGCCTTCGCGAGCAGGTGATAGGCGCGCGCGCCGCCCTTGTCCGGTCCGAGGTAATAGGCCTTGTCGAAATAGATGCGGTCCACCGAGCCGTCGGGCAGGAACTGGTCGATGTCGATCATGTGGGTGGCCGCTGCTTCGAGCGCCTTCAGCTCGTCGGGGGTGAACAGCACGTACTGGCCCTTCGCGAACTCGTAGCCCTTGACGATGTCCTCGCGCGGCACGAGCTCGCCGCTGCCCGAGGAGACGAGCTGCTGCTTCACGCGCGAGCCGTCGCGCCGGTCGATCTGGTTGAAGCGGATCGTGGCGGCCGATTCCGCGGCCGAATACAGCTTGACCGGTATCGATACCAGTCCGAAGGCGATGGTGGCGGAGCCCAGGGGTCGTGCAGCCATCGCGCGATCATATAGCCGCACGGGAGCGCCCGCAAGAAGAACTTACCTTGAATTAGCCACTTATCACCAAAACCGAGAACCGGGCTGAAATCCGGCCCGGGCCCGCCCATAGTCGGCGTGACCTGCCTCTCGTTCAGTCGTGCGAGGCCGCCGGCGCCGAGCCGGGCACCTGCACGTCCTTCAGCCCGCGCTCGATCAGGAGCGGCTCGACGTCCGGGTCGTGGCCCGCGAACGCGCGGTACATCGCCGCCTGGTCCTCTGTGTTGCCGCGCGACAGGACCATGTCGCGGAAGCGCTGGCCGTTCTCGCGCGTCAGCCCGCCGTGATCGACGAACCAGTAGTACGCATCGTGATCGAGCACCTCGCTCCACAGGTACGAGTAGTACCCGGCGGCGTAACCGCCCGCGAAGATGTGCGCGAAGTAGGTGCTGTGATAGCGCGGCGGAACGGTGTCCAGATCGACGTGGTAGCGGGCCAGCGCCGCATTCTCGAACTCCCCGACCGGCTGTTTCGCTGCGTCCGAGCCGAGCGTGTGCCAGGCCATGTCGACCAGCGCCGCCGCGAGATACTCGGTGGTGGCATAGCCCTGGTTGAAGGTCTTGCTGGCCTTGATCTTGTCGACCAGCGACTGCGGCATCGGCTCACCCGTCTGGTAATGCTTCGCGTAGTTCGCGAGCACGGAGGGCTCGAGCGCCCAGTGCTCGTTAAACTGCGACGGGAACTCCACGAAATCGCGCGACACGCTGGTGCCGGCGAGCGTCGGGTATTTCACGTCGGAGAAGAGGCCGTGCAGCGCGTGGCCGAACTCATGGAACATGGTCGTCACGTTGTCGAAGCTCAGCAGCGCAGGCTGACCCGGCGCGGGCTTGGTGAAATTCGCCACGTTGATGACCACGGGTTTGCGGTCGAGCAGCCCGGACTGCGGCACCAGCGCGTTCATCCACGCGCCGCCGCCCTTGTTGTCACGCTTGAAGTAATCGGCGTAGAACAGCCCGAGCGGGCTGCCGTCGGCATCGAACACTTCGAACACGCGCACGTCCGGGTGGTAGACGGGAATGTCGTCCCGCTCCTTGAACGTGATGCCGTAGAGCTTGTTCGCGGCGAAGAACACGCCGTCCTGCAGCACGCGATCCAGCTCGAAGTAGGGCTTGATCCGGGCTTCGTCGAGGTCGTATTCGGCCTTGCGCACCTTCTCGGCGTAGTAATTCCAGTCGGAGGCGGCGAGCTCGAATCCGCCGTTCTCCTCGTCGACGATCTGCTGCATCCGGGCGGCTTCGGCGCGCGCTTTGGCGGTGGCCGCGGGCACGATGTCGGTCATGAGCTCGATCGCCGTCTCCGGCGTCTTCGCCATGCGGTCGGCGAGCGCGTAATCCGCGTACGTCGCGTAGCCGAGCAGGCGCGCCTGGTTGGCGCGGATCTCGACCAGCCGCTCGATCAGCTCGCGCGTGTCATTCGGGCCGCCCTGGTCCGCGCGGTGCTCCGAGGCAGCGAGCAGCTTTGCGCGCAGCTCGCGATCCTCCAGCGAATCGAGAGCGGGCTGCTGGGTAGTGTTCTGAAGCGGCAGCAGCCATTTTCCTTCGAGGCCCCGCGCCTTCGCGGCCTGCGCCGCGGCGGCGATTTCCGTCTCGCTCATGCCGGCGAGTTGCGCCACGTCGTCGACCACGACCGCGCCGGCCTTGGTGGCCGCGAGCAGCCGCTTGTCGAACTCGGTCGTGAGCGACGACTCCTCCTTGTTCAGCTCCTTGAGCTTCTGCTTGTCGGTCGCCGAGAGTTTGGCGCCCGCGCGAATGAAGTCAGTGTGCACGGTCTCGAGCAGCCGTTGCTGCTCGTCGTTCAGGCCGAGCCCGGCGCGTTTCTGATACAGCGTGTCCACCCGCGCGAAAAGCGCCTCGTTCATGTAGATGGCATCGCGATGCGCCGCGAGCTCCGGCGCGATGTCGGACTGGATCTGCTGCAGCCGGTCGTTGGTGTCGGCTCCCGTGACGGCGTTGAACGCCCGCATGGCGCGGGCGAGCAGCGCGCCGCTCTGCTCCATCGCTTCGATGGTGTTGGCGAACGTCGGCGGCTCCGGGTTGCCTGCGATTTCCTCGATCTCCGCGATCTGCTGCCGCATCCCTTCCTCGATGGCCGGCTGGTAATCGCCGTCCTCGATCTGGTCGAACGGCGGCGCGTAATAGGGCAGCTCGCTCTCCGTGAGCAGCGGATTGGTCGCGGGATCCGCACTCTCCGTTGCGGCGGCGGCCGGCGTGTCTCCACCGGGCGCGCCGGCCGGGGCGTCGGCGGGGGATTCGGAGCACGCGGCGAGGGCGAGCGCGGAGGTGCACAGCAGGAGTCGAACGTATCGCATCGGACCGAACCAATTCGGAAAGGGGCGGATATGATAGACCATTGAGCCGCAATTCCGAGCAGGCCGCGTTTTTGCCGCGGCCCTCCGCGGACCGCGGGCGGGCAATCCTGGCTTTTTTTCATGGCTGCGACCGACGAGAATTCGAGACTCGCCGCTTATCGCGCGAAGCGCAGGGCGGGCGCGACCCCGGAGCCTTTCGGAGCGGGGACGGCGGCGGGCTCGCGCTTCGTCGTGCAGCTGCACGCCGCGCGCGCCCGCCACTACGATTTCCGTCTCGAGCACGGCGGCGTGCTGCTGTCGTGGGCCGTGCCGAGAGGTCCTTCGCCCGATCCCGCCGACAAGCGCCTGGCGGTGCACGTCGAGGACCACCCCGTCGATTACATCCATTTCGAGGGACGCATCCCCGAAGGGAACTACGGGGCGGGTTCGGTCATCGTCTGGGACCGCGGCCGCTTCGAGCCGGTGCAGGACTTCGACGAGGGCATGCAATCCGGCAAGCTGCTCTTCGATCTCTACGGGTACAAGCTGCGCGGCCGCTGGACCCTGGTGAAGACCAGGCGCAGCGAGAAGGACTGGCTGCTCATCAAGGAGCGGGACAGCTACGTGCGCGAGGGCGAGGCGGCCGTGCTGCCGGAGGATTCCGTCCTCTCGGGAATGACGGTCGAGCAGCTCGGCTCGGGAGAGGATCCGGGCGCCGCGCTCGCCACTGCCGTTCGCGACGCGGGGGCGAGGCGCGCGCGCGTGCGCTTCGCGGACATGAAGCCGATGCTCGCGACGCCCGGCGAGCCGTTCACGAATCCGGCCTGGGTCTTCGAGATCAAGTACGACGGTTACCGGCTGCTCGCCGGCCGGGAGCAGGGCGCGGTGCGGCTCATCTCGCGTAACGGCAATGATCTCACCGCGGTCTATCCCGAAATCGCCGAAGCCGTCGCGGCCCTGCCGTACGAGGATTTCCTGCTCGATGGCGAAGTCGTCGTGCACGACGCCGAGGGGTTGCCGAGCTTCGCGGGCATGCAGCAGCGCGGCCGCCTCACGCGCGCCGCCGACATCGGCCGCGCCGCCGTGCAGTGGCCTGCGACGTTGTACGCCTTCGACCTGCTGCTGTTCGCGGACTACGACCTGCGCAAGCTGCCGCTCACAAAACGCAAGCGGCTGCTCGCGGAGCTGCTGCCGTCGTGCGGCGCGATTCGCGTCTCCGAGCACATTCCTGAGGCCGGCGAGGCCATGTACGAGCAGCTGAAATCGATGAACCTCGAAGGCGTCGTCGCCAAGCGCGCCGATTCGCCTTACGTGGGCCGCCGCTCGCCCGACTGGATCAAGGTCAGCGCGCGCACCAGCGACGATTTCGCCGTCGTCGGTTACACGCCGCCGAAAGGGCAGCGTTCGGGGTTCGGCGCACTGCTGCTCGCGCAGCTGGGTGCGGACGGCTGGGTGTACACGGGCCGGGTCGGCGGCGGCTTCGGCGAGCGCGAGCTGGCCGAGGCGACGCGCCGTCTCGCGGCAGCGAAGGACGCGCCGCCGCCGCGCGATCCGGAGCGCATCGCGGGCGCGCGCTGGATCGAGCCCGCGTTCGTGGTCGAGGTGCGCTTCAAGCAGCGCAGCTCCCACGACCTGCTGCGCCAGCCGACGTTCGTGCGCTTCCGCGACGACAAGGCGCCCGAGGACTGCTGGTTGCCGGGCGAGCAGAAGCCGTTGCCGGAGCCGCCGCCACCGCCAAGGGCGAAGCCAGCGCCGCTCGTGCGCGTGACCAACCCCGACAAGGTGTTCTGGCCGGAGGAGGGGCTGACGAAGGGCGATCTCGTCGCCTACTACCGCGCGGTGGCGCGCTGGATGCTGCCGTATCTCGCCGACCGGCCGCTCGTGCTCACCCGCTACCCGGACGGCATCGACGGCAAATCGTTCTACCAGAAAGACGCGCCGGTGTACGCGCCCGACTGGATCCGGCTCGAGACGCTGTGGAGCGAGGGCTCGGAGCGCGAGATCCGCTATTTCGTGATCGAGAGCGAGGAGGCGCTCGCCTACGTCGCGAACATGGCGGCGATCCCGCTGCACGTGTGGTCGAGCCGCGTGGCGAGCCTGCAGCACCCGGACTGGTCGATCCTCGACCTCGATCCGAAAGGCGCGCCGTTCACGGACGTCGTCCGCGTTGCGCGCGCGATCCATCGCCTCTGCGAGCAGGTCGAGCTGCCGCATTACGTGAAGACCAGCGGCTCGACCGGGCTGCACGTGCTGATTCCGCTCGCGGCCCGGTACACTCACGAGCAGAGCCGCGCGCTCGCCGAGCTCCTCGCCAACTGCGTCGTGCAGCAGCTGCCGGAGATCGCCACCGTCGAGCGTCAGCTCGACGCGCGTGGCGGCAAGGTGTACGTCGACTATCTTCAGAACGGGCACGGCCGCCTGCTGGTCGCGCCGTACAGCGCGCGCACGGTGCCGGGCGCGTCCGTCTCGATGCCGCTGCGCTGGGACCAGGTGACGCCGAGGCTCGATCCCACGCGCTTCAATCTGCGCACGGCGCCTGCACTGCTCGCGAGACAGAAGCGCGACCCGTTCGACGGCCTGCTGCGCGAAGCGGCCGACCTGGAGCGCAGTCTCGCCTTGCTTACGGAGGTGGTTCGATGCCGCACGTGATCGAGCATGCCGCGTCCGCCCGCGCGAAATGCCGCGGCTGCGGACAGAAGATCGAGAAGGACCAGCTGCGCTTCGGCGAGCGCCAGCCGAACGCGTTCGGCGAGGGCGACATGACGCTCTGGTTCCATCTCGCCTGCGCCGCGTTCAAACGCCCCGAGCCGTTTCTCGAGCTGCTCGCGGACGGCGAAGAGATGGGAGCTTCCGAGCTGCAGGTTGCCCGCGCGTTTACGCCCGCGGCCGAGCTCGGCGTCGAGCATCGCCGGCTGCCGCGGCTGGACAAGGTGGACCGCGCCCCGACCGCGCGCGCGCGTTGCCGGCACTGCCGCGAGCCCATTGCGAAGGACAGCTGGCGCATCGGGCTCGTCTTCTTCGAGGAGTACCGCTTCGAGCCGTCCGGCTACATCCACACCGGCTGCGCGCGCGAGTACTTCGGCACGATCGATTTCATGGATCGCGTCCTGCACTTCAACCCGGGTCTCGAGCCTGTCGAGCTCGAGGCCATCGAGGCCGCCCTGCACGCCCCGCCCGCCATCCCCTGACCGCCGTCCGGGCATTGCAAATGCCGTCCTTTTCGGCGAATCCCTCCGCGCGGAGGCGCGCCGCACGCCTGTCATGGCGGAGCAGGCGCGATGCAGGGGAAATGCGCTCGGACCTGTGTGACGCGCTGACCGTCAGCGGCCGGGCCAGGGCTGGAAACCGGCGGCAACGAAGTCGCCGTCGAATCCGAGAAAGTGTTTGCACCCTGCGGCGGTCATGACCGAGAAGCTGACCGCGTCCGTGTAGGTCACGGGGCGAGGCGCCAGGCGGCCGAGCCAACGAAGTGCTTCCTCGTGATCCCGGGCCGTCGCGAAATGCAGTCTTACGCTTGGACTGGACTCGACGCGATCGAGGCCACGCAGTGCGGCCTCCAGCCCGGCGCGAAACAAGGTGAGCCTGTGAATTTCGGCGATGATCAGGTTCGTGGTGAAGAGCGTCAATCGCCGGCGTATCGCCTCCCGAAACAGGCCGTCGGCCTCGGCGTGATGCTGATCACGCCGGCTGCGCAGGGCGATCCAGGCGCCGCTATCGACGAACAGTCGAGCGGGTGCGCCGGCGCGCGCGGTACCGTGCGGGCGTTTCGGCAACGAACGTCTCGTTCAGATACTCGTGAAAATGCTCGCTCAGGTCGGCCGGCAGACCTTCGATGTCGCCGCTCAGCTCGAGGATCGGGTCCTCACCGGGCTCACGGGTGATGGCCCGGATGGCGGCGCGGATCGCCTGCGACTT
Source organism: Woeseiaceae bacterium (assembly GCA_036381215.1). Lineage (GTDB taxonomy): Bacteria > Pseudomonadota > Gammaproteobacteria > Steroidobacterales > Woeseiaceae > IDS-8. Next base: position 32,154 of record DASVDF010000036.1, on the reverse strand, counting down.
GGTCCACCCGCGAGTTTTGGCGAACGCTTCGAGCCGCTTCAGATCGGCTTCCTCAACGTAAACTTGCAACGGCTTGCTCATGAGGTGTCAGTGTCGAGTGTCATGATCGTTTTGTCAATTTGATAATGAGACCGGTTGGGCAGAACGGCAGTTATCCGCCGAGTTCCGCGGCGCGTACGGGCGGGTTGCCGCTTGACGGCGCTTTGGAATCGTGGTGATGAGCACGGCATTCAGCGGTTTGACCGCCGCCGAAGGCGCGGAGAAATCGCCTATACTGATTCCGGACCCGCCGCGCCATAAGTTGCGGTAACCACGGATGGTGTTTGCGCTGTTTCGCGCCTCGAATACACCAATCTCAGCGAGGGTTCCGGCCATGGTTCATCGCCGCGCGCTGTTCTGCGCTCTCACGTTCCTGCTTCCCGTTTCGCTGGCGTCGCCGCGTTTTGCCGATGCCATGCCCGCATTCGCGCGTGCCTACAACATTTCCTGCACGGTGTGCCACGCGGCGTTTCCCCGCCTGAGCCCGGCAGGCGAGATGTTTGCGAACGAGTGGAACTTCCGCATGCCGAACTGGCAGCAGACCGCCCTCGAGCTGGGTGACGACCGCCTGTTCCTGCCGAAGCAGCTGCCGCTCGGACTGCGCGCCCAGGGCTTCGTGCAGGCGCGCGACGGGGAATCCATCGACCCGGTGACCGGCGAGGTAGCGGCGGATTCGCGCACCGATGTCCAGGCGCCTTACCTGATCAAGCTGCTCGCCAGCGCCCCGCTCAGCGAGCAGATCAGCTTCTATTTCTACGCGATCTTTGCGGAGAAGGGCGGCAACGGCGAGGTGGTCGTGGAAGATGCCTGGTTCAGCTACGGCAATCTTTTCGACACCGGCATCAGCCTGCAACTGGGCCAGTTCCAGATCTCCGACCTCATGTTTCCGCGCGAGGTGCGGCTCACGTTCCAGGATTTCATGCTTTACCGGCTGGCGGGTATCACCTACGAGCGCGGCGTGCTGTTCGGGCGCGATGTCGGGGCGTTCCAGGTCGACCTGGGTTTCGTCAACGGCAACGGCATCGACGCCAATGCGAGCCTCAACAGCCCCGGCTTCCGGCGCGCGGACCGGCTGTTCGACAACGACACGTCGAAGACCGTGTTCGGGCGAGTCGCCACGGATTTCCGCCGCGTCAACGTCGGCTTGTTCGGGCTGGCCGGCGAGCAGCGCAATGCGGAGGGACCCGCGGGCACGCTGACCGGCGATCGCGACACCGACAAGCGAGTCCTCGGCGTCGACGTGTCGGGCGAGCTCGAGGGCGGCTTCTACTGGTTCGCCCAGGCGCTGTGGAACGAATGGGACGGCTTTCTCGATCCGGCCCAGAGCTATGAATGGTACGGCGCCTTCGCCGGTATCGACTGGGTCCGCAACGAGCGCTGGACCCACTCGATCCTCTACAACTACGCCGATGCCAAGGACTTCGACGGCACGAACACCGTGTTCGAGGGTATCGACATCAGCAGCCTGACCTTCAGCGCGTCATACTACTTCATGCGCAACGTGAAGGGCGTCATCGAGCTCAATGTCGACCTCCTCTCCACGAAGGTGCCCTCGGGCCCGTTCTTCACGGGCCACCTGAGTCACGAGCACTATTTCCTGGTGGGCTTCGACGCCGCTTTCTGAACCGCGACAGGCTGCCGATGGCCTCCGGGCAAACCGTCCCGGCGCGCCCCGGCATCCGGCCGCGAAGGATTTTCCGCGGATCGGCGTCTGACGTTGCGGTGCTGACACCAGGACGAGCGGAGCAGGGATGATGACAAGCGGTGCGGTCTGCCGAGCGGCGGGGGTGCTCGGGTGTTCTTTTTTGCTGCTGCTTTCGATGGCCGCACCCGGGACCGAAACCGCGACCGCTCGCGAGCTGGACCTGTCCGACTACCGCGGGAAGGTCGTCGTCGTGGATTTCTGGGCGTCCTGGTGCGCCCCTTGCCGGCGCTCTTTTCCCTGGCTCGAGACGATGCAGAAACGGTATGCCGACCAGGGGCTCGTCGTGATCGGCATCAACGAAGACAATGCGCCGCAGGATGCGGCGGCGTTTCTCGAGCAGGTGCCGGTGAGTTTCCGCATCATTAACGACCCTGAAGGCAAGATCGCGCGGCAGTTCGAGCTCATCGCCATGCCGAGCACGTACGTCTTCGGACGCGACGGCGAAATCGCGGAGCGGCACCTGGGCTTCAAGGTCGCCAGGCAGGCGGAGTACGAAGCCGTGCTCCGGGAGCTGCTCGCCGGCGCGCCCGTGGCGCAGGACTCCTCACCACCGGAGAAAAATCAGCAATGAAACGACAATACCGGCCGTACCTGCTCGCGCTCGCGACGCTGGTCGCGGGCAGCGGCTGCACCTCCTTGGGTGTGGAGCCCTGGGAACGCGACGTGCTGGCGAAGCAGGAGATGCAGCTCGTCACGGCTCCGCTGGATGCCGCGATCAACGATCACATCTATTTCAGCAAGGAAGCCTCGAGCGGCGGCCGCGGATTCGGCGGAGGCGGTTGTGGCTGTAACTGAGCGCAGGCGGAAGCGCCCGGCGCGCAGGCAGCCGAAGCTTCCGGCGAACGTGGCGCAAGGCATCGCGGCCGCTACCTGCTCGCTGCTCGGCAGTGCCGCGGCGGCGCCGGTCCTGGCACAGGAGCCGCCGAGCTGGAAGCTGGATACGGCGCTCCTGTATTACGGAGAGGCCGACGCGCGGGTACAGGACCTGAGCCTGAACGTGCTCGCCCGGCGGCTGTACACGGACGACCGGACGCTGAGCCTCGGTCTGGTGGTGGACGCGCTCACCGGCGCGTCGCCCACCGGAGCCATACCGCAGGACGAGGTGCAGACGTTCACGCGCCCGTCGGGCGAGGCGGTCTACTCCGTCGCTCCCGGTGAGCTGCCGCTCGACGACACGTTCCGGGATACCCGTTACGCGATCACGGCGTCCTGGGAACAGCCGCTCGGCCGTCTGTACACCGGCAGCGCCGGCATCAGCTTCTCGACCGAATACGACTACACGCACGCCGGTGCGGACTTCCACCTGTCCCGGGATTTCAACAAGCGCAACACCACGTTGAGCGTCGGGGCCGCACTCGCGCGTGACGAGCTCGACCCGGTCGGTGGCGCCCCGCTGCCGTTCGCGCCGATGACCGATCTCGGCGACCTGTCGAGCCGCGGCAGCGGCAGCGAGAGCAAGGACGTCATCGACCTGCTCCTCGGGGTGACGCAGGTCATCAACGAGAACTTCGTGGTGCAGGTCAACTACTCGCTGAGCGACTCGAGCGGCTATCTCAACGATCCGTACAAGATCCTGAGCGTCGTGGATCCGGTCTCGGGCGCGGGGACCCCCCGCGCGCCGGCTGCCGGGGCGGAGGGGCCGCTGCACGAATACCGCTTCGAAAGCCGGCCTGACACGCGTACCAAGCACAGCCTGTTCGCGCAGGGCAAGTATTACCTCGACGGCAGGGTGCTCGACGTCTCGTGGCGCTACATGACGGACGACTGGGGCATCGATTCGCAGACCGTCGATACCAGGCTCCTGTGGCCGGTCGGGGAACGCAGCTCCCTCGAACCGCACGTCCGCTTCTATACGCAGACGGAGGCCGACTTCTATCGCGCGAGCCTCGTCGCCGGCGAGCCGTTGCCGGCCTTCGCCTCGGCCGACTACCGCCTCGGCGATTTCGATGCGATCACCGCAGGCGTCCGCTACAGCCGGCGCCTGGACTCGGGCAACGAGCTCGCGCTGCGCCTGGAGTATTACCGGCAGGACGGCGACGTGCCGCCGGAGCAGCTGATCGGCAACCAGACGAGCGAGGCCCTGTATCCCGGCCTGGACGCCGTGATCTTCGAGGTGAGCTACGCGTTCGGCTTCTGAACGCCGCGTCATGCCTGGCCGCGGCGCGTTGTCGCTCGTGCGTCGCGAGGGCTGCTGGCTCGGCGAATTCACGGCCATGGCGAGCCCCTGCCAGGTCCTGTCCAAAGCGGACCGTGCCGCGGCGCGGCGCCAGCTCGAAGCCGCGGCGGCCGAGGCGTGGCGCATCGAGGCGAAGTTCAGCCGTTACCGGGACGGCAATGTCGTGGCGCGGATCAACGCCGCGGACGGCGGGCCGGTGGCGGTCGACGACGAAACCGCCGGCCTGCTCGATTTCGCGGCGGAGCTCTACCGCTTGAGCGGCGGGCGCTTCGACATCACCTCCGGCGTGCTGCGCGAAGTCTGGACTTTCGACGGCAGCGATCGCTTGCCAGCGCCGTCCGACGTGCGCCGGGTGCTCACGCGCGTCGGCTGGAACAAGGTGCGGTGGGAGCGCCCGCTCCTCACGCTCGCGCCGGGGATGCAGATCGATCTCGGCGGGATCGGCAAGGAGTACGCGGTCGACCGCGCGGCGGCGCTCGCCGCGGCGATCAGCCAGGCACCGTGCCTCGTGAATTTCGGCGGCGATCTCGCCGCCGTCGGCGAGATAGCAGAGCACGCGCCGTGGCGGGTGGGGATCGAGGCGCTGGATGCGGCAGGCGAGGCGTGCAGGCGCATCGACCTGGCCCGCGGCGGCCTCGCGACCAGCGGCGACTCTAGACGGTTCCTGCTGAAGAACGGCATCCGCTACGGACACGTGCTCGATCCGCGCACCGGCTGGCCCGTGACCGGGGCGCCGCGATCGGTCACCGTGGCCGCCGATACCTGCAGCGAGGCCGGCATGCTCGCCACTTTCGCCCTGCTCATGGGGGGTGATGCGGAGATTTTCCTGTCACGCCAGTCCGTGCGCTACTGGGCGCTTCGCTGACGCTCGCGACGGCCGGCGGCGCGAGCACGAACGCGAGCTCGGGCCGGTTGCTGTCGACTTCCCCGAGCAGGGTCAGCCGACCCGGGGCACGCTGTCCCACCCGCTGCCGGAAGCGAGCGGCCGACGCCACGGGCACCAGCCAGAGCCTGCCGTCCTCACGTTCCTCGAGCTCATCGTCGATCGTTTCGATGTCGCTCGTTTCGCTCCCGGGTGATCCGGTTGCAGCGCGCGACCACGCCACCTCTTCCACCTCGGCGTTGAAGTAGAACGCGACGCCACGATACGGCTGCACGTCGACGAAGACGAGCTCGCGCGGCACGTCGCCGGGAAGCGCGGCGATCTGCCGGGCGACGCTGCGGCTGTCGTGGTTCGAGACCAGCTCCGCCGCCAGCAAGCGGAAGGTCAGCACGGCGACGGCGCCCAGGCAGGCCGTGATCACCACGGAGCGCAGGGGCCGGGCCGTGCGGCACAGCCACCAGGCCGTGAGCAACGCCAGCGGGGCGAACTGCGGCAGCAGGTATAGCGGCATGCGCGATTTCACCAGCAGGAACACGACCACCGGTGCCGTGAGCCAGAGACCCAGGAAGAGAAGCCTGTCACCGTCGCGCCGGTCCGGCACCTGCCGGAGGTGAGGGTTTCGGGGCCGCCGCAGCTCACGGAAGGAGCCGAGGACGGCTCGCCCGGCCGCCAACGTCCATGGGAACGTGCCGACGAGGAGGACGGGACCGTACACCGTGAAGTTCTTGTACCACTCCGGAGAGCGGTGCTGCTCGCCGGTGACGCGCCCCAGCAACTCGTCGCCGAAAAAATATCGGAGCAGCGACGGGTCGAGCGCGATCACGATGACGAACCAGCTCGCCGCCAGCAGGACGAAACTCGAGACGCCTGCCACGTCGAGCAAGCGCTTTCCCGGCAAGCGGCGGCCGCGCAGCCAGTGAAACAGGCCGAGCGCGAGCATCGGCAGCAGCGCCGGATAGCCCTTGGTGAGGAACGCAAGCCCGAAGCAGGCCCATCCGATCATCGCCGGTGAGAGCCGGCGAGGCTGCGCTCCGAAATAATGTTCCGCGAAAGCCGCCATCGCTGCAACTTCGAACAGAGTGAGGAGGTTGTCCGTCGCGACCACGTTGCTGGCCGACCCGGGAAACAGGAATGTCGCGTAGATGCAGGCCGGCAGAAGCGGCCGGTCGGGTGTCAGCACGCGGCCGGCCCGGGCGACGACGAGCACCGTCAGGATGAACGCGAGCGCTCCCGGCAGCCGGACGGCCGTCTCGTTGCGGCCGAAAATGCGGATGCTCCCGGCCAGCAGCCAGTACGTCAGCGGCGGCTTCGAGTAGTGAGGATGCTCGTCACTGAGGTGCGGGACGATCCAGTCCCGGCCGCGCAGCATCTCCGATGCGACGCTGGTGTAGCGGCCCTCGGTGCTCTCGTAGATCCCGCGCCGGCCCTGGAACGACAGGCCGACCACGAGCAGCGCGACGAGCAGCAGGAGACGGACGGCATAGCCTGGCGACTCTCCGGCGCGCGGGGCGTGTGGCTGCGCCGGGCGCGTCGGTATGACGCGCAAGTCACTCGTTTGCAGGTTGCGCGCCACCACCACCCGTGCCGCCTCCGTGTGCCGGTTCCCGTTGGAGACGCGGTGGCGCAGAATCCTTCGCAGGCCGGGGAGATCGCCCGCACGCCGCCGAAGGATTCGCCGGCGAGCGGCCTCTAACGGCAGACGAGGGAGCAGGCACGGCCCGTGAACCGCACGCAGCTCGACGATGACCGTGATCTCGCCCGCAGGATCGTCTCCGGCAGCGAGGTCGCCTTCGAGGAATTCTTCCGCGAGTATTTCCCGCGGCTGTATCGCTTCGTGCTCCTGCGGGTGAGGGGCGACGCCTCGGTGGCCGAGGAGATCGTGCAGCGGACGATGTGCCTCGTCGTGCGCAAGCTCTCGGGATACCGCGGCGAAGCACTGCTGTTCACGTGGCTCTGCCGGATCTGCCGCAACGAGATCGCCTCCGTGGTGCGTGAGCGCCAGCTGGAGAGCCAGGACGGCATTCCGCTCGAGGACAATCCCGGCGTGCAGGCGGCGCTGCAGTCGCTGTCCCCCGAGGCCGGGCCGGAGCGCTTGCGCCGCACGGAAGAGATCGCACGCTTCGTGCGCGTGACGCTCGAGCACCTGCCGGCGCGTTACGCCTGTGCGCTCGAAATGAAGTACATCCGCGGCTGCTCGGTGGACGAGATCGCGGAGACGCTGAACGTCAGCAGCAAGGCGGCCGAGTCAGTGCTGAGCCGCGCGCGCGCCGCGTTCAGGGAAGGGTTCCGCTCCCTCTGGGACTTCGAGCCGGATTTCCTGCTCGAGTAGCGAGGACTGGAAGACACGGTGCAGACGCCATGATTGACGACGAATACGCGGGCCGCAGGCCGGCGGGGCCGGAGGAGCACGACTCGATCGCGTGGCTCATGCGCCTCGCGGGCCCGCGGCCGGCCGTGCCGGCAGACGTGCGCGCGCGCGTGCACGCGGCCGTCCGGAGCGAATGGCGGGGGGTGCGCGCCCGCCGGCGGGTGGTGCGCTGGAGCGCCGCCGCGGCGCTTGCCGCCAGCATCGTGCTGGCCGTGGCGCTGGATGGCCACCTGTTATTGACCGACGACGGACCCGTGGCCAGGATCGCCGTCGCGAGCGCATCCGCGAACGGCCTCGCCGTGGGCGACGCGGTGCATGCCGGTGACTCGATCACGACCGGAGCCAGCGGGATGGCGCTCGACTTCGACGACGGGTTGTCGCTGCGGCTCGCGGCGCGCACCACCGCCACGATCGACGCCGCGGACGAGGTCTCGCTCGTGAACGGCAGGCTGTATGTCGATACCGGCTCCTCCATCGCGCGGGCCGAACGGGCGATCATCGTGCACACGGAAGCCGGCTCGGCGACGGACCACGGCACGCAATTCGCGGTCGGCTATGCGGGCGGTGCGATGACCGTAGCCGTGCGCGAGGGGCAGGTCGACGTTTCTGCCCGGCAGGCCTCGTACACGACGAAAGCCGGCGAGAAGCTGGTGCTTGCGCCCGGCGAGCCGCCGGCGTACCAGGCCGTCGCACCGCACGACGATTCGTGGGCCTGGGCCGCTGCGCTCGCGCCCGAGTTCGACAGCAACAACCGGCCGGTCAGCGATTTCCTGGCGTGGGCGGCGCGCGAGACCGGCCGGAAGGTCGTCTTCCGCAGTGATGCCGCGCGGGTCGCCGCCATGACCATTCGCCTGCGAGCCCCCCTCTCGGGGTTCACGCCGGCGGAGGCGATTGAAGCGGTCGCCCCGACCGTGCCCAGCCTCCACCTCGAGGTCGAGACCGAGCGGCTGGTCGTCGACCTCTCCGAGTAAAGCGGCGCGGCGCCCTGCCCAGGCGCGCAGGGCTTCCCTACAATGGCCGGATGCCCGCTCCGGCCCGCCGCCGCCTTGCCGTCGTCATCCTTTGCTTTGCCTGCTCCGCGGCAGTCGCCGCGGAAACGTGGCAAGGCAGGCCGCTCCGCGAGTACCTCGAAGCGCTGGGCGAGGCGGGGCTGCGCATCATCTACAGCACGGACCTCGTGCGCGAGAGCTACCGGGTGCGCGAGGAGCCGCGAAGCACGAGCCCGGAAGCGGCGCTGAGAGAAGTCCTCGAACCTTTTGGCCTGGTCGTCGAGGACGGGCCGGGCGACGCCCTGCTGATCACGAAGGTCCCCACGGCCCCGCCGCGCAAACCCGAGCGCGCCCCGGCCAACTCCGCGCCGACAGAGGCGAAGCCCCGTCCCGAGCCGCTGCCGGAAATCGTCGTGACCTCGAGTCACTACGACATCCGCTACCAGCCGGCGGGCTCGCACACCTTCCTCGATCGCGAGCTCGCGACCCGGCTGCCGCATCTCGGCGACGAGGCCCTGCGGATCATCGCCCGGCTGCCGGGTGCCGCGGGCGACGGCCTCTCGTCGCGGAGCCACGTGCGCGGCGGCCTGCAGAACGAGCAGCTGTTCCTGCTGGACGGGCTGCGCCTGTACGAGCCTTACCACCTGAAGGATTTCCATTCGATCGCGACCATCGTGGACCAGGCCGCGATCGGCGGCATCGACTTCTACTCGGCGGGCTACCAGGCACACTACGGTGACCGGATGAGCGGCGTCGTCGACATCGCGCTCAGGGATCCGCCCGAGGACACTGAAACGGAGCTCAGGCTGACGACCTTTCACACGGCAGCCGTGTCGCGCGGCCGCTTCGGCGGCGACGGCCGTGGCGACTGGATCCTCTCCGGCCGCCGCGCCAATCTCGATCTCGTGGCCGACGTCGTCAACCCGGAATACGGTGCGCCGCGCTACCAGGATTATCTCGCTCACGTCGGCTGGGGTTTCGGCCGGCACACCGTGTCCGCGAACACGCTCTACTCCCTCGACAAGATCTCGCTCGCGCTGCCCGACGGCAGCGAGCAGGCGAGCGCGCGTTACCGGAACCAGGTTTTCTGGCTCAAGGCAGAATCCGACTGGAACGATCGCCTGACGAGTGACACGATTGTTTCCGCGACGGAGATCGAGAACCGGCGCAACGGCGTGACCGACGATCCGGGTGTCATCGAGGGCTTCGTGGACGACGAGCGCGAGTTCCACTCGCTCGCGCTGAAGCAGGACTGGCTGTACGACCCGCAGGCGGGCTGGGCGCTGCGCGCGGGCTTCGAGCTCAAGCGGCTGGAGGCGGAATACGCGTACGCGTCGGCGCTCACGATCGCACCGCCATTCGATCAGATCCTCGACAATCAGCCTTCCGAGACCCGCGCTGTGGACACGGCGCCGCGCGGCTCACAGTTCGCGGGCTACACGGAGCTGCGCGTGCGCCCGTGGCCCGCGCTCACGCTCGATGTCGGGCTCCGCTGGGACCAGCAGACCTACACCACCGCGAGCGATGACGAGCAGATCAGCCCGCGCTTCAACCTGCTATGGCGGCTCGGCCGCGGTACCGACCTGAGGCTCGCGTGGGGCAGGTACTACCAGGCCCAGGAGATCAACGAGCTGCAGGTCACGGACGGAGTGCTCGGGTTCCACCCGGCGCAGCGCGCCCGTCATCTCGTCGTGAGCTTCGCGCGACGGTTCCCGGCCGGGCCGGAGCTGCGCATCGAGGGCTATCGCAAGCGATACGACAACCTGATGCCGCGGTTCGAGAACGTGTTCGATCCGCTGGTCCTGATCCCCGAGCTCAAGATCGATCGCGCGCGCATCGACGCCGATCGCGCCCTCGCCGAAGGCGTGGAGGTCACATTGAGCGGGGAGGGAGACGACGCGCTCGCCTGGTGGGCCAGCTACACCTGGTCGCGCAGTATCGACGTCATTGCCGGCGAAGACGTGCCGCGCAGCTGGGATCAGACGCATGCCGTGACGGCCGGCGTGAGCCGTGACTGGCGTGCCTGGAGCTTCAGCGCGGCGGTGATTGCCCGCACCGGCTGGCCGAAGACCCTGCTTCTCGCCGAGCCGGTGCAGCGGCCAGACGGCACGGCGGACCTGGCCCTCGGTATCGGGCCGCGCAACGGCAGCCGGCATGACTTTTTCGGCTCGCTCGATCTGCGGGTCAGCCGCCGTTTCGACCTGCCGAAGGGCGAGCTGACGACGTTTGCGGAAGTGACGAACGCCACGAACCGCAGCAATCCCTGTTGTACCGACTATTCCGTCGGGGAGGATGAGGACGGAGATCCCGCGCTGCTCGCCGACGAGGGATCCTGGCTGCCGATCGTCCCCTCGCTCGGCATCATCTGGCGCTTCTGATCGCTTCCCCCGGCATCGCGGCGGCGTGCGTGCCGCCCGGCACGTAATGCACGGCGGCGGTGACGGCGCGACGTTCGAGGCAGGCGTCGGTCACGTCTGCCGCGTCCGCCAGCAGCCAGCGCTGGCGATGCGCCGTGGCGAGAAAGCGCAGGCCCGCGGCATCGAAACAGGGCTCGATCATGTCCTCCGGCAGCACCAGCCGGTAATCCGGATGCCGGGACAGCCACGCGGCCGCGTCGTGCGCCTCCGCCGCATCGTTATCGCGGCGGTAGCCGAAGTGCACGGCCGGCCGGTTCCATTGCAGCAGGAACTGCTCCTTCCAGCCGACGAACGCGAGCGATTCGCCGGGAGCGAGCGCGCGCGCGGCGGCATCCGTGACCACCGCTCCAGAGCGCGCAACGTCGATGCGCGGATCGACCAGGAACGAGATACCCATCAGGAGCACGAGCACCGACGCCGCATAGCCGGCAGCGGCGCGACCCGGGCGCAGGAAGAGCGCGAGACCGGCCGCGACGAGGCCCATCGCGAGGCAGCCCAGCCCCAGTGCCCGGCCGTCCTGAGGAGAGGTCACCCAGTCGCTGATCGCTTCCGGCCGGGCCAGCGCGTACAGGCCGCCCGCGAGCGGCACTGCCGCGATCAGCAGGGCGAGCACGAACAGCACCCGGCGCGCCGCCGCGCGCGCCAGCACACCGGGCAGGTGCGGGCCGGCAGCGAGGGCCAGCGCCGGCAGCGCGGGGAAGATGTAGAGCGAGCGCTTGCCGGCGCTCATCGAGAAGAACAGGAGCACCAGCACCACCCAGCCGAGGAACAGCAGGGCCGCGGCCCGGCGCGCCTGGAGATCGCGGACCCAGGCCGGAACCAGCCACGGGAGCAGTGCAGTGAAGGGCAGCCACAGCCACGGCACCGCATTCGTGAGCAGGTACCAGGCCGGCTTGAGGTGCCCCCAGGCGTCCGCGTAGCGCGTCACCGTTTGCCGGAACAGAATGTTGTCCCGGTAGCGGGCGAAGTCCGGGTCGGCCGCGCCGGCGGTGACCAGCAGCATCGGCACGAGCCATAGGCCGATGGCGGCGAGGAAGGCGACCGGAACCAGGAGGCCACGGCCGGGGCCGCCGTCGAGCCGGGGCAGGGGCCAGCCGCGGCGGCGGGCGTACCACCAGGGGATCAGGATCAGGAACGGCAGGAAACCCACGCCTTTGGTGATCACCCCGACACCGCACGCCGCCCCCCCGGCGATCGCCCAGCCCCAGGCCGGCCCGAGCAGCAGGTGGCGCGCGAGACCGTACACGCCGAGCGTGGTCCAGAAGCAGAGCAGGGGGTCGATCTGCCCCGTCTTCATCTGCAGCGGGAACTGCACCGTCACCAGCAGGGCGCCGGCGGTCCAGAGGGCGATGCGCTCCCCGGAGAGCCGCCGCGCCAGGTCGTAGACGAGCCAGAGCACCCCGACCCCGGCGAACAGGCCGGGCAGGCGGAAGGCGACGGCGACGGAACCCGTCAGCTCGTAGAACACGGCCACCAGCCAGAAGAACAGCGGCGGCTTGTCGGGATACAGCACGCCGCCGACACGCGGGATGAGCCACTGCCCGCTCTCCGCCATGTCCTTCGCGATGAGTGCGAAGCGCGGCTCGTCGGGCGGCCACGGATCGCGCAGCCCGAGCCCCGCCGCGAGCACGGCGGCCCCGATCCCGAGGAGGAACAGCAGGCGGCGGGTCTCGCTCGCGCTCATGCGGTTGCGGTGTTCTCGCGTCTGCGCAGCCAGATGTTGCGGAGGTAGATCGCCGAGCCGGTGGTCTGCCCGAGGATGAACACCGGGTCCTGGCGCCACAGCGCGTACGCGAGGAGCAGGGCGCCCCCGGCGAGGCTCAGGTACCAGAATGCCATCGGAAACACGCTGCGCTTCGCGCGCTCGCTCGCGAGCCACTGCACCAGGAAGCGCGAAAAGAACATCGCCTGGCCGAGGAGACCGACTCCCAGCCAGAAGAGCGGAGTTTTCATGTCGTCAAAGGCGCCGTCTTTCCAGCCACATCACGCCGAGCAGATCGACGATGCCCGGCCAGAGCCGGTTGCCTATGCCGTATTTCGAGCGGCCGTTGCGGCGCGGACGGTGGTTCACGGGAATGGAACGCACCTTGCGTCCGCGTTGCTGCATCAGGGCCGGCAGGAACCGGTGCATGTGGTCGAACGCCGGCAGGTCGAGGTAATCGTCGCGGTAGAATACCTTGAGCCCGCAGCCCGTGTCGCGGATACCGTCGTGCAGCAACGACGCACGCACGCCGTTCGCGACGCGCGACGACAGCCGGCGTGTCCACGAATCGTGGCGCCGGCGGCGCTCGCCGACCGCCATGCGCGTCTCCGGCGACAGTGCGAGCGCCGCGTAGAGAGCGGGGATGTCGGCGGGATCGTTCTGGCCGTCGCCGTCCAGCACCGCGACGATCGGCGCGCGTGCGGCGGCCACGCCCGTGCGCATGGCGGCGCTCTGGCCGCGGTTCGTCGCATGCCGCTCGATCCGGAGCCACGGGCGGGTGGCGGCGAGGCGCGCGGCCTCGGCAGAGGTGTCATCGGTGCTGCCGTCGTCCACGATCAGCGCCTCGAAGCGAAACCGTCCGGTGAGCGCGCGCTCGATCTCCTCGACCAGCGGTGCGAGGTTGCCGCTTTCGTCGAAAACCGGGACGACGACGCTCAATTGGGTCGGGGCAGGGCCCGGTAAGTCCCTGGTGCCGGAAGCGTTCACTGAACCCTCAGCGTATCGATCAACAGCCGGTGGCAAAAGCATAGGCCTGATTCCACAAGGCGCGACCCCGGGCGGAGCCGCATGGCCGGCGGCGGGTTGCCACGGATATCGCGAGCAGCCGATCGGGCCGGACTTCCGGGCGCCGGTTTCCGTTAGAGGGGGCGTTCCGTAGAATCCTTCGCGGCGCGCGGGCCGAGCCGGCCGCGCCGCCGAGCCGGCCGCCCCAAAATTCCTGGCGAAATGGAAAGCTGCTGCCCGACTTCCCTCGATCTCACGCGCCTGCGGGCGCGACAGCGCCGGATACTGGCCCTCGTCCTCGCGGTCAATGCCGCTACGTTCGTGATGATGACGGCAGCGGGCGTGCTGGGCCGCTCGACATCGCTGCTATCCGGCGCGCTGGACAATTTCGGGGACGCGCTGACCTATGCCCTGAGCCTTGCCGTCGTCGGTGCGAGCGGCGCCACCAAGGCGCGCGTCGCGCTGGTCAAGGGCCTGCTCATCTTCGGCGCCGCGCTGGCGGTCGCCGCACAGATCGCCTGGCGGCTCGCGCACCCGTCGACGCCGGTTCTCGAGGCGATGGGCGCGGCCGGGCTGCTCAATCTCTGCGCCAACGTTTTCTGCCTGTGGCTGCTGACGCCACACCGGCGCGACGACGTCAACATGGCTTCCGTTTGGGAGTGCTCGCGCAACGACGTGGGGGAGGGCATCGCCGTCCTCGCCGCGGCCGGCGCAGTGTGGCTGTTCGGTACCGGCTGGCCCGACCTCGTGGTGGCGATTGCGCTCCTTCTGCTCTTCCTGCGTTCCGCCGCCCGCGTGCTCGGCGGCGCCTGGCGCGAGCTCCGCCCGCGCGAGGTCGGCCCGTAGGAGTGCGCATCGCGCGCGACACGCAATGCCGGCCGCGAGATCGGATTGGTGCAGCAGCGACGATCGTTTGTCGCGCGCGATGCGCGCTCCTGCGGGGGAGCCGTGAGCCGTCTAGCGTACCCGCTCGAACAACTGCACGAGCTCGACGATTTTCGCCCGGCGCTCACGGATGGAGCCGGATTTCAGCGCCTCGTCGACGCAATCCTCGGCATGCGAGCGCAAGAGCTCCGTTTCCGCTTTCTTGAGGGCCGCCTTCACCGCCTGGATCTGGTGCAGGATGTCGATGCAGTAGCGGTCCTCTTCCAGCATGCGGGCGAGTCCGCGCACCTGCCCTTCGATGCGGTTCAGGCGCCGGGCGATTGCGCGGCGCGGGTGTTCCTCGTGCTTCATGGCGCTCATTGACAATATACCCTGTACAGGTATAGGGTATCAGGTCAGTTACGCCGATTCCAGCTTCCAGTGCGACGTTCCTCCCGTCCAATTAACGGCGCGGCCGCGCGGCCGCGGCGGCGTTTTCTCCGCACGGCCGCGGGTGCCGGAGCGCTGGCTGCCATGCATGCACTGCTGTCCGCCTGTGTCGCGGGCCGCGGGCCCGGAAGCTCCGCAGCACTTCGCGCTCACGATCGCGGACCGGCCTCTCGCCATCGCGGGCGGAGAGGGCCGCGGCCTCGCGATCAACGGCACCATCCCGGGCCCGCTGCTCGAATGGCTGGGGGGCGCGACGTGGTGATCGAGGTGAGCAACCGACTCCGCCGAGGACACCTCCATTGTTGCGGCGGTGGTCTTCGGCATCCGCGCCTGGTTCTGATTACCGGAGGGAAATAATGACAGAGCGGGAACACGAGGCTCGGCACGGACAACACGGGGACCACGGCGGCCACGATTGTTGCCATGCTCACGACCCGGCCGACCAGGGCGATGCGCAGGTGCACCCGCAGCAGGGCCGTGGAAGCGCGCCCGAACGCGGCGCGGCGGACCACGGCCATGGGCACGGCCAAGGACACGGGCACGGGCACGGCCAAGGACACGGGCATGGGCACGGCCAAGGACACGGGCACGGCCAAGGACACGGGCACGGGCACGGCCAAGAACACGGGCATGGGCACGGCCAAGGACGCGGGCACGGGCACGGCCAAGGACGCGGGCAAGGGCCTGCGGCGTCCGGCGCCGGCCATGCATCGGCCCACGCGCACTGCGGGCACGCTGCGCACGCAATGCCCGAGGCCGGGCGGGACTACGACCACGTGCCCGAGGGCTACACCGGCGTCGTGTACACCTGCCCGATGCACCCGCAGGTACGCGAGGTGCGCAACACCGGCTGCCCGATCTGCGGCATGGCGCTCGAGCCGGAAGGCGTCGTCACCGGCCCCGAGGACACGAGCGAGCTGGACGACATGTCCCGGCGCTTCTGGCTCAGCGCGCTGCTGACGCTGCCGCTGTTTCTCTATGCCATGGCTGAAATGCTGCCCTCGCATCCGTTTGCGGGCGTCGTTGCGCCGGCCGCGGCGCAGTGGCTGCAACTCGCGCTCGCCACTCCCGTCGTGCTGTGGGGCGGCTGGCCGTTCTTCGTCCGCGGCGCGCGCTCGATCCGTTCCCTGCATCTCAACATGTTCACGCTGATCGCGCTCGGCGTCGGCGTCGCGTACGCATATTCGGTGATCGCGGTCGTTGCCCCGGGCATCTTCCCGGATGCGTTTCGCGCCCACGGCGCGGTGGCCGTGTATTTCGAAGCGGCGGCGGTGATCACCACTCTCGTGCTGCTCGGGCAAGTGCTGGAGCTTAAGGCCCGCAGTCGCACTTCGGGCGCCATCCGCTCACTGCTCGAGCTCGCACCGCCGCGCGCCCGGCGGCTGACCGCCGACGGGCGCGAGGAGGACGTGGACGTCGAGGTGCTGGCGCCCGGGGATCGGGTGCGCGTGCGCCCGGGCGAGCGCGTGCCGGTCGACGGCACGGTCAGCGAGGGCCGGAGCGCGGTGGACGAATCGATGATCAGCGGTGAGCCGCTGCCGGTCGACAAGCAGGCGGGCGACGGGGTCGTCGGCGGCACCGTCAACGGCACCGGCAGTTTCGTCATGACCGTGACGAAGACCGGCGAGAACACACTGCTTGCGCAGATCGTACGCATGGTGGCCGAAGCGCAGCGCAGCCGCGCGCCGATCCAGCGGCTCGCGGATACGGTCGCGGCCTGGTTCGTGCCGGCGGTGGTCGTCATCGCGATCCTGGCGTTTTTGGTGTGGAGCTGGCTCGGGCCGGAGCCCGCGATGGCGTTCGGCCTGGTCAACGCCGTTGCGGTGCTGATCATCGCCTGTCCCTGCGCCCTCGGGCTCGCCACGCCCATGTCGATCATGGTCGGCACCGGCAAAGGCGCCACGCACGGAATCCTGGTGCGCGATGCCGAGTCGCTGGAGGTCCTCGAAAAGGTTGACACGGTCGTCGTGGATAAAACGGGCACGCTGACCGAAGGCAAGCCTGCCCTGGTGACGCTGGAGCCGCATGGCCAGCTCGACGCGGACGAGTTGCTCGCGCTCGCGGCCTCCGTGGAAGCGGCCAGCGAGCACCCGCTCGCCCAGGCGATCGTCTCGGCCGCGCGAGAGCGCTCCCTGGCGTTGCAAACGGTCGAAGACTTCCGTTCGTTCACAGGCGAGGGCGCACGGGCCCGCGTGGCCGGACGCGACGTCGCCATCGGCAACGAGAAGATGATGGAACGCGCCGGGGCGCGGAGCGGCGATCAGGAGCACGCGGCGGCGGGCCATCGTGCCGAGGGACAGACGGTGATGTTCGTCGCGGTCGATGGCCGCGCCGCCGGCCTCGTCGGTGTCGCGGATCGGATCAGGCCGACGACACCGCGCGCGATCGAGGCGCTGCACCTGGAGGGATTGAAGGTCGTGATGCTCACCGGCGACAACGCCACGACGGCGCAGGCGGTCGCGCGGCGGCTCGGCATCGACGACGTGCAGGCCGACGTCTCACCCGAGGACAAGCATCGCGTGGTGCGCGAGCTTCAGGAACGGGGCGCCGTGGTGGCGATGGCCGGCGACGGCATCAACGATGCGCCCGCGCTCGCGCAGGCCGACGTCGGCATCGCGATGGGCACCGGCACCGACGTGGCCATGGAGAGTGCGGGCGTGACCCTGGTGCGCGGCGACTTGCTCGCGCTCGCGCAGGCGCGCAAGCTGAGCCATGCGACGATGCGGAACATCCGGCAGAACCTGTTCTTCGCATTTGTCTACAACGCCGCAGGCATTCCGATCGCCGCCGGCGTGCTCTATCCTGTTTTCGGGTTGCTGCTCAGCCCGATGATCGCCGCGGCCGCGATGAGCCTGAGCTCCGTCTCGGTGATCGCGAACGCGCTGCGCCTGCGCCGGCTCGCCCTGTAGGAGCGCGCATTGCGCGCGACAGGATCGTCGGTTGCGCGATGCGCCGCCCGGAGCTGTAGGAGCGCGCATTGCGCGCGAAAGGATCGTAGGTCGTGCGCGATGCGCGCTCCTGCAGGACAGCAATTCACGATCGCGTAGACTACCCGAAACGTCCAAGGGCAAATCATGACCGACCTTTCCGACTTCCCCATCACCCGCAAGTGGCCGCCGCGGCACCCGGATCGCATCCAGCTTTATTCGCTGAACACGCCGAACGGCGTGAAAGCATCGATCATGCTGGAGGAGACGGGCCTGCCGTACGAGCCGCACCTCGTGAGCTTCGAGAAAGGCGACCAGCACAGTCCGGAGTTCCTCTCGCTCAACCCGAACAACAAGATTCCCGCGATCATCGATCCGGACGGTCCCGGCGGCGAGCCGCTGCCCCTGTTCGAATCCGGGGCGATTCTCCTGTATCTCGCCGACAAATCCGGCCGCTTCCTGCCCGAGGAACCGGGGCGGCGCTGGCACACGATCCAGTGGCTCTTCTTCCAGGTCGGCGGAATCGGCCCGATGTTCGGCCAGCTCGGGTTCTTCCACAAGTTCAGCGGCCGCGAATGGGAGGACAAGCGGCCGCGCGACCGTTACGCGGCGGAGACACGGCGGCTGCTCGGGGTCGTCGACCGGCACCTCGACGGCCGCGAGTGGATGCTGGGCGACGAATACACGATCGCGGACATCGCGATCTTCCCGATGGTGAACAATCTCATCCACTTCTACCGCGCGGGCGAGCTGGTCGGCATCGAGGAGTTCGGCAGGGTGCTCGCTGCCCTCGACCGCTTCCTCGCGCGGCCGGCGGTCCAGCGGGGCCTGAACATCCCGTCGTGAACGAATTCGTCGAGCACGTGCTCGAGATGCTCGAAGGCGCCGGCGACATCCGGGCCAGGCGCATGTTCGGCGGCTACGGCGTGTACCGCGGCGATCTCATGTTCGGGCTGATCGCCGACGACGTGCTCTATCTCAAGACCGACGAGGAGTCGGTCGGCCTGTTCCGCGAACGCGGGCAGAGCCCGTTCGTCTACGTGAAAAAAGGCGAAGCGACGAAGACCTCGTACTGGTCGGCACCCGAGGAGATGTTCGACGATCCGGAGGAAGCGGAGCGCTGGCTCCGTATCGCCTGCGACGCCGCCGTCCGCTTCCGCAACCGCCCCTCCCGCCGCCGCCGCAAGCAGCGCGCATGATCGGGTCGGGCCGGCCTCAGCCGAGCTGGCGGATGACGAACAGCCCGAGGAACAGCCCGAGCAGCGAGATCCCCACGGACGCGGTTACATAAATTGCCGCCATGCCGATGCCGCTGCGTTCGTAGAGCAATGCCGTATCCAGCGAGAAAGTCGAAAAGGTCGTGAAGCCGCCGAGTATCCCGGTCACGAGAAACAGCCGCCACGATTGTCCGGGGTCGAACCTGTGTGCGAACCAGCCGGCGAGCAGGCCTATCAGCAGCGAGCCGACGCTATTGACGGTCAGTGTTCCGTAAGGAAATCCGTATCCCAGCAGTCGCGCCGCGGCCACGTTGATGCCGTGACGCAGCGTGCCGCCCAGCCCGGCGCCCAGGAACACCACGAGATACCCCTTCAAGGCATGCATTCTTTTCTCCTCCCCTGATGCGCGGGCGGAGTGTGGCTGGCGGCGCACGGGGTAATCAACCCTTTTCGGAGATCGGCGACGGGTGTCGCAGCCTGCGTTCTGCGCGTGGTTGCACGCGGCAAGCGGTTGACACGGGCAGGGCCGGCTTCTAGGTTTGTATCGTTCGACGCCGTATTCTTCGCCGGCGGTGCGGGGGCTGCTCCGGTCCCAGGCTGGCCGCCCGCGTCGAGCAGGGCTGCACCCGGCGCCCGATTTCGTTCTCCCCGTTCCCCACTGCAAAAGGCATCGTGCCATGGTTGACGATCCGACCCGGGGTATTCCGAGCACCGCCGCGATCGGCGGACACCCCATCCACCCCATGCTCGTGCCGTTTCCGATCGCGTTCCTGGTCGCCGCGCTGGTGACCGACATCGCGTTCGCCGTCACCAACGATCCATTCTGGGCGCGCGTCTCGATGTGGCTGATCGGCGGCGGTCTCGTCATGGGAGCCCTCGCCGCGCTCGCGGGGCTCACCGATTTCCTGACGATTCGCCGCGCCCGCCAGGCGACGGGCTGGTTTCATTTCCTGGGCAACGCCGCGGCACTGCTCATCGCGCTCGCGAATCTCTGGATGCGCATCGACGAGCCGGGCGCCGGCGTGATGCCGGTCGGAGTGGTGCTGTCCGCGATCGTTGTCGGCATCCTGCTGGTCACCGGCTGGCTCGGTGGCGAGCTCGCTTATCGCCACAAGATCGGCGTCATCGAAGATGCGGAGCCGCACACTGCCGAGCGCCCGGCAACTCGCTCGACCACTCGCCCCGTCTGACGCCATGCCGTGGAAGCCCGCCATGCGGGCGACAACGGCGGCCGGTGCAGGTTCGCCGTGCGCGACGCGGTCAGCGCGGTTCGACGCGGCTGCCGTCGCGGATCTCCTCGCCCGGATACAGGATCAACGGCGCGCCGGCACCGATGCCGGAGAGAATTTCGGCGCTCTCGCCATTGTCGTGCCCGATGTCGACCGGAGTGAGCACCGCGCGGCCGGACTCGATCCGGAACACCGCCCAGTGCTCGCCGTCGCGAAAGAGCGCGGCGACCGGTACCTGTAACACATCGTCCGCCCGCCAGATCACGACGGCTGCCTCCACGCGGTAGCCGTGGCCGAGCACCGTCCATTCCTCCCGCGGTCCGGTGAAGTCGACGATCACGTTGACCCGCTGCTCCTCGACGCCGAGCGCCGAGATCTTGCGAAAGCCGTACGGCTCGACCAGTCTCACTTTCCCCGCCAACGGCTCGCGGAGGCGGCTCCAGTCCTCGATGATCACGTCGTCGCCCGGGTCGACGAGCACCGCGTCGGTGGTCAGCATCTCGACCACGACTTCGAGCTCGCCCGGATCGCCGACCGAAAGAATCTCCTGTCCGGCCGCGATGACGCCCGCGCTTTCGCGCGCCACCGTGAGCACGCGTCCCGAGACCGGGGTCAGCACCTCGATCGGCTCGCCGCCCCCGTTCGCCGGCGGCGTGAGCCGGGTGCGCGCGGCGTCGAGCTGTGCCTCCCGCATACGCAGGCTGTCCGCCGCCGTGGAGCGTGACGCCTCCGCGACGCGCAAAGCGAGCTGCGCCTGGTCCAGTGCATCCGCGGAAGTGAGGTCACGCTCGCGCAGGCTCTCGACGCGCGCGAGATCAGTGCGCGCGAAGCGGGCCTGGGCTTCGGCGCGCTCGAGCTCCGCGCGCGCGGCCGAGGCGGCCGCCTCGGCGGCCCGCACCGCCGCCTGCGCTTCGGCACGCTCGCGTGCATCGAGAAACGCCGGATCGCCCGGCTGGATTCGCGCCACGACCTGGCCCGCCTGGACGGTGGCACCCGGTTTGAATTGCACGCGCTGAAGCTGGCCGCTCACCGGCGCATACACGACGTACTCCTGGCGCACCCGCGTCCGGCCCTCGTCGCGCACGGTGACCTGCATCGGGCCGCGGCGGGCCGCGCCGGCATCCACCGGGACCGTGCGCGGGCGAAACGCGAGCACGAGCAGCAGCACCAGCAGGATCGCCGCGCCCGACCAGAACGCGGTGCGGAAAGTGGGTTTCACGCGCGGAGCACGCCGAACGACGCGCGCGGCCCCCCGCCGGGCGTGGCATGCCTGCGGACCTCAGTCACGGCTCTTCAGCACTCCCACGAGATCCATCCTGTCGAGCTGCCGCCTGACGAGCAGCGCGGACACGGCGGTCACGACCACGACGACGACGGCCGCATAACCGAAGGTCCCGGCATCGATCACGAACGGCAGCCGGAACAGCTCCGAGCTCATCGCCTGCGCGAGCGCCCACGCGAGCACGGCGCCCAGTGCCGCGCCGAGCGGCAGGGCCGCCAACGTCAGGAAAGCGATTTCGCCGAGCAGGATATACGAGACCTCGCCACGCGTGAATCCGAGCACCCTGAGCGACGCGAGCTCGCGCTGCCGTTCGGCGAACGAGATGCGCACGGTGTTGTAGACGACGCCGACGGCGATGAGCGCGGCGAAGGCCGTATACACCCACACCGAGAGGCCGATGCTGCGGTCCATGAGCTCGGTGAAATTGCGCTCCGCTTCCCGCTGCAGGGCGATGCCCGCGACCGCCGGACGTCCTTCGAGCTCCGCATAGAGCGAGCGCTCCAGGCTCGCGTCGACGAGAAGGTTGGCGCCGGAGATCACCGCGCCTTCCTGGAGCGCCGCGTTCAGCTCGTGAATCAGCATGCGTGCGTCCGAGCCGATGAACGTCGTCGTGACGGCGGCGACGGGAATCGTCAGCACCGGCCGCCGCCCTTCCGTGACCGCCACCTCGAGGAGGTCGCCCGCGGCCACGTGCAGCTTCTCGGCCAGGTCGCGCGACAGCACGAGCCCGCCGGGTACGGGTACGACGGGTTTCCGCTCGGCGTTCACGAGGCGTGACAGGCTCGCGTCGAGCGGCTGGCCGGTGATCGACGCGCGTTCCTCGAAATGCCCGGCGCGCAGCCGCGCGGCCACCCGGCGATACGGCTCGGCGTGCAGGACGCCCGGGGCACGCGCGAGCTCGAACAGGGCCGGGGTGGAACGGGCCTCGGTAAAGACCACCTGGACGTCGTAGCGGTTGGCGACGCTGAAATAGACGCGGATCATCACCTGCATGGCATCGAGGAAGAAGAGCGTTGCCACGAGCAACGCTCCCGAAACCGCGACGCCCGCCACCGTGAACGCCGCGCGCCCGGGAAACCGCACGATCTGGCGCAGCACCATGCGCGTCTGCTGGTCGAGGAGGGCGAGACGGGTCACGGCGCTGCCGGCGGCCCGCGAATAGTCGGGCGGCGCCGGCGGCGTCATGGCCGCGGCCGGCTCCAGGCGGGCGGCCCGCCGCACCGCCGCGGCGGCGCCGCCGGCGGTGGCCGCCACGGTGACGAAAACGACGAGCACGTACACCCGCGGATCCGCACGGAACACGAACAGGGGAAAGCTGAAGAACTCGGTGTACACGCCGGCGAGCGCGTGTCCCATCCAGAGGCCGAGTGCGGCCCCGACGGCGAGCCCCAAAGCCGCGACTGCCGCGACCAGCTTCAGGTAATGCACGACGACGTCGAGGTCGCTGTAGCCGAAGGCCTTCATCAACCCGATCTCGTTGCGTTCCGTCGCGATGAGCCGCGAGATGACGACGTTGACGAGGAATGCCGCCACCACGAGGAAAATGGGCGGCAGCACGTTCGACATCGTGCGGAGCTGGTCGATCTCGCTCGAGACGAACGCGTTCGAAACCTGGTCTTCACGCCCGTACGCGCCGGCGGCGCCGTAAGGATCGAGCAGGCGATCCAGCGCCGCGATCACGGCCGCTTCGTTCGCTCCGTGGGACAGCCGCGCGACGGCCTCGTTGAACGCGCCTTCCTGGTTCACCGCCTCGGACAGTGCATCGCGTCCCATCCACAGCACGCCGAACAGGCGCGGGTCGGGCACGATCTGGCCGGGGGCGATGGCGTAAACGTGCTCCGGCGACAGGGCGATGCCGACGATGCGCACGTCGAGGCGCCCGCCGTAGATCGTGGCCGGGATCGTGTCGCCGATCTCCAGCCGGTGCGCCGTCGCGAAGCCCTGCAGCACGAGCGCCTCGCTGCGGGCGCCCGGGCGCGGCAGGCGGCCGCGCACGAGGTGTACCTGGTTGACCGCCGGAAGCCCGTAGTCGGGCAGCGAGAGCACCTGGCCGCTCGCCGGCTCCGCCATGCCCGGCATCTCGAACAGCGCGGGCACGCGCACCCGGGCCTCGGCTGCCTGCACGCCGTCGATGCGCCGGATCTCGTCGAGCAGGGCATAGGGCGCGCGCACGACCGGCGCCCAGACGTCCGCGAACCGGTAGCGGTCGTAATAGGCACGGCGCGTCTCCTCGAGCGAGGACAGAAGCCCCGCCATCACGAGGTAAACGGAGACGCCGCCGGCGATGACGAATGCGATGGCGGCGGCCTGGCCTTTCAAGGCCCAGAGGTCACGCAGCAGCTTGCGGTCGAGGGCGCTGAGCCGCAGAGGCCTGCGCAGCGGCATCACCACGACAGCTCGCGCGGCGCCTTGCGGGTCGCGTTGACCCGGTCCTCCCGCACCCGGCCGTCGGAGAACGTGATCACCCGGTCCGCCATTTCCGCTACCGCCGCGTTGTGCGTGATGAGCAGGGTCGTCGCGCCGAGCCGGTCGTTGACGTCACGCAGCGCTTCCAGCACGCGCACCCCGGTGGCGGAATCGAGCGCGCCGGTCGGCTCGTCGCACAGGAGGACCGAAGGCTGTTTGGCGATCGCGCGCGCGATGGCGACGCGCTGCTGCTCGCCGCCCGAGAGTTGCGCCGGAAAGTGCTCGAGCCGTTGCTCGAGCCCGACGAGCCGGAGCGCTTCCTCGGGAGCGAGCGGGTTCTCGGCGATTTCCGTGACCAGGGCGACGTTCTCGCGCGCCGTCAGGCTCGCCATCAGGTTGTAGAACTGGAAGACGAAACCGACGTGCCGGCGGCGGTACTGTGTGAGCGCACGCTGGCTGGCGTTCGTCAGCTCGGTGCCGCGGAAGAACAGGCGGCCGCCGGTCGGGCGGTCCAGGCCGCCGAGGATGTTGAGCAGGGTGGACTTGCCGCTGCCGGAGGCGCCGAGCAGTACGACGAGCTCCCGCTCCGGCAGCACCAGGTCGACGCCGCGCAGCGCGTGCACGGCGCTGTGCCCGCTGCCGTAGATCTTCGTCAGCCCCTCGGTGCGGAAACAGGGCTCTGTGCTCGCTTCGGGCTCGGTCGCGGCCACGTTCCTCTCGCCATCCGGTCGCTACCGCCAGAATAACCGCGCGCCCGGCGTGATGCATGGTGGCTCGACTTGTCGAGCGCAGCGGGGTCCGTGACAATGCCGGGTCGGAATGCACGTGCGTGCTGCAGCAAGCGTGCACGTGTCCCGCGGGTCGCCATGAACGAGGGAGCATAACGGTGCGCGTGTTGCTGGTGCCCGTCGCCGATCGGCCTGAAAGCGGGCTCGCGCTGGAAGCGGCTTTCGCTCTCGCGGAAGCGCTCGGCGCGAACGTCGTCGGCTGTCACGTGCGTCCGCACCGTGAGGACCACCCCACCAGGGATCCTTTCCTGATGCCGGAACGGATCCGGCTGCGAGCTTCGAAGCGCCGCAATCCGCAGCTCGACGCCGCGGCGGCGGCCGCGCTGTTCGGGAAGATCGCAAAGGCCCGCGACTTCGCGCTCGTGAAGCGCCCGGGGCGCGGTCGCAGCGGGATCGCGTTGTGGAAGGAGATGGTCGGCACGCCGGCGCGCGTCTTCGGCATCATCGGGCCCATGTCGGATCTGTCGATCCTGTCGCGGCCGAAGGTGAACGCCTCCGGGCCCGCCGAGGAGTTCCTGCTCTCTGCCCTGCTGCATTCCGGCAAGCCGGTGCTGGTGCTGCCCCAGAAGGGTCTCGCCTCACTCGGCCGGCGCGTGCTGATCGCCTGGAACCAGAGCGTCGATGCGGCCGCTGCCGTCTCGGCGGCGCTGCCCCTCCTCACGCGTGCGGACGAGGTGCGGATCGTCGAGAGCGGGCGCGAGTCGCGGCCCGGTCCGAAAGCGACCTACCTGTCCGAATACCTCGCCCACTGGGGCGTGCAGAGCGAGCGCATGACGACGCCCGGCCGCCGTGTGGCGCGGGAGATCACCGAAACCTTCGAACGCACGGACTCGGATCTGCTGGTCATGGGTGCGTACAGCCGGCAGCGGCTGCGCGAGCTGGTCTTCGGCGGCGTCACCGAGTCCATGCTGTTCGGCTCGCAATTGCCCGTCCTCATGCTGCATCGCTGAACGTCGCGCCCCTGCGAGCGGTGGGCCTTGAACACGAGCGGTACGATCGTCACGTTGTCCGCATCGCGATCCCCGTGGCCGGGGCCCGCGAGCGGGGAAACCCGGCTGCCCGCCCTTGCCGCGCCATGAATGAGAGCCTGTCAGAAAGCCTTCCGGCCTACCGGCAACCGGTCGGCGACGTGCTGACTGCGCTCGGGACGGACGCGGCCGCCGGGCTGACCTCCGCGGAGGCGCGGCGACGCCTGGCCCGCTCAGGCCCGAACCGGCTGCCCGCACCCAGGGCGGTGTCGGCGTGGCGACGTTTCCTCGCCCAGTTCAAGAGCCCGCTCGTGGTCCTGCTCCTGATCGCGACGGCGATATCCGCGGCGCTCTGGCTCTACGAACAGAGCGGCACGCTGCCGTACGAGGCGCTCGCGATTCTCGCCATCGTGCTCCTGAACGCCATCATGGGCTTCGTGCAGGAATCGCGTGCCGAGGCTGCCGTTGCTGCACTGCGCGAAATGACGCCCGCGACCGCGGTCGTCGTGCGTGACGCGCACCCCCGCCACGTGCGGTCGAGCCAGCTGGTACCGGGCGACGTCGTGCTGATCGAGGCGGGAGACACGATTCCGGCCGACGCACGCGTGCTCGAGTCGATCGGGCTGCAGACCGCCGAGGCCGCGCTCACGGGAGAGAGCCTGCCGGCCTCGAAACACAAGGACGCGTTGCCGGGGGAGGCCGCGGTCGGCGACCGGCGCAACATGCTGTTCAGTGGCACGAGCGCCACTTACGGCCGCGGCAAGGCGGTGGTCACCGCTACCGGTTTGCGGACCGAGATGGGACGCATCGCGAGCCTCCTGGACGAGGCGCCGCCCGAGAGCACGCCGCTACAGCGGGAGCTGGCCAGGGTCGGCCGCCTGCTCGGTGCGATCGTGGTCGCGATCGCGCTGGTCATGGTCGCCACGATTCTCGTCGTGGAGGACATCCGGGGCCTTCGCGCCGTCTTCGACGTGCTCATCTTCGGGGTCGCACTGGCGGTGGCGGCCGTGCCCGAAGGATTGCCGACGGTCGTAACCGCCGTGCTCGCGATCGGCGTGCGGCGCATGGCGCGGCGCAACGCGATCGTGCGGCGCCTTGCCGCCGTGGAGGCGCTCGGCTCCGCGAACGTGATCGCCTCCGACAAGACCGGCACATTGACGAAGAACGAGATGACGGTGCGCTCCGTCGTCACCGCGAGCGGCCGCGTCGATCTTGGAGGCACGGGCTACGTGCCGGAAGGCGAGGTGACTTTGCGACCCGCGCAGGGCTCCGGGGAATCCGCGTTGCGGCTCGAGCTGGAGCGCGCCCTCACGGTGGGCGATCGCGCGAACAACGCCGCCCTGCACGACCAGCACGGGCGGTGGAGCGTGGAGGGCGATCCGACCGAGGGTGCGCTGATCGTGGCGGCGCGCAAGGCCGGGCTCGATGCGCAAGGCCTGATCGGCCGTTTCTGCCGCAGGGCCGAGGTCCCGTTCTCCTCCGAGCGGAAGATGATGAGCACGGTGCACTCCGACGCCGAGAAGACCGAGCGCCTGCTGGTGTTCAGCAAGGGCGCACCCGACGTGCTGCTCGCGCGCTGCTCACATGAGCTCGTGGGCGGCGCAGAGGTGCCGCTCGAGAGCGCGCGGCGGGCCGCCATCCTGCGGAGCAACGAGGACCTCGCGCGCGAGGCTCTACGGACCCTGGGCGTGGCGTATGGCGCGCTGTCGCGTGACGCGTTCCCCGACGGGGAGGCCGACGAGCGCGTCGAAGAGAATCTCGTCTTCGCGGGCCTGATAGGGATGATCGATCCGCCGCGTCCGGAAGCGATCCGAGCCGCGGAGCGCGCCCGCGCCGCCGGCATCCGCTCGCTCATGATCACCGGCGATCATCCCGCTACGGCATTGGCGATCGCGCGCGAGCTCGGCATTGCCGACGATGCGGGAGTCGTCACGGGCATCGAGCTCGATGCGCTGTCGGACGAGCAGCTTGCGGAGCTCGTCGGCCGAATTGCCGTGTACGCGCGCGTCAGTCCCGAGCACAAGCTGCGCATCGTGCGGGCGCTGCAGGCGCAGGACGCCATCGTGGCCATGACCGGCGACGGGGTCAACGACGCGCCGGCCCTCAAGGCCGCCGATATCGGGGTGGCCATGGGCATCACCGGCACCGATGTCTCGAGGAAGGCGGCCGACATCGTGCTGGCCGACGACAACTACGCGTCGATAGTGGCGGCGGTGGAGGAAGGCCGCGCCATTTTCGCGAATATCCGCAAGTTCCTGCGCTACCTGCTGTCGTCGAATGTCGGCGAAGTGTTGACGATGTTCTTCGGCGTGCTGCTCGCGGATGCGATCGGTCTTTCCGCCACCGGCGACGGCGTCGTGCTGCCGCTGCTCGCGACCCAGATCCTGTGGGTCAATCTCGTGACGGACGGCGCGCCGGCGCTCGCACTCGGCGTGGATCCGGCCGACCCGTACGTGATGCGGCGGCCGCCGCGGCCGGGCGGCGAAGGCGTGCTCACCCGCGGCATGTGGAGCGGGATCGTGTTCGTGGGCGCCGTCTTCGCGGCCGGCACCCTGCTGGTCATCGATGCGAGCCTGCCGGGCGGATGGATCGAGGGTACGGGCAGCGTGCGGTATGCGCGGACGATGGCGTTCACCACGCTCGTCCTGTTCTCATTGTTCACGGTCTTCAACGCGCGCTCGGATGTGCAGAGCGCGTTCCGCGGCATCTTCTCGAACGCCTGGCTCTGGGGCGCGGTGCTGCTCGGAGTCGCGCTGCAGTGCGCGGTCGTCTACCTCCATTTCTTGCAGGAGGCGTTCGGGACGATCCCGCTCTCCCTGCGCGACTGGCTGGTGTGTGCCGCGGTCGCGAGCTCGGTACTGTGGCTGCGCGAGCTCGGCAAGCTGGCCGCGAGGGCGGCCGGCAAGGCCGCGCTCAGGGAATGACCGGCGGCTCCCAGCCGACCAGCAGGAGCAGCACGAAGAAGCCGAGCGCGTAACCCACGACGACGTGCCAGCCGCGCCGGATCCAGCCGAAGACCGTCCTGCCCTCCGGGAAGAGGTTGGTCAGGGCGACGCCGGCGGATGATCCGAACCAGACCATCGAGCCGCCGAATCCCACGGCGTACGCGAGGACGCCCCAGTCGTAGCCGCCTTGCTCCAGCGCGAGCTTGGTCAGCGGGATGTTGTCGAAGACGGCCGAGATCCAGCCGAGGCCGAAAGCCGACTGCCAGGATGCCTCGGGCAAATCCTCGACCGGCATCAGCGAGGCGCAGCTCACGAGCGCGATCAGGAACAGGCTGCCCTTGAGCGACGCGGGCACGATTTTCCAGTCGGTCGGCGTGAAAAGCGCGGCGATGACGATCGCGGCCCAGACGCCCGCGGCCGGCAGCTCCAGCAGGACGTTCGCGGCGATCGCACCGACGAGGATCAGCAGCACGCTGGAGAGGTGTCGATAGCGCAGTTCCGGGTGACCCACGGGGTCCGCCTGGATCGGCTGCAGCCGATGCTGCTGCCGGGAAGCGGCGATGCCGAAGAAGAGCAGGGCGGGCACGGCGGCCACGTAGGCATGCAGCACGTCCAGGGCAGGCACGCCCTGGATCCACATCATCGTCGTCGTCGTGTCGCCGACGACGGACCCTGCACCGCCCGCGTTGCTCGCCGCCACGATGGCCGCGAGGTAGCCGATGTCGAGCTCGTCGCGGAACACCTGCTTTGCGACCGTGGCGCCGATCATCGCCGCCGCAATGTTGTCGAGGAACGAGGAAAGGACGAAGATCAGGAGGAGCAGCACGAACCCGCCGCTCCAGTTGTCGGGCAGGACCCGCGGCATGAGCTTCGGTGCCTGCGATTCCTCGAAGTGGCGCGCGAGGACGGCGAACCCGAGCAGCAGTCCGAGCAGGTTGAGCAGGACGGGTGCTTCGACGGCGAAGTGGCCCGTGAGGTCGAATTCCGCGTCGGTGAGCAGGCGCACGGTCAGGATTGCGGCCAGCCCGGTGAGCGCGACCTCGAAGGTGCGGGTGTGGAACAGGGCGACGCCGATGAGGGTCAGCGCGAAGAGCAGAAATTCCACGCGGATGCCGACGAGGCGCGGGCCGGTCGGGCTGTTGAGCAGAACGGCGGCCACGGTGATCGCTATCATCGCGCACAGGCCGGCGCCGCCCATCCAGTATCTCGTCATCGGCTTTCCCCGCATCCGGCTCTTTCCTGCACGCGGGCCCGCGTGGTCCAAAGCGTCGTATTGCAACCGCAAAGCACCGGCTTGTCTATATAATCCCCCAGGTGTGATCGGATAACCTGTTCTCACAAAAGGGGGAAGTCATGGCTCGTCAGGCTCTTGCGGAGTACGTCATCGGGCTTTTCACCCGGCTGATTTGCGGCGCGACCGTTGCACTCGTCTTGTGTGCGGTCGAAGGCGTTTCGGGGCTTACACCGGTCGCCGGTGCCCAGAACCAGCAAATCGAGGAAATCACCGTCACCGCGACGAAGCGGGAATCGACGGTCCAGGAAGTGCCGTTTTCGATCAACGTGCAGTCGCAGGAGGACATCCAGCGATCCGGCGCGGTCACGCTCGAGCAACTGGCGCGCAACATCGCCGGGCTCACCATCCAGAACCTCGGCCCGGGGCAGAGCCAGGTGGCGATCCGCGGCGTGTCCGCCGGGCAGATCGTACGCGACCAGCCGGGCGTGAAGGAGCAGGTCGGTATCTATCTCGACGAGACGGTGATCTCGCTGTCCTTGTTCACGCCCGACATCGATCTCTACGATCTCGCGCGCGTGGAGACGCTGCGCGGCCCGCAGGGCACGCTGTTCGGCTCGGGATCGGTGGGCGGCACGATCCGCTACATCACCAACCAGCCGCTGCTCGACGACTTCGAGGCGTCCTTCGAGGCGGATCTCAATACCATGACGGACGGCGAGCCGGGCGGTCACCTGAAAGGCATGGTCAACCTGCCGTTCGGCGACGGCCAGGCCGCGCTGCGGGCCGTCGGCTATGTCACCGAGTACGGCGGCTTCATCGATGCACTAAGTGAAGGCGGCACGCGTACCGAGGACGTGAACAGCGGCTCGCGCACCGGCGGCCGGCTCACACTGGGCTGGCAGGTCAGCGACAACCTGCTGATCACGCCGCGCATCCTGTACCAGACGATCGACATGGACGGCTTCAACCGGCAGGAGGTCTACAACCTCTACGCCAACCCGTACACGACCACGCGGCCGGCGATCCAGCTCGGCGAGCGCGAGCAGTACCTGCTGCTGCGGGAAGGCTACGAGGACGACCTCCTGATCGCGGACCTCACGGCCCAGGCGTCTTTCGACTCGTTCGACGCCACTTTGGCCACGAGCTATACGGATCGGGACATCCTGGTCAGCCGCGATGCCAGCGCGCTCACCGGCAGCGTCTCCGTCGACTTCGGTTTCCCGGACGAGGGAGTCCTGCTGCCGTCCAACCTGCGGGATACGACGGCATTCGAGCAGGTGACCGGCGAGCTCCGTTTCAGCTCGAACACCGACGGCCCGTGGCAGTGGCTGTTCGGCGTGTTCTATGCGGACAACTCACGCGATTACGCGCAGCGGCTGCCGACGCCCGGCTACGATGCGTTCGTCGACGCGGATCCGGACTTCGGCCCCGGCACGTCGGCCTCTCTCGCGAACGGTTTCCCCGCGGATTCGCCGTACAACGCCGACCTGCCGTACGACCTCACGCAGACTGCCATTTTCGGCGAAACCAGCTATGACGTGACCGATCGCCTGCGGGTCACGGTCGGCGGGCGCTTCTACGATTACGAAGAGGAGCGGACCATCAAGCAGGGCGGCATATTCTCGAGCGGCGTCAACCAGTTCGACAAAACCTCGTCGGACGGCTTCACGCCGCGCGTGATGGCGAGCTACGACTTCAGCGACAGCGTCACTTTCAATGCGCAGGCGTCCCAGGGTTTCCGGCTGGGCGGCGTCAACGATCCGATCAACGTCAATCTCTGTACTCCGGAGGACGAAGCCGTGTTCGGCGTATTCCAGAGCTACGAAGACGAGTCCCTCTGGAACTACGAGGTCGGCATGAAATCGGCCTTCGACAACGGCGTGCGCCTGAACGCGGCGGCGTTCTACGCGGATATCGAGGACCTGCAGGTGACGCTGGACGCCGGGTCCTGCTCGTCGCGCATCTCGTTCAACGTTCCCGAGGCGCATACGGCCGGCGTCGAGCTGGAGCTCGGCGCGCAGCCGATCGACAACCTCGACCTTTCGTTATCGGGAAGCTGGATCCAGGCGGAGTTCGACTCGACGGTGATCGCCCCCAGCACGGGTCAGGTGCTCGGCGGCGTGCAGGAGGGCAACCGGCTGGCCTCGGTCCCCGAGACGCAGTTCTCGGCCAACGGCACTTACTATTTCCCGTTCGCGTGGGCACCGGCCGATTCGGAGGCGTTCGTGTCGGCGACGTTCCAGTACGTCGGGGACCGCTACACCCAGCCGAGCGACCAGGTTGCCGGAGCGGGGATGTTCGTGTCCGGGCTGCCTTTCGGCGGCGCGACCGGCGCCGAGGTGACGGAAGTGGACCTGGATCTCGACGCCTACAACATCTTCAACCTGAGTGCCGGGCTGCAGAGCGATCGGTGGGAAGCGGTGTTGTACGTCAACAACGTGTTCGACGAGAACGCCAACCTGTCGTTCGACCGGGAGCGGGGCGGCCGCGCGCGGCTCGCCTACCGCACGAACCTGCCGCGCACGTTCGGGATCACGTTCCGGATGAACTACTGATCCGC
>DASVDF010000035.1:0-4298 GCA_036381215.1 Woeseiaceae bacterium | reverse complement strand
GGCCGATCTCGTGCGGCGGATCCGCGAAACGCCGGAATCCCGCCGTCTCGTCGTCTCGGCGTGGAACGTCGCCGACCTGCCGCACATGGCGCTCGCCCCTTGTCACTGCCTGTTCCAGTTTCATGCTGCGGAAAGAAAGCTCTCCTGCCAGCTTTACCAGCGGAGTGCCGACATCTTCCTCGGCGTGCCGTTCAACATCGCGTCGTATGCACTGCTCACGCACATGCTCGCGCAGCAGACGGACCTCGCGCTGGGGGAGTTCATCTGGACGGGCGGCGATTGCCACCTGTACTTGAATCATCTCGAGCAGGCGGACGAGCAGCTCGCGCGAGAGCCGTTCCCCCTGCCGGCGCTCACGATCCGCCGCCGGCCGGAGACGCTGTTCGACTATCGCTTCGAGGATTTCGCGCTCGAGAACTACCGTTTCCATCCGCACATCCGCGCCGCGGTCGCAGTCTGAGCGTTCCGGAGAGCGCGTGATGGAAGTGATCATCGTGGTCGCTGCGTCGGATAACGACGTGATCGGACGCGCCGGCCGGCTGCCTTGGCGGCTGCCGGAGGACCTGCGGCATTTTCGCCGGCTCACCTGGGGCAAGCCCGTGCTGATGGGCCGGCGGACCTACGAGGCGATCGGGCAGGCGCTCGCCGGGCGGCGCAACATCGTGATCAGCCGCGAGCCGGCGCTGGAGATTCCCGACGGCGAAGTCGTGTCGACCCCGACGGAAGCCCTGGAGCGGGTCGCCGACGCCGCAGAGGTGATGGTGATCGGCGGCGGCGAGATCTATCGCCAGCTCCTGCCGCGCACCGACCGCATCGAGATGACCCGCGTGCATATCGCCGTCGAAGGCGACACGTTCTTCCCCGCGCTGGATCCGCGCGAGTGGCGGGTGATCGACTCCGAGCACCACCCGGTGACGGACACGCGCCCGATCGCTTTCACTTTCGAGACGCTGGAGCGGCGCTAGTCGTCACCTTGTCTTGCCGTAGCCGGATGCCGGCCGTCATTCGTGCCACGGCTATCGCCGGCAGTGCCAGGACGGAAAACATGACCAGGCCCAGACCCTCACTCGATACGCTCCACAAGATGAGCTCGATTGGCCGGCGCGGTGTACGGCTCCGGCCAAAACTCCACAAGCCTGCTGACCTTGCCATCTTCGATCGTGAAGAACGAGATTGCCCTCGCCACTTGCACTCCGTCAGTGACGGTTACGTCGGACACCGCCTCCTGCTCCCCGGTAACAATGCGGTTGACTGTGAACACCCACCGACCATGCGCAGGGTACTCGGCATTCATTCGGGCGAACTTCTCGGCGCCCCGTATACGCTCGTTGGACTGTGGCCACTCCAAAACAAAGTGCGGCGACAGCACGCTGCTGACGGAGAGGAAGTCATTTGTGGCCATAAGCCGCCAGAACTCCCGGACCACTTCAGCGACAGAAAGAGAAGACATCGCTGCCGTCTACCAAACAAGCTCAGCGGCGGGCCGAAGTGGGCTTTCCTGCTCAAAACCTTCCTGTGGCATTGGCCGGCTTGGCATTGATACGGCGCGATTCGTTTCCTCGAGCGATTGATATGCGCGATCGGTCAGCATCCCGCCCAGGCCGCCAAAGGAAAAGCGCACCGCGCCGGGCTCGGCAGCGATGACGATGGACGACTCGAAGGTTGACAAGCGAGGCCTAACAACAGTCACGCGGCGAGACGCCGGAGAGAAAATGCAGCAAGACGCGGGATATCATGATTGATCTCCGCGCAGTCGCTCGAGACAAATAGACCATAGCCGGCGTTGTGCGTCAATTACGATTCCGGAGTCATGCGGCACGGCGCAGGGCCAATGTCGGGCAGCACCGACGCGCTCGTGGTGCGGTGGCGGAAAGTCAGGAGAAAGGTGGAAGGCGATCGCAAACCACCGCGGCGGCGGCTTCGAGGTCGATGCCGTCCAGCGTGTCGGCGCCGCGGGTCAGCTCGTCGAGGATCGCCTGTTGTACCACGCCGCGACGTTGCGCGACGGCGTAGGGGATGTCGGCGTGGAACATCACCATCGAGTAGCGCGGGATGAAGCGCTCCGGCAGGCGGCGCTCGAGCTCGAACGACAGCTGCTTCTGGAGCGCGAATTTCGGGTTTCGCACGGTGTCGCGCATCTCGACGTAGTTCTCGAGTGCCATGTCGGCGATCGCGTTCGCGTTCGGCAGCTGCTCCGACTCGAAGCGGGCGAATGCGGCGTCCCAGCTGCGCTCTTCTCCGGCGATGCGGTCGAGGAGCGCGCAATCCTCGAACGCCGCGTTCATGCCCTGGCCGTGAAACGGCACGATCGCGTGCGCCGCGTCGCCGATGAGCAGCACTTCGCCTGCGTGCCAGCACCGGCAGCGCACCGTGCCGAGCACGCCCAGCGGGTTCTGCAGGAACGTCGTCGTGAGGTCCGGGATGAGCTCCGCGACGTCGCCGAACCAGCAGCGGAAGAAGGCGTCCACCTCGTCGGCGTTCGTGAGCTCGGCGAAAGAGGGCGTGCCTTCGTTCGCCAGGAAGAGCGTGCACGTGAAGTCGCCAAACGGGTTCGGCAGCGCGATCAGCATGAAGCCTCCGCGCGGCCAGATGTGCAAGGCGTTGCGGTCCAGCCGGAACGCCCCGCCGGGACCGGGCGGCAGCGTCAGCTCCTTGTAGCCGTGCGGCAGCAGCGCCTCCGTTGCACCGAGCTGCCCGCCGGCGTCGAGAGCGCGCCGCACGGCCGAGCCCGCACCATCCGCGGCGATGACGGGAGGCCGAACCGTCACTGCGCGCTGGCCCGCGCGATCGATCAGTCGCACGCCGCCGCCCTCGATGCTTACCGCTTCGTGGCCGAACCGGAAAGTGACACCGCGCTCGGCGGCGGCCTCGACCAAGAGCCGGTTCAGGGCGGCGCGCGACACGGAATGGATGACCTCGTGCTCGCGTTGCCCGTAAGCCAGGAGCTCGGTGCCCCCCTGTTCGTCGTGGATGCGCCGGCCGCGCATCGGGATCAAAAGCGGCCGCACGGCATCCATGAGCCCCGCCTGCTCCAGCGCGGCCATGCCGCGCGCCGCCAGCGCGAGGTTGATCGAGCGGCCGCCGGCAGGTGCAGCCTCCCGCGGATCGGGACCGCGCTCGTACAGCGTGACGCGGAAACCGCGCCGCGCGAGCAGAACGGCGAGCAACGGGCCGCAGAGGCCCGCGCCGACGATCGAAACGTCCTGCGACATACCCGCCGTCATGCAGCGCCTGTCTCGTCACGCACCGCGGCCGCGAGCCGCTCGGCGAACCGGTATACGTCTTCGAAGCGGTTGTACAGCGGCACGGGAGCGACGCGAATGACGTTCGGCTCACGCCAGTCGGCGATGACGTGCCGGCTTTCCAGGCGCCGGAACAGGGAGCGCGCGTCGATGCTGCGATCCTCGATCACGAGCGACAGCTGACAGCCGTGCGCCTGCTCGGGTGTGATCGAGCGGATCCGGTTGCCAAAGTGATGCCGGATGAGGAAGTCGAGGTAGCCGGTGAGCTGCACGGACTTTCCGCGCAACTGCGGCATGCCCGCGCGTCCGAAGATCTCGAGCGAGGCGAGCACCGGCGCCAGTGACAGAATCGGCGGATTGCTGAGCTGCCAGCGCTCCGCGCCGGGCGCGGGCCGGAACGTGGGCGCCATCTCGAAGCGGGTCGCTTCCTCGTGGCCCCACCAGCCGAGCAGGGCCTGCGCGCCGTCAGCGGAGAGATGCCGTGCGTGCACGAATGCGCCGCCCACCGCGCCGGGCCCCGCGTTCAGGTATTTGTAGCTGCACCACGCGGCGAAATCCGGACCCCAGTCGTGCAGCGCGAGCGGCACGTTGCCGATGGCGTGCGCGAGATCGAGGCCGACGGCGCAGCCGCGATCGCGCGCCAGCCGGCAGAGGGCTTGCATGTCGAGCACCTGTCCGCTCAGGTACTGGACGCCGGGCAGGAGGAGGAGGGCAATTTCGCCGGCGTGCGCCTCGATCAGCGCGGTGAGGTCGTCCAGGTGCAACGCGGAATCGTCCCGCGGGCGCCATTCGACCAGCGCTTCGGCCGGCTCGAACCCGTGAAACCGGATCTGCGACGCGGCGGCGAAACGATCGGAGGGGAAAGCCGTCGATTCGATGACGATCTTGCGGCGGTGGCCTTGCGGTCGGTAGAAGCTCGCCATCAGCAGGTGCAGGTTGACCGTCAGCGTGTTCATCGCCACGACTTCCGATTCCAGCGCTCCGGTGAGGTGAGCGAGGCCGGGCGTCGCCAGGCGATGATAGGGCAGCCAGGGGCGCCGGGCCCGGAAGTGACCG
>DASVDF010000034.1:0-10475 GCA_036381215.1 Woeseiaceae bacterium | reverse complement strand
CCGGCCACCATGCGCTCGAAGGCTTCGGCCGCGCGGCCCGAGCGCACGGCGTCGTCGGCGCGCTTGCGCGCGGCATCGCGACCGGGCTCCAGCTCCATCATCAGGAGCATCTCGGCGCAGAGCTGCATCACCACCTCGTCGAGCCGCGGATCCCGATGCTCGTCCCGCAGGTAGGTCATGGCTTCGGCCACCTCCAGCGCGTTGCCGGCGCTCCTGCCCAGCACCTCGTTCATATCCGTGACGAGGCCGCGCATCGGCAGGCCGACGGACTCGGCCATGCCGACGATAGCCCGCCCCAGATTGTCCGCATGCTCGACGGTGGTCATGAACGCACCGCTGCCGGCCTTGATGTCGAGGATGAGCGCGTCGAGTCCGGCGGCGACTTTCTTCGAAAGGATGGACGCCGTGATGAGCGGGACGGATTCGACGGTGCCGGTCACGTCGCGGATGGCATACAGGCGCCGGTCGGCGGGCGCGAGCGCCTCCGTCTGGCCGATGATGGCGCAGCCCGCCTCGCGCACCACATTGCGGAACGTGTCGAGATCCGGCATCGCGTCATAGCCGGGAATGCTCGACATCTTGTCCAGCGTGCCGCCGGTGTGCCCAAGCCCACGCCCCGAGATCATCGGCACGAAGCAGCCGCAGGCGGCCAGGATCGGCGCGAGCACCAGGCTCACCTTGTCGCCGACGCCGCCGGTCGAATGCTTGTCGACCACGGGGCCGCCGAGCTCCTCGCGTTTCCAGTCGAGCACCGTGCCCGAATGCGCCATGCGCGTCGTGAGCCAGCTCACCTCGGCGGCGCTCATGGAATTGATCACGATCGCCATCGCGAGCGCCGACACCTGCTCCGCGGGCAGGCTGCCGTCCGTCAGCCCGTCGACGAAAAAATCGATTTCCTCGGCCGAGAGCTCGCGGCCGTCGCGTTTCTTGCGGATGATTTCCGTGAAGAGCATGCGTTTCCTCCGCCGGCGCCGTTCAGTATTGCAGAGCGTGCGCGGAATCGCGACACGCGCCGCCGGCGTGGCGATCGAGCAGCGCGGCGAGGCGCGCGACGCCCTCGGCTATGTCGGATTCGCCGTAGTGCGCGAAGCTCAGGCGCAGCCGGTCGTGCAGGCCGTCGCCGCTCGCGGAGAACAGCGCGCCGGGCTGGAAGCCCGTGCGGAACGCATCGACGTGCCGCTTGAGCTCGCTCGTGTCACCCGCGCCGCGCAGCCTGAGCCAGAAGAAATAGCCCCCGTCCGGCCGCTGCCATTCGAGATGCCGCTCCGCGTGTTGCCGGAGCGCGCGGTCCATGGCCTCGACGCGGCCGCGGTACGCCTCGCGCAGGCGGCCGACGAGCGCCTCGAGCAGTCCCGCCTCGATCGCCTGCCGCACGATGTGCGAGGTGTACTGGTTGAAGCTGCCGCCGCTGTTCACCACGCCGCTCGCGAGCAGCCGTTCGAGCAACGCCGCGTTCGCCTGGATCCAGCCGAGCCGCAGACCGGGTGCGAGGATCTTGGAGAACGACCCGAGCGACAGCACGTTCCCCCGCTCGACCAGCGTGCCCAGCGCCGGCGGCGGCGGTGCGCGGTGCCACAGCATCTGGTACACCTCGTCGGCGACGACGAGGAAATCGTGCGCGCGGCTCAGCTCGACCAGGCGCCGGCGCCGCTCCCCGCTCGTCGTGCGGCCGGTCGGGTTCTGGAAGCTCGGGATGACGTACACGAGCTTCGGCCTTCGGTGCCGCAGCGCGCGCTCGAGCGCGTCGACGTCCATCCCCTCCTCGTCCACCGGGATGCCGACGACCTCGAGCCCGTGGTCCCTGAAGATCTGGAAAGCGAGGAAGTAGCTCGGGTCCTCGGCGAAGACGACGTCTCCGGGTTGCGTGAAGCAGCCGCACACGAAATCGAGCGCCTGCGAGCTGCCGGCCGTGACAAACAACGAGTCGGCGGGAGCCGCGGCGCCGTGCTCGCGCTCGAGCATCGCGGCGAGCGCGGAGCGGAAGTGCGGATCGCCCTGCTTGGGACCGTAGTTGAGCTCCAGCGGATGCCCGCCGGCGAAGAAACGCTCGCTCGCCTCGCGCACCAGCTCGAGGGGCAACAGGTCCGCCGACGGCTGTCCGACGCCGAAGTTGATGAAACCCGGCGGCGGCGCCTCGTCGAAGGTGACGACGTTGCTGGTCGCTTCGGTCGGCATGGCGAAGATCCCGGGCGCAGGGCGCAATCTTCGCACCCCCTCGGCTATAGTGGCAAAGTCAGCGTCAAGGAGTGCGCACATGGCTTCCGCAGATCCGGTCGGGATCGAGATCGTCCCGCGCACGCGCGACCTCGGCGGTTTCGAGGTGCGACGCGCGCTGCCCTCGTCGCAGGCGCGAATGGTCGGGCCGTTCGTGTTTTTCGACCAGATGGGCCCGGCCGTGCTCGCGCCCGGCCAGGGCCTCGACGTGCGGCCGCACCCGCACATCGGCCTCGCGACCGTCACTTACGTGTTCGAGGGAGAGATCCTGCACCGCGACAGCCTGGGCAGCGTGCAGCCGATCCGCCCCGGCGAGGTGAACTGGATGACCGCCGGCCGCGGCATCGTGCATTCGGAGCGCTCGGACGATGCGCAGCGGCGCGCGGAGTCGAAGCTGTTCGGCATCCAGACCTGGGTGGCGTTGTTGAAGGCGGAAGAGGAAACCGAGCCCGCGTTCGCGCATCACGGCGCCGACGAGTTGCCGCAGATCGAGGACGGCGGCGCGCGCGTGCGGCTGATCACGGGGTCGCTGTACGGCGAGCGCTCGCCGGTGCGCACGCACTCCGGGATGTTCTACGCCGATGCGCAGCTCGCCGCGGGTTCGCGGCTGCCGGTGCCGGCCGAGCACGAGGAGCGCGCGATTTACGTGGCCACGGGAGCCGTCGACATCGCCGGCCGCACGTTCGATGCCGGAAGGCTGCTGGTGCTGCGGCCGGGCGACGAGATCACCGTGAGCTCCGTCGCGCCGGCGCGGGTGATGCTGCTCGGCGGCGAGCCGATGGATGGTCCGCGGCATGTCTGGTGGAACTTCGTCTCGAGCTCGGAGGAGCGGATCCATGCCGCCGCGGAGGACTGGCGGGCCGGCCGTTTCCCGCGGGTGCCCGGCGAAACGGAGTTCATCCCGCTGCCCGAGGGCCCGCCGCCGCCGGTGCGCTACCCGTAACGCGAGCATTTCAAGCCCGTCGCGAGCCCGGGCGCCGCGCTGCCGGTCCCGACGCACGCGGCCGCCGGGCTGGTCGGCGGTTACAATTGCCCGCCCGAAAGGCCGTCGAACAAACAAGAGAAATCCGATGCCCCTTGTCCGTCACGCTACCCCGCTCTTCTTCCTGCTCGCACTGACTGCCTGCGCGCCGCCCGAGCCCGCGGCCGGGCCGCCCGCCGCCGCGCAACCGGCCGATACCACCGGCGAACCCGTCGACCTCGTGGTCGAGGGACGCTGGGTGGTCACGATGGACGGCGAGGACAGGATCGTCGAGCACGGTGCGGTCGCGGTGGACGACGGCGTCATCGTCGCCGTGGGCCCGGCGGACGAGATCGATGCGCGCTACGCCGCGGGCGAACGCCTCGCCGGCGACGACCGCGTCGTCATGCCCGGCCTGGTCAACGGCCACTCGCATGCCGCGATGACGCTGCTCCGCGGCGTCGCCGACGATCTCGAGCTCATGACCTGGCTGAACGATTACATTTTCCCCGCCGAGGTCGAGTTCGTGGATCCCGAGTTCGTGCGCATCGGCACGGAGCTCGCGTGCTGGGAGATGATCCGCGGCGGCACGACGACGTTCGTCGACATGTACTACTTCCCGGACGTGATTGCGGAGGTCGTGGACGCCTGCGGCATGCGCGCGCTGGTCTCGACCACGGTGATCGGCCAGCGCAGTCCCGACGGCGAAGGCGCGGGCGACGACATCGCGGACGGGCTCACGTACGTCGAGCGCTGGAAAGGCAGGAACCCGCGCATCACCCCGATCTTCGGGCCGCATTCGGACTACACGCTGAACGAGGAGCAACTCCGTGCCACGCGCCTCGCGGCGAACGAGGCGGGCGTGCCGATCAGCATTCATCTCTCCGAATCGCCTTACGAGGTGCAGTACTCGAAGGACACGTACGGCAAGACCTCGATTGCCTTCCTCGATTCGATCGGCTTCTTCGACGGCACGACGACCATCGGCGCGCACGTCGTGTGGCCGACCGAAGAGGAAATCCGCATCCTCGCCGAGCGCAAGATCGGCGTGATCCACAACCCGACCTCGAACATGAAGATCGCCTCCGGGATCTCGCCCGTGACCGAAATGCTGCGCGCCGGTGTCCGCGTCGGCCTCGGCACGGACGGCGCTGCGAGCAACAACGACCTCGACATGTGGGAGGAGATGCGGCTCGCCGCGTTCCTGCAGAAGGTCGAACGCATGGACCCGACGGTGCTGCCGGCGGCCACCGTGCTGCGCATGGCGACCGCGGGCGGCGCCGAGGCGATCGGGCTCGGCGACACGATCGGCTCGCTCGAGCCGGGCAAACGCGCGGACCTGATCCAGGTGTCCTTCGACGACGTGCACTTCGTGCCGACCTACGACGTCGTCTCGCACCTCGTGTACGTCGCCGATGAGCAGGACGTCGCGACCACCATCGTCGACGGCCGCCTCCTGATGCGGGACGGCGAGCTGCTCACGATCGACACCGGCCGGGTCCGCCGCGAGGCCAACGCGCTGGCCACGCGCATCGCGGCGGCGCTCAGGGAGCGCAAGCCGGCCCCTTGACGCGACCGGCCCGCCCGCCGCGTCGCGCATCGACCCGACCGAGGGGCACGCAGCCGGATCCGACCGGGCGACTGACGCCCCCATGGCGGTCGCCGGCGGACGGGCTACATTCCGAGGCAAGGGCGTGCGCCAGGCGTGTCGAAAACGCGCTTCGCCGTTCGACCGATTCACGTCATCCGCGTCGACTTGAACAGCAGGAGTCCACCATGCGCATCGAACCCTATTTGTTCTTCAACGGCCGCGCCGAGGAAGCCATCGATTTCTATCGCGAGGCGCTCGGCGCCGAGCTGCAGATGCTGATGCGCTTCAGCGAAAGTCCGGATCCCGTGCCGGAGGGCATGCTCCCGCCGGGGTTCGAAAACAAGGTGATGCACTCCTGCATCACCGTCGGCGGGGGCAGCGTGATGATCTCGGACGGCGACGGCAGCGCCGGGCCCGCGTTCTCCGGCTTTGCGCTGTCGCTCGAAGCGGACGACGGCGAGCAGCTCCGGTCGTGGTTCGACGCCCTGAGCGAGGGCGGCCGGATCAAGATGCCGGTCGGCAAGACGTTCTTCGCCGAGCTTTTCGGCATGGTCACCGACAAGTTCGGCGTCGACTGGATGCTGATCGTGCCGGCGGACATGCCGCAGGGATAAGGACGCGGGCCGGCGATCGGCACGCCAACAGCCCGGCAGCCGGGCGATGCGGGCGATCGTGGCCGCGCGCGGTGCGCGCTGCTACGCGGCGGGATCGCCGGCGATTTCGAGCTCGCGCAGGTCGCGGCGCCGGGTCTCGCGGCCGTAGAACGCGATCAGCACCAGCGAGGCCACGGCGGGCAGGCCGACGAGCACCGCGGCCGTCGAGAACGCGGGCACGATGCCGACCACGTTCAGGCCCTGGGCGAGGAGCCCGCCGATTTTCGAGCACGCGGCCACCCAGCCGGTCGCCCGGCCGCGAATGCGGATCGGGAAATTCTCCGCGGTATACGGCAGCAGGATCGAGATCACTCCGCAGGAGCCCACGACCACCAGCGTGAGCGGCAGGAGCGGATTCCCCATACCGCCCGGCGCCATGTCCAGGATGGCGAGCCCGCCGAGCCCGGCCAGCGTGATGGCGGTCATCAGCACCAGCGTCCACTTCGTGCTCCAGCGGCTGTACAGCAATGTGCACAGCGCGATGGTCGGGGCGGCGAGGATCGCCGATTGCGCGATCAGCGCGCTCGCCGCGGCCACGCTCCTGCCTTCCGCGACGAGCTGGGACGGCAGCCACAGGAGCAGCCCGAAGTTCACGAGGCCCCAGCCGAGCCCGGCGAGCGTCAGCGCGGTCGCCACCCCGACGAGGTGATGGCCCGTCAGTACCGCCGGCAACGCGCTCGCGGGCGCGGGCGGGGCCGCCACCACCTGCTTCACCTGTGCGCCGAAGCGTGCGAGCACGGCTCGCGCCTCCGCGACGCGCCCGACACGCTGCAGAAAACGTGCGGACTCCGGCAGGAGCGGGCTCAGCAGGATCAGCGCGAGCCCGGTCGGCAGGTTGAGCAGCCACATGACCCGCCAGCTGAAAGCCGGCTGCAGCAACGCCGAGAGCCAGCTCGCCGCGAAGAATCCGCCGACGGCCCCGACCCCGCCCACGAGCACGAGGCTCCACCCGC
This sequence comes from Woeseiaceae bacterium, assembly GCA_036381215.1. GTDB lineage: Bacteria > Pseudomonadota > Gammaproteobacteria > Steroidobacterales > Woeseiaceae > IDS-8. Next base: position 4,103 of record DASVDF010000034.1, on the reverse strand, counting down.
GATGCCGCGTCGGCATGATTTCCGCCAGCAGCGCGTAGGCCACCGGCAGCATCCCCCCGGCCGCCGCGCCCATCAGGAAGCACATGAAGACGTTCCACCAGAAGCTCGGCATCGTCCCGCAGATCGCCGTGCCGATGAACATGACGGAGGAAAGCAGGATCGAAGCGCGACGGCCGTAGATATCCGCGAGCCATCCCCAGAGGAAGGAGCCGAGGGCGGTGCCGAAAAGGGCGGAAAACGGCAGCCAAGCCACGGTGACGTCGCCGACGCCGTACTCCGCGCGCATGCCCGGGGTGACGAACCCGAGGCTCGCGGGCTTCATGATGTCGATGATCAGGGCCACGGCGAGCAGCGCGGCCATGCCGAGGTGTGCTTTGGTGAGCGGCGCATCCTCGGGGGGCGCGATCGTCTCGACGACGCCGTCGTCGCGCCGCGGCGGAACGCCCCTCGGCAACAGGCCGTAGCCGGCGAGCGCCACGCCCGCGAGTATCGCGGCCATCCCCAGGTACATGTCCGCGTGCATCGGCATGCCGGCGAGCACGAATCCCGAATCGCGCGCCATCCAGTACATGGGCAGGTGCAGCGCCACGCCCACGGTCACGAGCAGGCAGCCGAGCCAGAACGAGGGCGTGTTGCGCCCGTACTCCAGGAGTCGCATGGCGGGGATCAGGCGGGCGGTTGCAGGATCGGACCGGCCGGAGCCGCGGTACTGTTCACGCGATACATCGTCTTCTCGGGTAGGCGCAGGACCCTAGCACAAGCCGTCCGGCCGGTCACGGAACGGGCGCAGCCGGCACCGGCAGAGGCTGGCGTCACGCGCGTGCTTCCGCGGCCCGCGCGGAATCCGTATACTGGGGCCGCGCCCTGCCGGGTGCTCCTGGAAGCGAGCCGTGTGACCGACCGGCTCGGCCAATCACCCCCTACAAGCTTTCACCTTGTTCCCACCCGTTCCTGGCCGGAGCCATGACGCCTGCGTCCGACACACATCAGCGGTACACCAACGCCGCTGGGCCTGAATGCGATCCTCGCCCCCCGGCCGCCGGGACGGAGGGCGGCATGACGAACGAGGACGACCGCCCCGCAGATCTCGAGCAGGCCCTGCGCCGCAGCGAAGAGCGCTTCGAGCTGCTGGTGCGCAGCGTCAGGGATTACGCCATCTTCCTGCTCGATCCGGAGGGGCGCGTCACGAGCTGGAACGCAGGGGCCGCGCGCATCAACGGATATGCAGAAGAGGAAATCCTCGGCCGGTCCTTCGAGGTCTTCTATCCGGAGGACGCCGTGGCCGCTGGCTTCCCGCGCTACGAGCTCGAGGTGGCCGCGCGCGAGGGCCGCTTCGAGGACGAGGGCTGGCGCGTGCGCAAGGACGGCTCGCGTTTCTGGGCCAACGTGATCATCACGGCCCTCTACGGCAGGAGCGGCGAGCTGGCCGGGTACGCGAAGGTGTCGCGCGACCTCACTGAGAGGCGTGCCGCGGAGGAGCAGGCGCTGCGCCTCGCGGCGGAGCAGGCCGTGAACGAGGAGGCAACGCGCCGCCGGCGGGAGCTCGAGGAGCTGAACCTGAAGCTCACGGTGGCGAACGAGGACCTGCAGGTGGCCCTGGCCGACACCGAGAGAGCGCGCCGTGAGACCGAGCGGGCGATGGCGGCGCTGCAAGCAGCCTACCGCGAGTTGGACCAGTTCGCGTACATCACCTCGCACGATCTCAAGGCACCTCTGCGCGGCATCGGCAATCTCGCCCAGTGGATACAGGAAGACCTCGCCGGCACGCTCGCGGACGATTCCGCGGAGCACCTGCGGCTTTTGCAGGTGCGCGTGCAACGGATGGAGACCCTCATCGACGGCATCCTCGCGTACTCGCGCGCCGGCCGTGCGACCAAGGCACCCGAGGCGGTGGACACCGGCGAACTGGTGCGCGAGATCATCGAGCTGATCGCCACGCCGGAGGGCGTGGACGTCCGCATCTCGGACGGACTGCCGGTCGTCAGCGCGGAGCGCCTCCCGCTCGAACAGGTGTTCATGAATCTCATCAGCAACGCACTGAAACACGGCCTGGCGTTTCGCGAAGACGTGCGGATCGACATCGGCTGCCGTGATCTCGGCGAAGCCTGGGAGTTCAGCGTTGCCGACAACGGCCCGGGTATTGCGCCGGAGTACCACGAGCGCATCTGGGGAATATTCCAGACGCTCTCCCCGCGCGACCACGTCGAGGGCACCGGGGTCGGCCTCGCCGTCGTACAGAAGTTCGTGCAGAGCCGCGGCGGCTCCGTGTCGCTGGAGTCGGCGCCCGGCGAGGGCGCGGTCTTTCGGTTCACGTTGCCGAAAGCACCGCAAACCATGGAAGGAGATGTCTCGTGAGCCCACAGCAACAACTCGGGGTCCTGCTCGTCGAGGACGACGAAGTGGACGTCATGACCGTGAAGCGCGCATTCCGCCAGAGCCACATCACGAATCCGCTTTACGTGGCGAGAGACGGCGTGGACGCACTCGAGACGCTGCGGAGCGGCGAAATCCCGAGGAACCGGCTCATCATCCTGCTCGACCTCAACATGCCGCGGATGAATGGAATCGAGTTCCTGCACGAGCTGCGCAAGGATCCCGCGATTGCTGCCATCCCGGTGGTCGTGCTGACGACCTCCAATGACGATCAGGACAAGTGCGAGGCCTACGACATGAACGTCGCCGGTTACCTGCTGAAGCCGGTCACGTTCAACAACTTTTGCGAGTTGATGGTCACGCTGAACAAGTACTGGTCTCTCGTCGAGTTGCCGTGACCGCATGACAGTGACCAAGGGCAAACGCCGCCTGAATCTCCTCGTCATCGACGACGACGAGCTGGACCGGCTCGCCGTCCGGCGCTGCGTTCAGCAATCGTCGCTCGATTCGCAAGCCGATCCGGTCGGATCGGCGGCCGAAGCGTTCCAGCGCGACTTGGCCCGTTACGACTGCATCCTGCTGGATTACTACCTGCCCGGTGAGGACGGGCTCGAGACGCTGCAGCGAATACGCGAGACCGCACCGCACGTGCCGGTGGTGATATTTACCGGGCACGGTGACGAGGACATCGCCGTCGAGCTGATGAAGGCCGGTGCCGCGGATTACCTGCCGAAGGCATCGCTCACGCCGGAGCGGCTGGAAGCCGCCATCCGGCATGCGCTGCACGTCACAGGCACCGCGGAGGCGCGCGAGCGCGCGGAAGGCCGGCTGCGCCTGCTCTCCGAAGCCGCGCAGCACCTCCTCACCGCGAACGAACCGGACGAGTTGCTCCAGGGGTTGTGGCAGCGGCTTCAGGAGCCGCTCGGCGTCGACGCCTGGTTCAACGTGGCGCAGGACCGGCGGGGCAGAGCGCCGCGGGTTACCGCTTCCGGCGGCCTGTCCGCCGAGGTCGTCGCGTCGCTGGACAAAGCGGCCGCCGCGGCCGGCACCCCGGCGCCGCTGGCGCATGACGAGACGGTGCAAATCGACCATCTCGAATTTTCCGACGAGCCGTGGCTCCGAACGTTGCAGGAGGACGGCATCCGCGCCTGCGTCTGCCATCCGCTGTATGCCGGCGGCGTCCGGCTCGGCACACTCTGCTTCGCCACGCGCCGGAAGGACGAGTTCGCACCTGACGAGGTCGATTTCCTGCGCACCGTCAGCCACTACGCAACGATCGCTTACGAGCGGCTCAAGCACATCGAGGCAATGCGCGAAAGCGAGCGGCGCAAGGACGAGTTCCTCGCGACGCTCGCGCACGAGCTGCGCGACCCCCTGGCCCCGCTGGCCAACGTGGTCGAGCTGATGAAGCTGGCGGCGAACGGCGACGCGGTCCTGGAGCGTGCCCGGCGGACGATGGACCGCCAGCTGCGGCAGCTCGTACGGCTCGTGGACGACCTGCTGGACGTGGCGCGCATCACGGGCGGCCAGCTCAAGCTGCGCAAGCGGCACGTGAAGCTGGCAGCACCCCTGCGCCATGCGATCGAGACGATCCAGCCGCTGGTCGATGCCGCCGGGCAGGCGCTCGAGGTCGAGCTGCCGGACGAAGACATCTGGGTGAACGGTGACCGCGCGCGGCTGACCCAGGTGTTCGGAAACCTGCTGACCAACGCCAGCAAGTTTTCCGAGCC
>DASVDF010000033.1:0-19887 GCA_036381215.1 Woeseiaceae bacterium | reverse complement strand
GCGGGGCCGATTTCCGGCGACGCCGTGCGGGAAGCGGCGAGCAGCGGCGGCCGCTTCGTGTCGCTCACGGTCACGATCACCGCCACGAGCCGCGAGCAGCTGGACGCGATCTACCGCGACCTGAGCGCGGACGAGCAGGTGCTGGTGGCCCTGTGACGGCGCCCGCCTCCGCGATGCCTGCTGCTTCGCCGCACGCCCACCGGATGCGCTCGTCCTGGCTCGGTCGCCGCGAGTACGAGCCGCTGTGGCGCGCGATGCAGGAGCTCACCGAGACGCGCGGACCCGACACGCCGGACGAGCTGTGGTTCGCGGAGCACCCTCCCGTTTTCACGCTGGGGCTCGCCGCGCGCCGCGAGCACCTGCTCACCCCGGGCGACATTCCCGTCGTGCAGGTCGATCGCGGCGGCCAGGTCACCTATCACGGGCCGGGACAGCTGATGGTGTATCCGCTCCTCGATCTGCGCCGGGCGGGCATCGGCGTGCGCGCGCTGGTGACCGCGCTCGAGCGATCGGTCGTCGACCTGCTCGCGGCCAGCGGCATCGAGGGTGCGCTGCGGCGCGAGGCTCCGGGCGTGTACGTCGCGGGCCGCAAGCTCGCGAGCGTCGGGCTGCGCGTCCGGCGCGGCGCGAGCTTTCACGGCATGGCGCTCAACGTCGATCTCGATCTCGAGCCGTTCACGCGCATCAATCCTTGCGGCTACGCGGGTCTCGAGATGACCGACCTCGCGCGGCTCGGCGTGCGCGATACGCTGCCGGGCGTCGCAGAGCGGCTCGAGCCGCTGTTCCTTGCCAGGCTTTTCGGAGGTGTCCCGTAGGAGCGCGCAGGGCGCGCGACGGCAATCGCACGGGAGGAAGAAACGGCGAGCGTCGACGAGACGGTCGCGCGCAACGCGCGCTCCTACGGGGATGCGTTCAGGGCCGCGAGGCGCTCCGGCGTGCCAACGTCGACCCACAGCCCTCCGTACACGCTGGCCTCGAGCAGGCCGCGGCGCGTCGCGTCGAAGAGGAGCGGCGCGAGGGGGAAACGGCCCGCTGCGGTACCATCGAAGAGCGCCGGGCGATAAAGCGCGATCCCGCTGAACGTGTATGCCGGTTGCTCCGAGAGCGCCGCCTTGCCGTCGACCAGATCAAAGTCGCCGCGCGCCTTGTGCGCGGGCGTGGGCACGAGCACGAGATGGCCGAGCGATGAGGGCGGAAGCTCGATCCGGGGCAGCTCGAGGTCGGTATGCACGTCGCCGTTCAGCACCCAGAACGGCCCCGCGCCGAGCAGCGGCAGCGCGCGCCGGATACCGCCGCCGGTCTCCAGCACGTTGTCCTGCTCGGGGCTGTAGACGACCGTGAGTCCGAACCGGCGCCCGTCCCCGATGCGCTCGACGATGGCTTCGCCGAGCCAGCCGAGATTGATCACGACCGTCCGCACGCCGGCCGCCGCGAGCCGGGCGAGGTGCCGCTCGAGCAGGCTGGTGCCGCGGATTTCGAGCAGGGCCTTCGGCACGCGGTCGGTCAGCGGGCGCATGCGTTCGCCACGGCCCGCCGCCAGCACCATCGCGATCACGCCGCACCCATCCGCGGCAGGATCTCCTCCTCGATCAGTGCCGCGAGGCATGCGAGCTCCGGATGGCGTGGCGCCACCTCGACGATGTAGCGGAGCGTGCGCGGCACGTCCTCGAGGTATCCGCGCTTGCCGTCGCGATGGCAGAGCCTCGCGAAAATGCCGGCGGCTTTCAGGTGCCGCTGCACGCCCATGAGCTCGAAGCGGCCGAGCAGCTCGGCGTCGCGCATACCCTGCGTGAGCGAGCGGTCGAGACGCGAAAACCAGCCGAGTACCCAATCGTGCACACGTTCCGCCGGCCAGCGCACGTAGCAGTCCTTGAGGAGTGACACGACGTCGTAGGTGAGCGGCCCTTCCACGGCGTCCTGGAAATCGAGGATGCCGGGATTGTCCTGCCCGGTCACCATGAGGTTGCGCGAGTGGTAGTCGCGGTGCACGAAGACGCGCGGCTGCTCCAGGGCGTTGTCGAGCAGCAGCGCGCAACACGCGTTCCAGGCTGCCTCGCGCTCGCCGGCGAGCTCGATGCCGAGGTGCCGTCCACAGAGCCAGTCGCGGAAGAGCGACAGCTCGAACGACAGAAGCCGCTCGTCGTAAGGCGGCAACCGGTGCTGCAAGGCACGGCCGCGCTCCTGGATCCGCGACAGCGCCTCGAGCGCGTCGCCGTACAGGGCATCGGCACGCGCCGGGTTGCGCGCGAGCTCGGTGAGATAGGGAAGCGAGCCGAGGTCGGTGAGCAGGAGGAATCCCCGGGTCAGGTCGGATGCGAGCACGCGCGGTGCGTTGACGCCGATCTGTTCCAGGTAGCCGGCAATCTCGACGAACGGGCGACTGTCTTCGCGGTCCGGCGGCGCGTCCATGACGATGCGGCTGCCTTCGGGAGTGTGCACGCGAAAGTAACGCCTGAAGCTCGCGTCCTCCGATGCCGGTACGATCTCTGCAGCGGTGATGCCCGCCGACTGCAACCAGTCGCCGAGCTCTTGCACGCGCCGGTCCGCGGGCGACATGCTCCTGTCGATGTGAAAGCCTCCGCCGGTCGTGAAGACGCGAAGGTAGCAAATCACGATACCTGATAACATCCCTCCCCCAAACGGGTTACCGCGACTGCGTCGATCGATTTTGCTTCGTCTCCGCTGGCCATCGACCGTTCTGCTCCTGGCTTTTTCAATCGCCCGGGGACAGGAAGACCTGCTGTGCGAGCTGCCCGATCCCGAGCCGCTGGCCGAGCGGTCCGTGCTCGATGACCTCGAGGGAGGCGATCCGGAGGCGCTCGAGTTCATTGCCGGCAGCGTCGACGCCTTGCTGCAGCCGGGCGGCGGGGCACGCCTGACCGAAGGCGTGCTGGTGCGCCGCGGCGATCGCCTCGCGGGAGCCGACACTGCCCTCTATGAGCCGGCCGACCAGGCGCTGCTTTTGCGCGGCAACGTCCGCTACCAGGACCCGAACAATTACGTGCAGGGCGACGCGGCGGATTTCGCCTACGAAGACGGCATCATTCGCTTCACCGGCGCCGAATTCCGGCTCGGGCAGGGCCGCTCGCGCGGCGCGGCGGAGTCGCTCGAGATCAGCCGCGAAGGCACGCTCGAGCTCGACGACGTGAGCTACACGACCTGCCCACCTGGCTCGAACGACTGGCTGCTCGAAGCCGGCGACATCGACATCGACAGCGAAACCCAGACGGGCACGGCGCAGAACGTCAAGCTGCGCTTCCAGGGCGTGCCGATTCTCTACTCGCCGTTCCTGTCCTTCCCCATCGGCGATGCGCGCAAGACCGGATTTTTGACGCCCGAGCTCGGCAGCGCGGGGCGCAGCGGCAGCGAGATCAGGGCGCCGTTCTACTGGAACATCGCCCCCAACTACGACGCAACCCTGACACCGCGGCTGCTCACCGAGCGCGGGCTGCAGATCGGCTCCGAGTTCCGTTACCTGACGCAACGCAACGAGGGCATCTTCCAGCTCGATTACCTGCCGAACGATTCGCTGACCGGCACGGACCGGCAGCTCACGGTGCTCCAGCACCAGTCGATCTTCGACAACGCCTGGCGCAACCGCATCGATTTCAGCGAAGTCTCGGACAGCGGCTATTTCGAGGACCTGGGCGGCAGCCTGAGCGTGTCCAGCATCACCCACCTCAACCGCAGCATCGCGTTCGACCATTACGGCAGACGCTGGGGCATCCTGGCCCGGCTCCAGGATTACCAGACGATCGATGACACCATCGCGCCGGAGGACGAGCCGTACCGGCGACTTCCGCAGTTCCTGTTCAGCGGCACCTGGCCGGACCGGATCCTCGGATTGCAGTACGACGTGGACGGCGAGCTGGTCTACTTCGACCGGGACGTCGGGGTCACCGGCTGGCGCGCGGACATGGCGCCGCGCGTATCGTGGCCGCTGCGGCACCCCGGCTGGTTCGTCGTGCCGGAGGTCGCCGCCGAATACACGGCCTACGGCCTGAACAACACGCTGTCCGGACAACCCGACAACCCCGACCGGCTGCTGCCGATCGCGAGCATCGACACCGGGTTGGTCCTCGAGCGCGGCACGGATTCGTCGGAAGGACGCATCCAGACGCTCGAGCCGCGCATTCTCTACGTGCACATCCCGCATCGCGACCAGGAGGAGCTGCCCGTCTTCGACACGATTCTCCCCGACCTGAACCTCGTCCAGCTCTTCCGCAAGAACCGTTTCCTCGGCGTCGACCGGATCGCGGATACCGACCAGCTGAGCCTCGGCATCACGAGCCGCGTGCTGGACGGGACATCCGGGGAAGAGATCGTCTCCGCGACCATCGGCCAGGCGCTGTACCTGAGTGAGACGGGCGTCCAGCTGCCCGGCGAGCCGGTCGCTGCCGGCGAGTCGTCCGACTACATCGCGGAGCTCAAGTTTCTCGTGTTCGAGGACCTGAACTTCGACATCGGGCACCAGTGGGGCACCGATGGCGGCGGCACGACGCAGTCCGAGGCGCGCCTCCAGTACCGTCCGCGCACGGACAAGATCCTGAATCTCGCCTATCGCTTCCGCCGCGGTACTCTCGAGCAGGGCGACGTGTCCTGGTCCTGGCCGTTGTCGGAGCGCTGGAATCTCGTCGGCCGCTACAACTACTCGTTCCGCGACGACGAGACGCTGGAGCGCTTCTTCGGGCTCGAGTACGAAAGCTGCTGCTGGGGCATCCGCCTGGTGGCCCGGCGGCACATCTCGACCCGCGACGGAACTCGCGATGCCTCCGTCGGTCTCCAGCTCGTATTGAAGGGCATGACCAGCGTCGGTACCGCCGCGGACCAGATGCTCGAAAATGGTATTCTTGGCTATACCCCCGACATCGAATAGTCCGGGCGCGCCCGCGTCCTGATAGAATTATGCGGAAAATCAGTTACTTGGCTTTGCTCGTGGCCTTGCTCGGCGGCGCCCCCGGCGCCTCGGCCGACGAGCTTTCGGAAACCGGCGAGTTCCTCGACGGGATCGCGGCGATCGTCAACGAAGGCGTGGTGCTGAAGAGCGAGCTGAACCGGCAGACCGCGCTCATTTCCCAGCGCGCGATGGAGCAGAACCTGCAGCTCCCGCCGCCCAGCGTGCTGCGCGAGCAGGTTCTCGAGCGGCTCGTGCTGGAGCAGATCCAGCTCCAGCGCGCGGAGCGGATCGGCATCCAGATCTCCGACCAGATGCTCAACACGGCGATCGCGCAGGTCGCGGCCGAGAACCAGATCCCGTTCGAGAAGCTGCCGGACGTGCTGGCGAGCCAGGGGATCGACTACGCAGACTACCGGAGCGACATGCGCAAGCAGCTGACGCTGGACCAGCTGCGGCGCATCGACGTCGCGGGCAGGATCTCGGTGTCGCCGCGCGAGGTGCAGCAATGCGTCGCGGATCTCGAGAACAACGCGGTGGCGAACTCGGAGTACAACCTCTCGCACATCCTGATCTCCGTGCCGCCGGCCGCGACGAGCGAGCAGATCCAGCAGGCGGAAACCGAGGCGACCTACGTCTACCAGCAGCTCGAGGGCGGCGCGGATTTCGGCGAGACGGCAGTGCGTTACTCGGACAGCCAGGACAGTCTGGAAGGCGGCAGCCTCGGCTGGCGCGAGGGCAACCAGCTGCCGACGATTTTCGCCGACGTGGTCGCGAACATGCAGGCCGGCGACGTCTCGCAGCCCATTCGCGCGGCGAGCGGCTTCCACATCGTCAAGGTGAACCAGATCCGCGGCGTCAACCAGAAAAGCACGATCGAGCAGATGAAGATCCGCCACATCCTCATCACGCCGAACGAGATCATCGACGACCAGACGGCGAAGCAGCGGCTGGAAGACGCGAAGGAGCGCATCGAAGGGGGTGAGGATTTCGGCGAGCTCGCGAAACTCCTGTCCGACGATCCGGGCTCGGCGAACGACGCCGGCGAGCTCGGGTGGCGGGGTCCCGGCGAGTTCGTGCCCGAGTTCGAGGCGGTCGCCAACAACCTCGAGATCGGCGAGATCTCGGAGCCGTTCAAGACGCGCTTCGGCTGGCACATCGTGCAGGTAACCGACCGGCGCACCTACGACAACACCGAGGACCTGAAGCAGCAGAATTGCATCCAGCGGGTCCGCAACGGCAAGCTCGAGGAAGAAACCGAGCTCTGGGCGCGGCGGCTGCGCGACGAGGCTTACGTCGACGTCCGCTCGTGACGCCGCGGACACGGCGGCCGGCCGGGTGAGCGGGATTCCGGACAGCCCCCTGATCGTGACCGCCGGGGAACCGGCCGGCATCGGACCGGAGCTCATCCTCGCGCTCGCGGATTCGCCGTGGCGCGACCGGGTGATCGTGCTCGCGGACCCGGCCAATCTCCGGGATCGCGCCGCGCGCCTCGGCAGGCAGGCGAGCTTGCGCGAGGTGAGCCTTCCCGGCGACCTCGGCAATCCCGGCGACGGTGCGCTGCGGGTGCTCCCGCAGTCCCTCGCGAGGCCGACGGTCTGCGGCACGCCGGACCCGGCCAACGCCGACGCGCTGATCGCGGGCCTGAGGCGCGCGGTGGACGGCTGCCGGCGCGGCCTGTTTTCCGGGCTCGTCACCGGCCCCTTGCAGAAGAGCACGATCAACGACGCCGGCATCCCGTTCTCCGGGCACACCGAGCTCATCGCCGAGCTGCTCGGCAGCCCGCACCCGGTGATGCTGCTGGTTGCGGGCGAGCTGCGCGTTGCGCTCGCGACGACGCACCTGCCGCTCAAGGACGTGCCGCGCCGCATTACGGCGGAGCGGCTCGGAACCGTCATGCGCGTGCTGCACGACGATCTGCGGAAGCGCTTCCGCATCGCGCAACCGCGCATTCTCGTGTGCGGCCTCAATCCGCACGCCGGCGAAAGCGGTCACCTCGGCAGCGAAGAACGCGAGGTGATCGCACCCGCCATCGCCGCCATGCAGGCGGCGGGCATCGACGTGCGCGGGCCGGTGCCCGCCGATACGGCATTCACTCAGGCGGCGGGCCCTGCCGACGTCGTGCTCGGCATGTATCACGACCAGGTGCTGCCGGTGCTCAAGTACGCGGGCTTCGGCAAGGCCGTGAACGTCACGCTGGGCCTGCCGATCGTGCGCACGTCGGTCGATCACGGCACCGCGCTCGACATCGCCGGCACGGGGCGCGCGGACCCGGGCAGCCTGTTCGCGGCGGTGGAGCTCGCGGCGCAGCTCGCGGGCGGCGCGTAACGTGCGCGTTCGGGACACACGGGGATGATCGCTCCGGGGCGCGCCCGCAAGCGTTTCGGCCAGCACTTCCTTCACGACCCGCACTACATCGAGCGCATCGTCTCGGTGATCGCCCCGCGGACGGACGACGTGCTGGTCGAGATCGGCCCCGGGCGCGGCGCCATCACCGCGCCCCTCGCCCGCTCGGGCGCGCGGCTCACTGCGCTCGAGCTCGATCGCGATCTCGCGGCGTGGTTACGCGAGCGTTTCGCGAACGAGGACAACGTCACCATCGTCGAAGCGGACGCCCTCGCCTTCGATGTTGCGAGCCTCGGCGCGGAGCTGCGCGTCGTGGGCAACCTGCCCTATAACATCTCCACGCCGCTCCTGTTTCGCATGATCGAGGTACGGCACGCGCTGCGCGACCTGCACTTCATGCTGCAGAAGGAGGTGGTCGATCGCATGGCGGCGGCGCCGGGAACGAAAGCGTACGGCCGGCTTACCGTGATGCTCGGCTGTCACATGCGCGTGGAAAGCCTGTTCGACGTGCCGCCGGGCGCGTTCACGCCGCCGCCGAAAGTCACCTCGGCCGTGGTGCGGCTGCGCCCTCGACCTGCCGGCGAATTGCCGATCGCGGACGCGGCGGGGCTGTCGGGTATCGTGAAGCAGGCGTTCGGCCAGCGCCGCAAGACGCTGCGCAACGCGCTGAAGGGCGCCGTCCCGCCGGAGCAACTGGAGGCGGCCGGGATCGATCCGGGCGGGCGCGCCGAGACAGTCCCGATCGCGTCCTGGGTGCGGCTGTCGAACGCCGTGGCGGGACCGCAAGTCACTGACCGCGATCGGCGCTTCACAATGTGAACAGCTCCGCGCCGGCTGGTGCGGCCCACCCTCCCCCAAGCTAAAATGGATCGAGATGAGCGAAACCGACTGCGAAATCAGTATCGAGGTAGCGACCAACTACATCGATGACCAGTCCGAGCCGGAAATCGGGCGCTACGTCTTCGCCTATACCATCACCATCTCCAACCTCGGAAGCACACCCGCGCGCCTGCTCAGCCGTCACTGGGTGATCACCGACGCGAACGGCAAGGTGCAGGAGGTACGCGGGGACGGCGTGGTCGGCGAGCAACCGTACCTGCACCCCGGCGAGCGGTTCCGCTATTCGAGCGGCGCAATCCTCGAAACGCCGGTCGGCGCCATGCAGGGCAGCTACCGCATGGAGGCCGACAACGGCGTGAGCTTCGACGCTCCCATCCCGCCCTTCACGCTCGCGGTTCCCGGCGTTCTGCACTAGTGTCGGTCTACGCCATCGGCGACATCCAGGGCTGCTACGATCCCTTCCGTCGCCTGCTCGACCGACTCGGGTTCGATCCCGGGCGCGACCGCCTGTGGCTCACCGGCGATCTCGTCAATCGCGGACCGCAATCGCTCGAGGTGCTGCGCTTCGTGCGCGGGCTCGGCGACGTGGTCACGACCGTGCTCGGCAACCACGACCTGCACCTGATCGCGATGACGGAGGGCACGAAGGGCGGACCCGACCCGGATCCGTCCCTCGAGCCGGTGCTGAAAGCGCCCGATTGCGAGGAGCTGGTCGCGTGGCTGCGCGCGCGGCCGCTCGCCCATTACGACAGGAAACGGCATACCTTGATGGTGCATGCCGGCCTGCCACCGGAGTGGACCGTGAAGAAGGCGCTGAAGCGCGCCGCGGAGGTTGAGGCCGTCCTGCGCGGCGACGATTACCGCCGCTTCGTGGCGAAGCTCTACGGCAATACGCCCGCCCGCTGGTCGGGTGAGCTCGAGGGCAACAAGCGCCTCCGCTACATCGTGAACGCGCTGACGCGCATGCGCATGGTTGCCACGGACGGACGGCTCGATTTCTCACACAAGGGTCCGCCGGCGGATGCGAAGAAGGGTCTCACGCCCTGGTACGCCATTCCCGACGCGCGCTGGCGCGGCACGCGCATCGTCTTCGGCCACTGGTCGGCCCTGGGCCTGATGATCGGGCCGGACTTCATCGGTCTCGATTCCGGCTGCGTCTGGAATCGCGAGCTCACCGCCGTGCGCCTCGGCAAGCGGCCGAAGGTGACGCAAGTCGACTGCAGCGAGGCCTAGCGAGGCCTAGCGAGGCCTGCTTCAAAGCTCGCGGATCCGGCTCACGGTCATGACCCGGTCGATGCGTTCGCCGTTCCAGCAGTAGCGGAAATGCTGGCCTTGAGCGGGCAGCGATACCGCCCGGGGGCGAAAGGCGGCAACGCATTCGCCATCCTTGTGCCTCGCGCTCCGGTACAAGAGCCCGAACGCGCCGGCATCGCGGCGGCGACTCCCGAAAGCCTGGCACACGGGCCAGGTCGCGAGGTCCGGATCCTGGAGATGCGCGAAGCGCCGGCCGCGAATGTCCTCGAGCGCCGTCTCGACCGTGCCGACATAGCAGCGCATGTCGAGCTCGATCGCTGCCTCGTCGGTATCGCGCAACCGGCGCTCGCTGTGGAAGACGGTTTCCGCAATGGCGGTGTCCAGGTCGCGCCCCGCGTAGTACACGCCGTAAGTCCCGGCGCTGAAGCGGCTCGCGCGGCCGATGTGCGTGAACGCGGCCATGACGACCGATGCGCCCGGACCGGTCACCCATTCCCCTTTCGGCACCAGGTACAGGTTCCCGGCCTGCGCATTCAGGCGGTCGTTGGTCAGCGATTCGATCGCGTACAGCACCTCGAGCTCGTCGGCGGAGACGAGGGTTTCGAACAGGGCAACGGGCGGGAAAATCGACGGAACGATTCGGTACTGCGTGGTGCCGGCGATATTGCGGCGCCGCGGCGCCTCAGCCACGCCACGCGTCCAGGTAGCGGCGAACCTGGTAGAGGTCGTCCACCTGGCCTTGCAGCATGACGTCAAGAGCCGACGCGCCGCCGAACGCTTTGTTGGGCCGCTTGATCCAGGCGGCGGCGCGTTCGCGCACCGGCAGCAGGATGTTGATCGCCTTGTAGATCCCGACGAGCACGCTGATCCGCTCCAGCGTGTCCCGCGGGAGGCCCGCGACCTTGCCCGCGCGCCAGCGGTAGAAGGTCCGCTGGCTGGGCGCGCCGAGCAGCGTGACCTGCTCCTCGCGGCCGAGGCTCCACTCGGCCGCAAGATTGAAAAACGCCTTGAGGGCGACGGCGTCGACCTCCGACGGATCGAAATCCTCGAGGGGGCGTGGCCCCGGCGGGGTCTTCCTGACGGTCGCTGTTCTTGCCATATGCGTCAGAATACTCGATCCTGCGCCATCTGGCAAACCTCTGTGCTCCGCGCCGATGCGCGGACGAGCACCGGTCAGCGGTCTTCCCCGCCGGACGCTGTTTCCTCCTCCCCGCCGACGCGCCAGGTGAAGCCGATGCCGAAGAACAGGAGGTCGTAATCCCAGGGCTCCGCGCCGAGCGACAGCAGCACCGGCACGGTATCCGGCGCGACACCGTCGAGCGCCCAGTCGTCCATGTCGATGGTGTCCCAGCGCAGGTGGGCGCCGATGGAGAGGCGCGCCGATCGCGTCCAGTCGAGCTCGAGGCAGAGCGAGCTCATGTCGGTCACCAGGTCCGGGAACGTGCTGAATCCCCCGGACGACGAGTGGGTCGCGATCTCGGTTCTGCCGGCCGCGTAGGTGTAGTCGAGCGTGAAATCCATGTTGTCCGCGATCTGCCGGAAACGCATGCCGGCGCCCGCGCTCACGAAGCGATCGCTGATGCCGGCGGACCAGTCCGGCAGGCCGAACGATTCGCTGCCCCGCTGCTCCGAGTCGATGCGCTCGTAGCCGCCGTGTACGTAGAAATAGCGCCTCTCGTTCAGCGTGAAGCTCAAGTCGCCGGCGATGCGCAAGTCGTCCCCCTCCGTGAGTCCGAGCAGCGACTTCGTGTACTCGTCCTCGGCGTAGGTGACGTCCAGGGAAAGCAAAACCGGGGTCTCGGGAAGGGCGCCGCTCACGTCCAGCTCGCCGAAGCGGCGATAGCGGTAGGCGAGATTGTACTTGCGCAGCAGCGGATTCTGGCCGGCGGCCGCGGCGAGGTTCTCGTCGTACTCTCCGATGTCGCGTTCGGCCGTGCCGCCCCGGGTCCTGATCTCGAACAGCGAATTCGGCCTCCACTCGAGCAGCGCCCAGCCGCTGTCCTCGGTCTGCGAGGCGACCGCCTGGTGATCGCGATCGGTGTCGAGGCGTTCGACGCCGCCACCGAGCGTGAGCGATCGCGACAGGTCGTAGCGTGCCTCGGCTTCGAGCGTGTTCCTGCGGTAGCTGTATGGCACGTTCTGCTCGGGGTCGCCGGAGTTGAAGGTGTCGACGATGATGCGGGTCCAGGTCTCGACGGGCGTACGGTTGTCCTTGTCGTCGAGGCGCCAGGACAGGCTGACGCGGCCCTTCGCGAGCGGGCGCGCCGAGAGCGTCAGCGCGGCCTCGGTCGTATCGATCCTGCCGTCCAGGCGCTGCCTCGGCAGCGGCGCCTGCGCCAGTAACGGGTTGCTGGCGTAGGGCAGCAACACGTCCTCCTGCTCGGCGCGTCCGCCGGCGACGTTGAAGGCGACGACCGTGTCGTAAACGTCGAAGCGCCGGGCACCTGCCAGTGCCAGTTGCTGGAAGGCATTGTCCGGCGGACGCGCCTGGACGCCGGTCTCCGAGCCCGGCGCGGACGTGAATGGCGTTTCCCACGCCAGTCCGGGATGCGTGTTCTGGAAGAACGACCCGAAATACGAGAGCTCGACCCAACCCCTCGCAAGCGAGTACCGCAATCCGGCTTCCGCCTCGTCGGTCGCGTAGTCGAACGGTGCCGGAAGCAGGCTCGACTGCGTGAACGAAGGCCCGCCGACGCTGCGCAATCCGTCGCGCTCGCGCCGGCGGTAGTCGGCGGAGAGCCGCCAGTGGGGATGAGGGAAGTACTCCGCGCCGAACGCGAGGGTGTTGCGCTCGCTCGCGATGTCGCGCTCGACGAGTGTGTTCTCCAGCGCGGTGAAGCCGCCGGTGGTCGGCGCGCGTACCCAGCCCGCCGGCAGCGCGAGCCCGTCGCCCGGGATCTCGACGAACACCGTTTCGCTCGTGTCGAACACGTGGCGCGGCAGCTCGCGGTAATCGAGGCTGAGCTCGTAGCGTCCGGGGCGGCCGCCGGCGACGGCCAGATGACGTGCATCGAGCGCCACGTCCTCGATCTGCCACTCGAGCTCGCGGCTGTCGAAGACGGACGAGCCGTTGCCCTGTACGTCGAGGTAGGCGCCTTGCTGGTCGTAGCCGCTCGCATCGCCGAACCAGGCCGAATCATCGCTGACATAGCTCGCGCCGGCCGTCACGTCCGCCCGGTGTCCCGTGGCGAACGGGCAGTACTGGCACACCCAGGAGCTCGTGTCCGGCGGCTCGGCCGCCGCGAGCGGCGTACCCGCGGCGAGCCCCGCGAGGACTGCAACAGCCGATGCTGGCACGTATGTCACGGTGTACCTCGCGCTAGCGCATCAGTCGCGATCCGGACGGATGATTCGAGCCGTGCACCTGCGTGTGGCAGTTCAGGCAGCTGTTGCCTAGCAGGTATTGCGACGGAATGGCCGCGGCCACGCCGTCCGCGTCGTGCACGATGCTCGGATGGCCGGCCTCGGCGTGGCAGCCCTGGCACAGCAGGGGCGCACGCCGCGCGAGCATGGCGGGTTGATTGGAGCCGTGCGGTGAGTGGCAGAGCGTGCAATCCTCGGTCGCGGGCTGGTGCTCCCAGAGATACGGGCCCCGCTTCTCGGCGTGGCACGCGTAACAGGTATCGTTGATCGTGCGCTGCACGAGCTGTCCCTCGGTCGTCTCGCCGTGCGGGCTGTGGCAGCCGGTGCAGGCCATCGCGCCATCGTCCACCGGGTGCGCGAACGCCTTCAGCGTTTCATTGCGCTCACGTCGGTGACAGTTCGCGCAGATCTCCGGCTGCGTAGCGGTCTCGAGCACGGGATCCACGCCGCCGTGGCTCGTGTGGCAGTCGGCGCAGGCGACGTCGCTCAGGTCGTGCGGACCGCCGTGCCAGCCGAAGCCGAGGTCGGGGGCATGGCAACCGGTGCACATGGCGTTCTGCACCGAAACCTCGGTGAGCCCGCCGGAACCGAAGCGCACCACCGGCGGGCGCTCCTCGCCGCGCCGGACCCGCGCCGCGTGGTTTCCCCCCGGACCGTGGCAGGCCTCGCACTGCAATTGGCCCTGGCCGAAGGGACCGCGCGGGTCCGTAGGCACCGCGTGCGGCCCCGCGAACAGCGCGAGCGTCTGCGGATCGTCGTGACAGCCGAGGCAGGTGTCCGCGCCGTCCCGGCTGTAGGGCACGTCCTCCCCGGCCACCGCGCCCGTCAGCACCGCAAGACCTCCGCAGATGCTGGCGAGCCGCCGCGTCATGACAAGGCTCCCCGGCATATCGTTCCCGATCCGGCCTAGTTGAACTCGAAGCCGCCGACGCCGTGCATCTCCTTGACGTCCGCGATCCGCCCTTTGCTGTGGCAGACGTTGCAGGTTTCCACGGAAGCCGAGATCAACGAACCGTCGGCGGCCTTGCGCGCATCGAAGTCGCCGCCGTTCTGCTGCATGTGCTGGAAGGCGAGAGGCTCCGTGTGGCACGTCGAGCACACCGCCGCGTTCGGCGAGATCACCACGTCGTCCGTCACGTCGGCAGCGTCGTTCACGTCGACGGTCGAACCCAGCACGGACGCCGGGTCCGTGGGGTAATAAGTATCCGGGCGGTGGCAGCCCTCGCAGTTGTTCAGCCGTCCGGGATAGGTCACCTCGAAAACGTTGGCACTGCTGCCGAACCCGCACACGTCCAGAGGCACGCCGATGGTGCCGGAGGCATGGATGGAATGGATCAGCCGCTTGAAATCGATCGACTGGTCGTCGCCACCCACCTCAGACACGCAAGGTTCGCCCGTACGCATCGCGAAATCGGTCATGTTCGGGTTGTGGCAGGTCACGCACACCTCGGGGTTGTCGGTGCGGTTATTGCCGTGCAGTGAGAGCTGGTTGTGGCAGTCGTCGCATTTCGCGATGTCGACCGGCTGCCGGCGGGCCTGTGTTTCCGCGTCGGTAATCGGCGCATAGCCCACCGCGCTGGTGACCGCGATCCGGTCGATGACGCCGTCACCGTCGGCATCGACGGCCGGGTGACCTTCGATGACCACCGCCGCCGAACCGGTGGCCGTCGCCGGTATGGCCACCGTGGACGTGACCGTGAAGCTGCCGTCGCCGTTGTCGGTCGAGGTGCCCCCGCAGGCGGCGAGCGGGTTCATCATGATCGGCAGTGCCGGCGGGCTGCCGCTGTCGCGGTTGGTGTAGTCCGCGGTGCTCCAGGCGACGTTGACCGACAGCCGGCTGGCGCCGTCACACTCGGTGAACGGCGCATCCGCATGCAGGTCGTACGGCCGGCCACCCTCGGTCGGGTCGGTCACCGAGATCCGCACGGCCGGGAACTCGCCCTGGCCGGTCCCGTTGATCTCGAGGATGTTGTAGGCGAATTTTTCACCCGCGGTCCGGGTCCTGACCTCGTGCGCGACCGGCACCTGTACCAGCCGCCCCTCGTCGTTGGTCACGCTGCCGTCCGGCCCGTGGCAATCGATGCACTGTGTGTCGTCGGTGAAATTGAACCCGCCCGGATGTACGCCATCCTCGATCGCGAAATCGTGGCCGTTGTCGGCGACGCCGTCGTCGAAGTGGCAGGTGCCGCACGCCGCGCGGTTCGGCACCAGCCGCCAGTTGCTCGCCTGCGGAGTTTCGGGATCGTCTTCGTTGTGGCAGGTCCGGCAGTTGCGGATGTCCTGCGGGAATTCGACGTCGGCCCAGTTGTGCCCCTCGCCTCCGAAGCCGATGATCGAGTAGTCCGGGCGCGCCGAGTGGATGTTGTGCACCAGGCGCGTGAAATTGACGGTGTTGCCGGTGTCGCCGTCGATCGACGACGGATTGTGGCAGGCCACGCAGTACTCGACGTCGAAGCGCGCATCACCGTGCATCGCCAGTTTGTCGTGGCAGGCGTTGCAGGTGCCGCTGTCGACGATCCGGCGCGTGAACAGGGGTTCACCGCCCGTCGGCAGGAAATCGAAGGGCGCGTTGTCCGCCGGGATGTTCTCCTCGGTGAGGCCTCCCGTGGAGGTGCGGATCTCGAGGCCGATGCGATGCGTTTTGGTGGCGTCGAACTCGGGGCCGGCCGGGTAATCCGTCAGGTCCTGCGCGAACGTGTACGTGTACACGCCCCCTCCGGTTTCCTCGAACGTGCCGGCGGTGCCGGATTCCGTGTTCGCCTGCGCGTCCGGAATGCCGCCGCTCTCGCGGGTCACGTACGATTGCCACTCGCTGGAGCCGCCGTTGCTGCCCGGCGTGAGCTCCGCGATCACGAAACCGACGTTGGCCGCCGGCAGGCCGGTGAGCCCCTGCCCCAGATCGTCGGTCAGCACGAAGGTCAGGGTGGGAGCGCCGCCGCCGTCCGGCACTTCCACCTCGGAAATCGTCACGTTGATCTTGCCGGCAGACGTGATCGGCACGCCGCTCCCGGAAGGCCCGGGGGGGCCGGGCGGACCCGCCGGCCCTCCGGGTCCCGCCGGTCCCGCCGGACCGGGATCACCGTCGCTGCCAGTGCATGCGGTGAGCAGCACTGCCAGGCCCACAAGGAACGCGAGTTGCGTACAGAATCCCCGCACGATCGCCATTGTTCTTCACCTCGCCCGAACGAGACAAAGGCGGCGCGTTAACTTGAGCGCGTCTGGCCTGAGCCGATTATGCAGCCGCCCGCGCGTTGCTATTAATACGTACAGAACGCAAACCCGGCGGGTACGTGGAACTCCTTATGGAAGCGACGACCGGGGGACCGGTATTTAATGTGCCTGTCGGCGTAGCCGGGAGTCGCTCATGAGACGGTACTTCATCGCAGGCAGCCTGGCCCTCCTTGTGCTCCCACTGCTTTCACCCTCCGGCCGGGCAGACGTCTCCGAGCTCGCTCAGGAATGCGACCAGTGCCATGGCACCGGCGGCGTCAGCAAAGAAGACGACGTCCCCACCATCGCCGGCATGTCCGCGTTCGTCATCGAGGACTACCTGCTGACGTACCAGGACCGCGCGCGGCCTTGCCACGAAACCCGGTATCGCGCGGGCGACCTCGACCGACCTGCGACCAGCATGTGCGAGATCGCCGAGGGGCTCAGCGAAGAGCAGGTTCCCGAAATCGCGCAGTACTACTCGGACAAGGAGTTCGTCCCGGCAAAGCAGGAGTTCGACCCTGCGAAAGCGGCCGCGGGCGCCGCCGTGCACCGGCGCGATTGCGAAAAGTGCCACACGGACAACGCCAGCAATTCCGAGGACGATGCCGGGATCATGGCGGGGCAATGGATGCCCTACCTGCGGCAGGTGTTCGCCGACTTTTCGAGCGGCGATCGCCAGATGGCAGAGGACAAGATGCGCGAGAAATTCGACGCGCTGAGTGACGAGGACAAGGACAACCTCATCCACTTTTATGGCAGCCTGCAGTAACCGGCCTTCGCCCTGACCTGGCCGCCGAGCCGCACAACATGAAGAACGAGAAGCAGCCATGTGAGGGCAGCGGTTTCTGGCGCAGGCTCTGGCGCATCCCGCAGCGGCGCTGGATGCTCGGGATTCCGGCCGGCGGCTACCTGATGGTGCTCGTCGGAACAGGCCTCTGGGGTGGATTCAACACGGCGCTCGAGCTGACCAACACGGAAACTTTCTGTACCTCGTGTCACGAGATGCGAGACAACGTGTTTGCCGAGTACAAGAACACGATCCACTACTCGAACCGCACCGGCGTGCGCGCAACCTGCCCCGACTGCCACGTCCCCAAGGCATGGGGCGACAAGGTATTGCGCAAGGCCAGTGCTACCATGAACGAGCTGCCGAACTGGGTGCTCGGCACGATAGACACACGCGCAAAATTCCAGGCGCTGCGGCTCGAGATGGCCACTCACGAGTGGCAGCGTCTCAAAACCAACGACTCTCTCGAATGCCGCAACTGCCACGAGCTGGACCACATGGACCTGGAGCGGCAGGGACGCAGTGCCAGCCGCAAGCACGTGCCGGAACGCGTCCGCGAACGTGGCGAAACCTGCATCGACTGCCACCAGGGCATTGCGCACGAGCTGCCCGAGGGCTGGGAAAGCATTCCGCTCTGGGCGGGCGACTGAGCGGGTCACCCCGGCCAGAATCCACCTCGTCGGGTGGGGATGCACCACCTCCGTCGCGCAATGGCCGGTCGCGGGCAGGCACGGTAAACTGACGTGCCTGAACCTTCCCGCAAGGCCACCGGAGTCGAATGCGCGGTCGAGAAAGCATTTTTTCCAGCGCGGCACCGCCGCCCGTCGGCCCTTACCCGCACGCCCGCCGGGCCGGAAGCCTGCTGTTTTTGTCCGGTATCGGCCCGCGCTCGCCCGATGGCAACTCTATCCCGGAGGACTTCGCTGCCCAGTGCCACGCGGTCTTCGCCAACGTGCGCGCGGTGCTGGAGAGTGCGGCTCTGGGTTTCGCGGACGTGGTGGACATCACCGTCTTTCTCACGCACATGGAACGCGATTTCGCCACTTTCAACGGAATCTACGGCGAGTATTTCGACGCCGAAACCGGGCCGTGCCGCACGACCGTCGAGGTGAGGCGGCTGCCGACCCCGATTGCGATCGAGCTGAAGTGCATTGCAGAGATCAATCCGAAACGTTGACGGACGGAGCCATGCAATCCCTCACCCCTTTCAACTTCCGGCAGTGGATCGACGACCACCGGCACCTGCTCGCGCCGCCGGTCTGCAACCAGCAGGTCTTCGACGAGAACGACTTCATCGTGATGGTGGTCGGCGGGCCGAACTCGCGCACGGATTATCACTATGACGAAGGTCCCGAGTTCTTCTATCAGCTCGAAGGCGAGATGCTCCTGAAGACGATCCAGGACGGGCAGCGGGTGGACATCCCGATCCGCGCGGGCGAGATGCTGCTCCTGCCGCCGCGTGTGCCGCACTCGCCGCAGCGCTACGCGGACAGCGTCGGTCTCGTAATCGAGCGCAAGCGCAATCCGGACGAGCTCGACGGCTTCATGTGGTTCTGCGACAACTGCCAGAACAAGCTGTACGAGGAATACCTGTACGTCGACGACATCGTCGGGCAACTGCCGCCGATTTTCCAGCGGTTCTACGGATCGGTGGAAAACCGGACGTGTGACAAGTGCGGAAGCATCATGCCGCAGCCGCGGGACAAAGCGCGGTGACGGGATTCTGGTCGCGCGCAATGCGCGCTCCTACGGCAAGTTCATGCGGCAGCCGCGGGGGTCGGCGCACGTGACTATCGGATCCGGCAGCCCGGTCCGATGAAGATCGACATCCACACGCATATCCTGCCGGAGAACTGGCCGGATCTGTCCAAACGTTACGGCTATGGCGGCTTCGTGCAGCTCGAGCATCACGGGCCCGGCTGCGCGCGCATGCTGATCGACGGCAAGGAATTCCGCGTCATCGAATCGAACTGCTGGGAGCCTTCCGTGCGCCTCGGCGACTGCGACGCGTGCGGTGTCGACGTGCAGGTGCTTTCGACCGTCCCCGTCATGTTCAGCTACTGGGCGAAGCCCGCGGACACCGCCGATCTCGCGCGCCTGCTGAACGACCACATCGCCGGCGTCGTCGCCGGTCACCCGCGCCGTTTCATCGGGCTCGGCACCCTGCCGATGCAGGATGCGGACCTCGCCGTGCGCGAGCTCGAGCGCTGCAAGCGCTCGCTCGGCCTGGCCGGCGTGGAGATCGGCACGCACGTGAACGGCTGGAACCTGGACGACGAGCGCGTCTTCCCGGTGCTCGAAGCCGCCGCCGAGCTCGGCGCCGCGGTGTTCGTGCACCCGTGGCAGATGCTCGGCCGCGAGCGCATGGGACTCTACTGGCTGCCGTGGCTGGTCGGCATGCCCACGGAGACGGCGCTGTCCATCTGCTCGCTCATCTTCGGCGGCGTGTTCGAGCGGTTGCCCGGCCTGCGCGTTGCCTTCGCGCACGGCGGCGGCGCGTTTCCCGGGCTCGTCGGCCGCGTCGAGCACGGCTTCAACGTGCGTCCGGACATCGTCGCGACCCGCAACGAACGCAATCCGCGCGAGTACCTCGGCCGCTTCTGGGTCGACTCGCTGGTGCACGAGCCCGCGATGCTGCGCTACATGATCGAGCTCATGGGCGCCGAGTGCATCGCGCTCGGCAGCGATTACCCGTTCCCGCTCGGCGAGCACGAACCCGGCAGGATGATCGAAACGATGGGCCTCGACGCCGCAACCGCGGACGCGCTCCTCGCCGGCGCCGCCCTGCGCTGGCTGGATTTGCCGCGGAGCGCTTACGCGTGAGCGGGGAGCTGGCCGGCTGCCGCGACTTCGAGCCCGGACTCGACTTCGCGCGGGCCATGGACGAGCGTGATCCGCTGCGCGCGTTCCGCGAGGAATTCAATTTCCCGCCGCCCGGCGACGGCCAGGAGCCGGTCTACTTGTGCGGCAACTCGCTCGGCCTGCAGCCGAAGCTCGCAGCGCGTTACGTGCAGGAGGAGCTCGAGGATTGGGCGAACCTCGCCGTCGACGGTCACTTCCGGGCCCGGCGCCCCTGGCTGCCCTATCATCGCCTGGCGACGCCCGGCCTCGCTCACCTCACCGGAGCGCTGGAATCGGAAGTCGTGGCGATGAACACGCTGACGGTCAACCTGCACCTGCTGATGGCGAG
>DASVDF010000032.1:0-5311 GCA_036381215.1 Woeseiaceae bacterium | reverse complement strand
CATACGTCCCGAGCTTGCCGGTCCGCTGCAGGTTCACCGCCTTGGTGTCGAACACGCGCGTTTCGGTCATCAGGCGGTACATCGCGACGAGCTCGTCCGTGTTGCGTGCGAGCTCGGGCGTGTCCTTCCTGGCGTTGCCTTGCGTGTCCAGAAACTGACTGTACTGGATCGCGAAATCCGCAATTGTTTCCACGTGTACTCCAACGGCAGGTCAGGGGGAGCTCGCGCGGCGGAATTTTTTTCGGGGCGACCGGCGACGGGGCGGCATTATACATCACGACCGCCGCTGTCCCGGGAGCCCCCGATACCACGATTGTGGTAGCCGTGGAGCCGCTCGTGCGGAGATTCGCCCGGAATCCGCCTACAATGCCCGCACGTTCCCTCGCGCGGCAGCCCCGATGAAACAGCGGAAACTCGAATCCTCGATCCACAAACGCCTCGAGCGCGGCAGCGACTACACGGGCTATCTGCAGCTCGACAAGCTGCTAGCCGCGCAAGTGCCGCTCTCGGACCCGCCGCATCACGACGAGATGCTTTTCATCATCCAGCACCAGGTCGCCGAGCTCTGGATCAAGCTCGTGATCCATGAAGTCCAGGCCGCGATGCGCTGCATCCGCGCGGACGACCTGCCGCCGGCGGCCAAGCATCTCGCGCGCGTCAAGCACATCCAGAACCAGCTTTACAACCAGTGGACCGTCCTGGATACCCTCACTCCGAGCGAGTATGCGCAGTTCCGCGACGTGCTCGGCAAGGCCTCCGGGTTCCAGTCACCGCAATACCGGCTGCTCGAGTTCCTGCTGGGCAACAAGAGCACCTCGCTCATGAGTGTCTACCGGCACCACGAGGACTGGTACCGGCGCCTCGAAGCCGCGCTGCACGCTCCCGGCATATTCGACGAGTTCCTGCGACATCTCGCGCGCGCTGGCTGGCCCTTGCCGCAGGAAGCCCTCGAGCGCGATTTCAGCCGCAGCCGGGGCCGGCTCCCCGGCGTCGTGACGGTGCTGAAAACCATCTACGATGCCCCGCGAGAGCACTGGGCCGCCTACGAGATCTGCGAAGCGCTCATGGACGTCTCCAACAACTTCCAGTTCTGGCGGTTCCACCACATGAAAACCGTCGAGCGCATCATCGGTCACAAGCAGGGCACCGGCGGGTCCTCCGGCGTCGCTTTCCTGAAAAAAGCGCTCGACATCGAGTTCTTCCCCGAGCTCATCCACGTCCGCACCGAGATCGGCGCCTAGCCGTAAGAGCCGCCACGCGCGCGACCCGATGCCGCAGCGTGGCACCGATCGTTGGCACCGTATCGTTCGCGCACGTTAAGGGTTGTGGCCCGGGGTGGAATCGCGAGCGGATCAAGCATCGTGGCACCCGGTCTTTGAGACCGCACCGTTCACGCACGTTTGCTGTCGGTGGCTTGGGCTGCGCCGCGACCGGGGGATGTCCTCGACGGAATGGCTCCCTCCGGACGAGACGGTCCGGCTCACCGCGACCTTGTCCATGAGCGTGCGCTCCGCTACCTCGGCGGCGGAGAGCCCGGGAAAGCGTGCCAGCGTCGCGATCACGCGCCATTCCGGGAGGGACAGCCCGAAGCGCTTGTCGCAGGTGCTCGCGAGCGTGCCGCTCACGATGTTGGACAGGATCCACAGCCGGTAGGGCGGGAAATTCTCGAGGATCAGCTGTTTCTTCACCGTGGCGGTCCGGAACCTGCCGGCCCGGCTGGCGGGGGCCGCCTGGCCTACGACAGGTGCGCGGCGTGCAGGTAGTCCGGCGATTGCATCTCGAGCAGCCGGCTAATCGTGCGCCGGAACTCGAAGCCCAGGCGCTTGCCGGCGTACAGCGCGTCCGGCGGCGCCGCGGCGGACACGATGAGCTTTACGCGCCGGTCGTAGAACTCGTCGACCATGTCGACGAAGCGGCGCGCCGCGTCCTCCTGCTCCGGCCCGAGCACCGGGACACCGGACACGATGACCGTCTGGTGGCGGCGCGCGATCTCGATGTAGTCGCGCGTGCTGCGCGGTCCCTCGCACAGCTCACGGAACTCGAACCAGACGATGCCCTTTGCGCGTTGTCGCGCCGCCACCGGCCGTCCGGCGAGCGTGAAGCTCGTGTCCTGCTCGGCGCCTGCCGCCATGTCGCGGAAATAACGCCCGAGGGTCGCATCCGCCGCGGCGTCCGCCGGGTGCAGGAACGTGCCGGCGGTGCGCAGCAGCCGCAGGCGGTAATCCACGTCGCCCGCCATCTGCACCACGCGGGTGTGCTCCTCCAGGAGTGCAATCGCCGGCAGAAACCGCGACCGCTGCAGTCCGTCGCGATAGAGATCGCGCGGGGCGGTGTTCGAGGTCGTCACGAGCACGACGCCGTGGCGGAAGAGCCGCTCGAGCAGGCCCCCGAGGATCATCGCGTCGGCGATATCGCTCACGAAGAACTCGTCGAAGCAGAGCACGGCCGCTTCGCCGGCCAGGTCGGCGGCCACGCGCTCGAGCGGATCCCGCACGTCGCGCATTGCGGCGAGCCGGTCGTGCACCTCGCCCATGAAGCGGTGGAAGTGCACGCGGCGCTTGCTCTCGACGGCGAGCGATTCGCAGAACGTGTTCATGAGCAGGGTCTTGCCGCGGCCGACTCCGCCCCAGAGGTAAAGGCCGCGGGGCGCATCGTTCCCGCGCCCGCGCCGCAGCAGGCCGGTGAGGCCGGACGCGCGCTCGTGCCGTCGCTCGAGCTCGCCGCCCAGCGTCTCCAGCATCGCGAGCACGTCGAGCTGGGCGGGGTCGCGCTCCAGGCCGAGCGCCTCGGATTTTCGCAGCCATGCCGCACGCAGATTCACCAGCAGCACCTTTCCCGAACGGACCTGTGACAAAAAACAGCGCAGTGTAACCCGCGCCGGCGGACGGGCCCGGGGCGACCGGCTCGCAGGCGGCTCTGTTAGACTGGCGGCCGTTTGCAGGGACGGAGGTCCATGAGCGAGGCTGGCGAACGCGAGTCGATGGAGTTCGACGTGGTGATCGTCGGCGGCGGGCCGAGCGGCCTCGCTGCCGCCTGCCGGCTGGCGCAGCTCGCCCGCGAGGCGGGGCAGGAGCTCAATATCGTCGTCGTCGAGAAAGGCTCCGAGATCGGCGCCCACATCCTGTCCGGCAACGTGTTCGAACCGAGGGCGCTGGACGAGCTCTTCCCCGACTGGAAAGAACGCGGTGCTCCGGTCACGACGGCGGTCACGCGCGACGCGGTCTGCTGGCTAACGGGCGCGGAGAAGGGCTGGAGCCTGCCTGCCGCGTTCATCCCGCGCCCGATGCGCAATCACGGCAATTACATCATCAGCCTCGGCCGCCTGTGCCGCTGGCTCGCGGAGCAGGCGGAAGCGCTGGGTGTGAACGTCTTCCCGGGATTCGCCGCGGCGGACGTGCTGTACGACGCGGACGGCCGGGTGCGCGGCGTGGTCACGAGCGACATGGGGGTCGGGCGCGACGGCGAGCGCAAGCCGACGTTCCAGCCCGGTTACGAGCTGATCGGCAGATACACGATCTTCGCCGAGGGCTGCCGCGGCAATCTCGCGCGCAAGCTCGTCGACCGCTTCGACCTGCGCAGGGACGCCGACCCGCCGCATTACGGCATCGGCATCAAGGAAATCTGGGAGGTCGATCCGGCCCGCCACGAGGAAGGTCTCGTCTTCCATACCCTGGGCTGGCCGCTCGACAATCGCACGGACGGCGGCGGCTTCGTCTATCACGCCGCGGATCGGCGTGTGTTCCTGGGCCTGATCGTCGCGCTGAACTACGAGAACCCGTACCTGTCACCGTTCGACGAGTTCCAGCGCTGGAAGCTGCACCCGCGCGTCCGCCGCTGGCTGGAAGGCGGCCGGCGCATCGAATACGGCTCGCGCGCCGTCAACAAGGGCGGCTGGCAGTCACTGCCGAAGCTCACGTTCCCCGGCGGGCTGCTGGTTGGCTGCGATGCGGGCTTCCTCAATGTCGTCAAGATCAAGGGCGCGCACACCGCCATCAAGAGCGGCATGCTCGCCGCCGAGAGCATCTGGTCCGCGCTGGCGGCCGGCGACGCGGCCCCCGCGGAGCTCGAGTCGTACGCGCAGGCCGTACGCGATTCCTGGCTGCACGACGAGCTCTACAGCGGCCGCAACTTCAGCCCCGCGCTGCACAAGCTCGGCACCTTCCTGGGCGCCGGGTTCACCTGGCTCGACCAGAACCTTTTCGGCGGGCGCCTGCCGTTCACCCTGCACAACACTGAGCCCGATCACGCCTCGCTCGTCGAAGCCGCGCACGCGCGCCGCATCGACTACCCGAAGCCCGACGGCGTCATCACCTTCGACCGGCTCTCCTCCGTGTTCCTTTCCAACACCAACCACGAGGAAGATCAGCCGTCGCACCTCGTGCTGAAGGACCCGTCGATTCCCATCGACTACAACCTGCCCGTCTACGACGAGCCGGCGCAGCGCTACTGCCCCGCCGCCGTCTACGAGATCGTGCACGAGGATGGCCGTCCGGTCTTCCGCATCAACGCGCAGAACTGCGTGCACTGCAAGACCTGCGACATCAAGGACCCGAAGCAGAACATCGTGTGGGAAGTGCCGGAAGGCGGCGGCGGCCCGAATTACTCCGGGATGTGAGACCCACCCCCGCCAGCCGCAGCAGCCACTACCCCACGAGCCGCCCCGTCGCGCCGGCAGAATGACCGCAGGAGCGCGCATAGCGCGCTCCTGCGGCGCAATGAAGGAACATTCCCCCAAAGGCACCCCGCCGTCGCCGGTGCAGCCGAACGTGCCGCGAACGTGACTCCTCGTCGCCGGTGCTGCCGAGTCTGCCGAGTCTGCGGCGAACCTCGCGCACCGTCGCCGGTGCGGCCGGAAGCAGGCCGCGGGTTATTTCGGTTGCATGCGGATCGCGCCGTCGAGGCGGATCGTCTCGCCGTTCAGCATCGGGTTGCTGTAGATCGCCGCCACGAGCTCGGCGTACTCCTGCGGCTTGCCGAGACGCGGCGGGAACGGCACCTGTGCGCCCAGGGATTGCTGCACCTCGGCCGGCAGGCCCGCCATCATCGGCGTCATGAAGATGCCGGGTGCGATCGTCATCACGCGGATGCCGAAGCGCGCGAGCTCGCGCGCGATCGGCAGGGTCATGCCGACGACACCGCCCTTGGAGGCCGAGTAGCCCGCCTGCCCGACCTGTCCCTCGAAAGCGGCGACCGACGCCGTGTTCACGATCACGCCGCGCTCGCCGTCCGAATTCGGCTGGTTCGCCTGCATGACGTTCGCCGCTTCCTTGATCAGGATGAACGTGCCGAGCAGGTTGACTGTGAGCGAGCG
>DASVDF010000031.1:0-4572 GCA_036381215.1 Woeseiaceae bacterium | reverse complement strand
CATCCTCTCGCTCGTCTTCACGCGCGACAGCAGATCGCCGATTACGGGTGCTGCGATTGCTCGCATCGGCGTCGGCGCGCGTGTGCCGGGCAGAGTCGGGGAAGCTCCGAGCAACACGAGCCGACGAACGCGGTGGGGGCGCTCGAGCGCGTACCAGAGCGCCCAGGTACCGCCCATCGAGTTGCCGGCGAGCGCGGCGGTCTCGAGCGTGAGCGCGTCGAGGACCTCGTCGACGAACTCGCACGCCGCGGCGCGGAAGCGCCGACGCTCCAGCCGAACCGGGTCGCTGAGGCCGAATCCCGGTCGATCCGCCACGATCGCGCGCACGCCGTCCAGGTGCTCGAGAAGAGGAAGCAGCGAGAGCGAGGAGGTGCTGCTGCCGTGGAGGAAGAGCACGGGCGTGCCTTCGCCGGCCTCGGTCAAGTGCACGCGTCGGCCCCCGTCCACCTCGATGTAGCGGCGGGTGGCCGCGGCGGCAGCGAGCATCCGCTCGTGGATGTCGAATGTCTCGCGGGATCGAACCTGCATCGTCAGCCTCGGAGCCGTTGCTGGACGGCGACCGGGCCGGGGGCGAACGCCACGTCTCCGCTCGGCACGGATGTGCTGCTGGTCGCGCGCACGGATGCGATGCGCTTCGCCACGTAGGCGGCGTCGCGACCGACGCCGGGCAGAACGTCGGAGACCGCGGCCGTCTGGAAGACAAGGCCGACGAAGTAGAGGCCGGGCGCCGAAGGGACGACGCCGCGCTTGTGGATCGGCTCGCCGCTCTCGGCGAAGACGGGCAGGTCGATCCACGAGAAGTCGTAGCGAAAGCCGCTACACCAGACGACGTTCGCCACGTCGAGCACGCGGCCGTCGGCGAGCAGCGGCAGGTCCTCGCGGACGCCGACGACGCGCGGAACGCGCTCGACACCGGCGTCCGCGAGGTGCTTCGACTTGATCCGGATCAGCGGTGCCGCCGCGACGAGGAAGCGTGGCCGGATCTTGCGGCCGATCGGCGTCTTCACGGTCAGGATCCGGGTGCCGACGAACCTGATCAGCGGCAGCACAAAGCGGGCAGGGACGCTGCCGTGGCGGACCGGAAGCTCCGCCGAGGGGCGCCCCGACTGCCAGACCTGGTGCGTGCGCGACAGCTCGAAGGCGATCTCGGCGCCGGAGTTGCCGACGCCGACGACGAGCACGCCACCCTCGCGCAACTGGGCTGGGTTGCGGTAGCCGGCCGAGTGCAGCTGCACGATCCGCGGGTCGAGCTCGCGCGCGAAGGAGGGCAGCTTCGGCGTCCGGTGCGCTCCGGTCGCGACGACGACGTTGTCGGCCTCGAAGGCCTGGTGGCCGGACTCGATCACGTAGCGGCCGCCGTCGTGGAAGACGCGGTCGACGAAGACGCCGGTGCGGACCGCGAGCTCGAACCGCTTCGCGTATGCCTCGAGGTAGTCGCCCATCTCCTCCTTGGTCGGGAACGACCAGCGCCGCCCGGGGAAGCGCAAGCCGGGCAGCCCGTCGTACTTGGCCGGCGTGAACAGACGCAGCGAGTCCCAGCGCTTGCGCCACGAATCGCCGATCCGCTCGTTCGCCTCCAGAATCACGAACGGACGCTTCCGCTTCTGCAGGTGGTAGGCCGTCGCGAGGCCTGCCTGGCCGCCGCCGACGATCACCGTCTCGAACCGCTCCATCGTCTCCTCCTCCTCCGATGTCGTCGGGGACGGTAGGCGGCCGCGCGCGCGGCGGCATCGCCCGCATCCACCAACTTGTCGAGGGAGGGCGTGGTCAGTTCTGACCAACGCCGAGCTGTCAGACGAGATCGTGCTCGAAGGCGAACGCGGTCGCCGCCGTGCGCGAGGAGACGCGGAGCTTCGCGAAGATGTTCTGGACGTGGCGGGCGACGGTGTGCTCGCTGAGCACGAGCGTCGCCGCGATCTCGCGGTTCGTCCTGCCGGCGGCGACCAGCCGCAGGACCTCGAGTTCGCGGTCGGTCAAGCCGTGCGTGTCCGCACCGCCGTCCGGGGCGAGCGCGTCGATCCGCGTGAGATCGGGTCGCGCGCCCAGCTCCTCGAACGCCGCGCGCGCGGCATCGAGCTCCAGCCTCGCGCCGTCCTCGTCACCGAGTGCGCGGCACGCGCTGGCGATCAGCACGCGCGCACGCGCAGCCTCGTACGGCGCCGCCAGCTCCTGCCAGACCTGCCACCCCCGTCGCAGCGACACGAGCGCAGCGCCCGCGTCGTCGCCCGCGAGCTTGACCGTCCCCTCCACCTGCGCAGCGATCGCGCCAAGCATCGCGCTCGGATACGCAGCGGCGATCTCGCCCAGTTCGACGGAGGCGCGCCGCGCCTCTTCGAGCTCGCCGAGCGCGACCGTGATCTCCACGTACGCGGGCAGCAGCCGCGACCGCTTCAGCGGCTGCGCGGTCTCTGTGAGCGAGCGGCGGATCGCCGCCGCGGCCGCGTCCCCCTCACCCTGCGCAAGCCGCAGCAGCGCCAGCCCCGGCTGCGGCTCGCGCCCGCACGCACTCGCCTCCCGGTAGGCGGCCTCGGCGGCCGCGAACTCGCCCTGTCGGCGCAGAACCTCGGCCTGCTGATACGACGCCTGCCCCGCCGCGAGTCGGTTCATCGCCTGCTCACACCGCTCCCGAGCCCGCCGCGCCTCCGCGAGCGCCTGCCCCCACTCGCCGTGCAGCTGCAGCAGCTCCGCCCGATGCGCGAGACAGCGGCCAGTGAACGCGACCATCTCCGGCTGTCCCTCCCACCAGCGCGCCAACGCACCCGTCCACTCGTGCGCACGCGGCAGCTCGTACGCCTCCTCGCAGCCGGCGATCGCGCCGCAGTAGACGACACCGGTGATGATCGGCGACAGCTCGCCGCCGATCGCAGCCAGCATCGCCTCGTCCAGCAACCGGAACCCCTCCTCGAGACGCCCCAGCTTGATCAACGCATGCCCCTGCGCATGCGCGCCCAGCGCAAACAGGTCACGGTCGCCGAACCGCTCGCCGATCACCATCGCCTCGGCCGCAGCCTCGAAAGCGACCGCATAGTCGCCCACCGCCTCGTGCCTGACCGCCACCGGCACCAGCAGATACCCCCGCTCGGCGCAATCTCCCCCCTCGCGCTCGACGATCCGCTGCGCCCGCGCCAACCAGCCGCCCGCCTGCGCCACCTCCCCCAAGATCGCCAGATTGATGCCGAGAAACACGGCCGCACGCGCCGCCCGCAAATGCTCGCCTGCACCCACGTACCCGTGATGCGCCCGCTCCAGCGCCGCCAAGAACTCGTCGACCCGCCCCAGCATGTAGGCCGCCACCGCCAACCGCTCCAGATCCGCGACCCCGAGCGCCTCGCCCCCATCCGCGGCCGCCAGCGACTCGTACGCCGCCGACCAGGCACGCTGCTCGTAGGCGCTGCGCCCACGCTCGAGCTCGGTGACAGCGCTCACCAAGCCCCTCCGCGCATGCCGTCAATCGAGACTAGCGTCGGCATGCCGATCAAGGCTAGACGGTTACCTGGCAACCAGTGGCAACCGGTGACCAGCACCGACGGCCCAATCGCGCTCCACGTGCGCCGGTTCCTCAGTGAGCAAACTCCTGTCGGGTCTTTATGCGCGCCAGCCGGAGGTCAGGCGACGTTGAGGTACTTGCGCAGAGCCTTGCGAATGACCGACGAAGTCGTCTCGCGGTCACGCTCGGCGCGACGCAGGAGCGCCTCGCGCAGCTCTGGCTCGAGGCGAACGGACTCCACGCTCGCCGGAGCCGAGCCGATCGGCGGGCGCCCACCGCGGCGGCGCAGCATCTCCTCGACGTCGTAGCCCGCCTTCGCTTTCCCGGCCAGCTCCTCGACCAACTCGTCGGTGATCGGCATGCCACTCGCCGTTCTGCCGTACTTCTTCTTCTTCGCCATCGTCATGCTCCCGGCAACCGCCGCTGATACTTGGGCCGCATCTTCATCGCGTGGATCGCGAGCTCCGAGCCGTCGTCGCTCGATGTCCTCGTCGGCGATCCCGTGCCGGCGCACCGACCGTGGATCTCGACCCAAGAATCGTACTACAAAACCTCGGTCAATCGAGCTCCTCAGAAGTAGACGGCTGCCGGAACCGACCGCGTTCGGCGGGCTCGCTGGCACGGATTCCGCATAAGCAAAGGGATCGCGGTAGCGGCATCTCACGAAGACTGGAACGCGCGTGATGCACCGGTGATGCACACGCCCTCTCCCATCAATAGGAAAACCCTGCATTTGCAGGGCTTTCCCTTAGCAGGCCATAAGCCGGATTGCCGTAGCGCTCCTGGGAGTAGCAGCCCTCGGCCTGCCCGAAGGAGGGTCGATGAAGGAATGGACGCAGGAACTGGCCGACTTTTTGCGCTTCTGTGAGCTGGAGCGGCGGCTGGCGCCGATGACCTGTTCGGCGTACGAGCGCGACGTCTCCGCCTGCCTCAGGCACCTGCACGGTCAGGGGATTCGCGATCTGGGGGAGGTGCGGGTGACGCATCTGCGCGCTTTCCTGGCCGACGAGCAGCGCACGCGGCCGGCGGTGTCGAGCCAGGCGCGGGCGACGGCGGCGCTCAAGTTGTTCTTCCGCTTCCTCATG
>DASVDF010000030.1:0-3761 GCA_036381215.1 Woeseiaceae bacterium | reverse complement strand
GTCTATGCGGCCACGGATCCGGCACGCGGCTATCACGGGGGCATCACCGCCTTCCTGGTCGAGAAGGGTACGGCAGGATTCAGGACGGGACAGACTTTCCGCAAGCTCGGTCTGCACAGTTGCCCGATCGGCGAGCTGATTCTCGAGGACGTGTTCGTGCCCGCGGACGCGGTCCTCGGAGAGGTCGGTGGAGGCGCCCCGATCTTCACCGAGTCCATGGACTGGGAGCGCGCCTGCCTCGTGGCGAGCCACCTCGGAACGATCGAATGGCTGCTGGAACGCGCGCTCGAGTACTCGCGGACGCGCAAGCAGGGCGGGCAGGCGATCGGCAGGTTCCAGGCGGTATCGCACCGTATCGCCGACATAAAGGTGAGGCTCGAAGCCGGGCGCTGGCTCACCTACCGGGCGGCCGACGGGCTGAATCACCCACGGACGGCGCAGATGGACGCCGCGATCGCCAAGCTGTACGTCAGCGAGTCGTTGCTCACGAGCGCCATCGATACCTTGCGCGTGTTCGGCGGCTACGGCCTCATGGTCGAGTACGGCATCGAGCGCATCGTGCGCGACAGCGTCGCCGGGACGATCTACTCCGGCACGTCCGACATCCAGCGCAATATCATTGCCCGCTGGCTCGGCCTGCCGTAGCAAGTCCGGAGTCGTTTTGATGGGACAGACCGTCCCGACGCCGGCTCTGCTGTCAGCAGCTTGACGTACCAATACGTACGACCGTATTATTTGGCCATGGCACGCCAATCCCTTCGCAACGATATCCTCGACGCCGGCCTCAAGGTCATGTTCCGCAAGGGATACACGGCGTCGGGCGTGCGCGAGATCGTCGCGGAGGCGGAGGCACCGCAGGGCTCCTTCACGAACCATTTTCGCTCCAAGGAGGCTTTTGCGCGCGAGGTCCTCGATCGCTACTTCGAGCATGTCCAGGGCCTCGTGGCGGAGGCGTTGGGTGACCGCACGCTCTCGCCGCGCGCGCGGCTCGAGCGCTATCTCGACATCGTCACGAAGCGACTCGCGGCGGATGGCTTTACGCGCGGGTGCCTGATCGGCGACTTCAGCCTCGAGGCGGCGCCGCAGAGCGAGATGCTGCGGGACCGTCTCGAAGCGATCTTCGAGGAATGGACGGCAGAGTTCGCGGCCTGCATCGCCGAAGGGCAGGCGGCCGGTGAGCTCGCCGACGACTTCAGCCCGGACGACCTGGCCGAATTCCTGCTCGCGTCCTGGGAGGGCGCGATCCTGCGCATGAAGGTGGAGCGCTCTCCGCGCGCCCTCGAGCGCTTCCGCCGCATCGTTTTCCCGAGCGTGTTCAAGGACGCATCGAAATGACTACTGACGTTACCCTGCCCGGGCATCCAGTGCTCGGATCCACCATGGCCTATCGCGAGGCCGGACGTGCCGGACAACCCGTCGCGCTCTTCCTGCACGGCAATCCGACCTCCTCCTACATCTGGCGCAACGTCATTCCGCATGTCGCGCCGGTAGCGCACTGCATCGCACCCGACCTTATCGGCTTCGGACAATCCGGCAAGCCGGACATCGACTATCGCTTCGCCGATATTGCCCGCTATCTCGACGCGTTCATCGCCGTTGCCGGCATCACGTCGGCGTACGTCGTGGCGCAGGACTGGGGAACTGCCCTGGCGTTCCACCTGGCGGCGCGAACGCCGGACTTCGTTCGCGGGCTCGCTTTCATGGAATTCATTCGTCCGATGCCGACATGGGACGACTTCCACCAGGCACCGGCGGCGCGGGAGACATTTCGCAGGTTCAGGACGCCGGGAGAAGGCGAGCGCATGATTCTCGAGAACAACGCATTCGTCGAGCGCGTGCTGCCCGGCTCGATCGTAAGGCGGCTGAGCGAAGACGAGATGACGGTCTACCGTGCACCGTTCCCGACACCCGAGTCGCGGCGCCCGACATGGCGCCTGCCGAACGAGCTGCCCATCGGCGGCGAACCGGCGGACGTCTGGGCGACGCTCACGGAGGCTCACGCCGAGCTGGCGATTTCGGCCTATCCGAAGCTGCTCTTCGTCGGTAACCCGGGTGCGCTGGTCTCACCCGCGTTTGCCCGGAGCTTCGCCGGGACCCTGCGCGATTGCCGCGTCGTCCAGCTTGCCTCGGGGGCGCACTACCTTCAGGAAGACCATCCCGACGTGATCGGCCGCTCGATCGCCGCCTGGATAGGCGAGGTCGAGTCCGCGCGGGCGGCCGGGATGGCTGCCTGAAGGGCGCGCCCGGCGTTCTCGACTGCAACGAAGCAGCGCCTCGTCGTCTTGCCTCGATCGTGGCCGGTGCGCGCCTTACGCCGCTTCGGCACCGGTAGGCGTCGGCACGCTGCCCGGCGGGAGCGTCACTTCGCGGCTCCGCTGCCGCCGCGATCGACGATGCGCCTCGAATCCCGCCGGCACTGCGAAACCCACGAGGCGGGCCGCCCGTTCCACCGGATGCTCGCGAGGGGTGAGCCTCAGCAGCCGGCGCAACGCGCGATACAGGGCGCGCAGCATGGTCAGGGCGAGCAGGGCTTCGACGAACGTCAGCCCGAATGCCACGGCGGGATTGGTCAGCGCGGCGCGCGCCCTGGCCTTCAGTACGGCGCGCTCGCGCGCGATCTCGATGCTGTCGTAGAAGCTCGGGATGACGAGCAGGGTGAGCAGCGTCGAGGTGAAGACCCCGCCGATGATGGCCACGGCCATCGGCCGATAGAACTCACCGCCTTCGCCCAGGCCGATCGCAACCGGCGACATGCCTGCGATGAGAGCGAACGTCGTCATGAGGATGGGCCGGAAACGCACCCGGCCCGCATGCATCAATGCCTCTTCCCGATCGACGCCCTGCGCTTCCTCCTTGCGCGCGCAGTCGAGCAGCAGGATGGCGTTCTTCGCCACCAGTCCCATGAGCATGATGACGCCGATGAAGCTCATCAGGTTGAGCGTGCCTCCCGTCGCGAGCAGCGCCAGTACGACGCCGATCAGCGACAGCGGCAGCGACATCATGACCGGCACCGGCGCGGTGAACGAGTTGAACTGCATGACCAGCACCAGATACATGACGCCGATACCCATGAACAGGGCGGTGAACATCTCGGCGAACACTTCCTCCTGGTCGCGCGAGGCGCCTCCCAGCGACAGGCCGTAACCTTCCGGGAAGTGGATGGATTTGGCGAGCTTCATGGCGTCGGCCGTGACCTCACCCGGCGACCGCCCTTCGACGTTGGCCGAAACGGTCACGGTGCGCTTGCCGTCCAGGTGCTGGATCCGCGCCGGTCCCTTGTCGAGCGTAATCGTCGCGATCTGGTCGAGCGGCACCATCATGCCGGTGCCCGCCACCGCGATCGGCAGGTGCTCGATGTTGCTGGCATTGAGGCGATCGTCGGGATGCAGGCGCACGGCGACGTCGCGTGCCTCGCCGCTCGGATCCACCCAGTCGCCCACCTCGACGCCGGCGAACGCGACTCGCAGCGTCTGCGCGGCATCGGCCATCGAAATCCCGAGCTGGTTGGCCAGCCCGCGGTTGAGCTCGATGCGCAATTCGTCCTTCGGGTCCTGTTCCGAGAGGCCGACGTCGACGGCGCCCGGGATGCCGCGCACCTGCTCCATGAAGTCGTTGGTGAGCTCCATGAGGCGGCGCGAGTCCTCGCCGTAGAACTGGATCTGCACCGGCTTCTGCGCGCCGTTGTTCAGATCGTCGAGCACGACGTATTCGGCGCCGACCAGGCGCTTCAGCAGCCCGCGCAGCTCCGCCGCGATGGCGAA
>DASVDF010000029.1:0-20329 GCA_036381215.1 Woeseiaceae bacterium | reverse complement strand
AATCCCGAAAGTGCGCGAAGACGTGTTCCTGAGCGAAGGCCTGGTCGAGATGTCGCGCAAGGGCCTCGGCATGACCGCGATCGTCGACGCCGGCGACCGCGTGCTCGGCATCTTCACCGACGGGGACCTGCGGCGCGCGCTGGATGCCGGGCTCGACGTCCACCGCACCGCGATGGCCACGGTCATGCACCGGGACTGCAAGACGATCGCGCCCGACGTGCTGGCCGCCGAAGCGGTGCACATGCTCGAGGAGCACAAGATCACCGGCCTCCTCGTGACCGGCGAAGGGCGGCGGCTGGTCGGCGCGCTGAACATCCACGACCTGTTCCGCGCGGGCATCATGTGAGCCCGAGCGCGCCGGACAAGACACCGCGCGGCATCCGGCTCGCGGCATTCGACGTCGACGGCGTGTTCACGGACGGCCGCCTGTGGCTGTCCGACGCCGGCGTCGAGTCGAAAGCGTTCTGCACCCAGGACGGCTACGGCATCAAGGCGCTCATCCGCGCCGGTATCGCCGTCGCCGTGATCAGCGGCCGCGACTCGGAGGCGGTGCGCATCCGCATGCGCGAGCTCGGCGTCCCTTACCTCCTGCAGCGCGTGGACGACAAGGTCGCGGCGTTCGAGGCGCTGCTCGGAAAGCTCGGGCTCGCGGCCGCGCAATGCGCCTACGCCGGGGACGACGTCCCGGACCTGCCGCTGCTGCGCCGGGTGGGTTTTGCCGTCGCGGTCGCGAACGCGGTGGACGAGGTGAAGGCGGCCTGCGATTACGTCACGCGCGCGCGCGGCGGTGAGGGCGCGGTGCGCGAGGTCTGCGACCTGATCCTGCGCGCAGCTGCGGGCGGCCGTGAGGGCCCGTGACGTCATCGGGACCGCGGCGCTCGCCGCGATAGCGGCCGGCACCTGGTACCTCTCGGCGAGCCTGCGGCAGCCGGATTCCGGGGGCGCGGCGCGCAAGACGTTCAGCCAGGGATTTTACCTCAGGTCGGCGCGCATCCTCGGCATGGGCGAGCAAGGCAACCTGCTCTACGAAATCCTCGCCGACTACGCCGTGCAGAAGGAGAACCAGGAGATCGAGTTGCGCAACGTGGAGATCCGCTATTCGCCGGCCAGCGAGATCCCGTGGGTCCTGAACGCGGATACGGCCACGGTCGGACCCGACCAGCAGCGCGTGATCCTGAGCGGCCACGTGCACGCTGTGAGCGAAGCCGGCGAATCGGGCCAGGTCACCGAGGTCCGCACCCCGTACCTCGAGCTCGAGCCGGAGCGCTACCGGGCCGAGACCGACGAGCACGTCCGGATCAGCATCGGCACGCAAAGTGTCACCGCAACCGGCATGCTAGCATTGCTCGAGGAGGGCCGGCTCGAGCTCAAATCCAACGTGAGCGGCCGGTTCGTTCCGTGAGGAATCCGAGACAAAGGACGGCATCCGGAATGCGTTACATCCTCCCGGGCGTCGTTTGCGCCCTCCTCGTCGGCACGGCCGCGGCGCAGGACACCGACGTCGAGCAGCCGATAGCGATGGATGCCGAGTCCGCGGAGTGGGACCGCAAGACCTCCATGCAGGTCTATCACGGCTTGCGGCTGACGCAGGGCGACATCGCCGTGCAGGCGGATGTCGGGCGCGGCAGCGATCTCGATTTCGACGACAGCGCCTGGCATCTTTCGGGGAACGTGGTGATCGAGGCGCGCGACGGGCGCGTCGAGTGCGACACCGCCGACCTGGAGTTCCGGAACAAGGAGCTCCGGAGCGCGCGCATCACCGGCTCGCCGGCGACTTTCGAGCTGCGCCGCCCCGACAGCGACGCAACCACGCACGCGCAAGCCGAAAAGCTGGTTTACGACTTCACGAGCCGGGTGGTGGAGTTCTCGGGCGACGCCGTGATCACCGAAGGCGGCAACAGCATCTCGAGCGACTACCTCGTCTACAACATCGCCGAGCAGCGGATCAAGGCGAATCCGGGCGGCCAGGGGAAGGTCAGGGTCCGGTACACGCCCGCCGATTCGGCGGACCGTCCCGCGGAGAAGCCGGAAGACGCGGAGTCCCCGCCGGACCAGCGCCGCGACGGCGCGGACCCCGCGCAGCCCACGCCCGACCGGCCGCGACACGACGCGGACGGCCCATGAGCATCCTGAGCGTCGAGGGAATCTCGAAACGCTACAAGTTCCGCGAAGTCGTCAAAGGCATATCGCTCGAGATCACGAGCGGCGAAGTGGTCGGGCTCTTGGGGCCGAACGGCGCCGGCAAGACCACCGCGTTCTACATGATCGTGGGCCTGATCCCCTGCGATCGCGGCCGCATCCTGCTGGACGGGCACGATCTCACGACGCTGCCGATGCACCGGCGCGCGGCCATGGGCCTGGGTTACCTGCCGCAGGAAGCTTCGATCTTCCGCAAGCTGACCGTCGAGGAAAACATCCTCGCGATTCTCGAGAATCGTTCCGACCTCGACCGGCAGGGCCGCGAGCAGGAGCTCGACAAGCTCCTGGACGAGTTGCACGTCGGACACGTGCGCACCAGCGTCGGCATGAGCCTGTCGGGCGGCGAACGCCGGCGCGTGGAAATCGCCCGCGCGCTGGCGGCGGACCCGCGCTTCGTGCTGCTGGACGAGCCGTTTGCCGGCGTGGATCCCATTTCCGTACTGGATATCCAGCGCATTATCAGGCACTTGAGCGATCGCCAGATCGGCGTTCTGATCACTGACCATAATGTACGCGAGACCCTCGGAATTTGCGGCAGAGCCTATATACTGAATGACGGGACCCTGATTGCCTCGGGTCCGCCCGAGGAGATCCTGCGTAATCAGCACGTCCGAGAGGTATATCTCGGACAGGAGTTCAAGCTCTGACGCAAAATGCGATGTACGGCATGACGGCGGCGCCGCGACGCGGCACTGAATGCGTGTGATCGTATGCTGAAGCCCTCTTTGCAGCTCAAGCTCGGGCAGTCACTCACGATGACTCCCCAGTTGCAGCAGGCGATCCGCCTGTTGCAACTACCCGTGCTGGATCTCAGCGCGCAGATCCAGGATGCCCTCGAGGAAAACATCATGCTGGAGATGGAAGATCTCCCGGATGTACCGAAGGCGAACGCGGAAACGACGGCCGAAGTCGAGGCGATCAAGCCCGAGGACAGCTGGCAATCCAACCCGATGGAGCGGATCCAGGAATCGAGCTGGAACGGCGAAGGCCGCCCCATCAATGAGTACGCCGACCAGAGCGGGCAGTCCCTGCGCGAGCACCTGCTGTGGCAGCTCGAGCTCGAGGATTTCACGCCGCGCGAGTACGTGCTGGGCGAAGCGCTGATCGACGCCATCAACGACGATGGCTACGTCACGATCAACCTGGCCGAGATCACGGAGTTCGTCGGTGACGACTCCGAGGTCGGGCTCGAGGAGGTGGAGCGCGTCCTCGCGAAAGTGCAGCGCATGGATCCGGCCGGCGTCGGCGCGCGTTCCCTCTCCGAATGCATCATCCTGCAGCTCGAGCAGCTCGACCGCGCGACGCCGGGACTCGACCTCGCGATCCGCCTCGCCGCCGGGCACCTGGACGCGATCGCCGCGCAGGAATACTCGGAGCTGCGCCGGGCGCTCAGGGTGTCGGAAGAGGATCTGCACGACGCGCTCGCGCTGATCAGGTCCTGTAACCCGCGGCCCGGGCAGGCGGTCAGCACCGCCAAGGCCGAGTACGTCATCCCGGACGTGTTCGTGCGCAAGGTCGACGACCGCTGGACGGTCGAGATCAGCTCGTCGGGCATACCGCGCCTGTCGGTGAACCAGCGCTACGCGCAGCTCCTGCGCGGCAGCAGCGACCACGCGGCCCTGCGCACCCAGCTCCAGGAAGCCCGCTGGCTGGTGCGCAGCCTCGAGATCAGGAACGAGACGCTGCTCAAGGTGGCCACCTGCATCGTGTCGCGCCAGCAGGAATTCCTCGACCGCGGCGAGGAAGCGATGAAGCCGCTGGTGCTGCGCGACGTGGCCGAGGAAATCGGCATGCATGAGTCGACGATTTCCCGGGTCACCACCAACAAGTACATGCACACGCCGCGCGGCGTGTTCGAATTCAAGTACTTCTTCTCGAGCCACCTGACCTCGACCGCGGGCGAGGACCAGTCGTCGACGTCGGTGCGGGCCAAGATCCGCAAGCTGATCGGCTCGGAGAACCCCGGCAAGCCCCTGAGCGACAGCAGGATCGCGAGGATGCTTGCCGACGAGGGCATCTCCGTCGCCCGCCGCACGGTCGCGAAGTACCGCGAGGCGATGAAAATCCCGTCGTCGAGCGAGCGCCGCGTGCGGGCGCCGAGATGAGCGGCGGCCCGACGCGCGCCAGCTCGCCGTGCCGATCCGCACGCATACGGGCGCTCGCCGCCCGGCCCGGGAAGAACCGATCCGTGCCCGACCACGTGGACGCGCCGCCGGCAGGGCCGGCGGCGGCGCTGCCCAGGGGCGCTTGCAGAACCACTCGGCCCGTCTTCGCAAAGGAGGTGAGGCAATCCGGGAAACTCGCTGATCTTTGACCGTCGACCGGAAGATCCGCCCGGCAGGCTGCTCGCGAAAGGCTTGCCGGTGCGAGGCAGGGAATGTCTCGCCCGTGCCGCCGGCTCGCGGGCCGGCAGCGGGGGGGGCGCGCGCGGTCAGCGCAGATGAACACATTCGGGAGAAGACGATGCAATTGAGTGTTACGGGCCACCA
Source organism: Woeseiaceae bacterium (assembly GCA_036381215.1). Taxonomy (GTDB): domain Bacteria; phylum Pseudomonadota; class Gammaproteobacteria; order Steroidobacterales; family Woeseiaceae; genus IDS-8. Next base: position 15,641 of record DASVDF010000029.1, on the reverse strand, counting down.
CCTGGAAATTACCTCGGCGCTGAGGAGTTACGTTCGCAACAAGATCGAGAAGATCGAACGGCATTTCGACCTCGTTTCGGACGTGCATTGCATCCTCACGGTGGAGAAGCTGAGGCACAAGGCCGAGGCCACGGTGAATGTCAATGGCGGCCAGATCTACGCGGATTCCATCGAGGAAGACATGTACGCCGCCATCGATACGCTCATCGACAAGCTCGACAGACGGGTGAGAAAATACAAGGAGAAGCTCGTCGATCATCGCGCCCGCGACATGGACAAACGAAAATTCAGTTGACTGCCGGGCCGCGCGGCGGGCTTCGTCACCCGCCGCGCAGCTCCTGCCACCATGCTATTGCGGGAAATCATCCAACCTGAGAGCGTCGCCGCCGGGGTCGAGGCGCGCAGCAAGAAGCACTGCCTCGAAATCCTGAGCGACCGGCTCGCGCAGCCCGAACCCAGGCTGCACGCCGAAGACGTGTTCGCGCGCCTCGTGGAGCGGGAGCGCCTCGGCTGCACGTCGCTCACGAAAGGCGCCGCCTTCCCGCACTGCCGCATGCCGGAGCTGACGGCGGCACGCGGTGCGCTCCTGCGGCTCGCTGCGCCGGTGGAATTCGACGCCGTGAACGGCGAGGCGGTCGACCTGGTGTTCGGCCTGATCGTGCCGGAAGTGCTCGAGGCGACGCACTACCGTGCCGTCGACCGGATCACGGAGCTCCTGACCGACGAACCCCTGCTCGGCAGGCTGCGCGCCGCGCCCGACGACCGGGCGCTCTACCGCGCCCTGCTCGCCGCGGACGAGGGTCCCGGCCTGAAGACGGGAGGCACGCGGCATGGCTGAAGCGGGCGCGACGCCGCCGCCACGCGCCGACAAGCGGCTGATCATCATCAGCGGGCTCTCCGGCTCGGGCAAGAGCGTGGCGCTGCACGTGCTGGAGGATCTCGGCTACTACTGCATCGACAACATGCCCGCCGCGCTCCTCAAATCGCTGCTCGACGAGGTGAGCCGGATGGACGACGGGTCGTCCGGCATCGCGGTCGGCGTCGATGCCCGCAACCGGCGCCAGGACCTCGAACGGCTGCCCGAGCTGATCGACGAGCTGCGCAGGCACGGGGTCCAGACGGACCTGCTGTTCCTGCAAGCCAGCGACGAGATACTGCTCAAGCGCTACAGCGAGACGCGGCGGCGCCATCCGCTCGACCGGCACGGCACCGCGCTCCGGACGGCGATCGCGAACGAGCGCGAGCTGCTAGGGCAGGTCATCAACACGGCAGACCTCATCATCGACACCTCGCGCACCAGCGTATACGAGCTCGCCGCCCTCATCCGGCGGCGTGTCGGCCCGCGCGAGAAGAGCATGCTGTCCGTGCTCATCGAGTCCTTCGGCTACAAGCACGGCATCCCGCCGGACGCCGATTTCGTGTTCGATCTCCGCTGCCTGCCGAACCCCTACTGGCAGCAAGAGCTGCGCGCGCTCACGGGACACGACGAATCGGTGGTCCGCTTCCTGGACGCGCAGCCCGCATTCGTTCGCATGTACGAGGACATCCTGGCCTTTCTCCTGCGCTGGATACCCGAGTACGTGAGCTTCAACCGCAGCTACCTGACGATAGCCATCGGCTGTACCGGCGGCCAGCACCGCTCGGTGTACATGGCGGAAAAACTCGCGCGCGCCCTCAAGGGGCATCACGCGCCGGTCCTGACCCGGCACAACGAGCTGCCATCCCGCCCGGCACACGAGCGGTAGGCAGAGGCAGCCTGCTAGACTGCGCTGGTTTGATCAGCGGCGCGCGTCTGCGTGCAGCCGGAGCTCGCGTATGGAAACGAAAGAGCCGACGCAGACCACCCTCGAGCTGCTCCGCGACAAGCTGGGCAGCGGCGGCCTGCGCTCGGCGGAATTGCTCGTTGCCGGCCTGACACCGTCCGAAACCGCGCGCCTCCTCGAATCGCTGCCGCCGAGCGAGCGCGCGCTCGTCTGGGAGATCGTCGACCGGGAGCGCGAAGGCGACGTGCTCGTCGAGCTCGCCGAGGAGGTCCGTGACACCCTGATCAGCGGCATGGACGCCGAGCGCCTGGTGGCGGCGACCGAGGGCATGGAGCTCGACGACCTCGCCGACCTGCTCGTCGACCTGCCGGAGGCCGTGGCCCGGCAGGTCCTGCACTCGATGGATGCGCAGGATCGGGAGCGCCTGAGCCAGGTGCTCTCGTACGCCGAAGACACCGCCGGCGGCCTGATGAATGTCGACATCGTGACCGTCCGCCCGGACGTCACACTCGACGTCGTGCTGCGCTACCTCCGGGCGCGCGGCCACATCCCCGACGGCACGGACACGATTTACGTCGTGAACCGCGACAACGTATACCTGGGTTCGCTGTTCCTGTCACGGGTGCTCGTCAACGATCCGCAGAAGACCGTGTCGCAGGTCATGTCCGCGGAAGTGATGCCCATTCCCGCCCACACCAGCTCCTCGGAGGTGGTCTGGGAGTTCGAGAACCGCGACCTCCTGTCCGCGCCGGTCGTCGACGAAAACTACCGGCTCATGGGGCGCATCACGGTGGACGACATCGTCGACGTGATCCGCGACGAGGCCGAACACTCGATCATGAGCGCGGCCGGTCTCGACGAGGACTACGACCTGTTCGCGCCGGCGGCGGCCAGTGCGCGGCGCCGGGCCGTGTGGCTCGGCATCAACATGATCACCGCCTTTCTCTCGGCCTCCGTCGTCGACCTGTTCCAGTCGACGATCGACAAGATCGTCCTGCTGGCGGTGCTGATGCCGGTCGTGCCGAGCATGGGCGGGGTCGCGGGCAACCAGTCCCTGACAATCATTACGCGCGCCATCGCGCTCGGCCAGATCGACCGTACCAACTCACGCCGCATCCTGCACAAGGAGCTGCGCGTCGGCATCCTGAACGGACTGGCCTGGGCGCTGGTGGTCGGGCTGTTCACGTACGCCTGGTTCAAGGACTGGCATATCGGCGCGGTGATCGGCGGCGCGATGCTGATCAACCTGTTCGTGGCGGCGGCCGTCGGCTTCCTGATTCCCTTGACGCTGAAGCGCCTGCAGATCGACCCCGCGATCGCCGGCGGCGTGATGGTGACGACGGTGACCGACGTCATCGGTTATCTCGTGTTCCTCGCTCTCGGAACCGCCTTCCTGCTGTAGGAGCGCGCTCGCGCGCGCGACCGAACCCGCGACGCTCGTTGCGCACGTGCAGGAGCGCGCACCGCGCGCGACCGGATCGTGGGCTCGCCCGTATGGCAAGCTTCTGCGCGACGCGCAACGTCCCCGAGCGGTACCCCAGCCCGCCTGCGAAGCGACGTCAGTGCGTGGCGGGCTCCGGCTGCGCGCGCCGCTGCGGCGTGCCGGGCGCATCCCGGCCGTCGAAGCTGCTCAGATCGTGGTGGATCCACGAAGGCGCGAACAGCCGCGGCACGTCCGCACCGCTGACGAAAGCGCGCAGCTGGTCCTTGATGCGCATCGCGTCCCGGTAGCCGAGCTCGATGAGCTCGCGGGTGTATTCCTTCTCGAACAACAGGAAGCTGAACAGCCGGTTCGCGTTGCGCCTCTCGCCGGCGATCCCCCGCAGCAGCATGCGCACGGACAAGGGCATCCGGTGGCCGTGCTCGTGAGCGATCTCGCGCAGGTCCCGGCTGGGGACGACCAGCATGGTATCGATCGGCTTCAGGCGCGCGACGATGCCCTCCCGGTCCTCCGGCCGCACGGCGTCGATAAGCTGGTTGATGCGGGTCATTCGTTCAATGTCCGCATACAGGCCGTCCAGGAACAGCGTATCGAGCATGTAGCCAGCGATCTGCCCGAAGGTCGGAAACCGGCGGGACATGTCCGGATCGATGACGTCCGCCATCTCGTTGCGCACGCCGATCACCAGGATGCGGTCGGCCCCGAGATGGATCGCGGGGCTGAGCGGCGTCGCCTGGCGCATGGCGCCGTCGCCGAAATACTCGTTGCCGATCAGCACCGGCGGAAAGATCATCGGCACCGCGATGCTCGCCATGAGGTGGTCGAGGTGCAGCGGCTGGCGGATGGCGACGCGACGGGTGCGCGACCACGTGCGCACCCCGGGCTGCGCCTGGAAAAACGTCGTCGAGCGCGCGGTGCCGTAGCTCGCGGCCGTGACCGCGACGGCGTGCAGGTAGCCGTCCTCGATCGCCTTCGCAATGCGGGGAAACCGGACATTGCGGCTCAGGAGCGCGCGCAACGGCGAGTTGTCGAGCAGGGAGCGCGGCGTACCGGCGATCAGGCCCGCCGACATGATCGCCGTCATCCAGTGCAGGCTGCTCTTCAGCATCGTCCAGGTGTCCGTACGGAACACCTGCCCGGATTCGAAGTTGCCCCACACGCGTTCCATCTCGGCGATGGCGAGGCAGAAGCGCCGTGCTTTGCTCGCCAGCACGACGGAGTTGATCGCGCCGGCCGAGGTGCCGCTGATGATCGGGAAGGGATTCGGCGCGCGCGGCGGCAGGAGCTCCGCGATCGCTTTCAAAACGCCCACCTGGAAGGCGCCCCGGGCGCCCCCGCCCGGCAGCACCAGCGCGGTCTTGAGCTTTTGCGCGGGCAGCGTCATCCGGACATCAGTGCAGGCGCCGTATGCCGGCCTCGAGGCCCGCCAGCGTCAGCGGATACATGCGGTCGTCCATCAGCTCGCGCGTGAGCTTGATGGAAGGCGTGTACGGCCAGCGCTCTTCGGGCTCCGGGTTCAGCCAGATGGCGCGCGGATAGGTGTCGAGCAGGCGTTTCAGCCAGACGGCGCCGGGCTCTTCGTTCCAGTGCTCCACGCTGCCGCCGGGATAGACGATCTCGTACGGGCTCATCGTCGCGTCGCCCACGAACACGAGCTTGTAATCCGCCCCGTACTTCTGGGTGATCGCGCGCGTGCTCATGCGCTCGTCGTGGCGCCGGCGGTTGTCCTTCCACAGGCTCTCGTAGACGAAATTGTGGAAATAGAAGTACTCGAGGTGCTTGAACTCGGAGCGCGCGGCAGAAAACAGCTCCTCGCAGATCTGCACGTGGTCCTCCATGGAGCCGCCGATGTCGAGGCAGAGCAGCACCTTCACGGCGTTGTGCCGCTCCGGCACCATGCGCACGTCCAGCACACCCGCGTTGCGGGCCGTGCTGTCGATGGTGTCCTCGAGATCGAGCTCCTCCGCCGCGCCCTCGCGCGCGAAGCGGCGCAGCTTGCGCAGCGCGAGCTTGATGTTGCGGGTGCCGAGCTCGACGGTGTCGTCGAGATTGCGGAACTCGCGCTGCTCCCAGACCTTCACCGCACGCCGGTGGCGCGAGGCCGGCTGCCCGATGCGCACCCCTTCCGGGTTGTAGCCGAAAGCGCCGAACGGGGACGTGCCGGCGGTGCCGATCCACTTGCTGCCGCCCTCGTGCCGCTCCTGCTGCTCTTGCAGGCGCTCCTGCAGCGCCTCCATCAGCCGCTCGAAGCCGCCGAGGGAGCGGATGCGCGCCCGCTCCTCGTCCGAGAGCCAGAGCTCCGCCTCCTGCTCCAGCCACGCCGCCGGGAGGTCCGCGAACGCGCGCACCTCGCCGTCGAGGCCGTCGGCATAGGCTTTGAAGATGCGGTCGAACAGGTCGAAGCGTGTCTCGTCCTTCACGAGACACGTGCGCGCCAGGAAATAGAAATCCTCGACGCTCTGCCCGGCGTTGCCGCGCTGCAGGGCCTCGAGCAACGTCAAAAGCTCGGTGATGGAGGGGTTCAATCCCCCCTGGCGCAACATGAAGAAGAACCGGATCAGCATGCTTCCGGGCGCCCGGACTCCTACTGTGTCCGCCTCCGCCGGTCGAGGAAGACGAGCTGCTCGAACAGGTGCACGTCCTGCTCGTTCTTGAGCAACGCGCCGTAGAGCGGCGGAATCGCTTTCGCCTTGTCGTCCGTTCTCAATGCCTCCGGCGGTACGTCCTCCGCGAGCAGCAGCTTGATCCAGTCGAGCAGCTCGGAGGTCGAGGGCTTCTTCTTGAGCCCGGGCACCTCGCGGATCTTGTAGAACGCGGCCAGCGCCTCGCGGAGCAGATCCTTCTTCAGCCCCGGGAAGTGCACGTCGACGATCTTCTCCATCGTCTCCGCGTCGGGGAACTTGATGTAGTGAAAGAAGCAGCGGCGGAGAAACGCGTCCGGCAGCTCCTTTTCATTGTTGCTGGTGATGATGATGATGGGACGATGGCGGGCGCGGACCAGCGTCTTCGTCTCGTAGACGAAGAATTCCATGCGATCGAGCTCGCGCAGCAGGTCGTTCGGGAACTCGATGTCCGCCTTGTCGATCTCGTCGATCAGGAGAACCGGCTGGACCTCCGACTCGAACGCCTCCCACAGCTTGCCGCGGACGATGTAATTCGCGATGTCGTGCACGCGCGCGTCGCCGAGCTGCGAGTCCCGCAGCCGTGCCACCGCGTCATAGTCATAAAGCCCCTGCTGGGCGCGCGTCGTCGATTTGATGTGCCACTCGAAGAGCGGCCGGTCGAGCGCGTCCGCCACTTCCTGCGCGAGCTGGGTCTTGCCCGTGCCGGGCTCGCCTTTCACGAGGATCGGGCGCTCCAGCGTGACCGCGGCGTTCACCGCCATCATGAGATCGCGCGTGGCAACGTAGCTGGGGGTTCCGGTGAAGCGTGTCATTGCAGGCATCGGGAGAATGTGGCGCCGTCCGGACGACAGTATCACCGCTGGCGTGTCGGCCGACAAGGCGCGCCGCACCGCGCCTTGGCCCAAGCTGCTGATTTCAAAGCGTCACTGCGAAAGCGCTGGTCGGCGCCGCGGCGGGCCCTGCCCTTCACTCCTCCTCGTTGGCTGACCGCGCCTCGAGCTCGAAGTATGCGAGGAAGACGTTCCGATAACGGGCCTTCTCCCGGTCGATGCGGATGTGTGCCTTGCGGAGCTTCTTTTTCACGATCCGCAGGACGGCGTCCGCCTGCATCGCTCGGGCGTCGCGCTTCTGCTCGATCGAGGCGAGCAGCAGACCCGTGCCCCTGCACGAGCCCGGACCCGCGGAATCGTCGCCCGCCTCCGCGGAGGCGGGCGCGGATTGAAACGTGCGAACCACGTTCACGGAGTTCGACGTTAGCATCGCACTGAAAAAAGGAAAACTCCGCAGAATCCATCATATTGCAAGCTCAGGTACATTTGCGCCGACAGCGGCATGGCCGACTGACCTCGCTTCGTTCCTGCAGGTTTCTTCCTCAAAGCTTGGGCCGTAAAGGCCTGAGAGGCTAGAATCTGCCCCAACGCACGGCAGGACCAAAGTCGCAACGACGGCGGCCATGTTCCCATCGCAATATCATAGGTCCGGCAATCTACGATTGAGCAGACGATGAAACTGGCCAGCTTCGAAGCAATCGTGCAAGCCCTCAACGCGGCCGAGGTGCGTTACCTGATTGCCGGGGGGCTTGCCGTGAACGCCCACGGTTATGTCAGATTTACGAAAGATGTCGACATCGTCATCGCGCTCGATACCGATAACATTCTGGGGGCCTTCAAAGCGCTGGCGACGCTCGGTTATAAGCCCACGGTTCCCATCACAGCCGCGCAATTCGCGGATGCCGCTTTGCGGCAGAGATGGATAGACGAAAAGAACATGAAGGTGCTTAATTTTTTTAGTGATACCTACCGCGAAACACCTGTAGATTTGTTCGTTTTTGAGCCATTCGAGTTTGAAACCGAGCACTCTTTAGCATTGCAAGGCGAACTGTTGCCAGATCTGATAGCGCGCTTCGTATCGATTCCAACCTTGATCCGAATGAAAGAAGCCGCCGGCCGCGCCAGAGACCTGGATGACATCGAACATTTGCGCATGATCCAGCAGGAGAGCGCGCGTGGAGGATGAAGCGAATCACGATATCGACTGGAGCCTGACCACCTGGGAAGGCAGCCGCCGCGCGCAAATGCGCCATTGGATGTCGCTTACGCTGCGTGAGCGCTTGAAAGCCGTTGACGAGATGGACGAGGTCGCGCGGCATTTCGAGGCAATGCGCAGGCAGGGAAAGTTCAAGAGTTTGCAGCGGTAAGCCGCTCGTCAGGCCGCCACGAAATTGGCTACGCATCGCCGAACGATGCTCAGATGATGATTGCCAGGGTGCTACAAATGCGGACAATGCTCGCGTGACCAGGATCATCACACAGCGCGAACTCTGCAACGATTGCGCAGCCGTCTTAAGGGCGGTCCAGGCAGGGCAGACCATCGTCGTCCGCCGAAACGGCGTCCCCGTCGCGGAATTCCGCCCTCTTCCGTCGCACCGGTTCACGCCTCGCGCGATAATCCAGAAAGCCGCCCAGACTGCTCCCAGGATCGACGCGGCGCGTTTCCGCGCCGATCTCGATGCGATCGCAGACCAGGATTAACTTTGTCGCTGAACGGCGTTTACGCCGCGGTGACGCTCACGATCTGCATGGCGTTGGTGCCGCCCGAGACCCCTTCCATTTCACCCTTGGTGAAGATGACGCGGTCGCCGACCTCGACGAGCTTGCGCGACAGCAGCGTCGTGAAGACGTCCTGGTACAGCTGCTGCAGGTCCGTATGCTCCATGCGAAACGGCACGGGCGTGACGCCACGGTACATCGTCACGCGGCGGCGCGTCGTCGTGTGCGGTGTGAACGCGTAGATCGGGATGTCGGAGCGGATGCGGGACATCCAGAGCGTGGTGTTGCCGGACTCCGTCAGGGCGATGATCGCCTTCACGGGCAGATGGTTGGCCGTGTACATCACCGCCATCGCGATCGCCTCGTCGACGGCCTGGAAGCGATCGTCCAGGCGATGCGAGGTGCGGCCGAGCCCGAGCGAGTACTTCTCCGCGCCCTTGCAGACCTCGCTGACGGCCGAGATCACCGCGACCGGGTACTCGCCGACGGCCGTCTCGGCCGACAGCATCACCGCGTCGCTGCCGTCCATGACGGCGTTCGCGACGTCCGACACCTCGGCGCGGGTCGGCATGGAATGCGTGATCATCGATTCCATCATCTGCGTGGCGGTGATGACGACCTTGTTCTTGCGGCGCGTGCGCCGGATGATCTGCTTCTGCAGCCCGGTCAGCTCGGCATAACCCATCTCGACGCCGAGATCGCCGCGCGCCACCATGACCACGTCCGAGGCATCGATGATGGCGTCGATGTTCTGCACGGCCTCGGCACGCTCGATCTTCGCCACGATCAGTCCGTGCCCGCCGGCCTCGCGCAGCAGCGTTCGGGCCTCCTGCACGTCATGCGGTGAGCGCACGAAGGAGACGGCGAGGAAATCCATCTCGAGCTCGGCCGCCAGGCGGATGTCATCGCGGTCCTTGTCCGTCAACGCCGGCGCCGACAGCCCGCCACCCTGGCAGTTGATGCCCTTGTTGTCGGAAAGCGGCCCGCCGCTCACGACCGTGGTATGGATGCGCGTGCCGTCCACGCGCTCGACGTTGAGCGTGATCTGCCCGTCGTCGAGCAACAGCACGTCGCCCGCTTGCACGTCGCGATGCAGGTCGGCGTAGGCGACGCCGACCCCCTCCTGCGTGCCGTCGCCGCCACCCAGCGCCGAGTCCAGGAAAAACCGGTCGCCTTCCTTGAGCACGATGCGCCCTTCGCGGAAGCGCCGGATACGGATCTTCGGCCCCTGCAGGTCGCCCATCACGCCGACCTCCCGGCCGACGCTCTCCGCCACCCGGCGCACTTTCTCCACCCGCGCCCGCTGGTCGGCCTCCGTGCCGTGGGAGAAGTTGATGCGGGCGACGTTGAGACCCGCGCGCAGCATGCGCGCCAGGCGCTCCGGGTCGTCGGTCGCGGGACCTAAGGTCGCGACGATCTTGGTGCGGCGGGACATGGGCCGGGATTCTGGCATATGTTACCGCTCACATAAACCCGCATCGGCGGGTCAGCGGCCGCGCTCCTCGAGCATGGCCACGGCCGGCAGGGTCTTGCCCTCGACGAATTCGAGGAAGGCGCCGCCGCCGGTCGAGATGCAGGAGATTCCGTCCGCCACACCGTACTTGTCGATGGCCGCGAGCGTGTCGCCGCCGCCGGCGAGCGAGAACGCGTCGCTCGCGGCGATCGCCTCCGCGACCGCCCGGGTGCCGGCGCCGAAAGCATCGTGCTCGAAGACGCCGACCGGGCCGTTCCAGATGATCGTGCCGGCGCCGCGCAGGCTCGCTGCAAACTGCTCACGCGAAGCCGGCCCGATGTCGAGGATCAGCTCGTCTGCCGCGACGCCGTCGATCGGGCGCACCTCGCCGCGGGCCTGCGGCGACAGCTCTTTCGCGACCACCACGTCGACCGGCAGCGGAATACGGGCCCGGTCCGCGGTGTTCGCCGCCAGCCGCCTCGCGATGTCGAGCATGTCCGGCTCGTACAGCGATTTCCCGACTTCGTGGCCCGCGGCGGCGATGAAGGTGTTCGCAATGCCGCCGCCGACGATCAGCGTGTCCACTTTCTGCGCGAGCGCTTCGAGCACGGTCAGCTTGGTCGAAACCTTGGAGCCGCCCACCACCGCGACGAGCGGCCGCGCCGGATCGTCGAGCGCCCGGCCGAGCGCTTCGAGCTCCGCCGTGAGCAGCGGACCCGCGCAGGCCACCGGCGCATAGCGGGCCACTCCGTACGTGCTGGCCTGCGCGCGATGCGCGGTGCCGAAGGCGTCCATGACGAACACGTCGCAGAGCGCCGCCATGCGCCGGGAGAGCGCTTCGTCCGAGGCCTTCTCTCCTTTGAGAAAACGCACGTTCTCGAGCAGCACGATTCCGCCCGGGGCCGCTGCCACGCCGTCGATCCAGTCGCGTGCGAGCGGCACGTCGCGGCCGAGCGCACGCGCGAGCTCACGCGCGACCGGCGCGAGCGAAAACTCGTCCGTCGGCTCACCTTCCTTTGGCCGCCCGAGATGCGACATCACCATGACGGCCGCATTCGCGTCGAGCAGGCGGCGCAGCGTCGGCAGCGCCGCCCGGATGCGCGCGTCGCTGGTGACCCGGCCGTCCGCCACCGGCACGTTCAGGTCCTCGCGGACGAGCACGCGCTTGCCCGCGAGGTCCAGGTCTTGCATACGGATGATGGTCATGGTCCGGCTCCGAGGCGGCGCGACGTTCGATCGCGCGCAATGCGCGCTCCTATTTCGCGTTGGCGAAGGCGACGGCCGTGTCGAGCAGCCGGTTCGAGAAGCCCCACTCGTTGTCGTACCAGGCCAGCGCCTTCACGAGCGTGCCGCCGATCACCTTGGTGAGACCCGCATCGAAGGTCGACGACGCCGGGTTGTGGTTGAAGTCGACCGACACCAGCGGCTCGTCGTTGTAGTCGAGCACGCCCTTGAGCGCGCCCTGGCTCGCCTCCTTCATGATGCCGTTGATGTCGTCGACGCTTGCGGAGCGCTCGGCGACGAACGTCAGATCGACCACCGACACGTTGATCGTCGGCACGCGGATCGCGAAGCCGTCGAGGCGCCCGTCGAGCTCCGGCAGCACCAGGCCGATCGCCGAGGCCGCGCCCGTCTTGGTCGGGATCTGCGACATCGCCGCCGCGCGCGCCCGCCGCAAGTCCTTGTGGAACACGTCCGTCAGCACCTGGTCGTTGGTGTAGGCGTGCACGGTGGTCATGAGTCCGTGCTTGATGCCGAATGCCTCGTGCAGCGGCTTCACCAGCGGCGCAAGGCAGTTGGTGGTGCAGGATGCGTTCGAGATGATGGTGTGCTCCTTGCGCAGCACGTCGTGGTTGACGCCGTAGACGATCGTCGCGTCCACCTCCTTGCCCGCCGGCGCCGAGATGATCACCTTCTTCGCGCCGCCCTTCAGGTGCGCCGATGCCTTCTCGCGCGACGCGAAGAGGCCGGTCGACTCGATCACGATGTCGACGCCGAGGTCACCCCACGGCAGCCTGGCCGGATCGCGCTCCGCGAGCACGCGGATCTTGTCGCCGTTCACGAGCATGTAGTCGCCCTCGACCGTGACGGTCCCGGGGAAGCGCCCGTGGGCGGTGTCGCGCTGCGTGAGGTGCGCGTTCGTTTTCGCATCGCCCAAGTCGTTGACGGCGACGATGGAAAGCTCGGAGGTGCGGTTGCTCTCGTACAGAGCCCGCAGCACGTTGCGCCCGATGCGGCCGTACCCGTTGATACCGATCCTGATGGCCATTGCTCTTTTCTCCTCAGTCGGCCAGGACCTTCCTGGCCACTTTCACTACGTTGTCCACGGTAAACCCGAAATGCTGGAAAAGCGCCTTTGCCGGCGCCGATTCGCCGAAGCGATCGATGCCGATGACGCGCCCTGCCGGGCCGGCGATATGCCACCAGCCTTCCGTCACGCCCGCCTCGATCACGACCCGCGCCGGGACGTCCCCCGGCAGCACGGACTGCTGCCACTCGGCGGGCTGGGCGCGGAACAGCTCGACGCAGGGCATGGACACTACGCGGACGTTCCGGCCTTCGCCGGCCAGCGCTTCCCATGCGCCCACGGCGAGCGCCACCTCCGAGCCCGTGGCGATGAGCACGAGCTCCGGCTCGCCCTCCCCGTCGCAGAGCACGTAGCCGCCGCGGCGGATGGCCGCGATCTGCTCGGGCGTCCGCGCCTGGTGCGGGACGCCCTGGCGCGTCAGCGCGAGGCAGGTGGGCCCGTCCCGGCGCTCGATCGCAGCGCGCCAGGCGACCACGGTCTCCACCGCATCGCAGGGCCGCCACACGTGCAGGTGCGGAATGAGCCGGAGGCTCGCCAGGTGCTCGATCGGCTGGTGTGTGGGGCCGTCCTCGCCAAGCCCGATGGAATCGTGGGTGTAGACGAAGATCGTCCCGGCGCGCATCAGCGCGGCCATGCGCACCGCATTGCGGGCGTAGTCCGAAAACGTGAGGAACGTGCCGCAATACGGGATCAGACCGCCATGCAGCCCGAGGCCGTTCGAGATGGCGGACATGCCGAACTCGCGCACCCCGAAATGCAGGTAATTGCCGCTCGCGTCGTCGCCGCTGACGGCGCGCGAGCCTGCGTGCTCCGTCAGGTTGGACCCGGTGAGATCGGCCGAGCCGCCGACCAGCTCCGGCAACCCCGGCGCCAGCGCGTTCAGCGCGACGAGCGACGCCTTGCGGGTGGCCATGTCCTTCGCGGCGGCCGCCGCGTCCGCGATCGCCCGCTCTGCCGTCGCCGCCCATCCCTCCGGCAGCTCGCCGCGCAGGCGCCGCTCGAGCTCGCACGCAAGATCGGGGTGGTCGCGGCGGTATGCCTCGAAGCGCTCCCGCCATTCGCGCTCGCGCGCGGCGCCGCGGGCGCGCGCATCCCACGCCGCGGCGATGTCCTCCGACACCGCGAACGGCGGCGCGTCCCAGCCGAGCTCGCGGCGGGCCGCGGCCACCTCGTCGGCACCGAGAGGCGCGCCGTGCACATCGGCCGTGCCGTGCTTGTGTGGCGCGCCGAAGCCGATCACGGTCTTGCAGTCGATCAGCGTCGGGCGCGTGGCATCCGCCAGCGCCGCCTCGATCGCCCGTTGCACCGCAGCGCTGTCGTGCCCGTCCACGTCCGGGATGACCTGCCAGCCGTAAGCCTCGAAGCGGCGCACCGTGTCGTCGGTGAACCAGTCCCGCACCTCGCCGTCGATCGAGATCCCGTTGTCGTCGTAAAAGGCGACCAGCTTGCCGAGCTTCCAGGTCCCGGCGAGCGAGCACACCTCGTGCGAGATGCCCTCCATCAGGTCGCCGTCGCCGACGAACACGAACGTCCGGTGGTCCACGATCGCATGGCCCGGGCGGTTGAAGGTGGCGGCGAGCATCTTCTCGGCCAGGGCCATGCCGACGGCGTTGCCGATGCCCTGCCCCAGCGGGCCGGTGGTGGTCTCGATGCCGATCTCCGGGTCGCGCTCGGGGTGGCCGGGGGTGCGCGAGCCGAGCTGCCGGAAGCGCTTCAGCTCCTCGATCGGCAGGTCATAGCCGGTCAGGTACAGCAGGCTGTACAGCAGCATCGAGCCGTGGCCGTTCGACAGCACGAAGCGATCGCGGCCAGGCCAGCGGGGATTCCCGGGGTTGTGCCGCAGGTGATCGTTCCACAGCACCTCGGCGATGTCCGCCATGCCCATCGGCATGCCCGGGTGCCCGGATTCGGCCGCCTGCACGGCATCCATGGACAGGGCGCGCACCGCGTTGGCGAGCGTGCGGCGCGAAAGCCGCCCGCGGGCGGTCGCCTCCGATTCGGGCATGTGGCGTGACATAAGGCGGCGCTCTGCCTCTCTTGCAGTCGGCAATGGGGTGGAACGGGGGAGCAGTGAAGCATTTTCGCCGTTTGATCCGGGACCCGCAAGGTCGCAGGGTTTTGCGGGGCATGTCCCGGGGCGTGCCGGCGGGATGGGTTACAATGCCGGGTCGACCAGAACGAACGGACGCCGCGCGACATGAGTCATTCCTACCTGTTCACCTCCGAATCGGTCTCCGAAGGCCATCCTGACAAGATTGCCGACCAGATCTCGGACGCCGTGCTGGACGCGATCCTCGCGCAGGACCGGAAAGCGCGCGTGGCGTGCGAGACGCTGGTGAAGACCGGCATGGTGCTGGTCGCGGGCGAGGTCACGACCACCGCCTGGGTCGACATCGAGGAGCTGGTGCGCCGCACGGTGCTGGACATCGGCTACTCCGATTCGCGCATGGGCTTCGACGGCGCCTCGTGCGCCGTGCTGAACGCGCTCGGCAAGCAATCGCCGGACATCGCCCTCGGCGTCGACCGCGAGGATCCGGAGGCCCAGGGCGCCGGCGACCAGGGGCTCATGTTCGGCTACGCGACCAACGAAACGGACGTGCTGATGCCCGCGCCCGTCACCTACGCGCACCGGCTGGTGCGGCGCCAGGCAGAGGTGCGCAAATCAGGAAGGCTGGCGTGGCTGCGGCCGGATGCGAAGAGCCAGGTCACGTTCGTGTACGAGAACGACAGGCCGGTCGCGATCGACGCGGTCGTGCTGTCCACCCAGCACGAGCCGGACATCGGGCTCGAGGAGCTGCGCGAGGCCGTGCGGGCGGAGATCATCGAGCCGGTGCTGCCCGCCGAATGGCTGACCCGCCGCACCCGCTATCACATCAATCCCACCGGGCGCTTCGAGATCGGCGGCCCGATGGGCGACTGCGGGCTCACGGGCCGCAAGATCATCGTCGATACCTACGGCGGCATGGCTCGGCACGGCGGCGGCGCGTTCTCGGGCAAGGATCCTTCCAAGGTCGACCGCTCGGCCGCGTACGCCTGCCGCTACGTCGCGAAGAACGTCGTGGCGGCCGGCCTCGCCGAGCGCTGCGAAGTTCAGGTGTCGTACGCGATCGGTGTTGCGAAGCCGACGTCGGTCACGGTCGAGACCTTCGGCACGAACAAGGTGCCCGAGGAGAAGATCATCGCGGCGGTCAACAAGAACTTCGACCTGCGGCCGTACGGCATCGTCAAGATGCTCGACCTCTTGAAGCCCGGCTACCGGAAGACGGCGTCGTACGGCCACTTCGGCCGCGACGAGTTCAGCTGGGAGAAGACGGATCGCGCCGCGGCTCTGAAGGCCGACGCGAAGTAGAGCTTTCGTGAATGACGGCGCCTCGCTCGCGAGGCGCCGTTCCTTCAGAGCTACGTTTGCAAGCACAAAGGTGAGGAAAGGATGTCGGCGTTAATTTGCGGCTCGGTGGCCTACGACAACATCATGGTCTTCGAGGATTCGTTCAAGAATCACA
>DASVDF010000028.1:0-4297 GCA_036381215.1 Woeseiaceae bacterium | reverse complement strand
CGCGAACTCCGCTCTTACGAATTCGCGATAGCGGCCGGCGCGCGCGAGCCCGGCGCGAAAACGGTCGGCGAGGCCCTGCTGGAAGCGGATGTCGGAGGCGGCGCGCGCGAGCACTTTGCGCGAGACGTCCCGCGGCCAGAGTGCGAGGACGCGTTGCTGCTCCTCGGAAAGGCGCGTGCGATCCGACGTCGCGGCGAGCTGCTCCAGGATCTTGCGGTAGTGCTGGCGCCGGGCGTCCACGCGCCGGTGCCGGTCCCGCGCCGACGAGCCCTCCGGAATGTCGATCCGTTCATAGATTACGGCCAGATTTCGGCTATCGTGGAGCACGCCCTCGTCGCTGTCGTAACGCGTGAAAATCGCGACCCAGAAAGCGACGTCAGGCTCGAGCTCGGGCGGCTTCGGGAACGTTTCGGAGGCCCTTCCCTCCAACGTGACGCAAGTCGCAACGAGCAGCAACACGAGGGCGATGAGGCGGCGCGGGCTTGTCATTTGTTCTAATTGAGGTTTCAATCGAAAAACGGATTATAAATAGCTGAATACCGCCCTCATTCCGGCTTGCAGACCGCATTGTGCGAAAGCCCCGGGCCGGCGTCCAGAGGCAAGAAATCACGAAGCTCGAGCGCGCGGCGACTCATGAGACGACACCTGACCCTTATCACGATCCCTGCTCTCCTCGCCACCGCGCTCGTGGCAGAAGGCGGCGCCGCGCGCGCCGGCTGGCGGCTGGCCGTCTCGGTGCCGGTCGACGGCAGCTCGATCGCCGCGGCGGGCGGGCGCGAGCATCCGGCACAAGCGGCGGCACCCTCGCCGCAGCCGTCCGCAGCCGCGGCCGAAGTGCCGCCGCCCGCGGGTCCGCCCACGGTCGCTTCGAGCGTCGGCCAGCCCGCCGATCTCCCGAGCGCGGAGCCGCTTGCGGGCGCTGCGCAAATCGCCGCGCGCGCCGGCGTGAACGGCCCGGAGCGCGAGGAAGGCGAGGATGCGATCACCGCGAGGCGCGAGGGCGGAAACGGCGCGCCCGGGTCCGCGGAGCCCGCTTTCGAGGAGGCGCCCGCCCCGGAGACGGTCGCAGCGGAAAGCGGGGACGCGCCGCGCGCGGCGCAGGCACGCTCGCCCGCCGAGCTCGGCATCGCCATCGATCCGCTCGCCGGGCCGACCGGGCAATCGCCCGAGGTGCCGCTCGCCGAAGCGGTGGCACAGGCGGAGGAGCGGCTCGCGAAGCCGCTGCACCTGCTGCACGGCGAGGTGCCGCCCGGCACGGCCCAGCGGCTGTCCTGGTCCGCGACCGAGCTGTTCGAGGGCGTACCGATCGCGACCCCCGTGCTCGTCGTCAACGGCCGCCTGCCGGGGCCGACGCTGTGCCTCACGGCCGCCGTGCACGGCGACGAGTTGAACGGCATCGAGATGGTGCGGCGCGTGATGCACAACCTTGAGGCGAAGGAACTGTCGGGCGCGGTCATCGGCGTCCCGATCGTGAACCTCCAGGGCTTTCGCAGCGGCTCGCGCTACCTGCCCGATCGCCGGGACCTCAACCGCTACTTTCCCGGCAACCCGCAGGGCAGCCAGGCATCGCGCATCGCGTTTTCGTTCTTCACCGAGGTCGTGACGCATTGCGACGCGCTCATCGACCTGCACACCGGCTCGTTCGAGCGCGCGAACCTGCCGCAGCTGCGTGCCGACCTGCGCAACCCCGACGTCGTCACCCTGACCCAGGGCTTCGGCGCCACGGTGATCCTGCACAGCGACCCGGCGGAGGGCACGCTGCGCTGGGCCGCGACGCGCGCCGGGGTTCCGGCGGTGACGCTCGAAGCCGGCGGACCCACCGAGCTCGAGATCAAGGAAGTCATGCACGGCGTCAAGGGCATCGAGACCTTGCTGCACACGCTCGGGATGGTGAAAGACAACCGCTTCTGGGGCGATCCCGAGCCCGTTTACTACCAGTCGACATGGGTGCGGGCGAGCTCGGGCGGCATCCTGCTCGCCGACGTGAGCCTCGGCAGCACCGTCGAGCGCGGTGACCTGCTCGGCACGATCACGGATCCGATGAGCAACGACCGCACCAATCTCTATTCGCCATTCTCCGGGCGCATCATCGGCATGGCGCGCAACCAGGTGGTCATGCCCGGTTTTGCCGCCTTCCACGTCGGCATCCAGGCGGCCGAGGCCAGAGCCAGGCAGGAGCCGCCCCCCAGCCCCGAAGACGCGGCGCTCGAGCACGCCACCGAAACCGACGAGCGCGACTATCTCGACGCGATGTCCGAGTAGCCGGGCCGAACGGCCGGCGAGGAGACGCATGCGGCGCGGACCGTGACCGCTCTTGCCGCTGCCCGCATAATTCGCGGAATGTCACGGAAACCCCTGCACGCTTACTGGACACCGAAGTACTGGCCCGCGTGGCTGGGGCTCGCGGTGCTGCGCCTCACGTGCCTGCTGCCGTACCGGGTGCAGATCGGCCTCGCCAAAGCGCTGGGCCGCCTGATCCACCGCGTTGCCCGGGAGCGGCGCGCGATCACGCGGCGCAACATCGAGCTCTGCTTTCCCGAGCTCAGCCGAAAGGAGCGCGACGCGCTCGCCCTCGCGCATTTCGAGGCCCTCGGCGCCTCGCTCGCCGAGCTCGCGCTCGGACGCTGGGCCTCCGACGCCAGGCTCGAGGCGATGACGCGGATCGAAGGCGCGGAGCACATACGCGAAGCGCTCGCTGCCGGTCACGGCGTGATCCTGCTCAGCGCGCACTTCACCTCGCTCGAGATCAGCGGCCGCGTGCTCTCGAAACACTGCCCGCCGTTCGACTGCGTGTACCGCAAGCACAAGAACGAGTTCGTCACGGAGCTGCTGCGCTCGACCCGCGAGCGCTCGGCGCGCGCGACGATCGACAAGAACGACATCCGCAGCATGGTGCGGAGCCTGCGCGAAGGCGCGCCGGTGTGGTACGCGCCGGACCAGAGCTACAGTCGCAAGCAATCGGCGTTGCTGCCTTTCTTCGGCGTGCCCTCGATGACGAACACGGCGACCGGCACGGTCGCGCGGCTCGGCAACGCGGTGGCCATCCCCTTCTTCCCCCGGCGCCTGCCGCAAGGCGGCTACGTGCTCACGATCCTGCCGCCGATCGAGGGCCTGCCGAGTGCCGATCCCGTCGCCGACACGCGCAAATACCTTGCCGTGCTCGAGCAGCAGATCCGGCTCGCCCCGGAGCAGTACTACTGGGTGCATCGCCGGTTCAAGAACCGCCCGGAACCGCTCCCGGACGTTTACGCCGATCTCCGCAGCGTGACCGAGTGAGCAATGACACTTACGGAGCTGCCAGGCCTATGCACCTGGCCGAACGAAGCCACGTTGTCCCGAAGCATTATTCGTGAACGGCACGGACTTCAACGAGCGGCGCCGTGGCCGGGGGGAGGTCCTCTCGGCGGCGTGCGAGGCAGAAGCCTAAGCCCGCAGGACCACAGGGACGTGCTCGTGTCCGGCGCCGAGAGGACTTCCCTCCGGTCGCGGCGCCGCTCCGCCCCCGACCGCCGAACGTTCACGAATAATGCGGACCCAAAGGTTGGCCGCCACTCTCCACAACTCAGCGGCCCTCGTAAGCTTCGAGCAGGCTCGCCCAGTCCGCCGGCGTGAACGCGAGCGCCGGATCCAAACGCTTCAGCTTGTGCAGGGAGCGTGCGAGGCGCGCGAGGTTCGCGCGCTGCCAGGTACCCGGCGCGCGGATCTCGCCGCGATCGAAATCGAGCAGCACGATCCCGCCTTCCCGGTCGAGCTGCACGTTGTAGGCGTTGAGATCGGCGTGGAACACGCCGGCGTCGTGGAAACGGCGGAGCCCGCGGCCCACGCTGCGCCACAGCGCGCCGTCGGCGGCGCGTGCGATGCGCGACGACAGCGGCTCGATGCCCGGCATGCGCACCGTCAGCAGGTCCGCGGTATACCAGGCGCCGTCGCGCCGGTAGCGCGCCGCGCACGGGCGCGGCACCGGCAGGCCCAGGTCGCGCAGGCGCACCAAGAGCCGCCATTCACCGAAAGAGCGCACGCGGGCTTCGCCGCGCCAGAGATAGCGGTCGTGGACGAAGCGCCCGGGCAAGCCGCCGCGCACGTAGTGCTTGAGCACCAGCTCGCGCTCGCCGTCGCCGACGATGAAGGTATGGCCGCGACCGCCCGAGCGCAGCCTGCCCTCGATGGCTCTCACCCGCGGCCAGCCGGCCGCATCGAAGGCTTCGTCCGTAACGTGGTTGAGCAGGGATCGATCGTATAGGATGGCGCCGGTCCCGGTCCTTTCGACGGTTTCCTTCAAGCGCGAGCCGTCCTCACG
>DASVDF010000027.1:0-9378 GCA_036381215.1 Woeseiaceae bacterium | reverse complement strand
GGCAGCGGAAACTTGCCGAGCATGCCGACCAGCTTCGAGTCGTCGACGATGCAGACGAACTTGCGCGCCGCCCCGGCCAGCACCTTCTCGCGCGTGAGCGCCCCGCCCCCGCCCTTGACCAGGTGCAGGTGCTTGGTCGCCTCGTCGGCGCCATCGATGTAGAGATCGATGTCCCCGATCGAATTCAGCGACGAGACCTCGAAGCCGTGCTTCTCGAGGCGCGCGGTCGTCTCTTCCGAGCTCGACACGATCGCCTGGATGCGCTGGCGGATCGACGGCAGCAGATCGATGAGCACATTCACCGTCGAGCCGGTACCGATACCAAGCGAGTAGCCGTCCTCGATGTATTCCACCGAGGCTTTCGCCACATTGATTTTCTTTGCGGACTGATCCATCGATTCCATTCGCCGAATGATTGGTGAGCGGGTCCGCGAAATCATACCCCGAAACGAAATGTGCCCGCCTTTCCAGGCGGGCACATTTTTTTCGCGGAAGAAGGCAAGATCAGTTCGACATCAGTCCGTTCTAGCGTAACTCGATGAAAGATCTGATCTTTCTTCCACGGCAGCGATTTACATCGCTGGCCGGCTCGGAGCCTTCTTTGAGCTCTTCTTCTTGGACTTCCTCTTCGCGGGCCGGCGCTTCGCTGCCTTCTTGCTCGCCTTCTTCTTGGCTTTGCGCTTGCCTTTCTTTTTGGCCTTCTTCTTTGCTTTCTTCTTGCCAGCCTTCTTCTTCGTCTTGCGCTTCGCCTTCTTCTTTGCCTTCTTCTTACCTTTCTTCTTCGTCTTCTTCTTGGCGGACTTCTTCTTCGCTGCACGCCGCTTCTTCGGCGCCGCTTTCTTCTTCGTCACCTTCCGCTTCTTGGCGGTTGTCTTCCGCTTCGAAGCTTTCTTGCGAGACTTCTTCTTGGTAGCCATACGTTTCTCCGTGTCGGGTACCCGGCGTTGAGTATATACAACAAAAAGCAAAAATCCAGCTAGTCAAGTGATCCCGTTAACATTTTTTCAGATCGACTCGAACGCTTCGATGACGACTGACGACACGCAGCAACAGTCATGCATGCGATCGGCGAACACGAGGAGGTCGCATGCGGGTGATTGCGACGCGCGAGTGACGCCCGCTGCATCGCTCGACAACGCGACTCGCACGCCGCGTGCTGCGCAGCAAGCAAGCGGCGGACGTACACGATGATGGTGCGGCGCCGCTGCCGGCAGCCGCGTCAGCTGGCTTCGGTGACGACCCGCCAGACGCCGATATCCCACGGATTCAGCGGGATTTTTTCCACTCTTTGACAAGCGAACGCAACGCCGACGAGCTTCGGTCGCACGAGTAAACTGCGATCGCGAAGGAAGGAGAACGTGCGATCGTAATAGCCGCCGGCCATACCGATGCGGCTCCTCGCGTCATCGAAAGCAACGAGTGGCGTGATGACGAGATCGAGCTCACGCGCGGCGAGCTCGTCACCGTCAACCGGCTCCTGCAAACCGAAATCGGTCCTTAGCAGGGTCGTCTCCGGACGCACCTCGCGAAACGTCAGGAGACGGGTCCGACCGCAGATCGGCGCGAAAATGCGCTGGTCCCTGCGCCATGCGCGCTCGATGAGGGGCCACGTGTCCACCTCGTCCGGCATCGGCAGGTAGCATGCGATGCGGCGGCTGCGGCGGAAGAAGTGCGCCGCGGCGATCTTCGCCGCGATGCGTTCCGATGCGATGCGACGCGTCTCGGGATCGAGCGACCTGCGGGCATCCAAACCTCTTCTTCGCAACGCGCGCTTCGCGCGTTGCACTTCGGCACGTCGCTCGGCCGTGCTCTCGTCCGTTATGGCCGCTGTCCTCTCGCGTCGGGGGAAGAGAGGGAGAAAGGAAGATGGCGCCTCCCGCCTGTGCCGGTGCCGACCGTCGCTCTCGAACCAGAGCAACAGGTGGGGTCGGTCGTGGCGACAACAGGCTTCCCACCGAAGTGGTTTTGCGCAAATGCCGCCGACAGCTCCCGACCCCGAGGTGAGAATTTAGGGTCGAAAGGTAACCAGGTCAGCTGTCGTACACCGCAGGAGGCGCCAGACTCGTTCGGGATTCGACCGGTCGAGGATGGCAAGGTTTCAGCCGGTCAGCTCGAGCTGCTGCCTGGCCTCGAGGGCGGACTCCACGCGGTCCGCCATGACCTTGAGGCGCTTGCCGACGTCGCCCTCGAGGTTGCGGTCGCGAGCCCGCGCGTGCAGCAGCTCGTTGGCCATGTTCAGGGCCGCCATCACGGCAATGCGGTCGAGCCCGACCACTTTGCCGCTGTCGCGGATCTCGCGCATCCGCGCATTCAGGTATTCGGCGGAGTCGAGCAGGTCGGTGCGCTCGTGGGCGGGGCAGGCGACCTGGTACTCCTTTTCCAGGATCCGGACGTTGACGTGCGCGTACATGTCACTCATGTGAAAACTCCGTTCCGGCCGGCGCGTGCGGCCCGGTCCCGGTGACGCGGGAACGCGTCAACTCCCCTGTTCCATCGCCTTGAGACGGCCGATCATCGCTTCGACGCGCGCTCGCACCTGCTCGTTCTTCTGCAAGAGCGTGGCGCGCTCGGCGGTCAGGGCATCCTGCCGCTGGCGCAACGAGCGATTCTCGTCCTGGAGTTGATCGCAGACCAGAACCAGCGCGTCGACGCGCTTCTCGAGCCGCTTCAGCTCGTGCTCGAAGGTATGTGCGTCGTCCGCCATGCGCGAAATATAGAGCCCGCCCGGGGCAGAATCAATTGGCCGCCGGGCCGCTCACCGCCGGTTGGCCGGCGAAAGCGCGGCGTGGGATCATTGTGCATCGTCGGTTGAGTGATGGTGTCATGGAGGCGAGTCCCGAGCACGAAGACCTGGAAACGGCGCTGCGCCGCTGTGGCGCCGGGTGGGATGCCGCGCAGGCGCACGGCCTCTTGTGCGGCCGGCTCGCCGTCGCCGGGCGCAGCGCCGGCCGCGACTGGCTGCATGAGGTGACCGGCGACCTGACGGCCGGCGATTCCAACCGTGACGAATGCGAAGGACTGCTCGCCGCCTTGCTCGACACCAGCGTCGAGAAGCTCGCGGAGCGCCAGTCGGCGTTCCAGCCGCTGCTGCCGGATGATGCGGCACCGGCAGAGGAACGCGCGCAGGCGCTCGCGCACTGGTGCGAAGGCTTCCTGCACGGGCTGGTGTCCGGGCCGCACGCCGCCGCGCTCAAGGCGAGGCTCGCGAGCGAGCCGGTCAGCGGCGTGATCAAGGATCTGCTCGAAATCACGCGGGCCACCGCGGGAGACGAGAATGAGGAGACGGTCGAGGAGGCGTACACCGAGCTCGTGGAATACGTCCGCACGGCGGCCCAGCTCGTGTACGAGGAGCTCGCGCCGTGGCGGGGCGCCGCCGCGCAATCCGCGGACAGCTCGACGGACCGCCTGCACTGAGCGCGTGACGGCGAGCACAGGATGAACAGCCAGGAATTTGCCCGGCGCCGCCGGCAGCTCATGCGGATGATGGGTGAAGGGGCGATCGCCATTTTGCCGGGCGCGCCGGTCAGGCTGCGCAGCCGCGACGTCGAGCATCCTTACCGGCAGGACAGCGACTTCTATTATCTCACCGGTTTCGCGGAGCCCGATTCGGTCGCGGTGCTCGCGCCGGGCCGCGCGAACGGCGAGTTCGTGCTGTTCGTCCGCGAGCACGATCGCGACCGCGAGCGCTGGGAGGGCGCGCGGGCCGGCCCGGACGGCGCCGTGGCGGATTACGGCGCGGACGACGCGTTCCCCATCGACGATCTCGACGACATCCTGCCGGGACTCATGGAGTCGCGCGATCGCGTCTATTACACGATGGGCGTGCACCGCGATTTCGACCGGCGGGTCACGGACTGGGTCAAGTCGCTGCGGGCACGCGGCGCGAGCGGCACGCACGCGCCGCAGGAGCTCGTGGCGCTCGATCACGTGCTGCACGACATGCGCCTGTACAAGAGCCGCGCCGAGCTGTCCGCCATGCGCCGCGCGGCGAAGATCGCGGTGGCGGCGCACGCGCGGGCGATGCGCGCCGTGCGACCGGGCGTGCGTGAATATCAGGTCGAGGCGGAGTACCTGCACGAGTTCCGGCGGCACAATGCGACGCCGTCCTATCCCCCGATCGTCGGCAGTGGCGCGAACAGCTGCATTTTGCACTACGTGGCGAACGAGGCCGAGCTTGCCGACGGCGACGTGCTGCTCATCGACGCCGGCTGCGAGTACGACTACTACGCCTCGGACGTGACGCGCACGGTGCCGGTGAACGGCCGTTTCTCGCCGGAGCAGCGCGCCATCTACGACATCGTGCTGGAAGCCCAGCATGCAGCCATCGGCAAGGCGCGCGCCGGCAATCACTGGAACGACCCGCACGACACCGCCGTGCGCGTGATTACGCGCGGCCTGAAGCGGCTCGGCCTGCTCGACGGCACGTTGCCGAAGCTGATCCGCAGCGGCGCGTACCGCGACTACTTCATGCACCGCACCGGGCACTGGCTGGGCATGGACGTGCACGACGTCGGCGACTACAAGGTGGGCGACGAGTGGCGCCTGCTCGAGCCCGGCATGGTGATGACGGTCGAGCCCGGCATCTACATCCCGCCCAAGGCCAAGGCGCCGGCGCGCTGGCGCCGCATCGGCGTGCGCATCGAGGACGACGTCGCGGTGACCCGCGACGGCCCGGATGTGCTGACGCGCGATCTCGCGCGCGAGCCGGACGAGATCGAGCGCCTCATGGCGGCCGGCTGACGCGCATGGCATCCGGTCACTACGACATCGTGATCGCGGGCGGCGGAATGATCGGCACGAGCCTGGCCGTCGCGCTGGCGCCGCTCGGGCTCGAGATCGCGATCGTCGAGCCGGTCGCGCGCGAGGCCGCCGCGCAGCCGAGCTTCGACGACCGCTCGACGGCGCTCTCGCGCAGCAGCCGGCGGATGTTCGAGGCCATGGGCCTGTGGGCGGAGGTCGACGCCGCCTCGACGCCGATTACCAGCATCCACGTCTCCGAGCGCGGGCGCTTCGGCTTCTCGCACATCGATGCGGCCGAGCAGGGCGTCGAGGCGCTCGGCCACGTCGTGATCAATCGCGTGCTCGGCGACGTGCTCCAGCGCCGTGCCGCGACCTTCGACAACCTGCACTGGTTCTGCCCGGCGCGCATCACGGCTACCGCCGGCGCGCCGGAGCGCGTGGCGGTGGACGTCGAGTCGGGTGGTGCGACGAGCACGCTCACGGCCGCGCTGCTCGTCGCGGCCGACGGCGCGCGCTCGTCGGTGCGCTCGATGCTCGGCATCGATGCGAGCTCGATTGATTACGCGCAGTCGGCGATCACCGGCAACCTGCTGCCGGAGCTGGCGCCGGAGCACCGCGCGTTCGAGCGCTTCACGGAGTCGGGAGCGCTGGCGCTGCTGCCGGTTGCGGACGGCAGGATGGCTTTCGTCCTGATCCTGCCGACTGCCGAAGCGCGGGACGTTCGCGAGCTGCCGGATGAAGCCTTCCTCGTGCGCCTGCAGGACGCGTTCGGCTGGCGCCTGGGCACGCTCGGCACGGTCGGCCGCCGCGCCGTCTACCCGCTCACACTGACCCGCGCCCTGCGGTTGTGCGCGGCGCGTGCCGTGCTCGTCGGCAATGCGGCGCACGGGCTGCACCCGGTCGCGGCGCAGGGGTTCAACCTGGGGTTGCGCGACGTCGCCGCCCTCTGCGACCTGCTGGCGGACGCGAAGGCGGCAGGCAGCGACCTCGGGTCCCCGGAGCTGCTCGCGGCCTACGCCGAATGGCGCCGCGCGGACCAGCGCAAGGTGGTGTGGCTCACCGACGGGCTGGTGCGCCTGTTCGGCAGCCGCCGCCCGTCGCTGCGCTTGCTGCGGCGCGCGGGCATGCTCGGGTTCGACCTGCTGCCGGGCGTGCGCGGCGCGTTCGCGCGCCATGCGATGGGCCTTGCCGGCCGCCTGCCGCGTCTCGCGCGAGGCGTGCCGCTCGCATGAGACAGCCTTGCGACATTCTCATCGCCGGGGCCGGCATCACCGGCCTGACTCTCGCCGCCCTGCTGGGGCACGGTACGGCGGGGAGTCGCCTGCGCGTGCGCGTCGTGGACGCCGGGGAGCGCCCGCGCTTCGACGCAGCGGATGACGTCGCACTCCGCGTATCCGCGATCGCGGCCGGATCCGTGCGCCTCTTCCGGACCCTCGAGGTCTGGCCGCGAGTGCTCGCGGTGCGCGCCTGCCCGTTCCGCGCGATGCGCGTCTGGGACGCGCGCGCGGACGTCGCAGGGCCCGGCACGCTGCGCTTCGATGCCGACGAGTTCGCCGTGCCGGAGCTCGGCTTCATCGTCGAGAACGGCTTGTTGCGGGAAGCGCTGCTGGAGGTCGTCGAGGCGAGCGGCGTCGAGCTGTCCTTCGCGACGCCGATCCGCTCGCTCGAGCGCGACGGCGAGCGTTACGCCGTGCACTTCGAAGGCGCGGACTGTGCCCGCCCGGAGCTGCTCGTGGCCGCGGATGGCCCCGGGTCTTGCGTACGGCGGCAGGCACGCATCGGCACCCATGTGCGCCGCTACCGGCAGTCGGCCTTCGTGACGCACGTTCGTCCCGAAGAGCCGCATCGCTGGACGGCGTGGCAGCGCTTCCTGCCGGACGGGCCGCTCGCGCTGCTGCCGCTGGCGGATGGCCGCGTGTCGGTCGTCTGGTCCACGACGCCGGAGGCGGCGGACGAGGCAGTGGCGGACGACGACGGCGTGCTCGGGGATCGGCTCGGCAGGGCAAGCGGCTACGTGCTCGGCACGCTCACGCCGGCCGGGCCGCGTGGGCGCTTTCCGCTCCAGGCGCAGCACGCGGCCCGTTACGTGCAGCCGGGGCTCGCGTTGCTCGGCGATGCGGCGCACAACATCCATCCGCTCGCCGGGCAGGGCGCCAACCTCGGCATTGCGGATGCGGCGGTGCTCGCGCGCTGCATCGCCGCGGGGCTCTCGGCCGGCGAGCACCCCGGCGACCTGACCGTGCTGCGGCGCTACGAGCGGACCCGGCGCGGGGCGAACGCCGCGATGCTCTACTTCACCGACGCGCTGAACCGCTTGTTTGCCGCGCGCGCGACGCCGCTCGCCGCGCTCAGGGCCGCCGGGATGACGCTCTTCAACCGGAGCGGCCCGCTGCGCCGGCGCATCGTGGAAACCGCCCTGGGCCTCGCGGACGGTGAGGGATGACTTTCCCCCCTGCCGCGAGAGTGTAAAATCGGCGGGCCCGAACGTCCGCGGCACCGGAACAACAATCCCGATCCACCGCTCCGGAACAGCGCCAGGGGGGCTCGCTTGACTGCCGTTTCACAGGCCGTGCGCAACGCATGACGAACCGCTACGTGCTGGTGCTCGCCGGCATCCTGACGGCGATCGCGCTTGCGACCTTCGTCTACAAGTGGCGCGTGCTGGGATTCCCGCTCACCGAAAGACAGTCGACGCCGACCTGGACCGTGGAGACGACGGTGCGCTTCCAGAGCGGGCCGGGCTCCATCCGTGTGGGGCTGCAGATACCCACGCTGACACCGGGCTTCGCCACCCTGGACGAGTTTTCCGTGTCGCGCAATTACGCGTTCGCGATCAATTACGTCGGCGAGGACCGCCAGGCCCAGTGGACGGTGCGGCGCGCCGACGGCACGCAGGCCTTGTATTACCGCGTGGTGGTGTACGAGGACCCGGAGCGCGACCAGACGGATCTCACGCCGCCCCTGCCGCTGCCGCCGGTCGTGGAAGAGCCGGTGCACACCGCCATCAACGTGATCATCGCGGAAGTGCGCGAGCACTCGGCGGAAGAGGCTTCGTTCGCCTCTGTGCTGCTGCGGATGATGAACGATCCCTCGCCGAATCCGAACATCGAGCTCCTGCTCGCCGATGTCGACACCCCCGCCGAGTTCGTCGAGCGCGCGATTCTCGTGCTGAACAGCGAGCGCATTCCCGCGCGCATGGTGCACGGCATACCGCTGCAGGACCAGGCACCCGAGGTGCAGCCGCAGCCCTGGCTCGAAATCCACGACGGTGATCGCTGGCGCTACTTCGATCCGTCGACCGGCGCCGAGGGGCTGCCCGATCGTTTTCTCATCTGGTGGCGCGGCAGCCAGCCGCTGGTCTCGATCGAGGGCGGCAGCGAGCTCCAGGTGAACTTTGCCGTCCAGCGCAATGTCGTGGATACGATGGAGATCACCAAGCACCGCGCCGAGCAGCGTGAGTCCAGGCTGATCGATTTCTCGCTGTTCAGCCTGCCCATCAAGACCCAGGCCGTCTACGCGGTGCTGCTGATGGTGCCGGTCGGTGCTTTCGTGATGCTGTTCATGCGTAACGTGATCGGCATCGAGACCTTCGGTACCTTCATGCCGGTGCTGATCGCCCTCGCCTTCCGCGAAACGCGGCTGGTGTCCGGCGTCATCCTGTTCACGGTGCTGGTCGCGCTCGGCCTCAGCATCCGTTTTCTGCTGGAACGACTGCGCCTGCTGCTCGTGCCGCGGCTGGCTGCGGTGGTGACCGTGGTGGTGCTGCTCATGCTCGTCATCAGCATCGTATCGCACCAGCTCGGCATGGTGACCGGACTCTCGGTGGCGCTCTTCCCGATGGTCATCATCGCGATGACCATCGAGCGCATGTCCGTGCTGTGGGAGGAGAGGGGGCCGGGGGACGCGATGCGCGCCGGTCTCGGCAGCATGGTGGTGGCCATCCTGGCCTATCTCTCGATGGGCATGGACTGGCTGGAGCACATCGTGTTCACCTTCCCGGAGCTGCTCCTGGCGTTGCTCTCGGTCATACTGCTGCTCGGCCGCTACACCGGCTATCGCCTGTCGGAGCTCATGCGTTTCAAGGCGCTGGCGGGGAGCCGGGGGAGCCGGTAGGGAGCCATGTGGCGGCGCCGCCGAATGCTGCGGGAGGCCGGTGTGCTCGGCATCAACGAGCGCAACGCCGAGTACATCATGCGGCTCAATCCGCGCCGCTTCTATCCGCGGGTCGACGACAAGGTGCTGACCAAGCAGCTGGCGCAGGACGCCGGCATGCCCGTGCCCGAGCTCTACGGAGTGATCGCGAGCCAGGCGCAGGTGCGGCGGTTCATGAGCATCGTCGAGGGGCGCGACGCGTTCGTCATCAAGCCGGCACACGGCAGCGGCGGTGACGGCATCATCGTCATCACGGGCCGCAGCAAGCGCAAGGCGGATACTTTCCGCCTGGCCAACGGCCTGCTAGTCACGACCGCGGAGATCGAGCACCACATCTCGAACGTGGTCGGCGGCCAGTACAGCCTGGGCGGCACACCCGATACCGCGCTCATCGAATACTGCGTGCACTTCGACCCGCTGTTCGCGGACGTGAGCTACCAGGGAGTGCCCGACATTCGCGTGATCGTCTACCGCGGTTATCCCGCG
>DASVDF010000026.1:0-67269 GCA_036381215.1 Woeseiaceae bacterium | reverse complement strand
CTGTCCTACGTGCTGACGCGCGCGGCCCTGCTGGACTACGAGCGCGGGCGCATCGAGCCTGCGCTTGCGCGCGCCACCGAGGCCCTGGGCTACGCCGACCTGCTGCAGCGCGCCACCGAGAAGCTGCTCGCCCACCTGGTGTTGGGCCTCGGGCTCCGGGCGGCCGGCCGCGCCGCCGAGGCGGAGCCGCACGCGGCCGCCATCGCCATGCTCGAGGCCTCCGGCGTCGCGGCCTGGGCCGCCGCGCAGGCGCGCACCCTCACCCGCCCGCAGAAAAAACAACGAGTCGGCTGACCCTGGGCGCCGTAGGCGCAAGGTCCCGGAAATTCCACGGTCGGTATCACGCTCCTTTCCACGGGCGGCGCGGAGATTGCGTCCTGCCCGGCGGGTGGCCGGGTCCGCAACTCGAAGGAGCAAGCGAATGACTGCACAGCAAGCACAGGCAAAGGTCGACAACGGCGTCAACGTCGAGGCCCTGCTCGGCGCCCGCGAGGCGCTGACGGAGGCCCCGGCGGCGGCGCGCTTCACCTGGCGCGCGACCTGCAACTGGATCAACGGCACGCACAGCGAGACGAGCGTGCGCGGCTTCTACGGCCTCGGGGAGGAGCAGAGCCACCGCACCGAGTTCCATTTCGATACCGATCACCCGGAGATCTTCGCTTCCGAGGACCACGGCGCGACGCCGGTCGAGGTCGTGCTGGCCGGTCTGGCCGGCTGCCTCACGGCGGGGATCGCAGCGGTCGCCCAGAACCGCAACATCCAGCTCCGCTCGGTGAAAGCGACGCTCGAGGGCGGCATGGACCTGCAGGGCATCCTCGGCATCGACAGCGACGTGCGCAACGGCTTCGACGGCATCAAGGTGCACTACGAGATCGACGCCGACGCCTCGAAGGAGGACATCGCGGCCCTGGTCGCGCAGTCGCAGAAGCGCTCGGCGGTGTACGACATCATCACCAATCCCACCGACGTCGCGGTGACCGTCGCGTGAAACAGCAGAGCGGGCGCGCCGGCCGGGTCGACGTCGTCGTCATCGGCGCAGGCCACTCGGGACTCGCGGTCAGCCACGAGCTGACCGCGCACTCGATCGGCCACGTCGTGCTCGAGCGGGGCGGCGTTGCGAATTCCTGGCGCCGCGAGCGCTGGGATTCGCTGCGCCTGCTCACGCCGAACTGGCTCTCCCGCCTCCCGGGGTACGCCTGGACCGGCGCGGACCCGGACGGGTACATGGCGGTGGACGAGGTGGTGAGCTTCATCGCGGCCTATGCGTCGGTGGTCCGTGCACCGGTGCAGACCGGCACCACGGTGACGGCCGTAGAGCCCGTGGCGGACGGCTATCGGGTCACGACCGACGCGGGCGCATGGCGCTGCCGCGCCGTCGTGCTCGCGAGCGGGGCCGCGAACCTGCCGGTCGTACCGGCGCTGGCCGCCGGCATTCCACGCCACGTCCGCCAGCTCACGCCGCATGCCTATCGCAATCCGCGCGACCTCGAGCCGGGCGGAGTGCTCGTGGTGGGCGCCTCGGCCACCGGCGTGCAGCTCGCGCACGAGATCGCCCGCGCAGGCCACGAGGTGACGATCGCGGCGGGCGAGCACGTGCGCCTGCCGCGCGTCTATCGCGGCCGCGACATCCAGTGGTGGATGCACTCGGCGGGGATTCTCGACGATCGCTATGACGCCGTCGACGATCTGAGGCGGGTACGCAACCTGCCCTCGCCGCAACTCGTGGGCTCGCGCGAGCGCGTGCTCATGGACCTGAACGCGCTCATGGACGAAGGCGTGCGCGTCGCGGGCCGCCTCGCCGGCCTGCGCGACGGCCTGCTCCAGTTCTCCGGCTCGCTCGCGAACGTGTGCGCGCTTGCCGATCTCAAGATGCACCGCCTGCTCGCGTCCATCGACGAATGGGCACAGCGGAACGGTTTCCCCGGAACAGGTGAGCGATTTCCCGCGACGCAGGTTCAGAAGACGCCGACACTCGCGCTCGACCTGTCCGGCGGCGCGATCCGCACGATCCTGTGGGCTACCGGGTTCCGGCCCGACTACTCGTGGCTCGGGGTACCGGTTCTCGATCGCAAGGGCATGATCCGCCACGACGGCGGCGTCGCCGCGGCTCCGGGCTTGTACGTGATCGGCCTGCCGTTCCTGCGGCGGCGCAAATCGAGCTTCATTCACGGTGCGGGCGACGATGCGTACGACATCGTCGAGCACCTCGCCGGCTATCTCTCCGGGCTCGCGCGGCCCGCGCCGGCGCGCAGGGCGAGCTGACCTCCATGGCGGCGCGGCCCGACGGCATGGCGGACGTGTTCGTGGAGTGGGCCGGCCGCGCGCCGGACGACGCGCGGTCCGTGCTGGAAATCCAGGAGGCCGGCTGTTTCGATCTCTACCAGCTGCACTGGCAGGAAAGCTACATCGCCGAGGAAGGCCGGCATCGAATCTGCCATTACCGGGCGCCGGACGCCGAGTCGGTGCGCACGGCGTTCCGCAAGGCGGCCATCGACGTCGAGCACGTCTGGACCGGCACGCTGCTGGCGGGCGACGGCGCCTCCGCGGCCGGCATTGCCGTCGAGTGGCCGTTCGAGGCGCCGTGGCCGAAGGATCCCGCGGGCGCACTGGAGCGGGCGCGGCGCGAGGGGCTCATGCCGCTCGGCCTCGATCCGGTCCGCGCCATCGTGCCGGCGGGCTGCCGTCGCATCCTCTGTTTCTGTGCCGACGCGGCCGCTTCGCACTCCGGGCGGCTGCCGGTGCCGGCCTGGCGCTTCCGTCACTTCGCCCGCTGATTCAAAAAAGCCTGCTCATGACGGCCGCGGGCGGCCGTTATATAGTTCGCCCCATGTGCGCACTCGTGAAAGCGAGCCACGTGATTCTCGCGGTGTAGTGCCTACGCCGGCGGCGCTCATGGCCCTGCGGACCCGGTGCCTCGTCCTTGGCGCCTTTCTTTTCCTGCCCGCCGGCGCCATGGCCGCCGAAGCGCTGGTCGCGGTGGCCGCGAACTTCAAGGACGTCGTCGATGCGCTGGTGCCGCGCTTCGAGCAGCAGAGCGGGCACGAGCTCGGGGTGTCGATCGGCTCGACGGGGCAGTTCTATTCGCAGATCGTCCAGGGCGCGCCGTTCGACGCGTTCCTTGCCGCGGACCAGGAGCGGCCCGCGCGCCTGGAACGGGAGCAGCGTGCGGTCGCGGGCTCGCGCTTCACCTACGCGGTCGGCCGGCTGACGCTGTGGAGCCCGGACCCTGAGCGTATTGCCGGCGACGGTGCGGCCACGCTCGAGCGCGGCGACTTCCGCAGGCTCGCCATCGCGAATCCCGAGCTCGCGCCCTACGGCGCCGCGGCGATCGAAGTGCTGCGGTCCCTCGGGCTCGAAGAACGCCTGCGCCCGAAGATCGTCATGGGCGAGGACATCGGCCAGACTTTCGGCCTCGTCGCCACCGGCAACGTCGAGCTCGGCTTCGTCGCCTTGTCGTACGTGCTCGCGCCGCAGAACGAGCGGCCCGGGTCGCGGTGGGACGTTCCGGCCGGGCTGTATTCCCCGCTGCGCCAGGATGCCGTGCTGCTCGAGCACGGGGCGGACAACGCCGCCGCGCGCGCGTTCCTGGAATTCCTCGGTAGCGACGAGGCGCGCGCAGAGATCGAGCGCCGCGGATACGGGACGCGGTAGGCGATGCCGGCGACCGGGCCTTTGTGGCTGAGCCTGGCTCTCGCGCTGGCAACCACGGCGATCCTGCTTGTCGTCGCGACGCCGCTCGCCTGGTGGCTCGCGACGACGCGCTCGCCCGCAAAGCCGTACCTGGAAGCAGTGACCGCGCTGCCGCTGGTGCTGCCGCCCACCGTGATGGGCTTCTACCTGCTGCTCGCGTTCAACCCGTCGTCGCCGCTGGGCGCCTTCTGGGTCTCGGTCACCGGCGACACGCTGGCGTTCTCGTTTGCCGGTCTCGTCATCGCCTCCGTGTTCTATTCGCTGCCGTTCATGGTGCAGCCGCTGCAAGGTGCGTTCGAAGCGGTAGGACGCGCGCCGCTCGAAGCGGCAGCGAGCCTGCGCGCATCGCCGTTCGACAGCTTCCGGAGCGTCGCCGTCCCGCTCTCGGCCCGCGGCTTCCTGACCGGCTGCGTGCTGACCTTCGCCCATACCATCGGCGAGTTCGGAGTCGTCCTGATGGTCGGAGGCAACATCCCGGGGCGCACGAAAGTGATTTCCATCGCCATCTACGAGCACGTGGAAACGTTGCGCTACGCGGAAGCCCACGTGCTGTCCCTCGGGCTGCTGGTCTTCTCGTTTCTCGTGCTGCTGCTCGTCTATCTCGTGAACCGCCGGTACCCGTTCCATGTCGGCTGACGTGCTCACGTTACGCGCGCGGATCGCCTTTCCGGGATTCGACCTCGACGTCGCGGAGGAGCTGCACCTCGGCGGTGTCACTGCCGTCTTCGGGCCGAGCGGCAGCGGCAAATCCACGCTGCTGCGGCTGATCGCGGGCTTCGAGAGGCCGGGCGCGGGGCACATCGCCCTGGGCGACGCGACCTGGTTCGACGACCGGCGGGGCATCGACGTCCCCGCTCACGAGCGTCCCGTCGGCTACATGTTCCAGGACGGCCGGCTGTTCCCGCACCTGACGGTACGCGGCAACCTCGAGTACGCCGATCGCCGCAGCCGCGCGCGGCGGGCGCGTTACACCCTCGCGGATACGATCGAGGTCTTCGGCCTGCGCGAGCTGTTGCAGCGCCGCGTGGCCACGTTGTCCGGAGGCGAGCGGCAGCGGGTCGCGCTCGCGCGCACCCTGTTGACACGTCCCGACCTGCTGCTCCTGGATGAGCCGCTCGCCGGCCTCGATCGCGCGCGCAAGCACGAGATCCTGCCCTACCTCGAGCAATTGCAGAGGCATTTCGGCACGCACGTCGTGTACGTCAGCCATGATCTCGACGAAGTGGGCCGGCTCGCCGAGCAGGTCGTCGTGCTCGCGCACGGCCGCGCTCGTGCCCGCGGGCCGGCGGCCGAAGTGATCGGCTCGCTGGATCCGGGACCGGGGACGGGTGAGCTCGAGGTGAGCTCGCTGCTTTACGGCGTCGTTGCCGGGCACGACCGGCGCCTGCACCTCACGCGCATCGACGTCGGCGGAGACACGGTCACCGTGCCTGCCGACCTGCGACTGCGGCCGGGGGATAGGGCGCGGCTGCGGGTCCTCGCGCGCGACGTCGCGATCGCGACCCGCCGGCCCGAAGGCATCAGCATCCGCAACGTCCTGGAGGGCACCATTGCCGCTGTGGCGTGCGACGACGAGTCCGCGCATGCCGACGTCACCGTCGAGCTTCGTTCCGGCAGGCTGCGCGCCACCCTGACGCGCGCCGCGGTCGAAGCCCTGGAGCTCACCGCGGGCAAACCGGTGTTCGCGCTCGTCAAGAGCATGAGCTTCGAGGATCGGTGGCGCTAGCCGGGCGCTTGCGGCGCGGGTCACCGTGGTCCCGGCTCAGGGCGCCGCCGGATAGCCGGAAACGAGCTCGCCGAGCGCGGCTTCGAGCGGTGCGAGCCAGGGCTCGTAATGCCGCCAGTGCTCGAGGCCCTCGCGATAGATCGGCTGGCGCACCTGCTCGGAGCTCGGGGTGCGGACGGAGCGCTCGGTGCGGTGGAACGCGAGGCAGCCCTCCTCGAAGGGGAGCGCGAGAAAATCGAGCATGCGGCGTACCTGCCCTTCGAGATCCGCGACGACACGCTCGTAGTGCACGCGCAGCACCCTGCCCGGCAGCACGCGATCCCAGTGCTCCATCAGCGTGGCGTAGCCACGGTAATAGCGCGCCATCTCCGCGAGGTCGTAGGTGAACTCCTGGCCCTCGGCGAACAGCTGCTTGTAGTTGCTGAAGCCGCAGGCCATCGGATGCCGGCGCGCGTCGATGATCTTCGCGTTCGGCAGCACCAGGTGGATCAGGCCGACGTGCAGGAAATTGTTCGGCATCTTGTCGATGAAGCGCGGCGCACCCGCCCGGTGGAAACGGGTGTCCTCGATGTACGCCTCGCCCATTTTCGCGAGCTGCTCCGCTGCAAGCTCCGCGAGCACGGCGGGATAGCGCGCCTCCTCGGAGAGCATGCGCCGCCCGTTCAGGCGGTGCGCCAGCGCCAGCACGTTCGGCAGCTCCATCGTGCCGTCGACCTGCGAGTGCGAAGCGAGGATCTGCTCGAGCAGGGTCGAGCCCGAGCGCGGCAGGCCGACGATGAAGATCGGGTCCGCGTGCGGAGCGCCGCAGCCCGCGCGATCTTCGAACAGCCCGGCCGTGCACACCTCCGCCTGCCGCCGCATCGCGGCCTCGGCGCGGTCCGGGTCGTAGCGCAGGCCCTCGCGGCGCAGCCGGTTGCCCTGTGCATAGCGGGTGAACGAGCGCGCATATTCGCCGCGGTCCTCGAAGGCCTTGCCGAGCGCGAAGCACAGGTGCCAGCGATCGGCCGGTGCCGTGGCCGGGTCGTCGGCGTGCCGTTCCATTTGCGCCATCTCCGCGTCCCTGAAGCGGTAGGTCTTCAGATTGGCGAGGCTCCAGAACGCGTCTCCGAAATCGGGCCGGGCCCGGTACGCGTTCCGGTAGGAAACGATCGCCTCCTCCACCCGCCCTACCGTCTTCAGCACGTGCCCGCGCGCGAGGTGCGGCTGATCTAGCGCGGCATGCGCGGCGACCACGCGATCGTAGATCCCGATCGCCTCGTCGAAGGCCCCTGTGGCGACACACTCGTTCGCGTACGCGAGCTCGAACGCGGGATTGCCCGGAAAGCGGTCGCGCAACAGCGCGGCCTGCTCGCGCGCTTTTTTGAATTTCTGCCGTTTGTGCAGCACCTCCACGTAGTCGCGCCGCGCGAGCCAGTTTTCAGGCTCGAAGTTGACCGCGCTTTCGAGCAGGAACTCCGCATCGTCGTAGATGAAGAGCTTGATGCCGATGCGGGCGAGCAGCCGCATCGCTTCGACGTGCCGCGGATTGCCGCGCAGGAAATCCCGGCACAGGGTTTCGGCCTGGAAGAGCTTGCCTTCCTGAATCAGGCTGGAGACGGTGACCAGCTCCGGGGGCAGCGCGGCCAGGCGGCGATGCTCGGCCTCGGCGACCGCGGCGGCCTCGAGGCGGCCCAGGCGCTGCTCCAGGTCGGCGAGCTGCCGCCAGGACGTGAGGAGCGCCCGGTTCAGCTCGACCGCGCGCCGGTAGGCGGCGCAGGCTCGGGTCAGGTCGCCGCGCGCCCTGTGCAGGTGGCCGGCTTCCTGCCAGGCGCGCGCGTAGCGGGGCTCGAGCGTGGTCAGGCGGCCGAGGGTCGCGAGCGCGTCATCCGTGCGCCCGAGATAGCGCTCGGCCACCGCCTGCACGTACAGCGGCTCGGGATCCTCGGGGTGCGCGGCGGCTTCCGCGCGGGCCGCGGCGACGGCCTGCTCGAGACGGCCGGCCTCCAGGAGTTGCCGGGCGCCGGACACGGTTACCTCATTCGAAATCCCAGGACAGGCGCACGCCGAAGGTGCGCGGCCGGTTCGTGGTGATGCGCAGGTCGGTGTCCAGCGAGTTGATGAAGAGCTCCGCGCGCTCGTCGGTCAGGTTCTCGGCGAAGAGCTCGACGGTGAGGTTGTCACGCTGCACGCCGAGCGCGCCGTCGAGCGTGGCATACGAGTCCTGCAAATAGCGGTTGTCCAGCACGATCGAGCTGAACTGCTCGTCCGTGAACGCGTAAACGAGCTGCGCGTACGGGTCGTATTCGCCCATCATCCACTGGTACCGGCCGCGGACGTTGAACTGGATCTTGGGTGCAAGCGCGAGCTCGGAGCCTTCGCCCGCGAGGTCGGTGACACTCGGCGGCACCCGCACCATCTCCGTGTCGTTGTACGACCACGCACCGCTCAGCGTGAAGCTGTCCGTCGCCGCCCACATCACGTTGCCCTCGAAGCCGGTGATCTCCGCATCCGCCGCGTTGGTGGTGAAGGTGAGGACGGAGATGTTGAAATCGGTGATGCCGACCTGCAGCCCGTCCCAGTCGATGCGGTATATCGAGCCGTTGAAGCGCAGGGCGCCGTCGAGCAGGACGCTCTTCCAGCCGATCTCGTAATTCGTGACCTCGTCGCTCTGGTACGTCTTTGGCACGGCCGGATCGTCGACCCGGTTGAAACCGCCGGGCCGGAAACCCTCGGAGTAGGTGAAGAAGAACAGCGCGTCGTCCGTGAGGTTGTAGCTGATACTGCCCTTCAGGATGACGTCGTCTTCCTTCAGCGGCAGGTCGTCGGCGAAAATCTCGTCGAAATTGCGGCCGTTGTCGGTATCCACGTCGCCGAGCGTCGCGAAATTGGACGACCCGACGAGCGCGGTCTCCATGTCGTAATACCGTGCACCGACCGTCGCCGACCATTGGTCGGTGAAGTTGTAGGTCACCTCGCCGAACACCGCGAACTGCTCGTTCGTCCAGATCGCGTCGTTCATGAACGTGATGCCGGGCAGCCGCGCGTTCGGATTGTAGTGCGTGGCCGTCGAGATCGGCAGGTTGCGCGCGAAGAACCCGGTCGAGCCCGCGACGTAGAAGTTCGTATCCACGCCGGTTTCGATGTCGTCGTAATAGATCCCGGCGACAAAATTCAGCTTCTCGTCGTCGGAGCGCGAGATGCGCAGCTCGTGCGTCGTGCGATCGTTCTCGATGAAGGCGATGACTCCCTGGGTCGGGTCGCCGCACAGCGTGTAGGTCGGTTGGCAGATGTAGTAGTAGCCGTACGCGCCGACCTCGGTGTAGCCGCTGTAGTCCATGGTGTTGAAGACTTCGCGGTCGAGATAGGAACCGGCATAGATGAGATCCAGCCCGGCGAGCCGGCCCTCGACGGTGACGGAGAACTGCTGGAACTCGTCCTCGAGCTGGTCGGGGAAGAACCGCTGCACCTGCAGGTCGCCCACGACCCGGCTGCCGGATTGCTCGTCCCCGAGCTCGGCGATCCGTTCCGGCGAATGGTCGAACACGCCGTCCGCGTCCAGCTTCTGGCGCATGTAGGTGCCGGTGACCTCCCAGTCGTCATTGATCGCGTAGCGCGCGCTCAGGCGGCCCCCGCGGTAGACCGTGTCGTTGAAGTCCTCCTCCACCAGCGGGAGGTTGTTGATCACGGTCGACTCGGCGCCCGCCGGGAAGCCGACGTCCTCGGCGGTGTAGGCGTTCTCGCCGAACACGTTGTCGATGTAGCCGCCTTCGAACGCGTTGTAGAACACCGCGCGCAGCGCCAGCTTGTCTTCGATGAGCGGCAGGTTGATGTAGCCCTCCACGCTGTTGCTCATCTCGCCCTTGTGGGTGTCGGAGACGCTGGCATCGACCCCGGCCTGGAATTCGCTGTAGACCGGCTTGTTGGTGATGAGGCGGATCGTGCCGGCCTGCGAGCTCGCGCCGAACAGCGTGCCCTGCGGTCCCGGCAGCACCTCGACGCGCGCGATGTCGGCGGCGTACAGGTCGAGGTTGCGCCCGCCGGTGCTCACCGGCTGCTCATCGAGGTAGAGGGCGACGTTCGGCACCGGCGCGCCGATCTCGATCGAGGTCTGGTCCGACGAGTCGGTGGCCATGCCGCGGATGAAGATGGACGACTGCCCCGGCCCGCGGCCCGCGGAGTTTACGTTAGGCAGGTAGCGCACGTAGTCGTCGAAGTTCGCGACGTTCAGGTCTTCGAGCTGGCCGCCATCGAGCGCCTGCACGGCAATGGCGACGTCCTGCAGGTTCTGCTCCCGCTTGGTCGCGGTGACCACGATCTCGTCGAGCTCGGCGGCGGCCACGATGCCGGCCGTGCCGGTCGACAGCGCCACGATGACTGCCTGGGACAATGCCTTCCTGCGAAACATCCGGATTCTCCCCGCTCGGGACCGGGTAATCGCCCGGGGAGGAGCCCCGTGGCGGGCCGGTCTTGCTTTGCCACCGAGTATAAGCCAAGGGCGCGCACCGGGCTCCTGCTCCGGAAAGGGGGGCGCCTCGCCGCACCCGGCCCGGTCTCCTATACTGGGCCTGACACGGCATGCGAAAGGCTCGTAGCGGCGGACCGACAACGAAACAGAGTCCCTTGGGGCGCACGGCCTTGTGCGAAGGTTTGGAGAAGAACGAATGCCGCACGACTGCGCTCCCTCGCCGGTGGCCCCGCGCCCCGCACCGCCACCCGCCGCGGTCGCCGCGGGACTGATCCTCGCGCTTCTCGGCACACCCGTGGCCGCCCTCGGGCAGGCCGAGGTGTCCGTGTTCGCGACCGACGACGCCGCGAGCGAAACGCCTCCCGATGACGCCGAATTCGTCGTCCGACGCACCGGCGGCGACGACGACGGCCCGATCCGGATCACCTACGAGGTCGGCGGCAGCGCCACGCCGGGCGCCGACTACGAGGCGCTGCCCGGCTCGCTGAACCTGGGCGACGGCCAGACCGAGATGGCGATCCCGGTGCACGTGACCGGCGACGATGGCGTGATCGAAGGCGACGAAACCGTCACGATCACCCTGCTCGCGGACGGCGGCGTCGTCATCGGCGAGGCCACTGCAACCGTCACCATCCGCGACAGCGAGTACGAGGTCACCGCGGCTCCGGCCGGCAACGCAGCCGAGAACCCGCCGGCGGATGGCGGAATCACGATCTCGCTCGGCACGCCCAACGCATCGGGCGCACCGCTCGCGGTCCGCTACGACGTCGGCGGCAGCGCGACGCCCTCTCTCGACTACGTCGCACTCTCCGGCGTCGCCTCGATTGCGCCCGGCGAGAGCGCGACGTCGGTCGTCGTTACACCACTCGATGACGACCTCGTGGAAGGCGAAGAGTCGGTCGAGATCACCCTCACCGGCACCGACAACCCGCAGGTCGGCATCGGCAGCCCTGCGAGCGCGAGCATCACGATCGCCGACGATGACGAGGACGGCGGAGACGGCGGGGACGGCGACGACGACGGCGACGACGACGACGACGACGAGGTGCAGGTCTCGATCGTGGCAGCGGACGATACCGCCTCGGAAACGGGGCGCGACGACGGTGAATTCAGGGTGCAACGCGTCGGCGGCGATCCGGAACGGGAAGTCACGGTGAGCTACTCCGTCGGCGGCAGTGCCACGCCCGATGACGACTATGAGCGGCTGCCCGGGAGCGTCAGGCTCAGGAAGAACCGGACCGAGGAGGTCATCCGCGTCCGCGCGCGCGACGACGCGGCCTTCGAGGGCGACGAGACGGTCACATTGACGCTCGCAGAATCCGCGGGCGAGGTCGTCGTCGTCGACGGCGCGGCGACGGTCGGCATTCGCGACAGCGCGCACGCCGTCAGCGCGGCCGCCGATGCGAACGCCGCCGAGCCCGAGCGCGCGGGCCGCATCTCGATCACGCTCGACGGCACGAACGCGTCGGGCCGGCCGCTCACGGTCCGATACTCGGTCGGCGGCAGCGCCACGCCGGGCTCGGACTATGCCGCCCTGTCGGGCAGCACCACGATCGAGCCCGGCGCGAGCTCCGCTTCCATCGCCATCGCGCCGCTCGACGATGCGGAGGACGAGGCGGACGAGACCGTGGTCGTGACGCTCACCGATACCAGCGAATCGGCGGTCGCGATCGGCTCACCGGAGTCGGCGAGCGTGTCCATCGCCGATGACGACGAACCGGGGAGCGGCGGCGGCGATGGCGACGGCGATGATGACGGCGGCGGCAACGACGGCGGCGGCGATGGCGGCAACGACGGCGGCGGCGGCACCGGCAGTGGCGGCGATGACGGCGGGGCCGCCGGCAGCGCGGATCCCGACGGCGACGGCCTCACGAACGACGACGAGGAGGCACTCGGCACCGATCCCGCGCTCGCGGACAGCGACGGCGACGGCGTGAACGACGGCGACGAGGCCGACGCCGGCACCGATCCGCTGGAGGCGCTGTCGTTCGCGGACGAGGACGGCGACCTCGTGCCCGACGCGGTAGAAGCCGCGGACGGCACGCGTCCCTACGACCCGGCGAGCTTCGCGGACAGCGACCGCGGCGGCACGGCAGATCACCTGGAGACCGTGCTGTACGCGGCCTTCGGATTGCCCGCGACCAGCGCCTCGGACCCGGGCGACGACGCCCGCGACTTCGACGGCGACGGCCTGCCGGATCGCCTCGAGCTCACCCTCGGCAGCGACAGCCGCTCGGCCGACGCGCCGACACCGGGCGGCGCGTCCGACGACGACGGCGACGGCGTGAGCAACGCGCTGGAGGAACGGCTCGCGACGCTGCACATCGCCGACGCCGGTCGCGTGAGCGACCGCGACCGCGACGGCTACCCGGACGCGGCCGAAATCACCCTGGGACTCGATCCGCTCAGTGCTGTCGCGCCCGACGCAGACGGCGACGGCGTGCCCGACCGGGTCGAGGCGCTGGCCGGTGTCGACGCCGACGGCGCCACGGATTCCGACGGCGACGGCGTGCCGGACGCGCGCGAGATCGCGCTCGGCGCCGACGCGCTGGATGCGAACTCGCCGGTCGCGAACGGCGCGGCCGACGATGAC
Organism: Woeseiaceae bacterium; assembly: GCA_036381215.1. Classification (GTDB taxonomy): domain Bacteria; phylum Pseudomonadota; class Gammaproteobacteria; order Steroidobacterales; family Woeseiaceae; genus IDS-8. The sequence goes on along the minus strand of DASVDF010000026.1, from coordinate 54,816 downwards.
GACGACGGCATCAGCAACGCGATCGAGACCGTGCTGAGCCTGCTCGGCGTGGCGGAAGACACGGCCGCAAGCGACGATGGCGACGGCGACGGCATCGCCGACGCCGACGAGATCCGCCGCGGCACCGATCCGTCGCACGACGAGCAGCCGGCGGTATGGATCGAGCTGGCGCAGGGAGACGCGGGCGGCGTGAATGCCCTCGTCGCCGCCGGCGGCACTGCCGTCGCGCGCGCGCGCGTCGGCGGTCACCAGGCCGGCTCGTTCACCTGGGACTGGAGCGGCTCCAGCGACGCCGTGCTCGCCGTCGCCTCCGGCCCGCAGGACGCGGGCGCGCTCGCGTTCGCACCGGAAACCCTGCCGCCCGGCCCGTACACGCTGGCCGTGGAGGTGCAGCGCAGCGTCGGCGACTACACGTCGCCGGAGTCCTCCGTCGAGTTCCCGTTCGTCGTGCTGGAGAGCGGCACGGGCGCGTCGCTCGCGGACGGCGACGGCGACGGCGTGCCCGATTCCGCGGACGGCGCGGACGCCCGCGAGGGTCTTGCGCACGAGCTCGAAGCCGGCTCCGGCGGCCGCATGCAGGCCGAGCCCGGCGTCAAGCTCCAGCTCGGCGCGACCGCGCGCACCGCGCGCACCGGCTCCGCGCGCGTGACGCCGGACGACATTGCGGCGCACGGCGACCGCGGCGAGGGCGCGGACAACGTCACGGACGACTTCTCCTATCCCGGCGGCATCTACGATTTCGAGATCGCGAACCTGCCGGAAGTCGGCGCCAGTGCGCGCGTCGTGATCCCGCTCGGGGTCGGCATCGGCGAGCTCGCGGAATACCGCAAGCACCAGCCGGCGCGCGGTTGGGGCCAGTTCGTCGAGAACGAGCGCAACGCGCTCGCCTCGGCGCCGGGCGGAGAGACGTGCCCGCCGCCCGGCGACGAAGCCTATACGCAGGGACTCACACCCGGGGACCTGTGCGTGGAGCTCACGCTCGAGGACGGCGGCCCGAACGACGGCGACGCGGAGCTCGGGCCGAACGGCGTCATCCGCGATCCGGGCGGCGTCGCGGCGCCGGAGGGAACGGTGACGGTCGGCCAGGGCAGCGGCAGCGCCGGGCCCGTGTCGCTGCTCTTGCTCGCGCTCTTTGGCGGTATCCAGGCCGTCCGGCGCTACCAGCGCCGCACGCGGCCCGTGTCGAGGTGCACGAAGTCGGATTCCGGGTAATAACCGACCCCGCCGCGCCGCATCGCAATCGCCGTGTCACGCAGCTTGCGAGTCGAGACGCCGCGCAGCCGCACGTCGATCGCCTTGCCCTCGAGATGCTGGCTGTTCTTCGCGACGCCGCTCGAATTGCGGCGCAACATCTCGTTGGTCTTCGGCGAGCGATACGCCGAGATCACCTCGTAGGTCCCGCGGTTTCCCAGGCGCTCGCGCAGGTCGTAGAGCACGTCGAGGAGGGCCGGATCGATCTCCTTGCGCTCGCCGGTGCGGAAATCCGCAAGGAAAGTCCCGATCGCGCCGAGCGCGGGTTCCAGGTACTCGCCCTTGCGTGCGTAGACGACCTCGAGCCGCTGATTGGTATGCGTGTGGTAGAAGACGAGGCGCCGTTCGTCGATACTGGCCGAAGGCTCCGACGGGAACGTGAGCGCCGCCGCCGCCAGAACGACGAGCAGCGGCGCGCGCAGCCGGTGTAAGGCTCGGGTTTGCAGTGACGGCATGTGCAATGAATAGCCCCGAACCACGACGAAAGCAACCGCGGCACTGGCTTTTTGCGATGCTCTTCTCGGTCGCAACCGCCGCCCTCTGGCCCGCGGCCGGCGCGGCCCAGGACGAACCCGCCCGCGAGGCGCTCAGGGCCGCGATCGAGCGGATCCGCTACAACGGCAACGCTTTCGCGGCCGGGATCCATGCGCCGACCCTCGTCGCCGCCTTCTATGAGCGGCGCGAATTCCGGTCCGCCTGGCGTGAGCCGGAGCGCGTCGACGCGCTGCTCGAGCTCGTCGACGGCACGTTCGCCGACGGCCTCGAGCCCCGGGACTACCATCGCGATCTGATCGCCGAGCGGCGCCGGGAGCTCGACGGCGGCGGGACGGCCGCGGAGCGCGCCGATTTCGAGCTGCTTCTGACCGACTCGCTGATGAGCCTCGTGCATCACCGGCGCCTCGGCAAGACCAATCCTCGCGACCAGCACAACAGCTGGAACGCGCAGGCGCCGCGCGCGGAGGTCGACACTCTCGAGCTGGTCGAGCAGGCGATGGCTGCGCCGTCCCTCGATACCGCGATCGAGGAGCGGCTGAAGCTCAAGCCCTGGTATCAGCGCCTGCGCGCGGCGCTCGCGGACTACCGGCGCATCGCGGACGCGGGGGGCTGGCCGCTCATCCCGGAGGGGCCGAAGCTCGAGGCGGGCACCTCCGACCCGCGCGTGAGCGCCCTCGCCGCGCGCCTCGCCACGTCTGGCGATCTCGACGACGCGCAGCCGTATGCTGAGTCGCAGGTGATGGACGCTGCCCTCGCGGACGCGGTGCGGCGCTTCCAGGCGCGCCATGGTTTGCAGGAAGACGGGGTCGTCGGGCCGGCGACCTCGCGCGCCCTGAACGTACCGGCGACCATGCGCGTGCAGCAGCTGCGGATCGCGCTGGAGCGCGCACGCTGGGTGCAGGACGAGCTCGGCGCGCCTTTCGTCGCCGTCAACATCGCCGGCTTTCGCATCTACGTCGTCTCCGGCGGCAAGGTCGTGTGGGAGAGCCGGGTAGTCGTCGGCAAGACACGCCAGCAGACGCCGGTGTTCACGGGCGCGCTCGAGTATCTCGTCTTCAATCCTTCGTGGTCGGTGCCTTACAGCATCGCGACGCGCGAGCTCTTGCCCGAGATCCAGGCGGACCCCGGCTGGTTCGCGTCGCACGATTACGATCTCCGGGACCTGTCAGGGACGCGTATCGATCCCGCGACAGTGGACTGGACAGCGCTGTCGCGGCGGAACTTCCCCTACGTGCTGGTGCAACGGCCCGGCCCCAACAACGCGCTCGGCGCCGTGAAGTTCATCTTTCCGAACGAGCATTCCGTGTACCTGCACGACACGCCGGCCAGGGCGCTGTTCTCGACGGCGGAGCGCGCGTTCAGCCACGGCTGCATCCGCGTGCAGGATCCACTCGCGCTCGCCACCCTGCTGCTTTCCGCGGACGGGTGGGACCGCGCGCGCGTCGACGCGGCCGTGGCGAGCGGCAAGACCGCCACGGTCCATCTCGCGCAACCGATGCCGGTCCTGCTGCTCTATTCCACCGCCAATATCGATCCCGACGGCACGGCGCATTTCTATCGCGACATCTACGATCGCGACGCGCGCATCGCCGCTGCCCTGGACGCGCCCTACACGATCCCGTAGGAGCGCGCATCGCGCGCGACCGCGATCGGCGCCGTTGCGCCGCGCCTGGCTCAGGCACCGCCGCCGAGCGCGCGCACCAGCCCGGCGCTGGCGTCGAGCCTCGCCTGCCTGGCCTGCACGAGCGCGTCCTCCGCGCCGAGCAGCGTGCGCTGGCTGTCGAGCACGGTGATCAGATCGATGGCGCCTGCGTCGAAACGCACCCGCGACAGGCGATACGCCTCGCGAGCCTGTGCGGCGGTTTCGGTGAGGAGCTCGACACGGCGCGCGCTGGTCGTCACCGCCGACAGCGCGTCCTCGACGTCGGCGAGCGCGAGGAGCACGGCCTGGGCGTAATTCTCCGCCAGCTCCCGCCGCTCGGCCAAACCGAGCTCGATGCGTCCGCGGCGGGCGCCGCCGTCGAACAGCGTCTGCGCGAGAGACGCGGCGAGCGTCGCCACCGTGGCCGTACCGCCGCTCGCAAAGTCGGTGGCGATGAAGGATGCGGAGACGCCGAGGTCGGGGAACAGCGCGGCCCGCGCGACGCCCACGTCCGCATTCGCGGCAGAGAGTGCCGCCTCGGCGGCGCGCAAGTCGGGCCGCCGGAAGAGCGCCTCCGCGGGCACGCCGGGATCGAAGGCGGGCAGCGCGACGTCGGCGATCGAGCCGGCTCCGAGCTTGAGCTCCTGCGGCGGCCGGGCCACGAGCACCGCGAGCGCGTGGCGGGTCTCGACGGACGCCTGGTGCAGCACGGGGATCTGCGCCTGGATGTTGAGCAGGGTCGTGCGCTGCTGCGCGAGGTCGAGCGCAGTCGCGGCGCCGTTGTCGAAACGCACCTCGATCAGCCGCAGGAGCTCGCGCGCGGCATCGAGGTTCCTTTCCGCGATCGCGATGCGATCCTCGAGCGCGAGCAGCTGGAAATACGCGAGCGCGACGTCGGCCTGGAGCGCGAGCCGGATCGCGTCGCGATTGTGCTCGCTGAGCGCGAGCCGCAGCGCCGAGGATTCGGCGGCGTTGCGGTTGGCGCCCCACAGATCCGCGTCATAATCGATGGACAGGCCGATGCGGCTGTCCTCGGAGGTGACGGTGCCGCCGTCATCGACGCGGTCGCGCGAGGCCGTCGCGCTCGCGCTTGCGGCCGGCCACAGCGAGGCGCGCGCCACGCGCAGGGCCGCGCGGGCCTGTCCGATGCGCGCGACCGCGGCATTGAGATCGTGGTTGCCCGCCATGGCCTGCGCGATCAGTGCATCGAGCTCCGTGCTGCCGTACGCGTTCCACCATTCGGGTGCTGGCGCCCGCATGTCTTCCGCCGTTTGCGCCTGCTCCCAGGCAGAGGGCACGGGCTGCTCCGGGACGTCGTAGCGCGGCGTGAGACTGCACGCAGCGAGCGTGCAGGACAGCAGGGCCGGCAAAACGGCACGCCTGCAGGAGCGCGCATTGCGCGCGACCGGACAATGCGCCGCGGCACGGCCGGTTGAATGTGCTCTCGATTGGTCGCGCGCAATGCGCGCTTCTGCAGGCGCTTCCACCATTACAACCAGTCCATCATCATTCCGAAGCCAGTGCGGCGACCGGGTCCATCTGCGCCGCCTTGCGCGCCGGCAGGTAGCCGAACAGGAGCCCGGTCGCGAATGCGGAGCTGAACGCGAGGATCGGCGGTGCGAGCGTGAACTCGACCCGCGTGCCGAGCGCATCCACGATGAAGCCGGTCGCGAAACCGACGGCGACGCCGATCAGCCCGCCGATACCGCACACGACCAGCGCCTCCGTGTTGAACTGCAGCAGGATATTGCCGTAACGCGCGCCGGTGGCCATGCGCAACCCGATCTCGCGCGTCCGCTCGGTGACGTTCACCAGCATGATGTTCATGACGCCGATGCCGCCGACGATCAGCGAAATGGCGGCAACGGCGCCGAGCAGCACGGTGAGCGTGTTCTGCGTGGTTTCCACCGCCTCCACGAGAGATGTCGTGCTGCGCACCCGGAAATCCTCCGTTCCGTGGCGCTGCAGGAGCAGGCGCTCGATCGCGGCCTGCGTCCGGTCGGCCTGCTCGGCCGACCTGATCCTGACGTTGAGCGAGCTCAAGTACTGCTGGCCGAACAGCCGGATGAAACCGGTCGACAGCGGCACGAGCGCCACGTCGTCCATGTCGGAGCCCCAGGGCGTCGCACCCTTCGGCTCCAGCACGCCGATCACCTCGAACGGCACGTTGCCGATCAGCACGTAGCGGCCGATCGGGCTTTCGCCCGCGGGGAACAGGTTGTCGACCACGGTCTTGCCGAGCACCGTCACGGCGGCGTAGCCGTCGACGTCCTCCTGGTTGATGAAGCTGCCCGCCGCGAGCTGCCAGTCCTGGGCGTAGCGGTAAGCGGGCCAGACGCCGTACACGTTGCCGCGGTAATCGACGGCGCCGTAGCGCAGCGTCGCTGAGCCACGCCGCTCGGGCGATACGAACTCGACGTTCGGCAGGTCGGCGAGCGCGGCGGCATCCTCCGGCACGAGCGTCACGATGTCGGCCGACGACCGCCCCCGCCCCGGCGCGTCGGGCCGCACGAGCAGCAGGTTGCTGCCCATCGCCTGGATGCGCTCGAGGATCTCCTGCTTGCTGCCGTTGCCGATGCCGAGCATCGTGACCACGGCCGCGACGCCGATCACCACGCCGAGCAGGGTCAGCGCGCTGCGAAAGAGGTTCGCGCGCAGCGAGTGCAGCGCCATCTTCACGGCCTCGCCGAGGTCGGGCAGCCAGTGCGGATGGCGCGCATCGCCGGCCTGCGGGTAACCCGCTTCGCGCTTCCGCACCGGTCCGCTGTCGTCGACGATCGCGCCGTCCTTCACCCGGATCACGCGATCCGCATGCCCGGCGACCCTGGGATCGTGCGTGATCAGGATGATGGTGCGCCCTTCCTCGTGCAGGCGCATGAGCAGCTTCAGCACCTCCTCCCCGCTCACGCTGTCGAGCGCCCCGGTCGGCTCGTCCGCGAGGATCACGGCGGCGCCGTTCATGAGCGCGCGCGCGATCGATACCCGCTGCTGCTCGCCGCCCGAGAGCTGGGTGGGCCGGTGGCCCTTGCGCCCGCCGAGGCCGAGCGCGGTCAGGAGCTCGGAGGCGCGCGCCGCGCGCTGCCGCTTGCTGCGGCCGGCATAGATCGCCGGCAGCTCCACGTTCTCCGCCGCGGACAGCGAACCCAGCAGGTTGTAGCGCTGGAAGACGAAACCGAACGTGTCGCGGCGCAGTGCGGCGAGCTCGTCGGGGGTGAGCGTGGCGACGTCGATGCCGTGCACGAGATAGTGACCGTGGCTCGGGCGATCGAGGCAGCCCAGGATGTTCATGAGCGTCGACTTGCCGGAGCCGGACGGGCCCATGATGGCGACGAACTCGCCCGCGGCGATATCGAGACTCACGTGATCGAGCGCGCGCACCTCCGAGGTGCCGCTGCCGTAGACACGGCTGACGTTGTGGAGGGAGATGGCGGCCGGTGCGGCATGCCGCGCGCCGGCGGGTCGCTCCGCGTCCGGCAGCTCGTCGTCGCCTGTCGGGTCGCGCGCGGTGCGCGCTCCTGCGGGGGCCATGTCAGAAACGGACCATCATGCGGCGGCCGGGGCCGGCGTCGCCCGGCGCTGCCGGGCCGCCCACGATGACGCGATCGCCGACGGCGAGACCCATGAGCACTTCCGCGTTCGTGCGGCTGGCCAGGCCGATCTTCACCTGGCGCCGCTCCGGTCCTTGCGGCGTCAGCACCCGCGCGAAATAGCTGTCCGGGCCCTGCTCCGGGTCCGGCGTCAGCGCGTTCAGCGCCACGGTCGGCACGTCGCGCGCTTCACCGAGCAGGAAGAAGACCTGCACGGTCATCTGCGGCAGCAGCAGTCGCTCGGTGTTGTCGACGTCGATGAGCACCTTGTAGAGCACGACGTCATTCAGGACCTCGGGAGTGGGCAGCACCTGGCGCACCGTGCCGCGCCACTGCCGCTCCGACATGCCGAGCGTGCTGAACCAGGCCTGCATGCCGGGCGCGATCTTGTGGATGTCCGCCTCGGCGACCTTCGCCCACACGGTCATGAGCTCGAGATTCGCGATCTGCACGATGACCGGCGCCTGCTGCGAGGACACGACGGTCTGGCCCTCGAGAGTGGTCTGCGACACGACGGTCCCGTCCATGGGGGCGTAGATCCTGGTGTACCCGAGGTTCGCGATGTCGCCCTCTAGCGTCGCTTCCGCGGCCGCGATCTGCGCCTTGAGCGCGGTGACCGATGCCTCGGCCACGCGCACGCTCGCCGCGAGCTCATCGACCGTATCCTGGCTTACGGCTCGCTCCTGCAGCATGCGCTGGTTGCGCGCGAGCTGCTGCCCGGCCAGGGTGAGCTCGGCTTCGCGCTGCGCGAGCTGTGCCCGCAAACTCTCGAGGTTGGCGCGGTCGTTGCGCACGATGGACTCGTAACGGGTCGGGTCGACTTCCGCGATGAGATCGCCGGCGTGCACGCGGTCGCCGATCTCGACGTGCACGGCGACGAGCTGGCCGGAGACCTGCGTGCCGACGTCGACGTACTCCTTGGGCTGCAGGGAACCCACGGCCGTCACCGTGCGCACGACGTCGCCGCGTTCCACCAGGACGGTATTGAAGGCCTGCTCGGGCGCCGCCGCGAAGCTCCTCCAGGCGAGGAATCCGGCGGAGAGCGCGCCCGCGGCAACCACAACAACCCACAGCCGGCGGCGCGGCTTCCCGCTCATCTTCCCGATCCCTTTATGTCGCGCATGACCCTGTTCCGTGGATGCCTGATCCCCGGCAAGCGTTACCATGCGGCCGGAATGTGCAGCAATTTTGGAGAAACGGTGAATTTTCCCTGCTGTGCTTGCCGCGAGCCGGGCCGCGCTCCTTAATAGCGGCGTCGGCGCGCTTTGCTTGCAGGCAAAGCCGCGCGGGTTTGCGCACGACACATCGACCGAAGGCCGCCGTGAAGCTCAAGATCACCGCCAAGCTGTTCCTCGCGCTGCTCCTCGTCGGCGTACTGTGCGCCGTGGCCATGGGCGCCGCGACGCTCTACAGCTTCAACCGCGGCTTTCTCGGTTACTTGAACACGCTCGGCGTCGAGCGGCTGGAGGAGCTGGTGCCGGCCGCGGCATCCGCGTATGCCGAGCACGGCGGCTGGGAGTTTCTCGAGGAAGACCGGCGCGCCTGGATCCGGCTTTTGTTCGCCCGCCGCAACGCGGGCGACGCGCCCCGCTCCGGCGAGCGCCGCGAGCGGGTGTTCAGCGACTCCGATCTCACCGGCGTCTCGCTCCGCATCGGGTTGCTCGACGCGAATTGGCAGCACGTCGCGGGGAACCGCGAGGCAGCGGAGAGCAGGATCAAGCGCGCGGTGATCGTCAACGGCGAAACCGTGGGCTGGCTGGCGCTGATCCCCTTCCAGCGCGTGGCCGGCGCGGCGCACGTGCAGTTCCAGCAGCGGCAGTCGATGGCGACCTGGGCCATCGCCGGCCTCACCGCCCTGCTCGCGGCAGGCGTTGCGCTGCTGCTCGCACGCACGCTGCTCGCGCCGATCCATTCGATTGCGCTTGCGACGCATCGCATCGCCGGCGGTGACTACGCCCACCGCGTGCGCGCGACGTCCGGCGACGAGATCGGCGGGCTCGCCGACGATTTCAACCGGCTCGCGCTGACGCTGCAGAAGAACGAGCAGATGCGGCGCGCGTTCATGGCCGACGTGTCGCACGAGCTGCGCACGCCGATCGCGGTGCTGCGCGCCGAGCTGGAAGCGATCGAGGATGGTGTGCGGCCGCTGGACGCTCAAGGCATCCGCGACCTGAATCAGAGCGTGGAGATGCTGGCCAAGCTGGTCGACGACCTGCACGAGCTCACGCTGTCCGATGTCGGCGCCCTCACCTACCGCAAGGCCGATCTCGATCTCATGCCGCTGCTGCGCGAGACGCTGCGGAGCTTCGAGGAGCGCCTGGCCGAGCGCCGGATCCTGGTCGACCTCGATGCGCGGGACCAGCCGGCCCCGGTGCACGCCGACGCGAACCGGCTGCGCCAGCTGTTCGCCAACCTGCTCGGGAACGCGGTGCGCCACGTCGAGGCCGGCGGGCGGCTGCAGGTGACCTGCACGACGGACGACGACGCCGTGCAGATCGCGCTCGAGGATTCGGGGCCCGGCGTGCCGCAAGCCGAGCTGCCGCGCCTGTTCGAGCGCTTCTACCGCGGCTCGGGGGCAGAGGATGGCGGCGCGGGCCTCGGTCTCGCGATTTCCCGCAACATCGTCGATGCGCACGGCGGCACGATCGAAGCGCGGCCGTCGCCGCTCGGCGGGCTCGCGATCGTGATCCGGCTGCCGCGGGCGGGAGGATGACAGGGTGAGCGACGACGCGCGCCCGTTCGTGCTGATCGTGGAGGACGAGCGCCGGCTCGCCAGCGTGCTCGGCGACTACCTCGCGGCGGCCGGCTTCGAGGCGGAATGGATCGCCGACGGCCGCGAGGTAGTGCCGGCCGTGCGCCGCCGCGCGCCGGATCTCGTGCTGCTCGACCTCATGCTGCCCGGCAGGGACGGCCTCGACGTCTGCCGCGAGCTGCGCGGCTTCACCGACGTGCCGATCGTCATGGTGACGGCGCGCGTCGAGGAAGTGGACCGCCTGATCGGCCTCGAGCTCGGCGCGGACGATTACATCTGCAAGCCGTTCAGCCCGCGCGAGGTGGTCGCGCGCGTGCGCGCGATCCTGCGGCGCGTGGACCGGGAACGCACGGAGCCCCCCGTTGCCGGCCTCACGATCGACGAGGTGCGTCACCGCGCGACCTGGAACGGCCGGGAGCTCGACCTCACCGCGGTCGAGTTTCGCCTGCTCAAAGCGTTGTCCGAGGCGCCCGGACGCGTCTGGTCGCGCTCGCAGCTCGTCGACCGTTTATACACGGACGGGCGCGTGGTGACGGACCGCACCGTCGACAGCCACATCAAGAACCTGCGCCGCAAGCTCGCCCAGGCTGCTCCCGGCGAGGAGCCGATTCGCTCGATCTACGGCGTGGGTTACAAGCTCGAGCTCTGATCCGCGAAGCAGCCGGGACCCCGCACGAGTGACACACGCGGCGGCAGCGATTAACCTGCCGACCGGACCGGGCGCCGGGATGTCGCTGATGAAAACTGCACTGTTCGTCGGCTTCGCCATGCTGACGATGACCCTCGCTGCGTGCCAGCAGGCGGAGCCGCAGGACTCCGCGACACTGGTCGTCCTGCACGCACGGGTGTGGACCGGCGTTGTCGAGCGCCCGTGGGCGGAGGCCGTTGCGAGCCGGGGTGAGGAGATCGTCGCCGTCGGCAGTGACGAGCAGATCGAGGAGTATGTCGGTGATCATACGCAGGTGATCGACGCGGCCGGCGGCATGCTCGTCCCCGGCATGATCGACACGCACGTCCATTTCCTCGACGGCGGCGCGGGCCTCGCGTCCGTGCAGTTGCGGGATGCGAAAACGCCGGAGGAGCTCACCGCGCGTATCGCGGCATTCGCGAAGACGCTCGCGCCGGGCGAATGGATCCTGAACGGCAACTGGGATCACGAGCAGTGGGGCGGCGAGCTGCCGACGCGCGACTGGATCGATGCGGTCACGCCCGACAACCCGGTGTGGATCAACCGGCTGGACGGCCACATGGCGCTCGCGAATTCCGCCGCGCTCGAGCTCGCCGGCGTCGATGCGGATACCCCGGAGGTCGAAGGCGGCAAGATCGTGCGCGACGCCGACGGCCGCCCGACCGGCATCCTGAAGGACAACGCGATGAGCCTCGTCGAGGCGGTGATTCCGCCGCCCACCGAGGCGCAGCTCGATCGCGCGCTCGCGGCGGCCATGCGGTACGTTGCTTCGAAAGGCGTCACGTCCGTGCACGACATGGCGAACTGGCAGAGCCTCGCGACGTATCGCCGCGCGCACGCCAAGGGCGAGCTGATCACCCGCATCTACTCCGTCGTACCGCTGCCCGACTGGCAGCGGCTGCGCGACGAGGTGCAGGCGCACGGCCGCGGCGACGCCTGGCTGCGCATCGGCGGCCTCAAGGGCTTCATGGACGGCTCGCTCGGCTCGCACACAGCGGCGTTCCTCGAACCGTTCACCGACGCCCCGGACGACCGCGGCTTCCTCGTCAACGACCTCGACGACATGCGCGCGTGGATCGATGCCGCCGACGCGGCCGGGCTCCAGGTCATGGTGCACGCGATCGGCGACCGCGCGATCCGTGATCTGCTCGACATCTACCGCGAGGTCGCCGCGGAGAACGGCGCGCGCGACCGGCGCTTCCGCATCGAGCACGCGCAGCACATCCACCCGGACGATTTGCCGCGCTTCGCCGCGCAGGACGTGATCGCGAGCATGCAGCCGTACCATGCGATCGACGACGGCCGCTGGGCCGACAGGGTGATCGGTCCGGAGCGCGCGAAGACGACCTACGCGTTCCGTTCGCTGATCGAAAGCGGCGCGCACGTGTCCTTCGGCAGCGACTGGTTCGTCGCGCCGCCGGCGCCGCTCGAGGGCATTTACGCGGCCGTCACGCGGCGCACCCTGGACGGCGCGCACCCGGATGGCTGGGTACCGGAGCAGAAGGTCACCGCCCTGCAGGCGCTGCGCGCCTACACCACCGAAGCCGCGTACGCGTCGTTCGAGGAAGGCGCCAAGGGGATACTGAAGCCCGGCTGGCTCGCGGACTTCGTGCTGCTCGACCGCGACATCACGCGCATTCCGCCGGAAGAGATCCGCAACGTCCGCGTGCTGAAGACCGTGGTCGGCGGCCGCGTCGTCTATCCGTAACGCCTCCGCCCGACAGCAGCGCCATGCGCGCTCAGCCGTTCAGGGCGGTGCGCGGTTGAGATCCCCGGTCGCGCAGCGCTGTCACGCCGGCTCCGCCGGCGCCTGGGCGGCCGGCGTGCGCCACGTGAACAGCCGGATCGGCGGCACGTTGCGCAGGACGAATTCCACTTCGGGCGAGCCCATCAACGGCCGCGCGTACTCGGCGACGCGCTTGTTGAACTGGTAGGCGACGAAGCGGCCGCCGGGCGCGAGCACGGCGTGAATCTCCGCGGCGATCCGGCCGGCCAGCGCTTGCGGGAGGGTGGAAAACGGAATGCCTGAGATCACGGCATCGGCAGAGGCATGCCCGATGCGGCGGAGCTCCGCGGCGATGCCGCTCGCGCAGCCGTGCACCACTTCGAGCCGCGGGTCATCGATCGCTTGCAGCGTCGGGATGAACGCGCGCGTGCGCTCGATGACGATGAGCCGCGAGGAGGCGGGAAGCGCGTCCAGCAGCGCCCGCGTCATGCAGCCGGTGCCCGCGCCGAGCTCCACGACCACGCCTGCGTGTTCCGGGTCGAGGGCGCGCACCGCCCGCCGGACGGCGACCGGGGAGCTCGGGATCACGGAAGCAACCACGCGCGGCGATTTCAGGAAAGCCTGGAAGAATTTCCAGTTCTGGTTGAGCGAGGTGGTCACGGAATAAGCGGACCGCTGTGGAGGTCCGCCCATTTTGCCGCGCCGCGGCCGCGCTGTCTCGGCTCAGTTGCCGCCCGGACGGCGCCGGCGCCTGACCAGGGTCGCGGCGGGTACGCCGCGCCTGCATCACACCGCCTCGGCAGGGCGGGATGCGCCGGCACCGGCGGCATGCAATTCCGCCGGCAAGGCGGCAATATACGCGGGCACGAGCCCGCAACGGTGAGGGATCCGGAAATGCAGACGATCGACGCAGAAGGCGGCCGCGCGCGGCCCGCGCCGACGGGCGGGCGCTCGTGAGCGCCGCCGCGGGGAGGCCGATTCGCCTCGGCATGGTCGGCGGCGGGCAGGGTGCGTTCATCGGCGCCGTGCACCGCATGGCCGCGCGACTGGACGGCCGGTACGAGCTCTGCGCGGGTGCCCTGTCGTCGGATCCCGGGCGCGCACGTGCGTCCGCAGCGGAGATCGGGCTCGCGGACGATCGTTCCTACGCCACCTACGTCGACATGATCGCCGGCGAGACGCAGCGCGCCGATCCGATCGAGGCGGTTGCGATCGTCACGCCGAACCACCTGCACTTCCCGATCGCCAAGGCGTTTCTGGAGGCCGGCTTCCACGTCATCTGCGACAAACCGCTGACCGTCTCCGTGGACGAGGCGCGCGCGCTCTGCGCCATTGCCGAGTCGCAGGGACTCGTCCTCGCGGTCACGTACAACTATTCCGGCTACCCGATGATCCGGCAGGCGCGTGCGATGATCGCACGCGGTGATCTCGGCGAGCTGCGCGTGGTGCACGGCGAATACGTGCAGCAATGGCTGGCGCAGGACATCGAGAAGACCGGCCAGAAGCAGGCCGCCTGGCGCACCGACCCGGGGCAATCGGGCGCGGGCGGCTGCATCGGTGACATCGGAACGCACATCTATCACCTGATCGAGTTCGTGACCGGGCTCGAAACCCAGGCATTGTGCGCGGACCTGACGGCATTCGTGCCGCAGCGGCGGCTGGACGACAACTCGCATCTGCTGCTGCGTTTCAGGGGGGGCGCCAAGGGGATGCTGTGGGCGAGCCAGGTCGCGCCCGGGCACGAGAACGGGCTCGAGTTGCGCGTCTACGGCGACCGGGGCGGCCTCGTATGGCGCCAGGAGACGCCGAACGAGCTCATCTACGCGCCCCTGGGCGAGGAGCCGCGGCGCATCACGCGCGGCGGCTTCGGCGCTCTCGATGTCGCCGCGCGCTTGACGCGCCTGCCGAGCGGCCATCCGGAGGGCTATATCGAAGGGTTTGCGAACATCTACGGCGAGATCGCCGCGGCGCTCATGGCGGCGCGAGCGGGCAAGCCGGTCGATGCCGCGGTAACCTTTCCGACCGGCGCCGACGGGGAACGGGGCGTGGCCTTCGTGGAGGCTGCGGTGCGCTCGAGCAACGCCGGCGCGGTTTGGGTGGACCTGTAGGCGCGCGCATCGCGCGCGACCGGCCGCCTGTTGGAGCGCGCATCGCGCGCGACCGGACCGCACACACAACGAGGGAGAGGGGATCTTGAGTAACGCACGCATTCGCCTGTCGGTGATGATGTTCATCGAGTTCTTCATCTGGGGAGCGTGGTTCGTTACGATGGGCAGCTTTCTCGCGAACAACCTCGGCGCCTCGGGAGCGCAAATCGGACAGGCATACTCCACGCAGTCGTGGGGTGCGATCATCGCTCCGTTCATCATCGGCCTGATCGCGGACAAATACTTCAACGCCGAGCGCCTGCTCGGCATCATTCATCTCGTCGGTGCCGTTCTCCTGTACCTGACATGGCGTGCCGGTGATTTCGCGCAGTTCTATCCTTACCTCCTCGGCTACATGATCCTGTACATGCCGACACTCGCGCTCGTGAACTCCATTTCGTTCCGCCAGATGGACGATCCGTCCAGGCACTTCGGCCGGATACGCGTCTGGGGAACGATCGGCTGGATCGTCGCCGGGCTCGCGATCAGCTATGCGTTCGGCTGGGATTCGCAGGCGGGTATCGAACAGGGTCTGCTGCGGCAGACCTTCCTGATGGCCGCGATCGCCTCGCTGGCACTCGGGCTCTTCAGCTTCACGCTGCCGGCGACGCCGCCAACGCCGGGCAAGGAGACGGGCCTGCGGCAGGTACTCGGCCTCGACGCGCTCGCCCTGCTCCGGGACAGGAGCTTCCTGACGTTCTTCATTGCGTCGATCCTGATCTGCATTCCTCTCGCCTTCTACTACCAGCACGCGAACCAGTTCATGACCGAAATCGGGCTGGCGAACGCCACCGGCAAGCAGACCGTCGGCCAGATGTCGGAGGTGCTGTTCATGCTCGCGATCCCGATCTTCCTGCTCCGGGTCGGCATGAAGTGGACGCTCTTGATCGGCATGGCCGCCTGGGCCGTGCGTTACGTCCTGTTCGCCTTCGGCAACCCCGGCGAGCTCCAGTTCATGCTGATCATCGGGATCGCGCTGCACGGGATCTGCTACGACTTCTTCTTCGTCTCCGGACAGATCTATACCGATTCGAAGGCGGGCGAGCGCTACAAGAGCGCCGCACAGGGCCTCATCACGCTGGCAACCTACGGCGTCGGCATGCTCATCGGTTTCTTCATTGCCGGGAGAATCACGGATCTGTACACGGACGGCGGCGCGCACGACTGGCGCGCGATCTGGCTCTATCCCGCCGCGTTCGCCGCACTCATTTTCGTGCTCTTTGCGCTGACCTTCCGCGAACGTCGAACTGTCTCGGCCAGCGATGCGCAGGCAGTGCGCGCCTGAAGCCTTTCCGGCACCGGCATCGCACTCGACCGGGCGACTGATTTGCGGGCTGACTCCATGTCGCATACGAAAATTGTGGAATACGGGCCCCCGATCGCGTTGTCCGACGCGAGGCGGGTGGTCGCGGCGGCCGAGCGGGAGGCCGTGGAGAACGGGCTGGCCGTCGTCATTGCCGTGGTGGACAGCGCCGCGCAGCTCGTGCTCCTGGAGCGCCTCGATCACGCGCAGTTCGGCAGCATCGGCGTGGCGATCGCGAAAGCCGAGACAGCGGTGCGCTTCAAGCGGCCCACCCGAGGCTTCGAAGATGCGCTGGCGCAAGGCCACGTTCATCTGCGCCTTCTGACGGTGCCGGGTATCGCGGCGATCGACGGCGGCATACCTTTGCTCCGCGAAGGCCGCATCGTCGGCGCGATCGGCGTCGCCGGCATGCTCCCGCAACAGGACGCGCAGGTCGCGCAAGCGGGCGCCGACGCCTGGATGCAGTGAACGAGCTGCTGCCCGGTTCGGCGGACATCGCGACCCGCCGCTGGGATTTCGGCCGGGGGTTGCGGGGATATCGCTGGGAAGCACGGCGTCCGCGAGCGTCGCTCCTCCTCCAGCACGGCTTTTGCGAATACGCCGAACGGTACGTGAGCCAGTACAGCGGCCTCGTGCCGAAGCTGGTGCAGGCCGGGATCACCGTCCATGCCTTCGATCTGCGCGGGCACGGGCGCTCGCCGGGCGCTCGCGCTGTCGTGGACGCGCGCGGGGCGGTCGAGGACCACCTCGCGGCCCGGCGCGCCCTCGCTGATGAGCCCGGCCCGCTCTTCCTGTTCGGGCACTCCCTCGGCGGCCTCGTCACGGCCGCGAGCATGGCCCGGGATCCGGCCGGGGTGCGTGGCGTGATCCTCAGCAGCCCCCTGCTGGTCGCGCACGCGAGCCCGGTCATGCGGCTGGTTGCGGCGCTGCTCGGCCGCCTGGCGCCGCGATCCATCGTGCTCCGCAGCGACCCGAAACAGCTCTCCCGGATTCCGGAAGCGGCGGAGATCGTGCAAGCCGATCCGATGTTCTGCAAGCCGGGCGGCGTGCCGGCGCGCCTCGCGGCCAGCGCCCTCGCGACGATGGCGGACGCCTGGGAGCGCTATCCGGGCTGGACCACGCCCGTTCTGGTGTTCCACGGCACGGCCGACAGGGTCACGGATCCCGCGGGCAGCCAGCGTTTCGTCGAGACCATTGCCGCCACGGACAAGACCCTTCGCCTGTTCGCGGGCGCGTATCACGAGATACTCAACGATCTCGACCGGGAGGACGCGCTGCGGCTCGTACTCGAATGGCTGGAGGCGCGGATCGACGGGCGGACGTGAGCCGGCGGGTCGCGCGCGGCGCGCGGTCGGGTGAGCGCGGATAGTGCGGTGGTTGCGAGGTCCGGTCGCGCGCGGTGCGCGCTCCTACGGGGAAGCGTCGCAGTAGCGGTACGCGTCGATGACGGCCTGCTCGCCCGCGGCGCTGTCGCGCGACTTGCCGTGCTCCATGCCGAGGATGCCCTCGTACCCTTTGGCATGGATGTGCCGGAAGATGTTGCGGTAGTTCATCTCGCCGGTCGTGGGCTCGTTGCGGCCCGGCACGTCGCCGATCTGGAAATACGCGATCTCGTCCCACGCCGCATCGATGTTCGGAATGATGTTCCCTTCCGTGATCTCCTGGTGATACATATCGAACAGGATCTTGCAGGCGGGGCTCGCCACCGCCTTGCAGATCAGGTACGCCTGCGGTATCTCCGTCAGGAACATGCCGGGGTGATCGTGGAAGTTCAGTGACTCCAGCACCATGACCAGCCCGTGCGGCTCGAGGATTGCGCTCGCGCGCTTCAGCGTCTCGACGACGTTGGCCATCTGGTAGTACGGGCGAAGCCGCGGGGCGACGTGATCCGGGACCACCGTCATCCAGGTCGCATCGACGCGCTTCGCGACCTCGACCGAGCCGCGGATCTCGGACAGGAACTTCTCCCGCAGCGCTGCGTCGCCGCTCGTGATGCCGGGCTCGCTCCACGAGATCTCGTGCCCGACGAACACGCCCATGCGCATGCCGTGCTCCGCGAGCGCCGCCCCGATGCGCTCCTGCTCGGCCACGCTGCGGCCGCGCATGTCGTTGTCCTCCCACGCGGTGAAGCCCGCGTCGGCGGCGAAGGCGATCTGCTCGACGATATCGGGACCCGCGGAGCGCTCGAACAGGCCCGCGTGCGGCGCGTAGTGCAGGTTGAAGCGCTCTGCGGCCGCGGATCTCCGCGGGACGGCGGCGGCCACGGCAGCGGCGGCGGCGGATTTCAGCAAGGTGCGCCGGTCGATCATCGCGGGTCGCGCGCGATGCGCGCTCCAGACCACGCGCGGTGGCCGGTTCGGTCGCGCGCGATGCGCGCTCCTACAGGTGCTCGTTCCACAGGGGCGTGATCGCGGCGAAGTTCTGGCGGATGGCGGCGCGCGCGTCCGTGGGATTGTCGCGCTCGACGAAGCCGTGCTCGAGCCCGGCCGTGCCGGCGTGCGCGAAAGCGCGTGCGAAATCCACGTCGCCGTCGCCGACGTTCACGTCCGCACCGTCCCGATAATCCTTGATGTGGCACAGCGGAAACCGGCCCGGCCATCGCTCGAAATACGCGACCGGGTCGGCGTTGCCGCCGCGCGCCCAGCAGAGATCGAGCTCCATCAGCACCTGCTCCGGATCGGTCTCGGCGAGCAGCAGGTCGTAGGGTATCTGACCGTCCGTCTTCGCGAATTCGAACGAGTGGTTGTGATACGCGAAGCGCAGGCCGGCGGCGGCGCACGCCTCCCCCCAGCGATTGAAGTTCTCCGCGTGCTTCCGCCAGTCATCGAGCGTGCGGCGCTGCTCGTCGATCCAGGGCACGACGACGAACTGGTGGCCGATGGCCCGCGCCTCCTCGATCACGGCGTCCACGCCCGCGGCGAACTGCTCGTACGGGATGTGCGCGGAGGGCGCGGCCAGGCCCGCATCGTCCAGCATGCGGCGAATCTCCGCGGGCGGGTGCTCGAAGTAACCGGCGAACTCGACCTCGCCGTAGCCGGCCTCCGCGACCAGCGCGAGCGTCGCCGCGACGTCCTCGGCCATCAGGTTCCGCACGGTGTAGAGCTGCAGCCCCAGCGGCCGCACGCCGGCCGGGTGCGGGCTCCATCCCTCTCCACTCGCTTGTGTGCTGCCGCCCGGGTCCTGCGCGGTATCGGGCGCCGCAGAGGAACCCGAGCCGTCGCGCGTGCAACCCGCCGCGAGCGCCGCGGCGGCCAGGATGAAACGGCGCCGGTCCATCTCTCGTTCCCTCGTTGGCTGGTGGCGCGAGCCGTTGGTATTGATATCGCTACCAGCGGTATAGTACACAACGACGACGGTGAGCACGAAGGGGGATCACGTGGGGCGCATCGCATTTCTGTCGATCATCCTGGCCGCCGTTGCCGCGTGCAGCGACGCCGAGGCACCGCAAA
Source organism: Woeseiaceae bacterium (assembly GCA_036381215.1). Classification (GTDB taxonomy): domain Bacteria; phylum Pseudomonadota; class Gammaproteobacteria; order Steroidobacterales; family Woeseiaceae; genus IDS-8. The sequence continues at coordinate 35,776 of DASVDF010000026.1, read as the reverse complement.
CCGAAGCGGCCGCCGACACCCCACCCGCCGCCGCCATGAGCGACCCACCCGCGAGCGATGCCGGAGCCGACCAGGCGGCGGGTGAATGGGTCGTGCTGTTCGACGGCAGCAACCTCGATGCCTGGCGCGGGTTCAACAAGGATGCCCCCGGCGCCGGCTGGAAGATCGAGGACGGTGCGCTCGTTCTCGACGTCGGGCCGGACGTCGAGGAGATGACCGCCGGCGACCTCATCACCCGCGACCAGTACGAGAACTTCGAGCTCGAGCTCGAGTGGAAGATCTCGGAGGGCGGCAACAGCGGCATCTTCTACGGCGTGCGGGAATACCCCGACCAGGACGTCGCGTACGAGACCGGCATCGAGATGCAGGTGCTCGACGACTCGCGCCACCCGGACGGCAAGGTGCCGGAGACCAGCGCCGGCGCGTGCTATGCCCTGTATGCGCCCGAGAACAAGGAGCTCCGCCCGGTCGGCGAGTGGAACTCCGTGCGCCTGGTCGTGAAGGACGGCCATGCGCAGCACTGGCTGAACGGCAAAAAGATCGTCGAGTACCAGGTCGGCTCCGACGACTGGAACCGCCGCGTCGCGAATTCCAAATTTGCGGACTGGGAGCACTTCGCGGAATTCCGCCGCGGCCACATCGGTCTCCAGGATCACAGCGACCGGGTCTGGTACCGCAACATCCGCATCCGGACCCTCTGAAGTTGGTTAAAGCGCAGCGCTACGACGCGGTCATCGTCGGCTCGGGGGCCGGCGGCGGCATGGCCGCGTACGTGCTGACCAAACGCGGGCTGAACGTCCTGATGCTGGAAGCGGGGCGCCATTACGACCCCTACAAAGAGATCCCCATGCTGGCGCCGAACCGCACGGCGCCGCTGCGCGGCACCTCGACGCCCGACAAGGAGTTCGGCTACTTCGATGCCACAATCGACGGCGGCTGGAACATCCCCGGCGAGCCCTATGCTTCCGCGCCGGGCTCCGAGTTCATGTGGTGGCGCTCGCGCATGCTGGGCGGCCGCACCAACCACTGGGCGCGCAACTCCTTCCGCATGGGGCCGTACGATTTCAAGCCGCGCTCGCGCGACGGCCTGGGGGTCGACTGGCCGATCGCCTACGAGGACGTCGCGCCCTGGTACGACAAGACGGAGGCAATCGTCGGCGTCTACGGGAGCAACAACGGGCTGACGAACCATCCGGACTCCTCGCCCGGCGTGCTGCACGATCCGCCCGCCCCGCGCGTCGGCGAGCTCTACATCCAGGCAGCCGCCCGCGACTTGGGCATGCCCTGCATCCCGGCGCGCCGTGCGGTGCTCACCCGCCCGATCGACAAGCGTGCCGCGTGCTACTACGCAACAAACTGCGGGCGCGGCTGCGCGATCGGCGCCGCGTTCCAGACGACGACCTCGTTGCTCCCGATGGCGCTCGCGACCGGCAAGCTCGAGATCGTGACGGACGCGATGGCGTACGAAGTGCTGCTCGGCGCCGACGGCAAGGCGACGGGCGTGGCGTACATCGACAAGAAGACCGGCAAGGAGGCAAAGGCGGAAGGCCGCACCGTGGTGCTCGCCGCGAGCGCGTGTGAGACGGCGCGCCTGCTCCTGAACTCGAAGAGCGCGTCGTTTCCGGACGGGCTCGCGAACTCCAGCGGCCAGGTCGGCCGCAACCTGCTCGATACCGTCGGCGCCGCCATGGGCGCGCAGTTTCCGCTGCTCGAGAACCGCCCGCGCTACAACGAGGACGGCGCCAGGGGCCTGCACCTCTACATCCCCTTCTGGCTGTACGAGGAGCAGGCGCGCGGCGAGCTCGACTTCCCGCGCAGCTACCACTACGAGCTCGGCGCCGAAGGCCGGAGCGAGCCGTCCATGGGCGAGATGGGCAGCGTGGCAGACTGGGTGGGCGGCTACGGCCGGAAGCTCAAGGAGGGCATGCGCCGCTACTACGGCAGCTTCATGAGCTTCACCTGTCGCGGCGAGATGATCCCGAACGAGCATTCGTACTGCGAGATCGACCCGGACACGAAGGATCGCTTCGGCATCCCCACGCTGCGCTTCCATTTCAAGTGGAGCGAGCACGAGCTCAACATGGTGCGCCACTTCCAGCAGGCGACGAAGGCGCTCATCGAGCGCATGGGCGGGAAGCTCCACTGGGGCGGTGACCTCGCCCCCGAGCAGGCGATCTCGAAGGGCGGCGAGATCATCCACGAGGTCGGGACGACGCGCATGGGTGACGACCCGGCGTCCTCCGTCACGAACTCCTGGGGCCAGACCTGGGACGTGCCGAACCTGTTCATCACCGACGGCGGCGTGTTTGCGAGCAAGGCGCACAAGAACCCGACGATCACCATCATGGCGCTCGCCATGCGCAACAGCGAATACCTCGCGGACCAGCTCGGGGAGCGCAACCTGTGAGCGCCAATCCGCTGCAACGCGTGCGCGTCGACCGCCGCACCACCATCAAGTGGCTCGCCGCCACCATGGCAGCGGGCTACGCCGGCTGCAGCCGCGACGAGAAACGGGTCGGGCCGGAGATTCCGCCGGCGCGACCGGCGGCCGAAGCATCCGCTGCGGCGGCCGCGAAGGGTTACGGGAAGGATCCGGACCTGATGCATCCCGTGGTCCCCTGGCCGCGCACACTGACCGAAAGCCAGCTCGAGACGACCACCGCGCTCTGCGACATGCTCCTGCCGGCGGACGAGCACTCACCGGCGGCGAGCACGCTCGGTGTCCCGGACTTCGTCGACGAGTGGGTCAGTGCGCCGTACCCGGATCAGCAGGAAGATCGCGAGCACGTGCTCGCCGGTCTCGAGTGGCTCGAGTCCGAGAGCCGTTCGCGGTTCGGCAAGTCCTTTGCCGGCTCGACGGACGGGCAGCGCCGCGAGATTCTCGATCTCGTCGCCTGGCCGGACCGGGTCGCGCCCGGCCTCGAGCCACGCGCCGGATTCTTCCGCCGCTTCCGCTGGATCGCCGTCGGGGCGTACTACACCACGGACGAGGGCATGGCGGACGCGGGCTACATCGGCAACACCCCCGTCGCGGGCCCGTATCCCGGCCCGTCCGAGGAGGCGATGGCCCACCTCCGCGGCGTGCTCGAGCAGCTCGGCCTGCCGCCGCCCTGACCGGGCGCAACGCGCCCGGGTCGGGCGCTTTCGTCGGCTTGTGCTATACGTCAAGAGCACAAGCATGAGGGGTTACCGACGATGGACAGACGCCAGTTCTGCCGGGCCTCGCTCGGCACCAGTCTTTTTGCTACCTACGCATATCTCACCGGCTGCGAGCGGAAGCCGGAGGCCGCCGCTCCCCCGCCGAAGGCGGACACGGGTATCCGGGCCGTTTCCCTGGACGGCGCCGAGATCGAGCTGGAGAAGGCGGCGGTCAACGAGCTGACCGAAGCCGTCTCGGGGCGGGTGCTGCTCGCCGGCCACCCGGCCTATGACAGCGCCCGCAAGATCTGGAACGGCATGCACGACAAGCGCCCGGCGCTCATCGTGCAGTGCCGGAGCGCGCAGGATGTGAGCCAGGCCGTAACCTTCGCGCGCGAGCGCGAGCTGCTCGTCGCGGTACGCGGCGGCGGCCACAGCTGGCCGGGTAAATCCGTATGCGACGGCGGCATGATGGTGGATCTCTCGCCCATGAACACGGTCGACGTCGATCCGCAACGGAGGCGCGCGTACGCGCAGGGCGGCGCGCTCCTCAACGGCCTCGACACCGCAGCGCGCAAGCATGAGATGATCACGACGGCCGGCGTGGTGTCGCACACCGGCGTGGGCGGCTTCACGCTGGGCGGCGGCTTCGGGCGGCTGAACCGCAAGTTCGGCCTCGCCGTCGACAACCTGCGCGGGGCCGAGATCGTGACGGCCGACGGGCAGATCCGCCGGATCAGCGAGCAGGATGAGCCGGATCTCTTCTGGGCCATTCGCGGCGGCGGCGGCAACTTCGGCGTCGTCTCGCAGTTCGAGTACGAGCTGCATCCGTTTCCGCTCAAGGTGTACTCGGGCAACATCATCTGGCCGATCGAGGACGCGCGCGCGGTGCTCGATTTCCACGGCGAGTGGTACGAGCGCCTTTCGGACGACATGTACACGGGGCCGAACATGCTGACCATGCCGGACGGCACGAGCGTGCTGCTCATGGAAGTCGTTTACGCCGGCGATCCCGCGCAGGGCGAGAAGGAGCTGGCGCCGCTGCTCGAGGTCGCCAAGCCGATGGACAACACCGTCGCGCTGAACGACTACATGATGATGCAGACCCAGGAAGACGCCACGCTGGCGCACGGCGTCCGCTCGTATGCGAAGAACGGCATGGTGGAGCAGATCACGCCGGCGCTCGTCGACGCCATGATCGAGTCGTTCGTGCCGGACCCGCGGCTCGCCTTCTTCACGCACACGGCGGGCGGCGCGGTAAAACGCGTGGACGAGCTGGCGACGGCGTTCCCGCACCGCAATGCCGAGACGATGATGATCGTGGCGGGCATCTGGAAGGATCCCGAGCAGGACGAAGAGGCGATCGCCAAGGCGCGCGCGTGGTTCGCCACGCTGCAGCCGTTCACCGGCGGGTATTACGACAATATCGAGTTCGAGGGCGAGGGAGCCGACGACAACTACGGCCCGGCGTACCCGCGGCTCGCGAAGATCAAGGCGCAGTACGACCCGACGAACCTGTTCCGGCTGAACGCCAACGTGCTGCCCGCGCCCGCGTAGGACCGCGCGCTCCTACGGGTGCCGCGGCTTGCTGCCGTCCGGCTGGCGGGTGTGAAGGGCGGAGATGCGCTTGCGCTGGTCGGGCCTGAGCGTGTACTGCGTGTCGCGCATGCCGAGCGGCTCGAGCACCCGCTCCTTCATCACCTGCTCGAACGGCGCACCGGCCAGCACCTCGACGGGTCGCGCCTGGACGTCGACGGACGGGCCGTACAGCCAGCGGGTAGCAGGCTGGCAGGCTGCACCAACTTGCCCCGGTGCAGGCACGGGAATTGCAGGGTACTCAGGTCGTACTGCTGGAGACCATGGCGCCCCGGGAGGGAAAGAATGAATCGCAACCCGCTGCTCGAACTCAAGGCGCTCGGCCAGAGCGTGTGGCTGGACGATCTCCGCCGGGGCTGGCTCGAGGACGGCACGCTGAAGCGGCTGATCCGCGAGGACGGCCTGGACGGCATCACCTCCAATCCCGCGATCTTCGCCAAGGCCATGATCGACGGCGAGGACTACGAAGACGCAATCCAGGCCCTCGAGGCACAGCAAGCGAGCGCGCAGCAGGTTTACGAAGCCCTGGCGGTCGACGACGTGGGCCGGGCCGCCGACCTGTTCCGCCCCGCTTACGACTCGAGCGGCGGCCTCGCCGGACTGGTGAGCATCGAGGTCTCGCCGCACCTGGCCCACGACACGGCCGCGACGGTGGCCGAAGGACGCCGGCTGTGGCAGCGGCTCGAGCGTCCGAACGTGATGATCAAGGTGCCCGGCACGCCGGCCGGGCTGCCCGCGATCACCGAGCTCCTCGCCCAGGGCGTGAATGTCAACGTGACGTTGCTGTTCTCGGTCGAGCGGTACCGGCAGGTGGTCACGGCGTTCCTCGAAGGCCTGGAGCGGCACCAGGAAGCGGGGCGCCCGCTCGAGCGGCTCGCGTCCGTGGCGAGTTTCTTCCTGAGCCGCATCGACACGCTCGTCGATCGCCGGCTCGATGCGCTGGGCAGCGACGAGGCCGGTGCGCTGCGCGGACAGGCGGCGATCGCGTCCGCCAAGCTCGCGTACCGCCATTACACGGAGTGGACGTCGGGTGCGCGCTGGCAGGCACTCGCGGGCGCCGGGGCGTGTCCGCAGCGCCTGCTCTGGGCCTCCACTTCCACCAAGGATCCCATCTACAGCGACGTGAAATACGTCGATGCCCTGGTCGCGCCGGATACGATCAACACCTTGCCGCGCAAGACCCTGGCGGCGTACCGCGCGCACGGCCAGCCGGAGGTGCGCATCGCCCACGACCTCGCGGCGGCCGAGTCGCTGCCGGCGAGCCTGCGCGAGCTCGGCATCGACCTCGAAGACGTGTCCGCCACGCTGGAAGAAGAAGGGGTGCGCAAGTTCGTCGAGCCATACGACGAGTTGCTCGAGTATCTCGGCAGCCGCGAGCGGTAAGGCACGGGCGCGGCGAGCCGGCGCTCGTCCTCGCGCCGGGCTCGTGGGTTAGGATTTGCCCATGATGAAGCAGCTCCCCGAATCCGAGGCGCTCGCGGGGCTCGCCGACCCGCAGGACGCGGACGCCTGGACCGTGCGGGTGCACGATCTCCGCCAGCCGCTGCAGGCACTGAAAATCCTGCACGGTGCCCTGCGGCGAGCGGCCGCCGGAATGCCCGCCGTGCTCGAGATGCTGGACGCGCAGCGCGATGCGATCGAAGCGCTGGAGCGGCAAATCGACGGTCTGCCCGCCGCCGCTCCCCGCGCCGGGCAACCGGACGTCGCCGCCGGCGCACCGCGGAGCGGCACTCCCGCCGCCGGCAGCGGGCCGGGCATCCTCATCGTCGACGACGACGCCCTGATCCGCAGGGCCTGGGAACGCCTGCTCCGCGGGGAAGGCCATCGGGTCTCCAGCGCAGCGAGTCTCGCGGAAACGCGCGCGCTGCTCGCCGGCGGCGACACGGCCTTCGGGCTCGTCATCACCGATTACGACCTGCGGGACGGCGGCGACGGCCTGGCCGTGGTGCGCGCCGTGCGCGCGGCGACGGGGGCCGCCACGCCGGCGCTGGTGATCACCGGCGACCCCGGCGCGATCGGCGCGGAAATCGCCGCGCTCGAAAACTGCCGGATCGCGACCAAGCCGGTCGACACGGCCGTGCTGCTCGACCTGGCTCGCATCGCCCTCCCCTGAACGGTGCGTGAGGTCAGAGGTTCATCCGCACCAGGTCGGCCAGCGAGCGGGCCTGCATCTTGTCCATCACCCGCGCGCGGTGGATCTCGACCGTGCGCTGACTGACCCCGAGCTCGTAGGCGATCACCTTGTTCGGCTTACCGGTGACGACGAGCTCCATCACCTCGCGCTCGCGCGCCGTCAGAAGCCCGAGCCGCGACGCCACGTCGGCACGCCGGGCCTGCTCGTCGCGCTCGCGCCGATCGGCGGCGAGCGCCGCCTGGATGCGCCCGAGAAGGTCGTCCTCGCTGAACGGCTTCTGGACGAAGTCGAACGCGCCCTTCTGCATGGCTTCCACGGCCATGGGGACGTCGCCGTGCCCCGTGACGAAGATGATCGGCAAGCTGCTCCGGATGCCGAGCAGCCGTTCCTGCAGCTCGAGCCCGCCCAGGCCCGGCATGCGGATGTCCAGCACGAGGCAGCCCGGCCGCTTTGCATCGAACGCCTCGAGGAACTCGTCGCCCGAGGCAAAGACCTCGGAACGGAGCCCCACCGACTTCAGCAGGAACTGCATCGCCCGCAGGATGTTGCGGTCGTCATCGACGATGAAGACGGTAGGTTCCGGTCGCTCTGTTTCGCTGCTCATGCCGCCGCCCGGCTGCGCCGCGAGAGAATGTCATCCTGATACCACACCCCGCGGAGCCTGATCAACCGCCTGGCGCACCTTACCGGATAGCGCGCTCGGGCATCGTCTCGCGGAGCCAGCGGGCGCCTACGTACATATGCGGATGGAACGGTACGGTTGCCGATGGCATTCTGGCATCGCGGCAAGGGGAATACGCCAAAACACAAGCAGAAACCTATAAGCCTGAACGACGGACGATCTCCCCCGAGTCGTCCGTCCCGGAGCGGTAGCGCAAGGGTTGCGCGGCCGCTCTTTTTTTGCGCTGGCACGGCACTTGCAGACCGTGGGCTGCTCGCACCGAGCCGTTCCACGTCCTTCGAGGGCACCCGCAATGTTCGCCAGGATCCGTGATGCCGGTTCGATCGGCTGGGATACTCTTCGCACGTTTCAGCAACACGACCCGTTCGAGCTCGCCGCCGCGCTCGCCTACTTCACCCTGCTCTCCATCGCGCCGCTGCTGCTCGTCATCGTCGGCGCCGCCGGCATCCTGATGGGCGAAGCACAGGTGCAGGATGCGCTGGTCACGCAGGCCCGCGAGCTTGTCGGTGAACGCGGGGCATCGTTGCTGCAGACGGTCATGCAGAACGCCAGCCAGTCGAACAAGAACGTAATGTCGATGGTGATCGGCTTCGTGCTGACCCTGCTCGGCGCCACCACCATCTTTGCCCAGCTCCAGACGTCGCTGAACCGGATCTGGGGCGTGGAGCCGGCGCCGCGCAACGCGCTGCTCGGCTTCGCGCGTGCGCGGCTCGTGTCCCTGGCCGTGGTGCTCGGGCTCGCGTTCCTGATGCTCGCCTCTCTCGTCCTGCAGGCGGCGATCCGCATATTGCAGGGTTACCTCGCCACGCTGTTCCCCGGTGCCGGTCTCGTCACCCTGATCGTCAACAACGCGTTGTCCCTGACGCTGGTGGCGCTCGTGCTCTCGATGCTGTTCCGCTACGTCCCGGACGTGAACATCTCGTGGCGCGAAACGCTGATCGGCGGCTTCGTGACCGCGCTGCTGCTCACCATCGGCAACTTCGCGATCGGGCTGTATCTCGGGCATGCCGCGGTCGGCTCCGCGTACGGCGCGGCGGGCTCGGCGGTCGTGTTCATGGTGTGGGTGTACTACACCGGGCTGATCCTGTTTCTCGGCGCGCACTGCACCAGGGTCATTGCCCGGCACCATGGATCGCCCATCGTGCCGAGCCGCCACGCAAAGTTCCTGCCCGGCGCGGAAACGCACGCGGTGTAGGAGCGCGCACCGCGCGGGACCAAACGCGGGCCTGCACCGATCTCCGGGCCGGCCGTCACCCTCGATCGCGGCGCGATGCGCGCTCCTACGGGGGCAGGATTTCGTCGATGGCCGCGAGCAGCAGCGGGTTGAACGCGTCCGGCCGCGTCATGTGCAGGTAATGGCCGACACCCTCGAGCGCGACCGCATCGAAATCGGCGTATTTGCGGTTCACCTCGACGGCCGCGGGCATCCCGCCCGCCGCGACGATGGCCCGGATCGGCACGCCCGCCTCACGGAACCAGCGCGGCATGTCGATGCGGCCGAAATCGCGCATCAGCGCCACGCCGACGGCCTTGCGGTCTTCCCGGCAGCTCGTCTCGCGCACGCGCTCCATGACCGCCCCGGCGTCCGGCTCGGGAAACATCTGCCGCACGAACTCGCCGCATGCCCCCGCGAAATCCTTCTCGAGCGATCGCTGCATTTCTTCCACCTGCTCCCCGGCGAATTCGAACTCCGCATTGTGCAGGGTGTCGACCGCGACGATGCCGCGGACGCGATCGCCCGACAGGGCCGCCGCCTTGAGCGACACGGGGCCACCCATCGAATGACCGACGAGCACGACGTTCGTGAGATCGAGGCCGCGGAGCAGGCCGGCAACATCCTCGCCGTAACCGGCCACGGTCCATGCGTCGCGTGCGGCGGTCGCCTCTCCGTGGCCCGGCAGGTCCATCGCCAGCACGCGAAAGCGGCCTGCGAGCGCCGGCACCTGCTCCGACCAGAACGTGCGATTGCACATCCAGCAGTGCACGAGCACGAGGGTGATCTCGCCTTCTCCCGCGACCGTGTAAGGCATGCGGTTGCCGTCCGCGGTGATCCAGGTATGCGCGCCGGGCGCGAGCGCGTCGGTTTCGGCGTTTGCGGCCGGCGCCCGTTCCGTCGCCGGCGGGGCGGCTTCGGGCGCAGGCTTCCCGCACGCGGCGAGCAGCGCCGTGAGGAACGCGACGGCGCAGGCATTGCTCAGAATTGTCGTCACGGCCCGTTCCCCTGGCAGCGTCCTGCGTCGATTTCAGCAGCCGCGCCGGTCGCGCGTCAATGCTCGCCTAGCAGGCTGTTTTTCAACGGCCTGCTAGTGTCCCGTTCCGCAAATAACTACGCAATTCCGCTGCGCCTTTTCGCGTCTGGCGGCGTTGCGACTCCTCGCAATAGCCCTGCTATTCCTCGTCGTCGCGCCTTGCCAGCCACGAAAATGCGCAACCGGAATTGTGCAGTTATTTACGGAACGGGACACTAGGGGGCCCGCTTTGCCCGCAGCGCGCGGACCCGCTCGAGGCTCTCCTTTGGCCAGCGTTCCTCGAGCTGGTAGAACTCCGGCACGGCGGGGGCATCCGGCGGCAGCACCACCCACGGCTGCTTCGAGGCCGTGTAGATGTGGATGTCCGGCTGCAAAAGATCGGGATTATCGAGCGTGCCCACGCGTACGAAGCTCACCGCGTCGCCGCCGCCCGGGTAATGGCTCCAGAGCGCGAGCCGGCACTGCGGGCAACGCACGATCTTCTGTCCCCGGCCGCTCGCGGAGGGCGTGAGTACCGTCTCCGGCTGTCCGGCGAGCAGCGTCAGCACCTCGCTCTCGACGAGCGCATTCAGGGCGAACGCCGTGCCGGTCTCGCGCTGGCACCAGCGGCAATGGCAGCAGTGCACGAAAAGCGGCGGCCGCTCCACCCGGTAACGCACCGCGCCGCAATCGCAGCCGCCCTCGGCAGGAAAGTCCCCGGCTCTCGCCATGTTCGTGCGCTCCCGTCCGTTTCCCCATCCGCCTGTGAGCGAGTCTGACAGATTGCCTCCCGCCGTGACATCGGCGGCGCAAGCATCGGGAATTGACAGGAGCACTATTCCGGCTGGTGCACTTCCGCGGCATATCGCCGGGCGGTTTCGAGGATGCGCAGCACGTTGCCGCTCCACATCTTCTGCAGGTCCCCCTCGGAATACCCGGCGTCGCGGAGGCGCGCCGTGACTTTCGGCAGGTCGGTGATGTCCTCGAGCCCGCGGATGCCGCCGCCGCCGTCCCAGTCCGCGCCGAAGCAGACGTGATCGACGCCGGCGACGTCGATGACGTGCTCGAGCATCGCCATGTAGCGGTCGAAATCGGCGTCCCACATCTGCTCGTGCTCGTCCAGCGCACGCCAGCGGCGCGTCAGCTCACGCTGCCCGGCCGGCGACAGCTCGCCGATGTGCTCGAGCTGCGTGAACAGCGCCTCGCGCTGCTTCGTCAGGTTCATGTCGGCAAGGAACACGCTGGTGACGCAGATCGCCCCGCCGCTCCCGGCGAGGCGGCGGATGCGCGCGTCGTCCAGGCTGCGCGGGTGATCGAAGGCCGCACGGGAGCCCGAATGCGACAACAGGATCGGCGTCTTCGAGAGCTCGACGAGCTGATCGAACGTGTCATCGGACGAGTGGCTCGCATCGATCACCATGCCCAGCCGGTTCATCTCTGCCACCCATTGGCGGCCGAGCGGGCTCAGGCCGCGCCAGCGGGGCTTGTCGGTCGCCGAGTCCGCGAACTGGTTATTCGCGCTGTGCACCGGGCCGGCCAGGCGCACGCCGCGCCGGTAGAACTCGGCGAGCAGGGAGGGGTCCTCGCCGAGCGGGTAGCTGTTCTCGATGCTCTTGAACGCGAAGATACGGCCCCCGGCCGCGATGTCCCGGGCATCGTCTGCCGTCAGCGCCGGAGAGATGCGCCCGGGAAATCTGCCGATCGTGGCGTCGATCTCGTCGGAGCGCCGGCGGGCGAAGGCGAGCGCGTCGGCGTAGCTCTCGGCGGTCAGCGGTCCCTGGGCCGTGTAGATCACGAAAAACCCGCCGTCGAGCGCACCGGATTCCATGCGCGGCAGATCCACCTGCACGAGGTCCCCGGCGAGCGTATGGCGATCGCCGAAGCTCCAGCCGGCGCGCGGGAAATGCATTGGCGTGTCGAGGTGGGTGTCGAGCGTCAGGAGCCGTGCATGCAGGTCGGCGCCGTCCGCCGCGAACGCCGGCCAGGCCGCGAGACAGGCCGGCACGACGAGCCGCCAGCCCGCGGGCCGGAATGAGCGATTGTGCACGGATGCCTCCCTTGTTCCGTCCCGGCCGCCGCCGGGTCGTGCCCGTCGCGATCCGATCGTCGCGTCCGCGAGGGCCGTCCTGATCAGGACATCATGATCTTCAGCGGAAAATTGTCAAGCGCGCCCGGCTCAGTGCCGGTCGCGGCGCCGGCGGCGACGGTACAGCAGTTTCAACATCAGCACGGCCGCGAGACTGCCGGTCAGGACCCCGGCGACGATCTCCTGGACGGGCGTCGGGCCGGGTACGGGCGGCTCGGCGGGGGCGGCGGCCGTGGCGCTCGTGGCGACGGCTTGGTCATCGGACTCTCGTTTCCCGCTATCGGCGAACGGCAGCCACAGCCCGGTGAGCGCAGCTCCCGTGCTGGCGAACGTCGTTTCCGCGAGCGGCACGGGCGCGGCGCCAACGACATCGACCGCGCAAAGGAGCGCGGTGAGGATCAGCGCCGTTCTGTGCATTCGATGTCCCCGTCGGTTCGATTCGATGACAGTCGCCACGCTAAAGGCCGGGGCGGCAGAACGCGAGGAACCAGTCCCCAATACGGTGAATCGGCAAGGCTCGGCCGTTGGTTGGTTGTTGCTTCGGAGCCTCGAGGGCGCCCAGTTTCCCCCTTCGGCCGGCCTGTTGCAAATCGCCGACGGTGCGCGGGCCGGGACGCACCGGGCAGCGGTTAGAATGGCGCGATGCCATTCGTTCTCATCGGCGCCTTCATCGGGTTCCTGTTCGGGCGCCTCCAGGGCCTCGTCGTCGGTGCGCTGCTCGGGTACGCGCTGAGCTGGTATTTCCGTGCGCGCGTCATCGGCGGCCTCCGCGCCCTCCAGTCGGAGCTGCTCGACGCGACGTTCTCCATCATGGGCGCGCTCTGCAAGGCCGACCGCGTGGTGACGCGCGACGAGATCCGCGCCGCCGAGGGCGTATTCGACCGGCTGCACCTGTCGGGCGAGCAGCGGGAAGCCGCCAAGGCGGCGTTCAACCGCGGCAAGGCGCCGGATTTCGACCTGGACGGCGCGGTCGACGCGTTCGCCCGGATCGCCCGCGGGCGCGCGCCGCTCGTCCAGATCTTCCTGCAGGTGCAGCTCATGGCAGTGGCCGCGGACGGCAACGTCCACCCTGCCGAGCACGCCATGCTGGTCCGCATCGCGCGGCGCCTCGGCCTGACCGAGCGCGACGTGCGCCAGCTCGAAGCCCTGCTGCGCGCCGCCGGCGCCGGCCCCTCGGCGCCCGGGGGACCGCCGCCGCAAGACCGGCTCGCGGATGCCTACGCCGCTCTCGGCCTGGCGCAGAACGCGAGCGTCGCCGAGATCAAGCGCGCCTACCGTCGCCTCATCAGCCAGAACCACCCCGACAAGCTCGCCGCGCGCGGCCTGCCGGAGAGCATGCGCACCATCGCGGAGGAGCGCAGCCGCGAGATCAACGCCGCTTACGACCTCATCAAGGCCGCGCGGCAGTTCACCTAGCCCCTGGGCCGGCCGGCCGCCAGCCGTCAGGCCGGAGCGGGCTCCGCGGCTTGCGCCTGCGCGAGCCCCGCGCGCGCATCCGTGACCGGGTCGAGAAAGCCGCTGTAGCGCACGATGAGTCCGGTGAGCGGCGAGGCGATTTCGACCGAGAAGCGGAAGCGGCCCGCCTCCTCGAACTCGGAAGCTTCCGTGGAGGGCCCGAGGGCGCGCGGCAGCGGAATGCCGCAGCACGTCCAGCGCCGAACCACGTAGCGCAACCTGGAGGCATCGACGACGAGCGCCATCCCGAACACGAACGGGCCGAAGCGCTCGCAGAGCAGCCACTCCGAGCGGCCGCCGCCTGCGAACTGCACGCTGCTGAAACGGCGCCCGCCGAAATCGCGCGTCCACAGCTCCGACCCCTCGCGGCGCTCGATCAGCACCTCGACGTCCACCTGCTCCGCGGCGGCGGGAAAGCGGAACAGCCTCGCCGCCGCGCGCGCCAGCAGCCCGGCGCCGCGCACGACGGTCGCCTTGCCGCGTGCGCGCAGTTGCGGAGCGGCATGCAGCGAGCGCAACGCGATGGGCAGCGCGCTCCAGCTCTCGCCGAGCAGCCGCCGGTACAGCCCGTCGGTTTGCGCGTCGGAGCGGCAGCCGGTCGCGATCCGGCGACGTGCGAACAGCGCCTCGTAATCGGCGAGCTCGAGCTCGCGGAGTGCGGGTCTGGCCCCCGGCGCCGGCGCCCTCCCCGCATGCCAGCGGCGCAGAATGCCCGCGACGGCCATGGACGGGATGAACGGCCCGTCGTCGTCCTCGGCGACGAGGTGCCACGAGCGGCGTACGGGCTCGCCGCGTCTCTCGCCTTCGACCTCGACGAACATGCCCCCGCGGTGCTCACCCCAGTGCAGGACGCGAAGGGTGCGATGCATCAGCGCCGCGAACGGCGCGAGCGACGGCACGAGCCGCAGGCTCACGGCGCGCGCGAGCCAGCGCAGCAGGCGGTGCAGGGCGGCGGGCGCCGGCGCCGCACCCATCCACACGGAGCGCACTTCGGGGCGGAGATCCGCGAGCAGGCGGAGGTCCGGCACGTCGACGAGGGAAAACACGCGAGGTACCAGCGGCATCGCTCCCGGGGGTGCGACGGTGCGGCGGCGGGTCTCCACGAAAGCCCGCGCCTGTGCTTCCCGCCCGTCGCGGGTCACCGCGATCGGCTGGCCCGCGTACCCCGCGATCGCGCGCATGACGTTCAGCCCCACGCGCGCGTGCGGCGAGGGGGCGATGCCGCCGGTGATCGCGTGCACGCGCGCGAAATCGTGCGCGAGGTGCCGGACGGCGGCGGCGGTGAGGAGCGGAAAGCTGCTGGCGCCGGAGAGCACGACAAGCCCGCGCCGGCGCGCCTCGTCATCGAACCGCGCGATGCCGCGGACGAACGCCGAGCCGTCGGCGAGATCGAGATAGTGCGCCCCGCAGGCGAGCGCGGCCCGCACCACGCGGTAGGGGTCCGCCCCGTAAGCCTGGAAGGGACCGGTGGCGTCCACGACGACGTCCGGCGCGATCTCCCGCAGCCGGGCTTCGAGATCGCCGTCGCGATCCAGCACCTCGGCGCTGCGCGCGGCGCCGGCGGGCAGCGCCATGCAGAAAGAGCGGGCGGCAGCGGCCGAGCGCCCGGCGATCAGCAGCGTGAGCGCGGGCTCGCTCACGAGCAACCGCGCCAAGCGGCCGCCGAACGTGCCGTAACCGCCGAGAATCAGAATGCGGCGCGGCGGCTCGGTCAACGCGACCGCCACGCGGCGGAGAAAGCCCGCGTGCCCCGAAGATGCAGCACCACTAAAGCCCTGTCGTCGTGTTCGAGTCAGCCCGGAGGTTGCCACACTCCGTTCGGGGTGTACGTTGACTCGGTCACGTTCGCGGGTGCGGCCGGGCTCACGCGGGAAACGGCTCGATGTCGGGCTCGAGGTCCGGCTCCGGGCCGCGGGTCTCGCCCGGTGCGCGCACGACGCGCACGTCG
Organism: Woeseiaceae bacterium; assembly: GCA_036381215.1. Classification (GTDB taxonomy): domain Bacteria; phylum Pseudomonadota; class Gammaproteobacteria; order Steroidobacterales; family Woeseiaceae; genus IDS-8. The sequence goes on along the minus strand of DASVDF010000026.1, from coordinate 20,509 downwards.
CGTTCGCCGATCTGTTGCCGCCACATGGCGTAATAGAGTCCCTTGCGCGCGAGCAGCGCCTCGTGGGGGCCCGATTCGACGATCCGGCCCTTCTCCAGCACGTGGATCGTGTCGGCGTGCATGATCGTGCTCAGGCGGTGCGCGATCAGGATCACCATGTGCTGGCGGGAGCCGGACAGCTTGCGCACGGCCGTGGTGATCTCCTGCTCCGTGATGGAGTCGAGCGCGGAGGTCGCCTCGTCGAAGATGAAGAGGCGCGGCGAGCGCAGCAGCGCGCGGGCGATCGAGAGCCGCTGCCTCTCGCCGCCGGACACGCGCAGGCCGCCCTCGCCGAGGCGGGTTTCGAGCCCCTGCCCCGAGCGCTCCATCAGCGGCGTGACCGCCGCCTGCTCGAGCGCGGCGAGCATCTCCTCGTCGCTCGCGCCGGGCTTCACGAGCCGGAGGTTCTCGCGAATCGTGCCGGAAAACAGCTGCGGGTCCTGGGTCACGAAACCGATCTGCCGGCGCACGGGGTTGTAACGCAGCTCCTCCACCGGCACTTCGTCGATGGAGATGGTGCCGCTGTTCGGCCGGTACAGTCCGACCAGCAGCTTCACCAGCGTGGACTTGCCGGAGCCGGAAGGCCCGACGAACGCGACCGTTTCACCCAGCCGGATCTCGAACGAAAGATGATCGACGGCGTTCTCCGTCGCGGTGCGGTGCCGGAACACGACGTCGTCGAACCTGAGGCTCGAAATCCTGCCGATCTCGACCGGCTCCTCGGGCGGCTGCTCGACCGGCTTCTGCATCAGCTCGTCGAACATCTGCATCGATGCTTCCGCTTCGCGGTAGTTCAGGATGATGCGCCCGAGATCCTGCAGGGGGGCGAAGATCGCGTTGAGGATGAATTGCGTCGAAATGAGCTCACCGGTCGTGAGCGTCTCGTGGAAGATCAGCCAGAGCAGGATGAAAAGGATGGATTGCCGCAGCGTATTGATGAGCGTGGCCTGGAGGAAGGACAAGGTGCGTACCCTGCGCGTCTTGTCCATCTCCAGGTCGAATATCCGGTGCGTCTGGCGCTGCAGGCGGCGGATCTCGGGATACGTCAGCCCGAGGCTCTTCACGAGCTCGATGTTGCGCAGGGACTCGGTCATCGTCCCGGACATTCCGGCGGTCTCGCGGACGACAGCGCGCTGTACCTCGCGCATGCGCCGGCTGAGGACGCTGCTCATCGCGCCGAGGAGCAGCATGCCCAGCACGAACACCGGGATCAGCAGCCAGTGCATCGTGACCGCGTACCAGGTCAGGAACACGAGGCCGACCAGCGAGGAGAACAGCACGTTCACCGCCGTGCTGATGAAGCGCTGGGTATCGTTGCGTACCTTCTGGAGCAGGCCGATCGTCTCGCCGCTGCTGTGCTCCTCGAATTCCTGGTAGGAAAGCCGCAAGGTGTGCCGCAGGCCGTCGTTGAAGACCTGCAGGCCGAACCGCTGCACGACCAGTGCCAGCACGTAATCCTGGAAAGCTCTCGCGAGGCGCGCCGCGAGCGCGATGCCCGCCGCGATCAACAGCCACACGAGGGCGCCGCGCACCAGCTCGCCTTCCGGGCGGTGGTGCGGGTTCAGCGCGTACTCGTCGATGATGTGGCCGAAGATCAGGGGATCGATCAGCGTGAGGACCTGCGCGAGCGCGGCCAGCACGAGCGACAGGGCGACCCAGCGGCGCAGGGGCTTGATGTATTGCCATAAGAGGTACATGGGCGCGGGGACCTCCGGCGCATGAGACGACGTCCTGTGTTCAGGATAGAGGGGTGCGCAACAGGTCGGGGACGGTGACGGCTTATCCGGTCGCGCGCGATGCGCGCCCCTGCAAAGGAGGGCGAAACGGGGCGTGTGTGGGAATAAAAAAGGGCAGCCGCCCGAAGACGGCCGCCCGGCGGGGGAAAATCAGAACGATCCGCGCAGACCCAGCGTGTACGTGGCACCCGGATAGAAGATGTCGTACGTCAGGTCGTCGTGCTCGAACAGGCTGCGGACGGGCTCGTTGGTGATGTTGTAGCCGTCGAGCGTCAGCGTGAGGTCGACGTCGTCGTCGAAGTACGGCAGATTGAAGCCGAGCGAGAAGTCGACCTGGGTCCGGTCGTCGGAGCGGATACGCCGCGCCGGGAAGCCGCTCGAGCCGTCATAGCCCTGGAAGCCGGAGGCAATCGCTCCGTCCTGGTGATAGTAAGTGACCCGCGCCTGGAACAGGTCGTTCTCGAAGTAGCCGGTCCAGTTGTAGGTCCAGTCGGAGATGCCCGTGATGATGGACGCCTCGTCGTCTGCCTCCTGGTTGATCTTGGTCACGCTGGCGTTGAAGCCGAGACCTTCCACGAGGAAATCCAGCGGCATCACCCAGATACCCTCGAAGCCTTTCAGGGTGGCCGCGCCCTGGACGTTGGTGCGGGTGCTGAGCTGCACCGTGCACGCTGCCGGCCCGCCGCAAGCCGCGAGCGCGTCCTCCTGCGACTCGCTCAGGTTCGAGGTATCCAGGCCGAAGGCACCGAGATCCTGGAACAGCACGTCGATGGTGTCGTCACGCGTGAACCCGGTGATCTCCTTTTCGAAGTAGATCAGGCTCACGTAGCCGAGCTCGCCGTAGTAGTACTCGCCGCCGATGTCGAAGTTGATGGACTCGAACGGCTGGAGGTTGGGGTTGCCGGCACGCGCCGTGTCGATGCCGGACGAGGTCCAGACCGAGTTCGGGTACATCTCGCCGGGGTTGGCGCGGGTCATTGTGCGTGACGTGCTCGCCCGCAGCTTCCACGATTCGTTCAGGTCGTAGGTGAGATTGAACGACGGCAGGAACTTGCCGTAGCTCGCGTCCGTCTCGGCCGTGCCATCGCCGGCCAGGCTGGAGAGCGTCTGGTCCGTGTCGACCCAGCGCACGCCGGCGTTCATGCGCAACGGCTGGCCGAGTATCTCGGCCTCTGCGTTCGCCTCGATGTACAGGCCGAACATCTTTTCCTCGATGCCGCCGACGCCCTGCCCGAACTGGTCGCCGGTCCCGGCTTCGGTTGGCACGAAGTCACGGTAGTTGATCGCGTCCATGAACCGGCCCACGTCGAGCATGGCGATGCCCGAATAGCCGACCGAGTTGTCGAACACGTCTCCGAGGTCCGAGACGGGCGAGGCGATCAGATAGTTGCCGATGTTGGCGTACGCATCCGACGGGAAGAAGAATTCGTTCTTCAGCGCATCGTTGTTGCTGCCGCCGAAGAACGTCAGGTCACGCGAGGCCTTGTCGTACGCGGCGCCGAACAGGAGGCCGGTGCGCTCCGGCTCCTCGCCCAGGGCGAAGTCCACATGGAACCCGAGCGTCTCCGTGTCGCGGAAGTTGCGCTGGAACCGGATCTGGTCGCCCTGCACGTCGTTCCACTCCCAACCGATGTCCGGCCGGGAGATGTCGAGGTCGTATTCGAAGGTCGGCACGTCACCAAGCCCCGAAAATTGCGCCGTGGTGCCGGGGCTGAGGAAGAGGAAATACGGCTCGTCGCGCCGGAAGCTCGAATCCGTGTAGCTGGCCGACACGTTCATGTTCAGGGTGTCGGTGAGCTGCCAGGCGAGGCTCGGCATATAGCTGATGAAGTCGAAATCCTCGTCGTACGCGCGCTGGCCCACCCACGCGTGGGTGTTGTAGATCGTGCCGCTCGTCACCACCTGGTCGGAGTTCACCGTGAAGTTCTCGGGAATCCACGCGGCACCGAGGTGCAGGAAGTTGCGGCGGCCCCAGTTCATCGCTTCGAGACGGTCGAACTTGCGATCGGTTTCCGCATACAGGATGTCGAGCGCGAAATCCATCGCGTCGTTCGGCCGGTACTGCAGCGATGCGAGGGCGCTCGTGGCGTTGCGCTCGCCGACGGTGAACATGCCGCGGCCGAGGTAGGGAAGGATGCCGCGATCCAGCTGGTCGCGGGTCAGGCCGGAGGTCGCGATCGGGTCGATCCGGTCGCCGACGGCGAGACCGAGCTCCGGGTGCGCCGCCACGTAGTCGGCGGTCGCGTACGGGCTGTACATGAAGTGGTTGCGGCCGAGCCAGGGCCCGCTGGTGTCGCAGTTCGAGTTGGTGTTGGCCGGCGGATCGGTGTAATCCGCCACGCAGCCGTCCGAAAAACCGATGGTTTCGTAGCCGTCCACGCGGTAGTCACGCTGCGAAGTGACGACGCCCACGAGCACGCCGAACCGGTCGTTGAAGGTGTTGGAGTAGATCGCCGACAGCCGGGGGCTGATCTCGTCGTTGATCTCGGTGTACGCGCCCTCCGCCGACATGCGCAGGTGCTGACCCGGCTCGAAATCGAACGGGCGCACGGTGCGCAGGTTGACGAATCCGGACGTGCCGCCCTCGAGCTGGGACGCCGTCGGCGTCTTCGACACGACCAGGCTGCTGAAGAGCTCGGGCGGGAAGATGTCGAGATCGACCTCGCGATTCGAGTTCGTGCCGGTCAGGTTGCCGTCGGAAGCGACGGAGATGTTGTTGCCGTTGAGGACGATCTTCGTGAAGCTCGGGCCGAGGCCGCGCACCGAGATCTGCTGGCCTTCGCCGGTGTGGTCACGGGCGATCTTGACGCCCGGGATCCGGTTCAGCGATTCGGCGAGGTTCTGGCTGGGGAGCTTGCCGATGTCGTCGGAGAAGATCACGTCGCCGAAGCCGACCGAGTCGCGCTTCGCGTTCGTCGAATCCTGCAGGCTGCCGCGATAGCCCTTGACGACGATTTCCTCGAGAACGTTGTCGTCCTGCGCCACGGCGTTGCCGCCGGGCAGCGCCGTCGCGAACGCGGCGCACAGGAAGCTTATGCTGCAAACCAGCTGCTTGCGCCGCATGCCGGTGACCACTGGTTGGAGAATTGCCGGACGTTTCATCTCTTCCCCCTGGGGTTGCATGGCGATGATGAGCCCGCGCGGCGCGCGGCGGCGGTGTCGCCTGGTCCGCGCGGCCCTCGCGCCGGCCCGATGTTTGCGCTAACATCGGAATGTCCGCCAATCGGGTCGGATTGTCAAGAGAGCCACGGAAGGCGGCTGGTTTTCAGGAAATTGCCTGCAAAGACGAGGTCACCTTGTGGCATGTTAGCGCCAGACAAGCTACCGGAGCCCGGCCGGCGGCGGGAATCGGCCGGGAGGTCGCGCCGGGCGGAAAATCGGTGCAGCCCGACAACGAGAAAGCGTCCTTGAAGCGCGCACGACCGGCAGCCCCCCGATGAGCGAACCGACCAGGCGGCGGCGCCGCAACGCACCGACCCTCGACGACGTGGCCCGGCACGCGGGCGTCTCGTCCATGACCGTGTCGCGCGTCATCAACCGCGCACCGACAGTGCGCGAGGAGACGCGCCGGCTTGTGCACGCCGCCATCAAGGAGCTCGGTTACCTGCCGAACGAGGCCGCGCGCCGCCTCGCCGGCGCGAAACAGATGCACATCGCGCTCCTGTACGCCAAGCCGAGCGCGTTCATCGCCGAGCTCATGTTCGGCGGGCTGGAGCAGGCGCGGAAGCACGACGCGCAGTTCATCATCGAGAAGTGCGGCGAGCTCTCACGGGCGGAGCGGGAGATCGATCGCATCGTCGGCGAAGGGGCCGACGGGCTGCTGATCGCGCCGCCGCTCGCCGACTCGGATCGCGTGCTCGATTTCGTGGAGCGCAACGCGATACCCGCGGTGGTCGTGAGCTCGAGCCGGGTGCGCGACAGCGTGTACGCAGTCGGTATCGACGCGTACAAGGCGGCGCGCGATGTGACCGAACACCTGATCGCGCTCGGGCATCGGCGGATCGGCTTCATCGTCGGCCACCCGAACCACGCGACGAGTGCGCTGCGCCTCGCGGGCTACCGCGACGCGCTCGAGAGCTCAGGCATCGCACTTGACGAGGAGCTCGTGGCGCAAGGCGATTTCACCTACCGCTCCGGGCTGGATGCCGCGGAGGACCTGCTGAACGCCGAGCCGCGCCCGACCGCGATCTTCGCCAGCAACGACGACATGGCCGCGGCGGCCAGCGCGGCCGCACACCGCCAGGGCCTCGACGTGCCGGCCGATCTTTCCGTCTGCGGCTTCGACGACACGCCGCTCGCGACGGCCGTGTGGCCGCAGCTCACCACCATCCGCATCCCGATCGCGGAGCTCGCCCGCGCGGCCGCCGACCTGCTCGTCGAGGCCATTCGCGACCGGCAGGCCGGGCGGCCGCAGCGCCCGCGCCACGTGGTACTCGATTACAGGCTGATCCGCCGCCAGTCGGACGCTCCGCCCCGTCGCCGCCGGCGGCGCGCCGACTCCGCGAGAGATTAGTTTTGATTTTTCACTGCATCCGGGTCCGGTAGCACGGGATTGCGCGGTGGCGGATCGGGCTCGTTCTGCGAGCCGAGCAGGCGTATGTACGCGGTGAGCTGCCAGATCTGCTCCTCGGGCAGCATCAGGCCCCACGCGGGCATGCCGTGCGGCCGGCCGTCGGCGATCGAGTTGAAGATGTCCTGGTCCGTGCTGCCGTACAGCCACACGGCGTCGCGCAGACTGGGACCCATGCCGCCGCCGGCGCGCCCGCCGTGGCAGCCGTAGCAGTTGTACCAGAGGAAAAGCCGGCGCCCTTCCACGGCGGCCGCCAACTTGCCGGCCAACGGATTTTTCACTGTAACGCGCGCGCGCGGCGGCCCCGGCGGGCGGCCGATGGCCTTGGCGGCAGTGGTCGCCGGCTCGCTGCGGCGCGCCGGCTCGGAAGGATCGCCGCTCTCGCAGGCGATGCACGCAACGAAGAGGGCGAGGCAGGCCAGCAGCCGGTGCACGCGGCGATTCATCGGCCGCCGTCCGATTTGCCGCCGCCCGCCTGCGGCGCACGCTCCACCAACGGCACGCCGTAGCGCACGAGCAGCGCGCGGATGTCGGCGGCGCGCTCGTCGATCACCCGATCGAGCGCCGCGTTGAGCTCATCGTCGTCATGACGGGTCGCCATGGCGATGTCGAACACGAACGGGATCGCGTCGCCGTCCATCGGCGGCGAGACCGGCACGACGGCGAGCGGCACCGACTGCCGCGGCGCGAAGTAGCCGGCGAGCGGCCCCCACGCGATCGCGATGTCGATCTCGCCCGCGGCCACGGCTTCGATCAGGCGCGACGGCGGATGCGGCCGGCCGTAGTCGCCGTAGATGCTGAAGCCGATGAGGTTGTCGACGATGCCGCGGCGCGCCAGCGCGGCGGCCGCCGGCGTGCTCGAGTAATCGTCGCCGACCGCATGCACGCCGATCTTCAGGCTCTTGAGCCGCGGATCATCCATGCTCTTGACGCCGATCCCGGCGTCCTCGCGATAGACGAACACGTACGTCGAGCGGTAATACGGCGCCGTGGTCGCCGCCCGCTCGTCATCGGCCGGCACGCCCATGATCACGTCACATTTGCCGGCGCCGAGCGTGTTGCGCACGAAGCCGCGCCGCTGCGGCAGCCAGGTGTACCGGACGCCGTCGAGGCCGAGCGCGCCCGCCACCAGCTCGGCGAGCGCATTCTCGAAGCCGTGCCCGCCGGCGTCGGAAAACGGCAGGTTGTTCGGATCCGCGCACACCCGGAGCGCGGTCGCACCCGGCGCGGCAGCCGGCGCCAGCGCCGCGCACGCCGCGAACGCGGCGAGCGCGCCCGGGCGCAGGTCATTGCGGCAGCGCGAAGACATACATCGTGCTCCCCGGCGCCGTCACCTTCTTGAGGTCGGCCGCGCCGCCGGTCGTGCCGAGCGCCGCCGTCGGATCGTCCGCGGAGATCTCCGGGAAAGCGTTGGCCCCGACCCAGCCGCCGATGCCCGAGTAGATTGCGACGTATTGCCGGCCGTCCGGGCCGCGGAACGTCATCGGATTGCCTACGACGCCGGAGGCAACCTTGAACGACCAGAGCAACTCGCCGCTCGCGGCGTCCGCCGCCCTGAACCAGCCGTCTGAAGTGCCGTAGAAGACGAGGCCGCCGGCCGTCGCCAGCACGCCGGCCTGCAACGGGTATTTCTCGTCGATGCGCCAGGCTTCGCGCTCCTGCGCCACGTCCCAGGCGATGATCGCACCGCGGCCGCGGCCGGGACCCGGGTACATGATCACGTCCGCGCCGAGATAAGGCGTGCCCTCGATGTAATTCGCTTCCATGACGCCGAAGTTCATGCACAGGTTGTGCGCCGGTATATAGAGAAGCCCGGTGCGCGGCGACAGCGCCGAGGGGAACACTTCCTTCGCGCCGGTCGAGGCGGGGCAGATGTCGTAGGCGGTGCCGCCCGGCGGGGGCCGCTTGCCGTCGTTCTCCAGCGCCTCGCCCGTCTGGAGGTCGAACGCGCGGGCCCAGTTGGTCGGCGGATGGAATTTCTTCGCCGACAGCAGCTCGCCGGTGAGCCGGTCGAGTACGAACAGGAAGCCGGTCCGGCCCGGGTGGACGAGCAGCTTGCGCTGGCGTCCCTGCCACGGCATGTCGACCAGCACGTTCTCCATGATCTCGTCGTAGTCCCACGCGTCATTGGCAACGATCTGGAACGCCCAGCGCGCCTGGCCGTCGTCGGGGTCGCGCGCCATGAGGGAGACGGACCACTTGTTCGTGCCGGGGCGGAGGTGCGGGTTCCACACGCCCGGGTTGCCGGTGCCGTAATAGATCAGGTCGGCTTGCGGATCGTAGGAGATCCATCCCCAGACCGTGCTGCCGCCGAGCTGCCATTGCTGCGCGGGCCAGGTTTTCGCGCCGAGGTCCTTGCCGCGATCCTTGGCGAACCACGGCTTGAAAGCGGGGCTCGTCATCAGCGTGTCACGATCCGGCCCGGTGTTATACGCGGTCCAGAGCACCTTCCCGGTCTCGAGATCCAGTGCCTTGACCCAGCCGCGTACGCCGAGCTCCGCGCCGCTGTTGCCGACGATGACCTTGTCCTTCACGACGAGCGCGGCCATGGTCATCGTCTCGCCCTTGTTCACGTCGCCGACCTTCGTCTTCCATTCCTCCTGTCCGGTCTTCGCGTTCACGGCTACGACGTGGTCGTCGAGCGTGGCGTAGACGACCTTGCCGTCCGCATACGACGCGCCGCGATTCACGACGTCGCAGCACGCCTTGCCGACCGACGTGGGATCCGGGAACGGCTCGTACTTCCAGCGGAGCGGGAATCCCGGCTTCCCCAGGTCGAATGCATACAGGCGATTCGGAAATGGCGTGACGACGTACAGCGTGTCGCCGACGACGAGCGGCTGCCCTTCATGTCCCCGCGGGATGCCGCTCGACCACGTCGAGACCGCCTCCAGCCGGCTGACGTTCTCCGGCGTGACCTCGTCGAGCTCGCTGAATCGCGAGTTCGCGAAATCGAGGGCCGGCAGCCACCACTCGCCCGGCGGCCCCGCCGCGCCGGTCCGCGCGATGCGCATCCCGGTGCGCTCCCCGGCCACGTAGCGTGGGCCCCCGTCCGACACCCGGTTCGGCGGCTGCGCAACGGCGACGGACGTGCCGACGGCCAGCATGGCGGCTGCCACAAACGCCTCGATCGAACCTCGATTCTGCGCTTGCAACAATCGCCGCTGCTTGCGGCAGCCTTTACCGCCGGTGATGTAATCCTTACAACGCATCGGCGGAGGCACGTTACGGCCCGCCGAAAGGCACGACGGCGACGCCCCAGGGACGCTCGCCCACGGGGATGCGCTGCACCTCGGCAAGCCGCGCGGCGTCGATCACCGACACGTCGTCCGATGGACCGTTCGCCGTGAACAGCCAGTGCCCGTCCGGGCTGATGGCGATGCCCCAGGGCCGCTCGCCGACGGCGAGCCAGCCGCGCACCTCGAGCGTAGCCGCATCGAGCGCGTACACGCGCCCGCCCCGGCCCGTCGCCACATAAAGGCTTTCGCCGTCCGGCGAAACGACTACGCCCATGGGGCGCTGCCCTTCGCCGGGGAGGGTCACGGCCTCGATGACTGTGTGCTCGACGGCGTCGACGGCGGTGACCGTGCCATCGGTCTCGCCGGTGACGTACGCGCGCCGTCCGTCCGGTGCAAAAGCGATGGCTCGCGGCCGCTCGCCGACCTCGAACGACTGCAGGACCTGTTGCGTGGCCGTTTCGATCACCGTGACGCGGTGATCCTCCTCCGACGTCACGTAGACAATCGCGCCATCGGGTCGGATGCCCACGCCTTCGGGCTCACCGCCGACCGGCAGGCTGGCGAGCACGCGGCCGCTCGCGACATCCAGCACGATCGCGCGCCCGGTGTCCTCGCTCGCGACGTACAGAGTGGCGCCGTCGCGGCCGACGGCCAGTTGCTCGGGGTCCGAAACGCCCTTGATGATGCGCGTGAGCTCGCGGTTGCCGAGATCGAACACGCCGATGCCGTCCGCCGCCTTGTCGGCCGGCGGCAGCGCGCTTTCATCCGTGCCCGGCGGCGCGAGCGGCGAGCCGCTCAGCGCGACGAACAGCATGGCCCCGTCGGACGACGGCTGGATGCCGCGCGGCCGCTTGCCGACCTCGGTCGTGGAAAGCACCTGCCGGGTGGTTCCGTCGATCAGGCTGAGCGTGCCGTCGTACTCGTTGGAAACGACGATCAGGAAATCCCTTGCGGAGGCCCCTGCCGCACCCACGGCGCTGAGCAGGGGAACGGCGATCAGGCTCGCGGCCATGGCGATCAACCGCGGCGCGCGGCGCGGGACTGGGTGCACGTCGAACATCCTCGGGGCTGTTCGTTGGCACGCGCCATGCATCTTCTGTGCCGGTCGACGCGCGGCAGTCAGCCGCGCGGCCCTGCGCGTGAAGGTGCATCGTGACGGCATCGCGGCTCGTGTCGGCGTGTCGGAAGCTCGCAACGGCCGCGCTCGCCGCGACCGCCGGCGGCTGTTCCGGCGTGCAGAGTGCGCTGAACCCCGGCGGCCCGCAGGCCGAGCTCATCGCACGCGAGTCCGGGTGGCTGCTCGGCATGGGTGCCAGCGTTTTCGCCGTCACCATGGCGGCGCTCGCGTACGCGGCGCTGCACCGCCGGCGTGCCGCCGATCCGCAATCCGCCAATCCCTCCATCGCGCGCTGGGTCGCCGCGGCGCTCGCACTCACGATCGCCGTACTGCTCACCAACGTCGTCGTGGACATGCGCACCGGCCGCGCGCTCGCCGATCTGCCCGATCGGGCGCGGCCGGACGCCCTCACCATCGAAGTGACCGGGCACCAGTGGTGGTGGGAGATCGAGTACGAGCACGCCGACCCGAGCCGCCGGCTTACCACCGCGAACGAGCTGCACATTCCGGTCGGCCGCCCGGTGAAGATCGAGCTGCGCTCCGCGGACGTCATTCATTCGTTCTGGGTGCCCGGGCTGCACGGCAAGCGCGACCTCATCCCGGGCTACTCGCGCCCGCTGTGGATCCAGGCGGACCACGCGGGCGTGTTCCGCGGACAATGCGCGGAGTTCTGCGGCGACCAGCACGCGAACATGGCGCTGCTCGTGATCGCGACGGCGCCGGCCGACTTCGCGCGCTGGTACGCGGCGCAGCTCCTCCCGGCGCGCGCGCCGGCCGACGCCGCGGCACGCGTCGGGCAGCGCGTGTTCCTCGCGAATGCCTGCGTGCTGTGCCACACGATACGCGGCACACCGGCCGGCGGGCGGGTGGCACCGGATCTCACGCATCTCGCGAGCCGCCGCAGCCTCGCCGCGGGCACGCTGCCGAACACGCCGCCGCACCGGCGCGCCTGGGTCCTCGATCCACAAGGCATCAAGCCGGGCGTGCGCATGCCAGCGATGATCCTCCCTGCGCGCGACGCCGAGGCGCTGTTCGCTTATCTCGACGGACTGCAATGAGCACGACGGACGTGCTTCGCGGCCCGGGTGAGGACGCGCTGGCCGCGGAGCGCCGGGAGCTGACGGCCACGTGGTCGGGCCGGGGCGGCTTCGTCGGCTGGATGGCTTCCGTCGATCACAAATCCATCGCGAAGCGCTACATCGTCACGGCGCTCGCGTTCTTCGCGCTGGGCGGCGCGGGCGCACTCACGATGCGGCTGCAGCTCGCGCGGCCCGACAACGGCCTCCTCGGCCCGGATCTCTACAACCAGATGTTCACCATGCACGGCACGACGATGATGTTCCTGTTCGCCGTGCCGATCATGGAAGCCATCGGGCTGTATTTCGTGCCGCTCATGGTCGGCACGCGCAACGTGGCCTACCCGCGGCTGAACGCGCTCGGCTACTGGACTTATCTCATCGGGGGCCTGTTTCTCTGGGGGTCGTTCTTTGCGGGCAGCGGTCCGGATACCGGCTGGTTCAGCTACGCGCCGCTCTCGGAGACACTGTTCTCGCCGGGCAAGCGCGTGGATATCTGGGCGCAGACGGTGACGTTCACGGAGATCGCGGCGCTCATCGCGGCCGTCGAGATCATCGTCACCGTGTTCAAGCTGCGCGCACCGGGCATGACGCTGAACCGCATCCCGCTGTTCGTCTGGTCGATGCTGGTGACGGCGTTCATGGTGCTGTTCGCGATGTCGACCGTCGCCACGGCGAGCGTGATGCTGGCGCTGGACCGGCTCGTGGACACGCATTTCTTCCGGCCGGCGACCGGCGGCGACGCGCTGCTGTGGCAGCACCTCTTCTGGTTCTTCGGCCATCCGGAGGTGTACATCATCTTCCTGCCGGCCACCGGGATGGTGTCGACGGTGCTCCCGGCGTTCACCCGCCGGCCGGTGTTCGGCTACACGATCCTCGTGTTCGCCCTGCTCATTACCGGCTTCCTGAGCTTCGCCCTCTGGGTGCACCACATGCTCGCAACCGGAATCCCGCACCACGGCTCGAGCTTCTACACGACGGCGAGCGTGATGATCGCGCTCCCGAGCGGCATCCAGGTGTTCTGCTGGATCGCGACGATCTGGACCGGGCGGCCGGTGTTCCGCACTCCGCTGCTGTTCGTGCTCGGTTTCCTGGTGCTGTTCGTGCTCGGCGGCCTCACGGGCGTCATGGTCGCGGCGATCCCGTTCGACCTGCAGGTGCACGACACGTACTTCGTGGTCGCGCACTTCCATTACGTGCTCATCGGCGGCGCCGTGTTCCCGCTGTTCGCGGCCATCTATTACTGGTACCCGAAGGTGACCGGCCGCATGCTTTCAGAGCGCCTCGGACGCTGGAACTTCTGGCTGCTGTTCGCCGGATTCAATCTCACGTTCTTCCCCATGCACATCCTCGGGTTGATGGGCATGCCGCGCCGGGTGTACACCTACCGCGAAGCGCTCGAGTGGGGCGACCTGAACCTGCTGGCGACGGCCGGCGCGCTCGTGCTCGCGCTCGGCGTCGCGCTGTTCGTGCTGAACGTGGTGATGAGCCTCGGGAGCGGTGAGCGGGCTGCCGACAATCCGTGGGATGCGGACACGCTCGAGTGGAGCACGGCATCGCCGCCGCCGCCGTACAACTTCCATCCGTTGCCGGGCGTGGACGGCCGCTCTCCCGCCTGGAGCCGCCCGGAGGAGCTGCCGCGCGTGACGGGACTGGCCACCGGGAGCCGCGAGATGCTCGTCACGACGGCGCTCGATGCGCGGCCGGACAGCTGCAACGAGCCGCCCGGCCCGACGATCTGGCCATTCGTAACCGCACTGGCCGTCGGCGTCACTTTCATCGGTTCCGTGTTCACGCCCTGGGGCTTCGTCGTCGGCATGCTTCTCCTGCTGCCGCCACTCGTCGCATGGGGCTGGCCCCGGGGCAAGCGCGAAGAGACCGGCACGTCGCCGGAGGCCGCATGAGCGATGCCGGCGCCGAGGGGCTGACAATCGACGCGGCTTCGTTGCCGCGGACGATGTTCGGCTATCGCGGCCTCACGTGGTGGGCGACGGCCGGCTTCATGCTCATCGAAGGCACGACGCTCGCCGTGCTGCTCGTCTGCTACGTGTACCTGCGGCGGAGTTTCACCGAATGGCCGCCAGCGCCGGTGCCGCTTCCCGACCTCCTCGTGCCGTCGATCAACCTGGCCGTGCTGCTGGTCACGATCCTGCCGATGGCGTTCGCGCGCCGCGCGGCGCACGCCCTCGACCTGCGCGGCGTGCGGCTGTTCCTCTCGATCGCGGTGCTGCTGTCGGTCGTCGCCGTCGTTCTGCGCGGGTTCGAGTTCGACGCGCTCAACGTGCGCTGGGACCAGTACGCCTATGGATCAGTCGCCTGGATCCTGGTCGGCATGCATGCCACGCTGCTGGTCGTCGATCTCGTCGAGAGCGCCGTGATCACGACCATGATGTTCAGGCGGGACGTGGAGCAGAAGCACTACACGGATGTGGAGGAATCGGCGCTCTACCAGTTCTTCCTGTCGCTGACCTGGGTGCCCGTGTACGCGATGGTGTACCTCGGCCCGCGGGTGTTCTAGAAACAAGAGGCGATGCGATGTCGGAGGTCGGGCACAGCGGAGCACCGCGCCGGGAGGACGCTCTCCAGGTGCTGACGCTGTTCGGCGGACCGGCGGCCGTGCTCGCGAGCCAGCAGGCGAAGTACCTGATCGTGCCGTGGGCGTGCGGCGCGCAGAGCGGCTTGATTGCCCTGCACCTGACCGCGCTCGCGGCGCTGCTGCTCGCGGCAGGCTTCGGCCTGCTGGCCGCGCGGCACTGGCGCCGCGCCGGCGGCGGCTGGCCGGACGATTCCGGCGGCGAGCGCGGTCGCTCGCGCTTCGTCGGCTTCATCGGCATGCTGCTGAGCGCTTTGTCCGCGCTCGTCATCTTCGCGCAGTGGCTGCCCGACCTGTTGCTCAGCCCGTGCCAGGTGTGAGTTTTGGGATCGCCCCGGAACCCGGAGCCGACGCGCGGCCCGGGCGTCCGCGACCGCAGCCGGGCACGCGTCACTGACGCCGGCGAAGCTCCTCGGACAGGGACAGCACGTAGGCACGGATCGCCTCCGATTCTTCGATGCTCAGCTTCTGCATGGGCATGCCGTTTTGCCGGCGTGCCCCGCCGATGACGATCGCCTGCCACGTCGCATGCGTTTCGGCGTCCGCGTAGCGCAGGTCGGGCACGGACCCGCCGTACCGGGCGACCACATCCTTGCCATGACAGCCCGAACAATGGCTCGCGTACAGCTCGTGTCCCTGCTCGATCTGTGCCTGCGTCGCTGCGAGCGCCGGCTGCTCCGGCAGCTTCGCGATGCCGAACCTCGGCATCGGCACGTCCTTGTCCCCTTCGAGGCTGAACGCGAGCAGGCGGGTCGGGCCTTGCGCCCGGTCGACCGCGTGCAGCTCCGGGTAGGCGTACTGCAATCCGCCGCCGGCGCCGGCGGGCAGCAGGATGTACTGCACGCCGTCCTGCAGGTAACTCGCGGGTGCGGCGCTGATGGTCGAGCCGGTGTCGATCGACCAGAGCTCCTCTCCCGTGCTCGCCCGGTAGGCGGAGAATGTCCCGAACGCATCGCCCTGGAATACGAGGTTGCCCGCCGTCGCGAGCACACCTCCGTTGAACGGCAGCTCATGAGGCACTGTCCAGCGAACCTGTTGCGATACCGGATCGTAGGCCACCAGCTTACCGGGGTCGAAGGGCTTGCCGTCCACCTCGGTCACTTTCACCAGCGTATCAGTGAACTCGCCGTCGCCCTGCCAGCTCACCTCGCTCGGAATATCGATCACCGGAATGTACAGCAGCCCCGTCCGCGGACTGAACGCCATCGGATTCCAGCTGTGCGCACCCCACATGTTCGGCCACACGAGGGACTTCGTACCGGGTTTCCCGCGCCAGTATTCGGCCTGGCGGTCGAGGACCGGACGACCCGTCTCGAGATTGATCTCCGAGGCCCATGTCACCTTCGCGTACTTGCCGGCGGCCAGCAACTCGCCGGTCGCCCTGTCGAGGACGTACTGGAAGCCGTTCTTCGGCGCGATCAGCAGCGTCCTTCGCGGCTTGCCGTCGAAGACGAGATCCGCCAGCGCGATGTTCATCGTGGCGTTGTAATCCCAGCTGTCCTCCGGGACCGTCTGGTAATGCCAGACGTACTCGCCGTTGTCGGCATCGAGGGCGATCACCGAGGAAGTGAACAAAGCGTCTCCGC
The DNA here is from genome assembly GCA_036381215.1 of Woeseiaceae bacterium. GTDB lineage: Bacteria > Pseudomonadota > Gammaproteobacteria > Steroidobacterales > Woeseiaceae > IDS-8. Next base: position 4,553 of record DASVDF010000026.1, on the reverse strand, counting down.
CTTCCGGAAGCCGCCGCTCGTAGACGTAAGGCAGCGCACCCGCGGTGCCGAAGTACAGCAGACGGGTCTCGGGGTCGTAAGTCATCCCGTTCCAGTTGCTGCCGCCGCCCCCGAACTTCTCCAGCGCATCGCCGGTCCAGGTCTTTGCGGCCATCTTCATGGCGGGCGTCGTGTTCTCGGCCGGATCGGCGCTCGGCACGGTATAGAAGCGCCAGAGGAAATCGCCGGACTTCGCGTCGTAGGCGGAGACATATCCGCGGTTCTTCTCACCCGATTCCGAGCCGGCGTTGCCAACGAACACCTTGCCGCCCCCGTAGTACGGCGAGTCCGAAATCGCATAGCCGAGCTCGGGGTCGCAGGTCGTCTGGCTCCAGGATTCCTTGCCGGTGGCGCCGTCGATGGCGATCAGGCGACAGTCGGCGGTGGCGACGAACACCTTGCCGTCACCCACGGCCACGCCACGGTTCGCGCGCGCGATCCACGACGACCCTCCCTCGGCCAGCGAGCTCCTGACGCCCGGATCGTGACTCCAGCGGATGCGTCCTGTTTTCGCATCGAGCGCAAACACGATCGAATACGCAACGCCGACATAGATCGTGCCGTCGACCACGATGGGCGTGCCGGCGATACCGTCGGTTACCGGCAGCGTAGTCATCCAGGCCACGCCGAGCTTGCCGACGTTGCCGTCGTCGATCTCGTCGAGCGCACTGAAATACTGTGCGCGGGCGTTGCCGCTCTTGCGGAGCCAGTTGTGCCCGTCGCCGGCGTCCGCCAGCATCCTTTCGTCCGTGACGTCCGCGGCGGCCAGTGCGGCCGTGGACAGGAACACGGCGCACAGGGCGCCCCAGAAGCTTTTCCGCAGCAGTGCCGGCATGGTTTGCGCCCACGCTATCTGACGTTTCCTCGCCAGATACTAGGGAGCGGCATTCGCGCTCACAAGCGCGTCGCCGTCGCGGTTCCACATCGTGAGCGCACCCCGTCCGCATCTGGCGCGGTGGCGTTCATGATCAGAAGCGATAGCTGACTCCGGCGGTCAGCAACGCGCCGCTCTCGTCGCACGAGCTTGTCGCGCGCGCACGATTTCGGAGAACGCTTCGCCCCCGGGTACGAAGCTCCGTCGACGGTGGATTACCTGCTGAACGCACCGTTCGACGGATGAACGACGCCAATCCTGGCGGCAGTCGCCAGGGGGCGAGCTCCTTTTACCGCCGGGACAACCGCCTGCACAGCGCCGCGGTTTCGTCGTCCGCCGGGAACATGCACTCGATGCGCAGCTCGTCCAACGTGATGTCGTGCGGCGTGCCGAATGTCGTGAAGGTGGAAAAAAAGCGCAGCTCGAGATCGCCGTTGCCGAACACTGTTGTGAGCAGCGGCACGGGGGCGGCGTCGAGGTCGCGCCGGCGCCATTTTGCCGGCACGTCGGGCAAGGCGAGCACTTCGTCGAGCAGGCCCTTTGCGACCGCGTCGGTGGGCGCCGCGGCGACCTCATCGTGCAGGTGGCGAATGAGATCGCCCGCGACCTCCTCCCAGTTGCGAAGGAACGGCCGCATGTCACGCGGATCGAACACCTGGCGCATGATGTTCGTGTGCAAGGGCGGGCCGCCGCGCAGCGCGTAAAAGACGCGTTCCAGCGCGCCGTTGACCATGAGCACGTCCCAGTGCCGATTCATGACGAACGCGGGATAGGGCTCCTGGTGCCTGATGATGAATTCGATCGCCTTGCGCACCGGCCCCATGCGAGCCGTATCGAGCGCGCTTTCGCGGTACTCCGGCGCGTACCCGGCCGCGACGAGCAGCGCATTGCGCTCCCTGAGCGGCATGTCGAGTGCGTCGGCGAGCCGCGCGACCAGGTCGCGGCCGGGCTGCGAGCGCCCCGTTTCCAGGTAGCTGAGATGGCGCGGGGAAACGTTTGCTTCCAGCGCCAGGTCGAGCTGGCTCATGCGCCGCGCCGCGCGCCAGTCCCGCAACAGCGAGCCCGCGTGCGCGAACGGCCTTTCGTGCAGGCGAAGATTGCCGGACATGGGCGCATTGTGCAGGTCGCTCCGATCGGGGTCCATGACCTCCGGGGTCATGGACTCATGACCCCGCAGGTTATTGCCGCCATGACGCGCGCTGCCCGATGATCCGCCACCCGCATTTTTGTGCACGGAGATCGGGATGCATCGACGAGAGTTCCTCGAGATCGCGGCCGGGATTGCGACGGCCAGCACACTGGCCGCCTGCGCACCTCAGGTGTCGCGCCGGTCGGCGATCGCCGCTCGACCGCTGGATGCCGCGGCCTTCCATCGCGAGCGCCGGTTCCAGCCGCTTCCGCAAGGCAGGATCGCGTACCTCGAACGCGGCCAGGGATCCGCCGCACTATTCCTGCACGGCTTTCCGCTGAACGGATTCCAATGGCGGGGCGCCATCGAGCGGCTGGCGCCATACCGCCGCTGCATTGCCCCCGATTTCCTCGGCCTCGGCTACACCGAGCCCGCCGACGGCCAGAGCTGCGCGCCGGAAGCGCAAGTGGAGATGCTGGTCGCGCTGCTCGACGCGCTGGCAGTGCCGGCCGCCGACGTGATCGCGAACGACAGCGGTGGCCAGGCCGCACAGCTCCTCGTGGCGCATCATCCGGGACGCGTCCGTTCGCTGTTGCTCACTAACTGCGACGCGGAGAACGACAGCCCGCCGCCCGCCCTCGAACCGGTGATCGAGCTCGCGCAGCGCGGCGAGTTCGTCGACCGATGGCTGGCGCCGTGGCGCGCCGACCCGGTGCTGGCACGCTCTGCGGAGGGCATCGGAGGCATGTGTTACAGCGACCCGGCGCATCCGACGGACGCCGCCGTCGAAACCTATTTCGCGCCGCTAATCGACTCGCCCCGGCGCAAGTCACAGACGCACGCCTACGCCATTGCGCTGCAGCGGAATCCGCTGCTCGGCATCGCGCCGGCGTTGCAGCGCTTCGCGGGCCCGGTGCGCATCGTCTGGGGTACCGAGGACGACATCTTCTCGCCGGCGAGCCCGGACTTTCTCGACCGGGCTTTCGGAAATTCGCTCGGCGTGCGCCGTCTCGCGGGGCGCAAGCTGTTCTGGCCCGAGGAGCTGCCGGACGTGATCGCGGCCGAGGCGCTGGCCCTGTGGCATGGAGATCGTCGCCATGCCTGAAGCCGGAAACGTCGTGGCCGTCTACGGCGCGACCGGCCATACGGGTCGCTTCGTCGTACAGGAACTGCTGCAGCGTGGTTACTCGCTGCGGCTGGTCGCGAGGAACGGCGAAAAGCTGGCGGCGCTGGCCGGCGGCTGCCGCGGGCAGGTCAGCTGGCAGCTGGGCAGCCTCGATGAGCCGGCGTCCCTGAACCGCGCCTTCGTGGGTGCCGCCGCCGTCGTCAACTGCGCCGGGCCGTTTCTCGACACGGCCGCGACCGTTGTCGCGGCGGCATTGCAGAACGACGCTCACTACGTCGATGTGGCGGCGGAGCAGCGGGCGGTGCTCGATGTCCGCGAGCGCTTCGCCGACGCAGCGCGCACGAGCCAGCGCATCGTGCTGCCCGCGATGGCATTCTACGGCGGGCTTGCCGACCTCCTCGCAACCGCGGTCGCGGACGAGCGGCAGTCGGTGGACGACATCGAGGTCGCCATCGCCCTGGACCGCTGGTGGCCGACGCCCGGCACGCGACGGACCGGTGAGCGCAACACCGGGCCGCGTCTCGTCGTGGCAAACGGCGAGCTGGTTCCGCTCGCCGACACCCGCGTGCGCCGGTGGCGCTTTCCGGCACCGTTCGGCGAGCAGGACGTCCGGCCCGTGCCGCTCTCGGAGATCGTCACGCTGGCGCAGCATTTCACCGCGCGCCGGATCAGCACGTACCTCAATCTCGCGCCCTTGCGCGACCTGCACGACCGGCACACGCCGCCGCCGAGCGCCGCTGATGACAGCGGCCGTTCGCTCCAGACGTTCCTGATGGAGGTTCGCGTGCGCAGCGGAGCCACCGAGCGCCGTGCGATCGCGCGGGGCCGTGACATCTACGCGATCACGGCGCCGCTCGTAGCGGAAGCCGTGGAGAGGATCCTCGACGGGCGCGTGCAGCACACCGGCGTCACAACGGCAGGCGCGCTCTTCGACGCGCGCGATTTCCTCACCGCACTGGCGCCCGTTCCGCTCGCCGTCGAATTCCACTCACCCGACAGGAACGAGGAATCTGCGGCGACCGAGCCCGGTGGTCGTCAATGCTGACCTCGCCCGGCAGGCAGCGCACAACGGTTCCCTTGCGCACTCTTGCCATTCGGCGGCGATGACTGGCTGGAGCGCGGGGCAGGAGAACGAGAGCGCGAACGCGCCTCGACCGGATGCGGGACGGTGACGCGGGTGATCAGTCGTCCAGGCGACGGGCTTTGAACGCGACGTCCCGATCCTCGTCGACATAGCGGCCCGGCCAACGCTTGCCGTCCGTGTGCAGCCACAGCGCGACGACGCCTTTCCTGCCGGCGGCAAAGATCCGCAGGCCGTCGGCGGCGGGCCCGACCCATGCGATGCGCGCGTACGGCAGGTCGCCCCGGATCCACCCGGAGTAGCC